>WGMT01000046.1 GCA_016124945.1 bacterium | reverse complement strand
GTTCCAACGTTTTGCGTTCCAACGTTTTGCGTTCCAACGTTTTGCGTTCCAACGTTTTGCGTTCCAACGTTTTGCGTTCCAACGTTTTGCGTTCCAACGTTTTGCGTTCCAACGTTTTGCGTTCCAACGTTTTGCGCTCCAACGTTTTGCGTTCCAACGTTTTGCGTTCCAACGTTTTGCGTTCCAACGTTTTGCGCTCTAACGCTTTGCGCTCTAACGCTTTGCGCTCCAACGCTCCAACGCTTTGCGCTCCAACGCTTAATCCCCCCACAACTGCTTCGCAACACTCCGCGTTTATCTTTCTTACGCCCACTGATTGTATCGACAACGCGCCTCTGCTCTGGCTGGGGCCGCGTTTTGACTACCTGTAGACGTGGATCAGGTGCGACGCATCTGAAGGACTATCACGCAAAGGAGAAAATCTGCTATGTCAGACATCAACCATGTCACCGTGATTGGGGCGGGCACAATGGGCGCGGCGATTGCCGGTCATCTGGCAAATGCCGGCGTCAGCGTCCACTTGCTCGATGTCGTCCCCGAATCGCTCACCGACGAGGAAGCGGCCAAGGGGCTGACGCTGGACGACCGCCGTGTGCGCAATCGCATTGTACAGGGCGGTTTTGAGCGTATGGTTAAGAGCAAGCCCGCCAACCTCTTTTCCGAGGACAAAGCCAGGTTGATCACCACCGGCAACCTCGAAGACGATCTCGACGCCGCCGTCCAGCAGAGCGACTGGATCATCGAGGTGATCGTCGAACGTCCTGGGCCGAAACAGCGGCTCATGGAGCGGCTGGAGGCAATTGTCCCCGCGCATGCGGTGATCAGCACCAACACATCGGGCATTCCCGTCCACCTGATCAACCGAGGGCGCGGCGACGATTTCAAGCGCCGCTTCATGGGCACACATTTCTTCAACCCGCCCCGCTACCTGCATCTGCTCGAAATCATCCCCACCGCCGACACTGATCCGGCGCTGGTGCAGCGCATGAAGCGTTTCGCCGAAACACGGTTGGGCAAGGGCGTCGTCATCGCCAAAGACACGCCCAACTTTGTGGCCAACCGCATGTTCAGCATCATCCAGAGCGATTTGATGGAATTTGCCGTGGAGAACGGCTACACCGTCGAAGAAGTGGACAGGCTCACCGGTCCCCTAATCGGGCGGCCCAAGACAGGCACCTTCCGCCTGGGCGACGTGGTGGGCATCGACGTGATGGGCATAGTCGGCGAAAACCTCTACGGCATGGTCCCCAACGATGAGGATCGGGAGCTCCTGCGCGGCAAGTACGGCATGTCTGTGCTGGAATTGCTCACCAAGAACAACCTGCTGGGCAGCAAAACCGGCCAGGGTTTCTACAAAACTGTGCCCACCGACAAAGGCAAAGAATTTTGGGGACTGGATCTACAAGCTGCCGCCGGTGGCGAGATTGACTATGTCGCCCCAGCGAAGCCGCGTTGGGCCAGCGTGGGCGAAGTCAAGGACGATCCCCTGCCTGAACGGTTGCGCCGTCTCACCCGCGCCGACGACGAGGCGGGCGATCTGATCTGGCACACGCTGGCGCGCACCCTTTCGTACGCGTCGAAGCGTGTCCCCGAAATCGCGGACAGCATCGTCGACATCGACAACGCTATGAAGTGGGGCTTCGGCTGGGAGTTGGGGCCATTTGAAACGTGGGATCTGCTGGGTGTCGCCGCCACCCTGGATCGGATGGAGGGCGAAGGCATGTCGGCCGCGCCCTGGGTGCGGGCTATGCTCAAAGCAGGCAAGGACGCATTTTACACCTACCGCGACGGCGAAAGGATGGCCTACAACCCGGCTTCAGGCAACTACGAATCGGCCACCAGCGATCCCAAAACGGTGCGCATCGCCGATCTCAAGCGTCTCCGCGGTGTGGTGAACGAGAACGACAGCGCGTCCCTCGTAGACATGGGCGACGGCGTGCTGCTCCTCGAATTCCACACCAAAATGAACGCCCTCGATCTCGAAATCGCCGAAATCATGAACGAAGCCATCGACCGTCTTCACGGCGACGCTACGGGATTGGTCATCGGCAACCAGGGGGGCAACTTCTGCGCCGGGGCCAACCTCTTCCTCATCGGCATGTTGGCGCAGTCGGGGCAGTGGCAGCAGTTGGACGGCGCGATCCGTGGGCTGCAAGGCGCGATTATGTCCATGCGCACTGCGCCCAAACCGGTGGTGGCTGCACCCTATCGACTGGCGTTGGGTGGTGGCTGCGAAGTCTCCATGGGCGCGGATCGCATCGTGGCGCATGCCGAAACGTACATGGGGCTGGTTGAGTTCGGCGTGGGCGTCGTCCCGGCGGGGGGCGGCTGCAAGGAGATGATCCGCCGCAACCTCAGCCCGCACATGCACGCCGAGAACGTCTACCCCAGCCCCTTCTTGCAGCAGATCTTCGAGACCATCGGCTTCGCTAAAGTGGGGGAATCGGCGGAACAGGCGCGATCCCTGGGCTTCCTGGGCCCGAACGACCGCATTGTGATGAACCTGGAACATCTGCTGGCCGAGGCCAGGGACGAAGTGCTGCACATGGCGCACAGCGGGTACACCGCGCCCACAGTCACCGGCAATGTCTACGCCGCCGGCAAGGACATGCTGGCCAACCTGCGCATCGGCATCTATTCCATGCGCCAGGGCGGCTTCATCAGCAACCACGACGCCAAGATCGCCGACAAGCTGGCATGCGTCCTGTGCGGGGGGGAACTGAGCCAGCCCACGTGGATGGACGAGCAATATTTCCTGGATCTGGAGCGGGAGGCGTTTCTGAGTCTTTGTGGTGAAACGAAGACACAAGAGCGGATCTGGGCGATGCTTCAATCTGGAAAGCCTCTCCGGAACTAATGTACTGTCCGCTCGATTGATGGATGCGGAGTAGGCATCCTCAGATGCCGTCCCAGTCGCATTTGAGAATGCTCCCTCCGCTGTCTATCTATCGGTATGGGTTTAACTCGACACGAAGTGAGGGGAACTACAGGGGCAAGAAGTAGATCTGGTTGACGAAGTCTTCTGGTGTACCGGCACTCACCAGCAACTCCATATCTGCGATGAGTTGACCAACTGGAAGTGACTTGCCCGAGATGTGAAAGAGGCCGGGGAAGGGGATCTGTCGCCGTTGTCGCACCACTGTTTCGGCGAGGAAGTCCTTGTCTGCAGAAACCAGGACGCGTCCCAGTGCGGTGGCACGATCGAGCAGGGCAACATCATCCGCCGTGCGCATGTCGTCTTCCTGCGCAGTGACGACGTCAACGCCACGTCGGCGTAGCTGAACGGTAATCTGTCCGTGGACGTTTACGTCCATATAGAGGCCGACAGGCACGTGAATCTACCCTTGTAGCTGTGTTTTTCGTTGTAGAAATTTGTCAAGTGACGGGGGGGAGGACACGATACGGCGCAATTCATCTTCTAACTGGTCGGACGCGGCAATGGCTTGCTCGATTTCGTCCTTGTGATCCCAGTAGTAGGCAAAGGCGGAATGGATCTGCGCCAGTGAGAGGATTGGAAATTGTTCGTGCAGTTGAGCGGGCGTGGCGTTACTGGCCTGCCAGAACGAGATCAACAACGCAACTTTGAAACGTGATCCAGCGATGATCGGCCGTCCCTTGTCATCGATTTCGATATAACGATAGCGAGTCTCTGCTGTGGTCGCCATTTTCCCCGTCCACTTTCGGAAACAATAATCCTGCACGAAACTGTTAAACATTGTACCACTGAAAAAGTGGGTTGTTAAGAGCGAAAGGAACCACACATGAACGCTGTAATCGTCTCCGCGGCACGTACTGCCGTCGGTAAAGCGCCACGAGGAACGCTACGCGCCACCCGCCCCGAGGACATGGCCGCCGCTGTGATCAAAGCCGCGCTGGCACGCGCCGAAGGCGTGGACGCCGCCGAAATCGAGGACGTGATCCTGGGCTGTGCCATGCCCGAAGCCGAGCAGGGCATGAACGTGGCCCGCATCGCCGCGTTGCGCGCCGGGTTGCCCGTCACCGTGCCGGGGCAGACGGTGAACCGTTTCTGCTCCAGCGGTTTGCAGACCATTGCCCTGGCCGCGCAGCAGATCATGGCGGGCATGGGCGATGTCATCATTGCCGGGGGCGTGGAGAGCATGTCCCGTGTGCCCATGAGCAGCAACAAATTCATGGCCCACCCCGACCTGGCGCTGGAGTACCCCGCCATCTACCTGGGCATGGGGCTGACCGCCGAAAATGTGGCACAGAAGTACGAAGTCCCCCGCGAAGAACAGGACGCCTTCTCGTTGCGCAGCCACCAGCGCGCCGCCGCCGCCCAGGACAGCGGCAAGTTCGACGCCGAGATTACGCCATTGGATGTGCATGTCAAACTTGGTGAAGGCAGCAGCACCCAGGAAATGTCCACCGTTTTCGCCAAAGACGAAGGCATCCGTCGCGACACATCGGTGGATGCGTTGGGCAAGTTGCGCGCTGTCTTCCACGTCAAGGGGACAATCACCGCGGGCAACAGCAGCCAGACCAGCGACGGCGCGGCGGCGGTGCTGATCATGTCGGAGGAGAGGGCCAAAGCGAAGGGGCTGACACCGCTGGCGCGCTTCCGCAGCTTCGCTGTGGGCGGCGTGCCGCCGGAAATGATGGGGATTGGTCCTGTGGAAGCGGTGCCTAAGGCGCTGAAACTGGCCGGCCTCACCCTGGCCGACGTGGATCTGATCGAACTCAACGAAGCCTTTGCCGCCCAGGCGTTGGCCGTGATTCAGACGCTGGGCTTCGACGAAGACAAAGTCAATGTCAACGGCGGCGCCATCGCGCTAGGACATCCGTTAGGCGCCACCGGGGCCAAGCTCACCGTGCAGATGCTCCACGAACTCCAGCGCCAGGACAAGCAGATCGGCCTCGTCACCATGTGCATCGGCGGCGGCATGGGCGCGGCAGGGGTGCTTGAGAGGATTGGATAAGATAACGCTTGGTTTGTCCAAAATCATGCAGTATAATCACAGTTGAATATCAACCAGCATGAACAGTTGAAGTATTCAGCATGAGCGAAGATGAACCACCGTATTCGATAGCGTTTACCGATACTGCGGCCAAAAGCCTGCAACGGTTTCCGAAAAACGATCAGAAACGCATCGTTGCTAAGATTGAGCAGCTTGCATCTGCGCCATTGCAGATGGTAAATGTCAAACGCTTGAACGATGCAGGTGTCACCTATCGTCTCCGCGTTGGCGACTATCGTGTGCTTTTCGATAGAGATGATGCGTTCCGTGTGATAGATGTGATTGACATACGAACACGCGCTCAAGCGTATCGGAGATGGTAAGATGCTAGACAAAGTTCAGATCATCCATGAAGATGAAGAAGCGAAGTTTGCTGTAATCCCCTACGAGGATTACCTGCAAATTCGCGATCTGCTGGAAGATGAGGAGAAACTTGAGGACTATCTGGACTACCTGCACGCCCAGAAGGTGAAGTACGAAACGCAAAGCCGGCACACGCTACAGGCTGTCAAGGAATCATTAGGCCTGGACGAAGCGTAATGAAGTCGCAGACATTAGGGGGATTAAGAGATTAGGCGATTGGAGCAGTCCATTTGCCTAATCTCTTAATCCCCAATCTCTTTTATCCCCAACCTACTCTCGCTGTTCCCAATCCAACAGCGCCCGCTCTTTCACCGCGTCGCCGAAGACGGCAATCCCCGCGTTGAGGATGCATAGCCCCAGCGTCCCCTGCCAGAACCACGACTTACCCGCGCCTTTGCGCAGCGTCGCGTCAGTGGTCACCGACATGCCCAGCCCGATCAACGTCAGCCCCAGTGGGGCGAAAAGCAGCCATTTGGTGAAACGATCTTGCATGGAGCCTCCTGAGAAGAGAATACGTAATGCGTAAGTAACTATACAGCCACGTACCGTAGGGGTTTGCGTGGGGCGGAAGGATCACTCGCCAATGACGCGCCATCTGCTTCCGCCCCACGCAAACCCCTACATGACCTGTACAGTTACATGCGTAATTCGTTAATAAAATGTTACGCCAATTGGGAATTCACATCGTCAACCAATTACGTATTACGCCTGCCACTCAACAAACAACCTACGCCGCCAACTTCTCCTTCGTCTTCATCGGTTGCAACCGCATGTACGTGAGTGTACGCCAGATCCACTCGAACGGGCCAAAGCGGAAGCGGCTAAGCCACCAGCGGCTGAGCGGTATCTGCACGGCGTAGAGCACCACCGCCAGGACAAACCCCAGCGCGAGCCCCACCTGCCCGAAGAGACCAAAGCCATAGCCGTAGGCCAGCGTCGTCATGACAATGGAGTGCATCAGGTAGTTGCTCAACGCCATGCGCCCGACGGGGGCCAGCGGCGCAAGGACGCGCTGTCCGCGCTCGGTTTGGCTGAGCAATACAATCCCCGCCACGTAGGACATAGAGAGCAGCACGCTACCAATGTTCAGCGCTGCCACCTGTAGCGCCGTCTCCCAGCCGAATAGCTCCACGCCCAACTGATTCTGGCTGAAGCCGGTGATGGCCACGTAGAAATTCATCACCAGTCCGAGCGGCAGCGCCCACATCAGCAGTCGGCGGAAGGTGGTGCGGTGTTCATCCTGGTTTGTGAACCAGCCTCGCTTCCCGGCGCGCAAACCGATGAGGAACATGGCCAGTACCGACGGCAACATGAACCAGCCCACCACCATGAGGAGACCGGAGAAGTCGCGCCAACGTTCAGCGGTGACTTCGAAGAAGTTGCCCGTGCCGTAGATCACGTAATCTTCGGCGGTATCGGCTTCGAGTTGAGCGGCGGAAACCGCAAATTCGGCCTCGATCTGTTCGTAGACGCCGGACTCAGGCGGCGCCATGCGGGCAAACTCCAGAGCCCCAGCCGACACCCCAATAAAGAGGACCGGAACCGCAATCAGAATCATTGCCCACACCAGCAACGTGCGCGGCGAACGCTTGCGGAAGAGCCAGAGCAGGATCACGCCCGTCACCGCGTAGACGAAGAGGATATCGCCCACCCACAGCAGCACACCATGCGCCAGCCCAAAGAGCGCCAGAAAGAACAACCGGCGCAGATACGTCGGCACAAACGGCGCGCCTTTTTCCTCGGCTCGGCTCATCTGTATGAACATACCCAACCCAAAGAGAAACGAAAAGAGGGTGTAGAACTTCGACACGAAGAAGAAGTAGATCACAAAGTGTGCCACTTCATCGGCAGCGGACGAGGCTTCCGTCAACTGTGGCGCGTACCAGGGATTAAAGAAGTAGAAAGTGTTGACGACCAAAATGCCGAAGATGGCAAAGCCGCGCAACATGTCAATCACATCGATGCGCTCACGTGGTGCAACCGGAGCCAGAGAAGTGGACATAGGGACCTCCTGATAGGACGGTATGGTGCGATTTCACGATGGGTGTAATGCGTAATTCGTAATGTGTAATTCGTTGACAAAGTGACTCGCCAATTGGGAATTCAGATTGTTGACCCATTACGCATTACTCATTACGATCCTATCGCGGAAAAGTCACACCGTCGTCTGTCTTTCGTCATATCAGGCGTCATGTGCCGCTTAGAACATCCAATCGGGGGTAGGGACGGGCAGGCGGATAAGCCGATCCAGCGCGTCGATTAACTCGGGGGGACCGGTTAGTTCGTCGGTGAGGACAAGTCCACTGGCAGGGAGGACGCCTAGCCACAGTCGGGTGAAGGCGCCTACCGACGCTGTGAGCAGCGGCAGATCGGGCCCTTCCCCCGGCTCGGCGTAACTGGGCGCGCCCAGGTGGACACGATAGCGCCCACCAACCCCGCGCCAGGACGCGTCCTCGGGCAGGAAGCGTTCGATGGGATCGGTGAGGTGCAGGTTGAAGTCGAGTTCGCCGCCGCTGAGGACTGTCTTCTGCAGGCAGCCCACGAGATCGAGGATACGCATCTGCCAGTAGGCGTGGGCTTCCACCCCGCTGGCAAAAGCGCCGTCTTTGGTGAGCCGGTTCGCTCGCCGTGGTGATTGGACGAGATCGAGCAGGCGCAGTGTCGGCGGTTCCCAGATGCGCACGGCGTGGACCTGATCGCCCAGGTTGCGCAACAGGCCCATGAGTTCGAGAAACTCGGCGCGGTTGCGGTAGGACATCCAGCGGATCTGGTAGGGCCCAGAGCGCATACTTTCTGCTGCGATCCAGATATGGTGCGTCAATTCTCCTTGTTCGTCGCGGTAACCCAGGCCAAAAGATGGCGCTGAATCGAACATCGCGATGCGCGTTGCTTCGGGGTTGAGCAGATCGCAGTAGCCATGCTGGTGAATGCGCCGTAGCCGTGAAGCGTGGATCTGGCGCCAATCGTCATGGCCCAGGCGCAAAGGCATGCGACGGTTTTCGGGCACAACCAACAACGCCGGATCAAAGGTGACCTGGTGTAGATAGTTGCCTGTGCCAAAGCCAAACCGGTTGTAGTAGCCCAGCTCAAAGGTGGTGAGGCCGGCTACATGGGCGCCTTCTGCTGCAACTTGCGCCACCGCTGCCGCCGTTGTGCGCGCGGCGATCCCCTGCTTACGGGCAACCCGTCCTGTGGAGACGGAGGCAATGCAGCCAAAGCGCAACGCTTCATCCTGGTAACGAATCATGCCAGGCGCGATGACGACGAAACACTCAATCGAGTCGTCTATCAGGCCGACCATGGCGCTGCCGGCGGCAACTGTGGTCTGAATGCGCAGTGGATCTTCGAGTGTGTTTCTCGACCAGCCAATTTCACCCCAGATGCGGATCGCGTCGTTCTGGTCTGCCGGTCGGTATGGACGAATCAACTGCATAACTTTCCCCTCAGGTTACGAATGAATGAAGAATAAAGAATGGGTTGACACGATCCTTCCCAATGGGGCAACGACCGGCTCAACCCAATCTTTATTCTTCGTTCATTTCTTGGTTAGACCGTCAAGATCGCCCGTTTTTCGATCTCCGCCCAATCTGGATGGGGTTCGATGCCCGGTTCCTCCGGCGCAATGACGTAGCCGTCGACGACGCTGAGCGGTCCTAGATCGGTGAGACCCTGGATCTGCTCGCTGTCGATGACCAGTTGTTCGTAGTAGTCGTTGTTGGGGATGGCGGCGCAGATGTGCAGGTTGGCGTAGCCCATGCCGTGGACCTGCGCCCGCATGCCGAAAGATTCGGCCAGGTGCGCCACTTTGATGGCGCCGGTGACGCCGCCTTTGAAGCCGGCGCTGGTGCGGATCATGTCGAGGGCGCGGTATTGGATCCACGTCGCCGCGTTCCAGTGGACGCCGTCGGATGTCTCCGCGGCCAACACGGGGATGTCGAGGGCGCGGCAGAGTTCGGCGTAGCTGGGGATGTCGAACTCGCGCATCGGTTCCTCGTACCAGAGGAAGTCCACCTCTTCGAGCACGCGGCCAAACCAGAGCGACGTGGTGTAATCCCACCCGGCGGAGCCGTCGAACATGAGATCGGCGTCGTCGCCCACCCACTTGCGCAGGTTGCGGCTGAGTTTTGCGTCTTCTTTTGCGTCGCCCCAGGCGTGGAGTTTGAACGCTTTGAAACCCACATCGCGGCTCTCTTTGATGTAGCGTTCGTACTCGTCCATCGTATCCCAGGTGACGGTGGAGGCATAGGCCGGCACTTTGGGATCGTAGCCGCCCAGCAGTTTGTAGAGCGGTAGGCCGGCCTTGCGCGATTTGATGTCCCAGCAGGCGATGTCGAGCATCCCCAGCACGTGGACCTGCAACTCCTCAATGCGGTCGATCTCCCAGATGCGATGCCAGAGTTGCTCCGTCATCAGCGGATCGAAGCCGATGAGCGGCTTGAGGCGGCGGCGCACAATGTCGGCAACCATGTAGCCCCGCCCGGCGTGGGCGCAGCCGACAATGCCTTCGTCCGTCTCCACTTTGACCACAGCGTGATAGGTGGGTTCGCCCGGCGGCGTGCCGTCGCCCAGGGGCAGCCCTGTGCGCCAGCGAAAGCGCGGCGGCTGTGCCACAGATTCAAGCACGTAGCATTTGATGTCCGTGATCTGCATGGTGGGTATCCTTTTTGAAGATGGTGGGGTGATGGGGTGACAAGGTGAAGAGGTGACAAGGTGAAGAGGTGAGGGGTGTCACCCCCTCACCTTGTCACCTCTTCACCGCAGTGCAGTAACAATGAATGCCAAAATCAGCAATAGAATCGGGAACGTGAGCATAATCGCCGGTCCCCACCAACGTTGCCAGCGGCCTTCGAGGCGCTCTGCAAGGTGGCCGGCCAGGTCCATGCGATTGATGATGGCGATCCACCAATCAGGTCGGCGGTCGCCACGAGGACGTTTGAGGGTGGTTTTGCGTTTGGGTTTCGGCGGCATAGGATGGGTTTGAATGGGTGACAAGGTGAGGGGGTGAAGGGGTGACAAGGTGACAACGCGGTCACCTTGTCACCCCTTCACCCTGTCATCTCAAAAAGGCGGTAAGGTCAACACCTGGCCTGGTGCAAGGAGCGCACCGTCAGTGCCGAGGATTTCACGGTTGGCGTCAAGGATTTCCTGCCAACGCACCCCTTCGCCGTAGTATTCGACGGCGATGTTCCACAGCGTGTCATCTTCCTGCACCGTGTGGGTCGCGGGCAGGCGAAGGAGCAGGTCGATGCCGTTAACTTCGTCTACGTTAGGCAGTGTATCGGCCAGGGTTAGTAGATCGGATCGGATCTGGTTTGAGGTGACCGTGCCTTGCAGGATCAGCGTACGCTCCTGAAGACGGGCGATGACGTTGAGGTCGGCCAGATCCGGGCGATTGCGCAGGCGCAAGTAGATCGCTAAATCGAAGGTGGGCACGGTGGCCAGCGCTTCGACGGCGGCGACGGGTTCGGGTGGCGGCGGCAACTCGGTAGGTGCTGTTTCGACGACATTGGGCAGCGGCGTGACAGTAGGCAGTGCCGTGGCCTGCGGCGTCGGCGTCAACAGCGGCGTCGGCCCGAAGGACGGTTCCTCGACCTGCGGCGCGTTGCCACTTTCGGTGATGTCCTCGCGCTGGGCGCTGGGTAGATTCAGCGTCTGGTTTAACAGTGTGTCCAATTCGAGGTAACGGTTGAGGATCGGTGCCTGCCACCAGATCAACAGGGCAAAGACAGCCAGCACAGGCAGTGCCCAGGCCCAACCAAACCACTGCCGCCGAGGACGTTCCTCACCGAATTCATCAAGTAAGAAACGGTCGGCGCGGTTGACGGGGCGCACGGCCGGATCAATCGGCACTGTATTGGCGGCTGATTTGCCCGCCTGGGCAGCCTGACGTAGCGCACGTTGCTGTTCCTGATGGGCACGCAGCAGCCATTCCCCTTCGGCGCGCAGGCTATCGTCTACGGGAATGGCGGCCACGTGGCGGCGCATGTGATCGTAGGCGTGTTGCTTGCGATGGATGATGGCGGCCAGTAGGTGCAATTCCGAAGCGTTGACCCACTCCAATCCTCGTTCGATGACACCGATGGCGTCTGCATAGTCGCCGGCCAGCGCCAATTCTGCGGCGCGATCGTAATACCCTTGAACTTCATCTTCGGGTAAAAAAATCGGACCGGCTTCAGCGTGTACGGACTCGCTCAGGTCGGCGTCGCAGTTGAGGCAGCGGAAGTGGGGCGGGTTCACATCGACAAAAGAACCGCACCGAAAACAGGTAGTTTGCATGAAGTCGTGGCTGTCCTACGGTGGAATTGAGATGCCTGATCCAGTCTATCACGCGCCGCGCGTGTGCGCAAACTGTTTTACCAATCCACCACACTGTTATCCGATGGATGATAAAACTCGCCACCCAACTCCTCCACATAGGACGATTCCACGCGCACGGCGTCTTCGTCTACTTCGATACCCAGGCCCGGCGTAGTGGGCAGTTCGATGTAGCCATCCACCACCTGCCACGGCTTTACAAGGATGCCCTCACCGATGCTGTGATCCACATGTTCCTGGATCAAAAAGTTAGGGATGGCGGCGTCTACCTGTAAACAGGCCGCCAGCGCCACAGGACCAATCGCGCAGTGGGGCGCGATGTGCATGTAGTAGATCTCGGCCAGGTTCGCCACTTTTTTAAGTTCGCTGATACCACCTACATGTGACGCATCGGGCTGAAGATAGGCGGCGGCGTGCTTTTCGCAGACTTCGCGGAATCCCCAGCGTGTGAGGAAGCGTTCACCGGTGGCAATCGGAAATGGGACATGATCGGATACAAGTTTGAGCGCGTCGATGTTCTCTTGCGGCACCGGCTCTTCCACGAACATGGGGCGCATCCCCTTCATTTCGTGGCAGATTTCAATGGCCAGCGCCGGGGTGAACTTGCCGTGGAAATCGAAACCCAATTCCACATCCATACCCACCCACTCGCGCATGGCGTAGGTGCGCTGTACAAAGGCATCGATGACCGACGGCGCTTCATGGCCGCGCCACTTGCCGCCCGGCCCCGATTTGAAGGCCGTGATCCCCTGCGCTTGTAGACGATCCAAACGGGCGCGCGCCGCAGACAGCGTCTCGTCGCTGAGATCACCGATGCCCCAATGCGCATAGACACGAATCCGATCCCGCACCGCACCGCCCAACAATTGGTAGACGGGCGCATTGTAGAACTTGCCCGCAATGTCCCACAGCGCCTGATCGAGGCCCGAAAGCGCCGTCATCAGCACATTGCCGCCACGGAAGAAGGCCGAGCGGTAGATATGCTGCCAGTGGTGCTCAATACGCAGGGGATCTTTGCCGATCAGATACTCGGCCAACTCTTCAACGGCGGCCACCACACTTTTGGGCTTGCCTTCCAGTGTGGTTTCGCCCCAGCCGTCGATGCCGGCGTCTGTGCTGATCTTCACCAGCCGCACACGCGGGCGCGGAAAGAACTGTTCAATGCGCGTGATCTTCATCGAATTCTCCTTGTTGGGGATAAGGTGATTTGTGATTGGGGATTGGTGACTGGGCCAGAGCCGTTCTGGCCCAGTCACCAATCCCCAATCACTAGATAACTTGTGGGGCGTTGCGGTAGAGATAGTTTAGCACAAATCGTCGGCTCTCAAACCATCTGCTATAATTCGGGGGTATTTCCGTCCTCCGCCACCAATCCCGAAAGGAGACACCATGACCCTCACCATCAAACACCTCACCACCGAAGAACTGGAAGCCGGGTTGGTTGAAGTCCACTATGCGCCCAAGGACGGCGGCGAGCTACAGATGATCGTGCGCCGCCCCGCTGTGGAAGAGCGTGAGCTGATCCAAACCGGCAACCTTGACATCGTTGACGGGCTGGTAGGCGACAACTGGCGCGATCGCGGCAGTTCGTCAATGCCCGATGGATCTGCTAATCCCGACGCCCAGATTACGCTCATGAACGCCCGCGCCGCCCAACTTGTGGCCCAGGACAAAGAACGCTGGCCCCTGGCAGGCGACCAGCTCTACGTCGACTTCGATTTGAGCGAAGAGAACATCCCCCCAGGTACCCGCCTTGCCATCGGCGACGCCGTCGTCGAAGTCTCGGCGCTGCCCCACAACGGCTGCAAGAAATTCGTGGCCCGCTTCGGCCTGGACGCTATGAAATTCGTCAACTCGCCTGTGGGCAAACAACTGCACCTGCGCGGCATCAATGCCAAGGTTGTGCAGGGCGGCGCCATCCGCGTCGGAGACAGTGTGAAAAAGGTGATTCCATGCCAACCGTTCCACTGATCGAATACGCAGATGCGTCACCCGAAGCCAAAGAAGTCTTCGACGCCATCAAGGCGGCGCGCAAGGTTCAAGATGTCAACAACTTTTGGAAGGCGCTGGCCAATCACCCCGACACACTCAAGCGCACGTGGGAATCGCTGGCCGAGGTGATGCGTCCCGGCGCGCTGGACAGCCTGACGAAAGAGATGATCTACATCGCCGTCTCCATTGCCAACAATTGCGATTACTGTATCCACTCGCATACAGCGTCGGCCTTCGCCAAGGGCATGACCAAGGAGCAGTACGCCGAGTTGCTGGCTGTGGTGGGTATGGCGTTTGAGACCAACGCACTCTCCACCGCCTTCAAAGTCCCTGTCGATCCCCAGTTTCTGGTGCAAACGGAGACCAAAAAGGAGGACAAACCATGACCCGCGCCGTCGTCATGCACCAGCCCGGCGACACGTCGGTGCTGCACTACGAAACCATGGGCGTCCCCGCGCCACAAGGGACGGAAGTGCGTGTGCGCAACCACGCAATCGGCATCAACTTTATTGACACCTACTACCGCACCGGTCTCTATCCCTGGCCGCAGACGCCGTTGATCCCCGGTTCCGAAGGCGCGGGCGAAGTGGTGGCCGTGGGCGACGCCGTCACCCGCGTTCAAGTGGGCGACCGCGTCACCTACACCACGCCCACGGGGGGCTATGCCGAAGAACGCATTATCGACCAGCGCCACCTGGCCCTCCTCCCCGATGACATCGCCTACGACACCGCCGCTGCTGTCACCCTCAAGGGGTTGACCGTCCAATATCTGCTGCGGCAGACCTTCCGCGTAGAATCGGGGCAGACGATCCTCTTCCATGCCGCCGCAGGCGGTGTGGGTCTGCTCGCCGGGCAGTGGGCGGCGTCGTTGGGCGTAACCATCATCGGCACCGCCGGTTCCGACGAAAAAGTTGAACTGGCCAAAGCCCACGGCTACACCCATGTCATCAACTACCGCAGCGAAGACTTCGTCGCCCGCGTCAAAGAGATCACCAACGGCCAGGGCGTCGACGTCGTCTACGACTCGGTGGGGCAAGACACCTACCCGGCGTCGCTGGACTGCCTGAAACGGCGCGGGCTGTGGGTCAGCTTCGGCCAATCTTCAGGGCCGATTCGCAACTTTGAATTGGTGCAACTCGCCAACAAAGGATCGCTCTTCGCCACGCGGCCCAAACTCTTCGACTACATCGAAACGCCCGAACGCCTCGCCGCCTCCGCTGCCGAACTCTTCGACGTCCTGCGTCGTGGCGTTGTCACCGTTGCCATCAACCAACGCTTCGCCCTCCAAGAGGTGGCCCAGGCCCACCAGGCGCTCGAAGGACGGCAAACAACGGGATCGACGGTGTTGGTGCCGTAGAAATTTTTGTGGACACAGATTGGATGGAACACGGATCGATGCGAAAAATCTGTGTTCCTTCCAATCCGTGTCCACAATCCTCTGAAATCTCATGATCGAACCGCCCAATATCTCAGACAATGAACTAACCGAAGCCCTGGCGCGACACTACGCCATCCAGTCGACGGCGATGACCTTCCTGCCCATCGGCAACGACGCCACGGCGTGGGCTTTCCGCGCCACGGCTGAGGACGGACGCTGCTACTTCCTCAAACTCAGGCGTGGACCTGTCTACGAACCGGCGTTGACCGTCCCCCGCCTTCTCGTCGAGCAGGGGATCACGGCTGTCGTCGCACCGCTGCCCAGCCTCACCGGTTTGCTGTGGATACCCGTATCCAACTTCGTATTGACGCTTTACCCGTTCGTCGAAGGTCGCACCGGCATGGACGCAGGCCTTTCCGAGCCACAGTGGACCTCCTTGGGCGCGATCCTGCGTCAAGTCCACGGCTTTGGGCCACAATCGGCAGGGCTGGGCGACGTGCGGCCCGAATCCTTTGTCCCCGCCTGGCTCGATGCCGTGCAATCCATCCAGCAACGCATCGCCCGCGAAGAGTACGTTGATCCCCTCGCCGCGGCGTTCGCCGCGTCCTGGCGCGCCCGTGCCGATGAAATCCAGCGCATCTGCGCCCGCGCCGCCGCACTAGGACGCCTCACCGCTGCGCGCAACTTGCCCCTCGTCCTCTGCCACACCGACATCCACACCGCCAACGTCCTCGTTGATCCCCGCGGCCACTTGCACGTCGTCGACTGGGATCAGCCCCTCTTCGCCCCCAAAGAACGCGATTTGATGTTCTTCCTTGATGGCGGCCCAGAATCATACACCGCCAATCCGCATTTTTTCCGCAGCTACAGCGCCGACAAAACCGATATCGAGATTGATTGGATAGCCTTCGCCTACTACCGCTACGAATGGGTGGTGCAAGAATTGGGCGATTACGCTGTGCGCGTCCTCGGGAATGCAGGGGGCAACGGCGGCGACGTCACCCGCGCCGATGCCGTGCGTGGCTTCCGTCAACTCTTTGCGCGGGGGGACGTGGTCGATAGTGCTTATCAGGCCGAAGAATTCAACAAGTTGGTAGAAAAAAAGTGGCGTCACCCAATCAGGTGACGCCACTTTTTTCTGCCAAAACCTGTAAGCTACCGCTGATCTATCGGGACGTAGTCGCGCTCTTCAGCGCCGGTGTAGATCTGACGCGGGCGGGCAATGCGCTGATCGGAGTCTTCGATCATCTCCACCCATTGGGCCAGCCAGCCGGGGGCACGTCCTAGCGCAAAGAGCACGGGGAACATGTCCACCGGGAAGCCCATGGCCTGGTAAATGATGCCGCTGTAGAAGTCGACGTTGGGGTAGAGCTTGCGTGAGATGAAGAACTCGTCTTCCAGGGCGATGCGCTCCAATTCGATGGCGATGTCGAGCAGCGGATTGGTGCCCGTCACCTCGAAGACGTCGTAGGCCACCTTCTTGATGATGGTGGCGCGAGGATCGTAGTTCTTGTAGACACGGTGACCGAAGCCCATCAGCAGCACTTCGCGCTTCTTCACCCGCTCGATGAAAGCGGGGATGTTCTTCACATCACCGATTTCGGTGAGCATGCGCAGCACTTCTTCGTTGGCCCCCCCATGCAACGGACCGTACAACGCCGCCGCCGCGCCGGCCATGGCACAGTATGGATCGGCGTGACTCGATCCAATGTTGCGCATCACCGACGTGGAGCAGTTCTGCTCGTGATCGGCGTGCAAGATAAAGAGAATGTCTAACGCCTTGGCCAGTACAGGGTTTGCTTCGTAGTTGCTCTGATTCATGTAATCGAGCATGTAAATGAAGTTTGCCGTGTAGCTCAACTGGTTGTTGGGGTAATTGTACGGGCGACCAATGCGATGACGATAGGCGAACGCCGCCATCGTGGGCAGCTTGCCGAGGATGCGCCAGATGTTCTTGAGGCGGAGATCCTTATCGTGGATCTTCTTGGCGTCTGGGTGGAAGGTGGAAAGCGCCGCCAAAGAGGAGATCAAGAGGCCCATGGGGTGCGCATCGTAGCGAAAAGACTGCATCAAACCCGTCAGATTTTCGTGGATGTAAGTGTGGTGCATCACCTTGTACTGCCAATGCGAAAGCTCGTCTTTGTTCGGTAGGTGGCCGAAGATCAACAGGTAGGCCACTTCCAAAAAGCTGCTCTGTTCCGCCAACTGTTCGATGGGGTAACCGCGGTATTGCAGAATGCCTTTGTCGCCGTCGATGTAGGTGATGCTGCTCTTGCAAGAAGCCGTATTGGTGTAAGCGGGGTCGTAGGTCATCATGCCGAAGTCTTCGGCTTCTACTTTCAACTTCCGCAGGTCAATGGCCTTGATCGTATCATGATCAATAGGAACTTCGATGGTCTGGCCGGTGCGGTTGTCGGTAATTGTCAGCGTGTTATTGCTCATTTTGCTCGCTCCTCATGCAACGGTGCAATGAAGTGTGAAAAGTAAACGTATATAAATCCGACGTAATGACGCGGATTTCCTCCAAAGTGGCTAATTTCTCATCCAAAATTCACAGCAGATCGGCGGAGAAGACTTATGTAGCGTAAGTGTCCTGCTGCGTACTGTGATTTCAGGAACAACACAAACAGCTATGCAGGCAGTCTGGACGGTTGCGAACCGTCCAGATAGAGGATTGTAGCCTATTATGCCCCTATCCAAGGGGAAAAACAAGCCGCGGGGCTGTTTGGGGGATATTTGAGTTCAGAAAATCTTCTGGATCATAGTTGACTATACAACAAAATCAAACTAGAATCTAGACAGTCTAGCCATGAAGTAAGGGGGTAATTAGAGTTATGCGAAGCTGGCAATTACAGGAAGCCAAAAACAAATTTAGTGAAGTCGTTAGTGAAGCAATCACCGATGGGCCACAGATCATCACACGGCGTGGGATCGAAGTGGCGGTTCTTCTTTCCTACGATCAGTTCAAGGCACTTCGCTCTGAACAACTTTCACTCGTTGATTTCTTTCAGACTGTTCCGATCGCAAGCGAAGATCTCGATCTTCAACGCGACATCAGTGAAATCCGACCCCCAATCGAACTATGAAATACCTGCTTGATACCTGCGTTGTATCAGAACTGATGTCGCGACAGCCGAATCAACGTGTCATTGCCTGGGTCAATGACAATGACAGCGAACTGTTATATCTGAGCGCTATTACGATCGGTGAACTACAACGGGGCATGGCTAGGCTGCCTGTGTCACAGCACAAACGAGACCTTGCCGAGTGGATCCAGCAAGATCTGATTGTCCGCTTTCAGCACCGTCTCCTTGCCATTGATGTTGACGTGATGTTGACATGGGGAGATCTGGTCGCAAGGCTCGAAGCTGGTGGCCGCATCTTACCGTCCATGGATTCGTTCATTGCAGCAATCGCATTGCATCACGGTCATACCCTCGTCACACGCAACGAACGCGATTTTGCTGGAACAGGTGTCACAGTCGTCAATCCCTGGCCAACCGAATAGATTCAGGCAAAACTGCGGACACGGATTGGAAGAAGACGGATTTCTCTAGATTGATCCGTCTTCTTCCAATCCGTGTCCGCAGTTTGCCGTCTGCTATGGCTTTGTAAGTTGCGTGCTCACTACGCCTTCACACGATTGGGCATCGGCGTACTGTTGAGGCCACCCAGTACATTCTCTGCCGCCATGATCGCCATTTTGCGGCGGGTGGCGACGCTGGCGCTGGCTATGTGGGGCAATACCACACAGTTCTTGAGCGAAAGCAACTTGTGATCCGAGGGCAGTGGCTCCGGCTCGGTGACATCCAACCCTGCCGCCAAAATCTCGCCGTTGACCAACGCGTCGTAGAGATCATCGTGGTTGACGATGGGGCCGCGGCTGGTGTTGATGAAGATGGCGCTCTTCTTCATGCGGCGGAAGGCGTCGGTGTTGAAGAGGTGATGGGTCTCTGGGAAGAGCGGCGTATGCGTGCTGACAAAGTCGCTGCGTTCCAGCAACTCCTCAAACGACACGTACTCGATCCCCAGCGAGTCGGCCAACTCCTTGTTGGGGTAGGGATCAGAGTAGATCAGCTTGCAGTCAAAACCACTGAGCATCTTGGCCACCGCTGCGCCGATGCGCCCCAACCCCACGATGCCCACGGTGCTGTCGTGCAGATCTTGGCCGGTGAGCCACATGGGCTTCCACGTCTTCCACTCGCCGTCCTTAACCGCGTCCACGCTCTCGGGGATGCGCCGCGCCGTTGCCATGAGCAAGGCCACAGCCAACTCCGCCGTCGTCTTGGTGAGGACGTCCGGCGTGAAGCCGATGGCGACGCCACGTTTGGTGCACGCCTCCACGTCCACGTGATCGTAGCCCACCGACATGGTGCTCACCACCTTCAACTGTGGGCCGGCGGCATCGAGCAGTTCATCGTTGATCTTCTCCGTCAGCAGACAGTAGAGACCGTCGCAACCGGCCACCCATTCCAGCAGCGTCCCTCGCGGAATGGGATCGTCGCTGTCCCAAAGCTGTACGTCGCAGCTCTGCTTGAGCAGTTCGATGGCTTCGGCGGGGACCCGTCTGGTTACAACTACCTTCGGCATGATCGACTCACTTTCTGGTGGAGTTTGTTAGATCAAGCTGTGATCCAGTAGTCGGCGAACCGGCCTGCCATTGACGCAGGCAGGCGTCCTTCCATAATTGTGCCCTCGCCGGTGTATTCCTCGTGCTCGACGTGGCCGTATTGGTGGAAGAGCGAAACCAGATCGCCATTCTGGTAGGGGATCAACATACGAACATGCACCATTTCCTGGCGCAGACGGTCGTCGATGAAGTTGAGCAGGTCGTCAACGCCGATGCCGCGCAGCGCGCTGATCACCATGACGTTGGGATACTCGGCCTTCGCCGTCTCCAGCCAGGACGCAACTTCGGGATCGGTAGTGTCAAGGCGGTCGGCCTTGTTCAACGCCGTGATCACCGGCTTGTTCCCCGCGCCCAACTCTTCGAGCACTTCTTCGACGGCCGACACCTGTTCGTCGGCGTTGACGTGGGAGGCGTCCACCACATGCAGCAGCAGATCGGCTTCGTTGATCTCCTCCAACGTGGCGCGGAACGAAGCCACCAAGGTGGTGGGAAGCTTCTGGATGAAACCAACCGTGTCGGTGAAGAGCGTCAGCCGCCCGCTGGGCAGTTGGACGCGGCGCGTGGTGGGATCGAGGGTGGCAAAGAGCTGATCTTCGGCCACGACGTTGGCATTGCTGATGGCATTGAGCAGCGTACTCTTGCCCGCATTGGTGTAGCCGACGACGGCGATTACCGGTGTGGGCGATAGGCGACGCCGCGCCCGATACTGTTCGCGGTGTTTGCTAATTTCTGCCAGTTCGACCTTCAGGTGGGCGATGCGCCGGTTAATCTCGCGGCGATCGACTTCCAACTGTGTTTCACCAGGGCCACGCACACCGACGCCGCCACTGGCGCCACCTGCGCGACCACCTGCTTGCCGGGCCAGATGGGTCCACGCCCGGGTGAGGCGGGGCAGCCTGTATTCATATTGGGCCAATTCCACCTGCACCGCGCCTTCGCGGGTGCTGGCATGGCGCGCAAAGATATCAAGGATCAGCGCTGTGCGGTCGATCACCTTGATCTCCTCGCCCAGCACCTTTTCGATGCCACGTTGCTGGCTGGGCGACAGTTCATCGTCGACGATGATCACATTTGCGCCCAATTCCACAACCATCGTGTTGAGTTCTTCGAGCTTGCCCGAACCGATGAAGGTGGCGGGATGGGGGTGATCGAGGCGCTGTGAGAGCCGTCCACTGACTTCAAGGCCGGCGGTTTGCGCCAAGAGCGCCAACTCGTCCAGCGAATCTTCGAGCGAGAGCAGGCCGGGGTCGCCGGTCAACTCCACGCCCACAAGGACGGCGACTTCGGCGGCGCCGCCTACGTCGAGCAGGCCGGCATCGTCGCGCACTTCCACCGTGCGGTCACGGTTGCGCGAGCCGAAATCGTCTACTTGGGTGATGCCGCGGTTTCGGTTTACATGGCTTTCGTTTTGTGCCATAGGTTCCTTCCTATACATGCGCCGTCATGGCGCAACTTTGGCGATAAATTCACTACTTACCCAACCTTGCATCGGCTCCACAATTTGGAACCAGGCACCGTCTGCGGTGGCAGCGAGCACTAGGACTTCTTGTTGCGCCGACAAATCGCCCAGCACGACGCCGTCCACTGTCGGCGTTTGGCGTACCCGCAGCCCGTCGCCGAGGATGACGCCAAGGGTGGGCGCAATGCGGGCGGCGTAGTTACCCGTCCCCTCGGGCGTGGGCAGATGGTAGACACCGGTTTGGGCGATCCACCCCTGGATCGGCTCGGATACGTGCGCCCACAGGCCGTCCTGGCTGTAGGCGTCGATGGTCACCAGCGCGCCGGGTGGCGTGAGATAAGCCAGAATTTGTGCGTCTTCGCCGGCTTCGGCGTGGAGCGCCACCGCTTCTTCGCCGATGCGCACAGACCGGGGCGGCGGGTAGATCTGGTTAAGCCAGGCCACTGTGCGTTCCGAAAGCTGGGCTGTTGCGGAAGCGTCGTCTTGCCAGAAGGCCAATGTGCTGATCCAAGCATTGACGGGTGAACGCAGTGCAAACGAGGCGAGTCCCATCAGCATAAGCGCCAACACCGAAGCGGCGATCCAGCGTCGATTGGGCAACCACCCCCGGAAAGGTGCATTCCATTGTACACCAATGTCACCAAAAGATCGTTCACGCAATTTCCACCCGGCAGATACATTCTGCAATGAACCGCGCAGGTTGAGTCGTGAAAGATTTTCCCAGCCCAGGCGTAGCCAACGCGGGTAGTTGTAACGTTGGGGCGCAACGTTCAGCGCCATCGCCCAGCTTTCCACCGCCCAATCAGCGGCTTCGGTGGTGATGGCGAGGCGATCTTGCAAGCGCCGAGACAACCGCTGCCAGTGGACCGGGTCACCGGCCATTTTGCCGGCGGCCAGCAGATCGCGTGGGATCTGCTGCTCCTGCGCGTGGACGAGGACGAAGATCTCGCGGTGATGCTGCCCGCACACGTCTTGCAGAAAAGCGTCGACGCGACGCGGATCGTGGATGATCGGCTGTCCGTAATTTAGGATCAGTTGGCGGAGAATCTGGCGTGGTCGATCGTGCATGGGCTAGAGGCGCACTTCGCCTTCCTGACGGCCAAAGTGAATACGCGTGCTGGAGGCAAGTGTCACCGTCTGCCCGGGCAACACGTCGTGGACCTTGCCGCTGCTGTCGCTGCTCACCCATTTCTGCCCGGTGAGGTTGCGTAGCCCCCAGATCTGCGGGTTGCGTGGATGCTGTGTCACCTGCGCCGCCGGTTGCTCGAAATTGTACTGCCGGCTGTCGTCGACGTGGTGGGGGTAGAGCACCGTGTCGTGGTTGAGCATGATTACCTCGCGGCCCAGGCGCATACGCGGGGGCAGGCGTAGGGTTTCGTCACAAGCCCAACAGCGCGCCGGCTGTCCGCTGGTGCGCAGGGCGTCGACATCGTAGAAATTCTCAGCGCCACAGTCGGTGCAGTAGTGGATAGCGTCGCGCAGTCGCACCAGGGCCGCTCGCCATTCGCTCTCACGCACCCGCCCGTGGACAGGGTCTTTGAGGCCGTTGGTGAAGGCGCGTACGAACAAGTCCCGGAAGAAGGCAGGATAGATGGGCCAGAAGGCCAGCGCATTGTCATGAAAGCCCGGCATTGGACGGTTGCGGTCGTCGTTGGGATCGAAGATGAAGATCGGTTCTGTGCCGTAAAGACGGGTCATGGCGGGCAGATCGAAGCAGCGGATCTCGGCCTCGCGCTCGCCTTCGAGTGGGTGATGGTTCACCAGCATGTAGAAGAGCAGCACGGCCAGCGAAAAGAGATCGGTCTCGGTGCTAGGGGCCGCTTCCCCGCGTACAATTTCTGGGGCCATGAAGCGAGCCGTGCCGCCGATGCCGCTGTTGTTGCGGCGATCAATGCCCACGTTGTCGTTGTCGCAGATGCGTACTTCGCCGCTGCCTGGGTCGAAGAAGACGTTGCCGAACGAGATGTCGCGGTAACAGAGCCCTTTGAGGTGAAGATTCAGGTAGCTGTGGGCCAGGTCGAAGCCCGCTGTCACGAGGACGCGGAAACTCGGCTCCACGCGGCGCATCACCAGGTCCACGATGCCGACGAAGCGTTTGTCGCGCAACGGCATCACGTAGCCGAAACCGGGCGCAGCCGGCGATTCCACCAATTCCTGTGGCCAGAGGAAGCGGTCGCTGGGCGCACCGGCGTTGACGGCGCTGATTAGCCGTTCGCGTAGTTGGGGGTCGCGGCGCAGATAGTGGGGAAAGAACCACTTCAGCGCCATGGGCGTCCCCTGGGCGCGGCCGGCGCTGTCGCTGAGCAACGCGTTGTACACCTCGCCCTGCCCGCCGCCGCCGATGAAGTCACCGACGGTGTAGGTCAGGCCGGATGATTTGGCCGTGATAGATTGTCCTGGTTGGAGAAGTTGGTTCATTTTAGAAATCCGGCTCGGCATCACCGTCCGGTATGGATTCCCCAGCTAATTCAAGAGTGCGACGAATCAAACGTTCACCCAAGTAAAGGCCGTTATCCAGTAGTTGGTCGATCAAATGTGTCACAGTGCTGATCTGCCCAGCCTCTTTGGCAAGTAACAACACACCCAACGTCCCCGTGATGCGCAATCCCATACGACGTGCATGTTCGCGGCCCAAACGTTCATCGATGATAACCAGTCGAGCGTCTGTTTCCTTGGCCAGGGCCAGAACCGCTGCCTCTCCATTATCCAAGGGTGCATTCGTATAGCTTCGCTCGGGGTGTTGAATTGAAGTTGGGATGATCCAGGGCGCATTGCGCAACGCCTGTTGCCTAGATGCTGTATTGACTGCAAGAAACTCTTCATGCACCGCTAGCGGGATCAATACTTGATTGTAAAGATCACGTAGGAGATAGAGTTTGTTGAGCACCCAGAGCGATACTAAGGGGGTATTATTGGCGATGACTGGCCCTTCTGGCACTGCTTAAATCCTCTTCGAGTTCGTCTTCATCCTGACCGAACGGCGAAAGACCGTAGTCTTTTAGGAGAAAAATGAAGGATGAACGGGGTACCCCAGCCAGTTCTGCAGCCAGCCCTGTCGTCAATTTGCCCATTTCATAGAGTTTGATTGCCAGTAAAAGGCGTGCGTTTTGCTCAAACTCTTCTTCGTCCTGCCCTAGTGCGCCCAATACTTCCGACGAATAGGGAATTACCAATTGGCTCATATCTTCCCTCCATGTAAACAAGCACGCCCTCATTTTACCACAGGGAAAGCCTCAGTGCCTGGCGCTGAGGCGGCGCGTCCAACATCATCCCTGCCGGTACGCCATCGCCACGGTGATATCGTCCCCACTACCCGAGGACGACGTATCTGCCAGCCAGGTGGGCAGGGCGGCGTTGACGGCGTCCACGCCCTGCGTTTGTACGGCGGACAGGAGATCCGCGCCCACCTGGGTGAAGGCGGCGCCGTCGACGAAGGAGTTGGCGTAGCCGTCGGTGGCAAGGAGGATCAATGCCGGCGGCGCGCCGACCAGCGGCTGAAAGTAGATGCGCACACTCGACCACGCGTCCGCCGTACACAAGGACGTGGTCTCGTTGGCCAGCAGGCGGCTGTCCTCGGCCAAGGGTGGGCCGGAGACGCGCCCATCGGCCGAAACGGTGAGGATGTCACCATCGCCCAGTTGCACGTAGAGATGAAAGTGCGGCGTGAGGACCACAGCCAACAGCGTCGCCCCGTAGGCGTGTAGCCCAGAGCGCACGGCGGCGGGTTTGCCGTCAGTGGCTGGGGTGGTGAGCAGCGCTTTTTCGTCGCGCGTGAGTGGGTAGCGGCGCAGATGACGCTGCACCCGTTCCTGCCAGCGCCGGACCAGGATCTTGGGCAGCCAGCCTTCAATGTCACGTTTGATCTGGGCCAGATCGAGATCGTTGGTGAGTTCGTGCTGGGTGGGGATGAGATCGCGCAGGCCACGCGAGAGCACCTGGACGGCAGTACGTACCGCCAGCGCTGCGCCGATGTGGCTACGGGCGTAGCGCACGCCGCCGTGACCGTCTGCTGCAGCAAGGATCAGGGTGGATCCCTGTCCACTGCGCGGCCACCAGCGTAGCGCGTCCTGGTTGGGGCGGCCGGCGCGTACATGGGCCGCACCGGGGACACTGGCCCCCAACGCCTGCCAGCGCGTCGTTTCACCTGCTGTCGGTTGCTCAGCGGGGGCAGCGGCAGCCGCTTTCGCAGACGCTGGTTCACTAGACCCTGGTGACCCTGGTTTACCAGACGCTGGTTTACCAGACATCGTCGGCGTCGGAGATGTCGTCGGGTGGGGGCGGCAGGGGTACGTTGTTCTGTGCTGTCATGCCCACAGCCTGACTGGCGGGTGAAGAGGCCGATTGCAGCACCGCTGTGGAGACCCACTTGATGTGCTTGACCAGCGCTTCGGCGTTGTTGGCGCGCAACGGCTCCAATTCAGGATGGCCGATAAAGCGTTGAAGTGTATCTTTGTCTACATCATCGCCGATGGCAATGGCGACGCGCACAGCCTTCTTGCCCCAGGGGGAATCCATCAAGGCGCGTAGGCCGGCGCTGAAATCGTCGGTGGGTTTGCCATCTGAAATCATTACGAGGACCGGTGGCAACGCCCGCCGCGGCATAACATCCGGGTTGAGCTGCTCGGCGACGAGTTGCAACGCCTTGCCCATGTCGGTGACACCGTCGGCGTTGAGATCGTCCCAGCGGAAGTTGACCACAGGTGTTGCTTGGGCAATGTGCCACTGCGCCCCGTTCGAGAATCGCACGGCGCGCACCATCACCTGGGCGTTGGGGTTTTCGCTTGCCACGCGCTGCATGTGGGGGATCACCTCGCGGATGGCGTTGTTGAGCGCCTGGATCTTGCCGCCATGCCCCATCGAACCGGAACAGTCGGCGATCCAAATAAAATGGAGTGGACGGCTGGCGAGGGCGCCGCCAGGGAGCTTAGACATGAAAACCTCCTCAGGTTTGATCTTCGAAAATTCTCATAGGCCCCGGTCCGGCCTGGCTAACGATCACGCGTTCGATGCCGGGCAATTGGGCGAGGCGCGTTTCGACTTCGGCGGCGGTGTCGGCTTCGCAGATCAGGTGGACGTTGGGGCCGGCGTCGATGGTGAAATAGGCTTGCAGGCCGTCGTCTTCGCGCCAGTGCTGCACGGCGTGGAGGATGGTCAGTGTGCCGGGTTGCCAGTAGAGCAGGCTGGGGTTGCTGGTCATCATGACGCTGTGCATGGCCAGGGCGTCAAGTTCGATGATCGGCCCGAGGCGGGCGATGTCCCGTTCGGTGATGGCACGGCGAACCTCCGCCAGCCAGCCGTCGACGTGATCACGGCGTCCTTCGGCCAGGGGGCTGGTGAGCGCCAGCAAATGACCACCGGCGCTGCTGACTTTCTTCTCTTCGCTGCTGATCACGGCGACGATGTCGCGCAGATCCCAGTGATCTTCGGTGTAGAGTTGGTGGGCGACGCTGGTGACGTCGTCGTGGCCCTGTTCCCACTCGACGAAGCCGCCGAAGAGGCTGCGGCTGGCCGATCCACTGCCTCGGCGGGCGATGGCCGAAAGACGCGTCGGATCGAGATCGAGTCCTAGCGCAGCGCAGCCGGCCACGGTCAACGCTGCGAAGCCGCTGGCCGAACTGGCGATCCCCGAAGCCATGGGGAAGTTGTTGGCGCTGGTCACCTGGGCGCGGTAATTCACACCTGCCACGGCGCGTAGACGATCCAGGTGATCGACGACGCGCTGGGCCTTCTTGGGGGCAAAGCGTTCGCCGTCTACAGTGACCTCGTCGGTAGCGAGTCTGCCGTCCACGTCCCAGGTGACGGTGGTGGTGGTGTAGGCGTCGGCCAACGTCATGCTGATGGAGTTGTTCAGGGGGATGTTGATCGTGGCGTCGGCCACGCCCCAATACTTGATAAAGGCGATGTTGCTGCCGACACGGTAGGTTGCAGTTTGGGTCATTGGGTGGGGTTCCGTGTTGCGTGATTCGTGTTGCGTGATTCGTGTTGCGTGATTCGTGTTGCGTGATACGTGGGTGCAGGGTGTCGTTCGTTTTTGGGTTTGTTGATTGGTTCAAGGGTAGTGCGTAACCTGGTATCGTAAGCACTATCGCTTGACGAAGAATCGACGTAACGAACGTTCAACGTACTCAAACCACGCAACACGAATCACGGATCACGTTATGATAGTTCGCGCTCCGCCAGGATCTCAAAGCGGCGCATGAGATCGTCGATGAGTTCGTCGTGGGCGTGGAAGTGGATGGTGGCGCCGCCTTCGACTGGCGCGATGCGCGCCTTCCAGCCGATGCCTTCCACCAGTTCGTGCTTGTCTACGACGCCGCCGCCCAGTTGCTTGAGCAACTTCTCGGCAACCGGGGCCGAGAGTCCGTCCAAGTAGAGTTCGTCGACATCGTACATCTCGTCGCTTTGGAAGCGCGGGTCACGTCCGTCCTGGTCGTCGCCGAAGGATGGGGTGCTAATGGGCATAGAGTGTTCCTTCCTCTCAAATATTTTTCAGAATTGATCCACGAAGCCACACAAAGAGACACGAAGGCAGAGGAGAGAAAACGGACACTGATTTCACAGATTGAAAGGATTTCCAGAGAGGGAGAGGGCTACCGCAAAGGCGCAAAGGAACGCAAAGCCAGAACAAAGAACCGTTTCCTGCATTTCTTTGCGCCTTTGCGGTGAATACTTCCTACCTTCTGACCCCTTTTAATCTGTGAAATCGTGGATCATTTCTCCTCTTTTCTCTCCTTCGTGTGGCTTCGTGGATCAATTCTGTTTCTGTTTTGCGTCTAAACCGTTGGGCAGGAGTATACCATCTTTGCTTACTGCTTCACAGCCGCGTAATGGGTTTGTAGGCTGCGCACAGTGAGATCTTTCTGGCTCATGGCGCGGATGCCGTTGACGGCTGCCTGCGCCGCCGACAGGGTGGTGATCAGTGGGATCTCCATGCGTGTGGCCAGTGTGCGGATCTTTGCACCGTCGTTGCGGCTGCTCGGGCCGAGCGGCGTGTTGATAATCAGGTGGATCTTGTCGTCGCGCATGGCATCGAGGGTGGTGTACTGTCCTTCGCTGCCGGTGATGGCCTTGGCCAGGTAAGTGACAGGAATTCCCACCTTTTCCATAAGTTCGCCCGTGCCTTCGGTGGCAAAGAGGGTGAAGCCCATGCGGTGGAAATCGCGCGCCAGCTTCACCGCGGCGCCCTTGTCGAAATCGTTGACGGTGATGAGCACGCCGCCGCCGGCCGGCAACCGATAGCCTGCGCCCAACTGGCTCTTGGCGAAGGCGTGTCCAAAGTTACTGGCATGGCCCATCACCTCGCCGGTGGAGCGCATTTCAGGGCCAAGCAGGGCGTCGATGCCGGTGAACTTCTTCCACGGCAACACCGCCTCTTTGACGAAGAAGCCGTCCACTTCGGGTTCGCTGGTCAGCCCGACTTCAGCCAACGTCTCCCCTGCCATGACACGCGCCGCCAACTTGGCCAGCGGCACGCCTGTCGCCTTGCTCACAAAGGGGACGGTGCGACTGGCGCGCGGATTGACTTCCAGCACGTAGACGACGTCGTCTTTAATGGCGTACTGCACATTCATCAACCCGCGCACGCCCAGGGCCAGGCCCAGCTTTTCGGTGTACTCGCGGATGATGTTGAGGTGATAGCCGCTGATCTTCCACGGCGGCAGCACGCAGGCGCTATCGCCGCTGTGGATGCCTGCCTCTTCGATGTGCTGCATGATGCCGCCCACCACCAAATTTTCGCCGTCGCTCACGGCATCGACATCGACCTCGTAGGCGTCTTCGAGGAATTGATCGACCAGGATCGTGGGGCCGGTGGGCTGTCCGTTGCGCTTACCGGTGACGCCGATGGCGGCGATGATTGCTTCCGTCATGTAGCGGCGCAGACTCTCTTCGTCGTCCACCACAGCCATGGCCCGCCCGCCGAGGACATACGAAGGGCGCACCACCACGGGATAGCCAATGCGGTCGGCGATGGCGACGGCGTCTTCGGTGCTGCGGGCAATGCCATTGGCGGGTGACGGAATCTCCAACTGCGCCAGCAGCGCGCTGAACTGGTCGCGGTCCTCGGCCAGGTCGATGGCAGCGGGTTGCGTCCCCAGGATGGGTACGCCCTGCTCCTGCAACCCCGCGGCGAGGTTGAGCGGGGTTTGTCCACCGTATTGGACGATGAGGCCGAGGACGGGTGATTGGGGATTGGTGACTGGTGATTGGGGAGAGGCGTTGTCGTCTGTTTCTGCCCAGTCACCAGTCACCAATCCCCAATCACCAGTTTCGCGTTCGTAAATATTCAGCACATCCTCCAACGTCAACGGCTCAAAGTAGAGCCGATCGCTCGTGTCGTAGTCGGTGCTGACGGTTTCGGGGTTGCAGTTGATCATCACCGTTTCGTAGTTCAAATCGCGCAGGGCGAAACTGGCGTGGACGCAGCAATAGTCGAACTCAATGCCCTGGCCGATGCGGTTAGGCCCGCCGCCCAGGATGATGATCTTGGGGCGGTCGGTGGGCGGCGCTTCGCTTTCCATTTCGTAACTGCTGTACAGATAAGGCGTGTACGCCTCAAACTCGGCAGCGCAGGTGTCCACCTGGTGGTAGGTGGGGAGGACGCCGAGGCGTTTGCGCAGGGCGCGGATGTCGAATTCAGAGAGGGGTGATTGGGGATTGGGGATTGGTGATTGGGCAGAGGTAGAGCTTGTGGACGTAGGTTCGTCTTTCTCCCCAGTCACCACGCCCAAATCACCAATCACCAGTCCCTTCTCATTCGCGATGCGGGCGAGCTGGCTGTCGCTGAAACCCATGCGTTTCGCTCGGCGCAGTGTGTACGCATCGAGGCGGTCGATGCTCTTTTCGAAGTCGGTGATCTGCTTCATCTGCTCGACGAACCAGGGGTCGAAGCCGGTGATCTGGCAGATCGTGGCGGTGCTGTCACCGCGTTTGAGTGCTTCGTAGGTGGCGAAGAGGCGGTCGCGGTTGGGGATGCGCAACAGATCGTGCAGTTCGGTGTTTGGCGCGTAGCCCTTGATCTGTCCTTGCGCGTCCCGTTCCAGGGGGCCGAGGCCGTCGCGGCCGATTTCGAGGCTGCGCACACCTTTTTGTAGCGCTTCTTTGAAGGTGCGGCCAATCGCCATCACCTCGCCCACGGACTTCATCTGCGGGCCAAGTTCGCGATCCACGCCGGGGAACTTCTCAAAGGCCCAGCGTGGGATCTTCACCACCACATAGTCAATGGACGGCTCGAAGGCGGCGACTGTCTCCTGGGTGATGTCGTTTTTGAGTTCGTCGAGGGTATAGCCCACGGCCAGCTTGGCGGCGAGTTTGGCAATGGGGAAGCCGGTTGCCTTTGACGCCAGCGCGCTGGAGCGGGAGACACGCGGGTTCATTTCGATGACAATGGTGCGTCCCGTTTTGGGATCGACGGCAAATTGGACGTTGCTGCCACCGGTCTCCACACCCACAGCGCGCATGATCAGCCGCGATTGATCGCGCAGGCGCTGGTATTCCTTGTCGGTGAGCGTTTGGGCAGGGGCCACGGTGATGCTGTCGCCGGTGTGGACGCCCATGGGGTCGAGGTTCTCGATGGTGCAGACGACGACGAAGTTGTCGGCGCGGTCGCGCATCACCTCCAGTTCGTACTCCTTCCAGCCGATGAGCGATTCTTCTACCAGCACGGTGTGGACAGGGCTTTCACGCAATCCCCACAGTACCTTTTCTTCAAACTCATCCGGCGTGAAGACTGTCCCCGCGCCGCTGCCGCCGAGGGTGAAGCTGGGGCGGATAAAGAGCGGATAGCGCCCGATCTCCTGGGCGATGCGGTGGGCGTCTTCGAGAGAGCGGGCCAACCCACTCTGTGCCGACTCCAGGCCGATTTCGTCCATTGTCTGCTTGAAGAGTTGACGGTCTTCGGCCACCTGCATGGAGCGCAGGTTGGCACCGATTAACTCGACGCCGTATTTGGCGAGGATGCCCGTCTCGGCCAGGGCCACGCCCAGGTTGAGGCCGGTCTGCCCGCCCACAGTGGGGAGGACGGCGTCGGGGCGTTCCGCCGCAATGATCTTCTCGAGCACGTCGACGGTGAGGGGCTCTATGTACGTGGCATCGGCCATTTCGGGGTCGGTCATAATCGTGGCCGGGTTCGAGTTGACCAGGACGATGCGGTAGCCTTCCTGGCGCAACGCCTTACACGCCTGTGCACCCGAATAGTCAAATTCACAGGCCTGACCGATGACGATGGGGCCGGAGCCGATGATGAGGATTGAAGAGATATCTGTTCGCTTAGGCATGGTATTTCCCGTCTGAGTATCTTGTTAGAAATTAGAGACCGGCTACTTTTGTAAACACGGATTGGAGGGAACACGGATTCAAAAGAGATAGAACGCGGATTAAGCGGATCGAGCGGATTTGTGCTGATTCTGAGCAATTGTTATCAAAATCCGTTTGATCCGCTCAATCAGCCTAATCCGCGCTCTATTCTCCCAGATCCGTGTTTCCTCCAATCCGTGTTTACAAAATCTCAATAGAACAATCATCGCCTCAACACGATACCAATCTCCAATCTCTATTTATTCTGCCGCCAGTTTGGCAATTTCAATGCACACCGCCACCGAGCGCGCCATGTCTTGCACGCTGATCCACTCCAACGGGCCGTGCAGATCCTGCTGGCCGGTGAAGAGGTTTGGCGTGGGCACGCCTTTTTCCGTCATCTGCGAACCGTCGGTGCCGCCACGTACGGTGCGGTGGATAGGTTCGATCCCCTGGCTGCGGATGGCGGCTACGGCCAGTTCGACGGGCGTCATGTCGTTTTCGAGCCAGTAGCGCATGTTGCGGTACTGGGGCGTGATCTCGCAGGTCACCTTTAGGCGGGGCTCGGCCAGGCGCAAGGACGCACACAGCGATTCGATCAACTCGCCGTGTGCCTTGAGGCCGTCCATCTCAAAATCGCGCAGGATGAACATCAATTTTGCTTCGGCGGCGTTGCCCGACATCTGGTAGAGCAGGATGAATCCTTCGCGATCCTGGGTAGTCTCCGGTGTGCGTGTGGCTTCGGGCAACATGGTGACGAGTTTTGTCGCCCACGTCAGCGCGTTGACCAGCTTGCCGTAGGCCGTGCCGGGATGGATGGAGACGCCGGTGATGGTAACCACGGCTTTGTCTGCCGAGAACGTTTCAAACGAGATCTCGCCCGCGTCGCTGCCGTCGAGGGTGTAGGCAAAGGACGCGCCGAGGTCCGCCGGTGAAAGATGCGCCACGCCACGTCCGATTTCCTCGTCCGGCGTGAAGGCGATACGGATCGGCCCATGCGGGATCGACGAATCGGCGATCAGCGCTTCGGCCATGGTCATGATTACGGCGACGCCCGATTTGTCGTCCGCGCCGAGGAGGGTCGATCCACTGGCGGTGATGATGTCTTCGCCGATTTTGTGAGCCAAATAGGGCGATCCCTGAGAATTGAGGACGAGTCCAGGCGCGTCGGGGAAGGAGATCTCGCCACCGTCGTAGTTGCGGTGGACGCGGGGCCTGACGCCGGTGCCATTGTAGGCCGGGGCGGTGTCCACATGGGCAAGGAAAGCGATGGTGGGCGCGCCGTCCACCGTAGCGGGGACGGTGCCCAACACGACGCCATGTTCAGAGAGGGTGACATCCTCGACGCCGATCTGGCGCAGTTCCTCGGCCAGTGGGCGCAGCAGATCGAACTGCTTCTGTGTGCTGGGCGACGTCTTCGACGCTTCGTCGCTCTGGGTGTCAATCTGCACATAGCGCAGCAGCCGTTCTTCGACAGCCTGATTGAACCGGTTGGACATGTATGTCTCCTCGGGGTGGCATTGCGGGAAAACCAAATGGCTCTATCTTATCATTGAGCGGGGGATTCCGCCGAAAGATCGACAAAGAGATCTGTCCACAGATTACGCAGATTCAAAGGATTGCAGAGAAGAATTGATCCACGAAGGCACACGAAGAAACACGAAGGGGAGAAAAGAGCGACATTGATTTCGGGATCACCAGAATAGAGCGGCTCATTCAAAATGAGCGTTCCACCAGTCGAAGAGAGGATGGGCGCGACCGGGGCGGTAGTGGGCGTCGAGTTCGATGCGGCGGATAACTTGGCGGAGTTCGTTCGCACTAGGATGTGCAATCTCGGCCCAGTGCCCGACAATCTCCGGCGTGGTGACAATGGCGATGGACGGAAATGCAGTTTGCAGGATGCGGATCACCTTGCGTTCGTTGCTGGCGACCGCCCAGTTGCGCTGGACGGCGATGGCGCAGGTGTAGGCTTCGCCGTCGGCCCCGAAGGCAACGGCGAAGTCGATAAAGGCCATTTCTTCGTCTTCGGAGGCGAGGTCGACGACATCGAAAGGTAGATTCGAGGATGAGGACGTGAGATTCGGCACGCTCAACGCCTCCGCATCCAAAACGTAGCGCGCCACCGCAACGGGACAGGGCAGCGCCGACAGGATATCGGTCATGCATCCTGAGGTGTACAGGTCGATGAGACAACAGGCGTCCAGCACAAGTGTGGTGTCGGCGAGGTAGGTCAACTGAGATGGCGCTTCAGTCACGGGCTGCTCCTACACTTCCACGGCAGTTTGATTGAAGAACGCGGCGTCGGCAGGCTGAAACTCGGCCACGAGTCGGCGCACCTTCAGCCTGTCCTTGTGCAAGAAACGGGCCAGTTGTTCCTCGCTGATGCGTTCCTGCTCGTAGGCCGCAATCGCCAGGAAGAGATAGCGCCGGGGAAAGGTTTCGTCTGCCTCGGCTACCGGCGCCAGACCGAGTTCACGCTGTGCCTCACGAATCGGCAGTTTCATTTCTTGAATGCGCATCCACGCGCCAGGACGCACCAGTTCCAGTTCTTCGAGGCGGTGGGTCATGGTTTCGGCGGAAACCGCGTAGTAATTGGCGAGGATGAGTACGTCCGAGACGGTCAACTTTCCATTCGCGCTTAGGTGGGCGCGGGCGCGCTTGAGCAGCCCGCTGGTGGGCATGAGGAAATACTTGGCAAAGGCATCGGCGAAGCGTTCATGGCGCGGTACCCGCACATAGCCAGCAGTGGGCAGGATCGCAGGACGTTCGCGCTGGGTCAAAAAGTGCGCATAATCGTGGGCCAATGACCACCGCCGCCGTTCCTCAGGGTGCTGGCTGTTGACAGCGATGCAGCCGCCCAGTTCCTCGCTGTAGGCGTACATGGCCGAAATCTTGCCGGAGGGGCGCAGGGGCAGGTAGAAGATGCGCAGGCCCACGTCGTTTTCCAGCACCTGGCGCAACTGCACGAAAGGACCGTCGCCCACGTTCAGACGGCTACGTTCCTCAATGGCGACAGCTTCGGCAATCCGCTCGATCTGATCGCCGTCGATCTCGTAAATCTGTGGATAGCGTGGACGGTAGACGCTGTCCATAATCGATTCGAGTTCGAGATAGTCTTGGCAATGGTCCTCGAAGTCGGCAATGCTCTGGCGGATCTGATCGCCGTCGATATCGTCGGTCAACTGTACGCTGCGAAACTGCACCTGAAACGGGACGATTTCAGGCCGCGCCCGTACGAAATCGCTTACCTGCCGTCCATACGCCTGGGCCAGTTTGATCAACTCCCCAGCCTTGACGCGGCGTGTGCCCTGCTCGATAGCGGTCAACGTAGTGCGCGCTACATCGAGGACGGCGGCAGCGTCGGCCTGGGTCATCCCCTCGCGCTCGCGGGCCTGCTTCAGCCGCTGCCCCAATGCCTGATGGTCAATTGATTCGAGGACGTTTCTCTGCATATATCGCTTCCTCTAAATGCCAAACGCTTGTACAAGACAAACATACCTTGAGTGTACAATCGTTGCCTGACAATGTCAATGATTTAAGGGAATTATGTGTGTAAAATGTCGGATTTTGCGCCCTTTGCGCCTTTGCGGTGAATTTTTTTTCTCTCTCTTCTGGAAATCCTTTGAATCCGTGAAATCCGTGGTTCACCTCTTCCTTGTGCTAAAATGAATCTTTGTTTTTCGGCGGTCGTGGTTCCCGCCTTACCAAAACATAGGAGAAGATTCATGCAGTCAACCGTTTCAACCAAGCAGGAAGAGCGCCGCGCTGAGATCCCGGTGGCGACGTTGTCGAAAGTAGCGATTGTTGTGGTGGCGGCGTACATCGCCGCGCAGATGTTGTCGGACATCGCCAGCCTGAAGATCGGCCTGGTGGCCGGCCTGGCCGTGGACATGGGGACCTTCATCTACCCCATCACCTTTACATTGCGCGATGTGGTGCACAAGGTGATGGGCAAACGCGGCGCGCAGACGTTGATTGTCACCGCGGCGGGGATCAACCTCTTCATGGTGCTCTATTTGATGTGGGCCGCCAGTGTGGAAAGTGACCCGTCGTGGGGATTGGGGGCTGAGTTCAGTGCCGTCCTCGCGCCGGTGTGGCGGATCGTGGCGGCGTCGATCCTGGCCGAGGTGGTGAGCGAGTTGATCGACACCGAGGTCTATCACCTCTTCGTCACACGCGTGACACGGCGTTTTCAGTGGTTGCGTGTGCTGACAAGCAACAGCATCAGCGTCCCCGTAGACAATCTCATCTTCGCCGTGGGTGCGTTTGCGCCCATCACCCTCTTCGGCATGGAGGGCCTGCCCTGGGCCGTGGTCTGGCAGATTTTTGTCTTCAATCTGGTGGTCAAGTACGCAATCACGTTGATTAGCCTGCCGCTGATCTACGTCGTGCCGGATCGGCGTGTGGACTAGGGCTGCGGCACAAAAGCCAGGATCGTCTCAGGGAATTTGTCTGTCACAATGAGAAAGCCCCGATTTTCAAGACGGACGATGCCTTCCCAGTTGCGCGAATCGCCTTCACCCAACGTGAGGTTAATGGGCGGCGTGTCTGTGTAATCGACGCCGTCTTCGGTGACCTGGAGTTCGACGAGCCGTTCGATGGGGTGAAGGCGGGTGCGCGCCAGGAGGGCGCGTAGCCGTCCACCGAAACCGGAGCCACCAAGCAGGAGATGGGCCTCACCCGGCCAGAAGTAGTTCGTCACCCAGAAGCGCCCTTCGGCATCCAACTCAGTGGCGTCGGTGACACGGTATTCGATATTGGCCATGGGGATCGGCGGCAGCGGCGTCAGGTCCGCGCCAAAGCGGTGGGCGACGGGGTTGCGGTTGGCCAACCGTCCGTTGGCTTCGTAGAAGGTGAACAGTTCGAACCCCTCCGCGCCAGGACGCACCAGGATCGCCTCGTCGCTCATGTTGGGAAAGGCCGTCTGCACAGGGATCGATGTGGCACTGGTCACGTCGATCCGTGCCGCGCTTAGATCCGGCTGAATCGTGCCGCGCAAGATCCACCCCGCCATCTCTCTGCCCAGATTCGCCTCTGCCGTGACATAGATCGTATCGCCTACAAAGACAATCGACTCAAATCCCTCAAAACCGGGGACGGCGTTGAGAATCCCACTCACGTCCATCGGCACGAGGCGCGGCGTCAACGGTCCGCTAAGCCGCCCGTCGACGAAGTCGACGATCTCTTGCCTGGGAAGCACAAAGAAGCCTGTACGGTCGAAGCCTTCGAACCAGGGGAATTGGGGCAGGAGCACGAGCCAATCGCCATACCAGGCCATGCCCGAAAACTCAGCGTTTCGGCTGGTGGCCGGCCCTGTCAACGGAATCGTGACCGGATCGACGGTCGGCGATTGCGCGAAAATCCTCGCCGCACCCATCCCCGCAAAGAGGACGAGCACGGCGAGGACAACGGCAATGGTCCGCCGCGAAGAATTGACGATGGTGCGTGTCATAAAATTCCTTTTTGTGATGAGGATAATGAGTAACGAGTAAGGTTGTGTCAAGAGCGTGCTTGCCAATTGGGCGATCTGTTGTTAAACCTTACTGATTACTCGTTACTCATTCAACCCTACTGGCTTTCAGAAATGTCTAGCACCTCGCCCGTATCGGCGTCGACATGGACGGTGAGCCGCTCTCCGCCGCCTTCGAGCTGCACGATCCAGACGGCTGTGCCGTCCTGCGTGGCAAGCCGGGCCGAGGTGGATTCCACTTCGGGCATCAAGCCGGCGGCAAGCGCCGCCTCACGGGCAATGTCGATGGCCTGCCCAACGGTGATGCGTTCAATCGGGGCGGTGGGCTGTGTCGGACGTTCTCCTAACGTCACGGTAAGTGTTTGGGTTTCACCCTCGCGTAAAAGCTGGATCGCAACTTCGTCGCCAGGTGAAGTTTCAGTGATCAGATAGCCGATCAGATCCTCAAACGTGTGCACCGGCTCATCGTCAATCCTGGTGATAATGTCACCTGCCTGCAAACCTGCGCTGCCCGCCGGGCCACTGGGATCGACGTTCCCCACAAAGACGCCGAATGTGCCTTCGGCCAATTCTTCGGCTTCGGCAATCTGTGGGTTGATGGTGGATCCACCCAGGCCCAGGAATGGATAGGCATAGGCGCCGTCGGTAATCAGCGCAGGCACAACACGTCGCACAATTGACACGGGGATGGCAAAACCCACACCGGCGTTGGCGCGCACCTCTGAACGAATGGCGAAGTTGACGCCAATCACTTCGCCGTTGAGGTTGAGCAACGGCCCCCCCGAGTTGCCGGGATTGATGGCTGCGTCGGTCTGGATTACATCGGGCAGCGAGTAGGTGGAGCCGCCTTGTAGGGGATCGCCCACAGGGAAGCTACGCCCAATTGCACTGACAATCCCCTGTGTCATCGAGCCGGCGAGGCCGAAGGGGCTGCCCAGCGCCAGTGTGTAATAGCCTACAGGCGGCACGTCTTCGGCCAGGGCGATGGGTGTCAGCGTGATGCTGGAAGGGGTATCTACACGGATCACAGCGAGATCGGCCTGGGGATCGGTGGCGACGATTTCGGCGTCTGCCCATTCGCCATTCGAGAAGAAGACGAGAATGCTTTGCGCGTTTTCAACCACATGGTTGTTGGTGACGATATGGCCGTCGGTGTCCCACACCCAGCCGGTGCCCTGTCCTTGCGAGGGGGTGTTGGGCATGCCGAACTGAGACATCATCGATTGCTGCACCACTTGAATGTTCACCACTGAAGGGGACACCTGCTCGTAAATAGCCGCCAACGCTTCTTGAGACGGCACTGTGGTTTCGATCTGCTGCAAAATTTCTGCGGGCAGCACAATCGGATCGGCGTTCAGCGCACTCACGCGTGCGGTTGCGTTGGTGGCCGGTTGCCAGGTGAAATTCCCTACGGCAAAGATTGCAACCACGACCACCAATGCCAATGTGGCAGCCACGGCCAGGATCTGTCTTGTTCTACGGTTCATAAAACTCAACTCCTTTTTGTTTCGCGCCAAACAGGATCTACTGTGAACAACGCTGTTCGGCAGCGTAGCAGATCTGCTACAGCGATTCAGGTTGGTCACTTACGTTTTGTGACCAGAACAACGGATTTCGATTGTCTCACTTTTATTGTAAAGGTGTGAGACTGAAAATCAACCGAATTTGCTGAATTTGTGCCAAGTTTGTACCGGATTCCTATAGCGGTATACAGGCCACATTCAGGCATTAAGTTGTATTCTGTTGATGCGATAGCTGAATTCGAAACGGTTATCTTAATAACGGCCTTGTTACGAGCCGTAACCCCGATGATCTGCCTGTTTTTTGCGACAAACTGGTTGAAGAAGTAGCTGAAGGCAAGCACGAGCAACAACGGGTGTAACCACGATCCCTCCCCAATCAAAAACCCGCCGAGGACAACGTTGTCCTCGGCGGGTTTTTGATTTTACCGGCAATAAAGGGGGAGTTACTGCTGGTTGGATTTGGTTTGACCACGTACGTCGTTGACGATCTCTCGGGTCTTGTCGGCCATCTCTTGCACGCCTTCGCGGATCCGATCCTGTGAGCCGTTTTCGAGCATACCCTGGTTGGGCATCACGATCCAGAGCAAGAGGTAGAGCAGGCCCGGGCTGCCAAAGCCGACGATGAAGGCTACGGCAAAGACAAGGCGCACGAGGGTGGGATCAATGTTGAAATAGTCAGCCAGACCACCACAGACGCCGGCGATCATCCGTTCGTTTTCGCTGCGATAAAGGCGCTTTTGCATGGTTTGTCTCCTTGAAATTTTGAAAGAGCAAGTGCCGAATCGGCACCTGGCTCAGTTGATTGTAAGCCTCGGAATACTTTACGCAACGTCGCCAAGAAAGTTTCATTATTGCGTATTCCTAGCATAAGACAATCCCGCTGTGCTTACCACCATGCATTGTTGGGTTGTGGGCACGCCTTTTGATGTAGAGAAGTGGTGCGTAGTGCGTAGCGCGTACACAGCATCTCAAGGCCGGACATAATCACCTCCAGTGTGAATGTGTGTCAGTCTGTCTTTCGCTCCTGAAAAATCCTGAAATCCGCGTCCAAAGTGTCGTGATTCTTACCTGCCTTTGGGCAGCGTCACTGAAAGGCCGCCGTCGATAGGTAATACCTGCCCTGTAATGTGACCGGCCACATCGGAGACGAGGAAGCGCACGAACGCCGCCACTTCGCTTGCATGCCCAGGCCGCAAATTGGGTACGTCGTGACACTGCGGATAGTCCGTGGGATTGGGGAATGGTTGAGCCGCCGGCAGCGTCCATCCTGGCGCAACGGCGTTGACGGTGACGCCGTGCGGCGCAAGTTCGACGCCGAATGCATGGGTCATCGCGTTGATGCCTGCTTTTGAGATACCGTATAGCCCCTCACCAGGGACGTATCCCAAGCTGGCAATCGAACTGATGTTGATGATTCGTCCCCAACGGCGTTCGACCATGCCTGGGGCCAATAGACGCGTGAGCAGGTACGGCGCACGCAGATCGACGTCAATCAGCCGCTCCCATTCGGCATCGCTGGTTTCGAGCAGCGGCTTGTCCACCCAGTCGCCGGCGTTATTGATCAGAATGTCCACCTGCTCCAGCGCAGCCACGGCGGCGGCGGCGACCTGGCGCGTCCCCGCTGTGGTAGACAGATCACCCTGAATCACATGAACGGTATGGCCGAAGTTGCGCAGCGCTGCTGCCAGTGTGTCTACTGCCTCTTGGTTACGCCGATAATGCAGCGCCACCGTTGCACCTGCTTCTGCCAGCGCCGTCGCCATCGCCTGCCCCAAACCGCTGTTTGCGCCCGTTACCAACGCGCGCCGATTCATAAATTTCGTCACTGTAGTTCTCCTGATCGGTAGTTTGTTGATGTTATTCTTTGATTGCCCCCAATCCATTGCCCCAATCCATTGCCCCAATCGTTGCCCCAATCTTGGGGACGACACCCCCGTGCCGTCTCCGTTATGCTTTGCGCATGAACAATTTAACACAGCCGCAACTCAATGCTTCACTCCCTATCGTCAATCATCCATCACGGCGGACCTATCGCATCCGCGTTACAGGCCGACTGGATGATGCCTGGTCCGACTGGTTTAGTGGACTCACTCTCACCCACGAGGACGAAGCAACCGTCCTCTACGGCGTGGTGGCCGATCAGTCGGCGCTACACGGCATTCTGCGCAAGATCCACGATTTGGGGTTGGAACTGGTGGAAGTCAAGAGAGTAGATGATGAGGTGATGAGGTGATGAAGGATCACATGTCCACCATTATTCACCTCGTCCTACCATCGCACCGTTCCATCATCCCCTATCCAAGTTAAGGAGGAACTACCATGTTACAAAATGCACATGCAGAACAGACTCTTGCTCCCGACACACCGATGCTGCGCCAGTTCTTTACGATTAACCGTTGGCTGACGCTCTTCGGCTTCCTGGCGCTGGCGATGATCGGGCTGACGCTGGGCCTCTCTTTTGTAGACGACCGGCTGGTGAGCAATGCCCCGATCTGGATCAAGCCATTGAAGTTTGCGCTTTCGCTCTCGATCAACACCTTCACCATCCTGTGGCTGTTGCGCTTCTTGCAAGGACAGCGTTGGGCACGCATCGCCGGTAATATGGTGGCGGTGGCGTCGCTGGTGGAAATCGTCATTATCAGTGGGCAAGCGGCGCGTGGAGTCGGCAGCCATTTCAATTTCGGTACAGTGTTAGACGGCGTGCTCTTCAGCATCATGGGCATCTTTGTCTACGTGCTGTGGGGAGGGATGCTCATCATTGCGATTCTGCTGATGCGTCAGCGCTTCGAAAAGCCCGCCCTGGCCTGGGCATTGCGTTTGGGATTGTTTATCACCCTGGCTGGCGGGCTGGTGGGGCAGATTATGGTAATGCCTACAGCGGATCAGATGGCCGTCATGCAAGACGGCATGATGTCGACGTTGATTGGTGCACACAGCGTCGGCGCAGTGGACGATAGGGGCGGTCTGCCCTTCGTAGGCTGGAACACCGAAGGCGGCGATCTGCGCGCTCCCCACTTCTTCGGCCTACATGCCATTCAACTGTTGGCACTCATCGGCGGGCTACTGAGCACAAACCGCTTCCCCCGCCTACGCCAAAAACAGCGTGTCGGCCTGGTCTGGGTTGCCGCCCTGGGCTACGCTGCCTTTTTCGCCATCACCCTCTGGCAAGCCCTCTCCGGCGAACCACTATTTTCGCCCAGCGGCGCGACGTTGGCGGCGTATGGGGTGTTGGTGGGGGCGGTGGGGTTATCCGGCTGGGGCGTAATGCGTAATTCATAATGCGTAAGGTCGTGTCGAGCAGGTGATTCCCTATTAGAGAATCACCTGCTCGACACGACCTTACGCATTACGCATTACGCCCCACTCACCACTCAAACACGGAGTCATCTCAATGGATATGCAAACAATCTTCTCGCTCAGCTTTCTCCTCGTTGCACCCTTCTGGCTGCTCATGATCGCCCTGCCCCACTGGTCGTGGACAAAGCGGATCATAGCTTCGCCGTGGGTGGCCGCACCGGCGGCGTTGCTCTATGCTGTGTTGGTTCTGCCTTCGGTGGGTAGCGTCTTTGCTGCGGTGTCGTCTCCGCAATTGGACGGTATCATGGCGCTGTTGGGTACACCCGAAGGCGCCACGATTGGTTGGGTCCACTTCCTCGCCTTCGATCTCTTCGTGGCGCGTTGGGCCTACCTAGACAGCCGCGAACGCAAAATCAGCGCCTGGATCATGGCGCCGATCCTCTTTTTTGTGTTGATGTTGGGGCCGGTGGGGTTTGTGGCGTATTTGGGGGTGAGGCAGATTGGCGTAATGCGTAATGCGTAACCCAGATCGTATCTTCGAAGTTGGTTCCCAATTGGGAACCAACTTCGAAGACACGACCTTACGCATTACGCACTACCACCTCCGACTGTCCTCCACCCCCAACCACTCTCCCCCGCGCCGGATCGATTCTTGGCTGACGAGGCCGGGGAGGGTCATGTCGAGGGCGGTGTGGATGTCGATGGGCGGCGGCGCTTGGCCGAGGACAGCGGCGACGAAGTCCATGACCTCGAAGTAGTCACCGCCGCCATGACCGGCGTTGAGCGCTTCGGGTGGTGGGTTGCGCCAGATGGCGGGCAGGAATTCGTCCTCAAACTGAGAGAGGGGCACCCACTGGTTGGGGTCTGGGCAGTAGTCGGCCAGCCACACCCAGTTCCCCTCGCCAGCACGCCGCTCACTTTCATACGCCCCTTTCGTCCCTTGCAGCGTGTAGTTGGTCATGGCATGAGGACGGCGTGAGAGCATGTCGAGGCGGATGCGCACCAGTTTCTCGCTCGCCGTCTTCCCCAACAAGAGGACCGTGTCCTCCATGGCGTGCTCGGGGTCGGTCCAGTGCCCGGTGCCGATGCAACTGACGCGATCCAGCCGTTCACCCGTCCATTGCAGGCAGGGGCCAAGGCTGTGGGTGGGGTACGTTGCCCCGTTGACGCCCACCTGCCAGTAGTAGCGCCAGGTTGGTTTCCCCTCTGCCGTGTGGTGCAGCGCCGAAAGTTCGTGTAGATACTCCCCTTCGGTGTAGTAGACTTCGCCAAAGACGCCTGCTTCCACCATCGCCCGTACCAGCACGTTGGGCTTCATGTAGGTGTAGTTCTCGGCCATCATGTAGACGGCAGCCGAACGCTTGCATGCCGCCACCAGCCAGCGCGCCTCGTCCATCGAGACGCACGCCGTCACCTCGCAGAGGACATGAATGTCCCGTTCCAATGCGGCGATGCTCTGGGCGGCGTGGAAGTGCATGGGCGTCGCCACCACCACGGCGTCGGGTTTCACCTCGTCTAACATCTGCTCGTAGACGGTGTACAACTTCTCGATGCCGGTGACGCGCCCTGCCTCGGCCAACGTCGGCGCGTTGAGATCGCACAGCGCCACAATCTCGGTGTGTGGGTGGGCCTGAAACGCCCGAAAAAACGAACTGGAGCGGCGAGCGCCGGCGAAGGCAATGCGGAGTTTCTTCATCATCTCATCATCCAACTTCTTCCAACGCGTCGGCCAAACTACGATCAATTCGGTCGTACAGTTCGTCAATATCCGACTTCTCCGCGATGATCGCCGGGGCCACGGCAAACCAGGACGGGTCGATGCGCATGATCAGGCCGTTTTTGAGGGCGGTGCGCTTGAGGGCATGGCCGAGCGCGGGGAAGGGTTCCAGTGTGGCACTGTCTTTGGTCAATTCCACGCCGCGCAGCATCCCCTTGCCGCGGATCTCACGGATCACGCCGTAGCGCTTGAGCCCTTCGAGCTTGCCCGCCAGATAGTCGCCCATTTCTTGGGCTTTGTGGGCCAGTTGCTTCTCTTCGATCTCGTCGAGGACGGCCAGGCCCACAGCGCAGGCCAGTGGGTTGCCGGCGAAGGTGTGTCCATGCGCGAAGTGGACATCATCTTCCAGCGCGCCGAAGAAGGCGTCGGCCATCTCCTCGCGCGCCATCATCGCGCCCAACGGAATTGCGCCGCTGGAAAGTCCTTTGCCGCCGCAGATGATGTCGGGGGTGACGCCGAAGGTCTGTGCCGCAAACATGTTGCCAGTGCGGGCGAAGCCGGTGATGATCTCGTCGAAAATCAAAACCACGTTGTACTCGTCGCAAATGCGGCGCAGGATCTGGAAGTATTCGTCGGTGGGGGTGATGATGCCGCCGGTATTGCCGATCGGCTCTACGATGATGCCGGCCACGGTGTCGGGATCTTCGTTGCGGATCACGTCTTCGAACATGAGGGCGCAGAAGCGGTTGCACTCTTCCCAACTGTCGAAGCGGTCGCGATAGTAGGTGGGGGGGAAGACTTTCAAAAATCCACCCATTTGCGGTTCAAACGGTGTCTTTCGTTTGCCGGTGCCGCTGGCGGCCATCGCCCCGGCCGTGCCGCCGTGATAACCGAAGTAGCGGCTGATGAACTTGTATTTGCCCGGGTGGCCGCTCTGTTTGAAGTATTGGCGCACGAACTTGAACGCTGCTTCCACCGATTCCGAACCGCCGCTGAAGGGCTTGACGTAGTTGAGCGTCCCCGGCGTCACCTGGCCCAGGCGCTCGACGAAATCGAGGGTGACATCGGCCACGCCGTGTAGCGGCGGCGCAAAGGACATCACCTCCATCTGCTTGCGCATCGCCTCAAGCAGTCGCGGGTGCCCGTGCCCCAGGATCGCCACAAAGATGCCGCCGATGGCGTCGAAATACTCCTTGCCGTCTACATCCCAGTAGTAAAGACCCTGGGCACGTTCGACAATCAATGGATTTTTGAGGAATTCAGCGGTCTGCTGGTAATCCAAAAAGGTGTGCTTGAGCAGTCTTTCGCGGCGGGCGTCAATGGGCATGGATCACTCCTTGATCATGTGGAAATCGCGGGACACCGGCCAATCGTCCGGTGTGTAGGTCCAATTGAGTTGTGTGAAGATGGTCTCCCAGCGGTTGACCATTTCGGGTGTGAAAAGCAGGGGCACGAAGCCCAAGCGTAGGTAACTTTTGATGGCAGGCAGCCGCTGGTCGTCGGTTTTGAGGTAGATGTTGCGGTAACCTGCCGCCAGGTAACGGCGCACCACGGCGGCGCAGACGACTCGCCCCAGCCCTTTGCCTGCATGTTCCGGGTGACCGGCCACCCAGCTCAACTCACCGCCGAAGGGATGCTCGTCGTTGGCGCGGTGAGTTGTCATGGCGGTGGCGGCCAGTGTCCCCGTTTCGGTGTGGACGGCGAAAAACCATCCTTCGGGGAGGATGCGTTCCTTCCACGGGCGCAGCGTTGGTTCGTCCCACCCTTCGAAACCGGCCAGGTGCATAAGGTGGAAGAATGCCGCCTCGTCGCCAGGACGGTAGGTGCGTAGCATATAGCCCATGGGCAGGGGCACGCGAAATGGATCGGCCACTTCGCTGCGCGGCCAGATCATCTGAAGTTGAACGTAAGGTGCTTCGTCGACCATGGGACACCTCGTACCGGTAGATTTTACAATAGGATAACCGTTTCGGCATGTTGTTCAAGCGGGTATGTGATTGGTGATTGGGTCTCGGAATATGCACATGAATGTATGCACCCAAACAATCAACGATATCGGCGTCCGTCCTTACAAAGGGGCAGATCTCGTTAACCCGCTTGGTTTCGATACGCTGCGCTACTCAACCGGCGCTAGTCAGCCCGAAAAACCAAAGTGATGTGTGGCTAGATCACCAGTCCCCAATCCCCAAAATATAAAAAGAGGAGTGGCATCTCCACCACTCCTCTTTTGCATACCGTTTGTGTTTGTTACTCTGTGGGGACGAAACAGATCTGCTCGGCAGCCAACACGGGGTGATTGTATCCGTATTGGTCTGTCACCTGCCACATGTCGGCGTCCACTTCGAAGATGTCGAGCACAGCTTCGCAGGCGGCTGCGGCGTCGCCGTCGGCCTGGTAGCTTGCCAGCCAGTCGCCGGCGACGGTGGTGTAGCCAGCATCGGGCTGGGCCGCGCTGAGATCGGCCAACGTGGCAGCGGCGGCTTCGGCATCGTCGCTGTAGATCTGCGCTTGCATCAAGCGAAAGCTTGCCAAACCACGTAGGAGGGCCAGTTCCTCTTCTTCTTCCATGTCGAAGATACTGCACGCTCGCAGTTCGGTGTCGGCCAGGGCCTGGCTGTAGAGATCAATGGCCGAGCCGTAGCCGAGGATGTCGGCTGCCTGCATGGCGTAGTCGGCTTCCACCAGGCGAAGACCGAGGCAGTCGTTGTTTTCTGCCTCACGGTCGTAAGTCCACGTAATGCGGCTGAAGGGCGCACCGTCGACGCTCTGCCAGATCTCTTCGTGGGCCACTTCAAGGCCGCCGCCCGGCGTGCCGCTCAGTCCACCCACCAGACGGATCTGGCGTCCTGTGCCGGGATCATCGTCGGCCACAGGTTCGATGAAGACCTGACCGTTGGCCACTGCCGCACCGGGGAAGACGCCGGGCACGTAGGCGCCGCTCTCTTCGTCCCAACTCAGCGACTGTACGCCGGTGACACAGAAAGTGGAACAGCTTTCCACCTGCCAGAGCAGCTCAGCCTGTCCATCGCTGTTGGCATCGCCCACCAGCAGTGGCGTGGGTTTGCCGTAGACTTCTTCGTTGAAGACGATGTTGTAGCGCCCTTCTTCGTCTACATTGAAGATAACGAGTGCACCGTCTGCGCCGCCAGGGCCGTAGCCGGCGTCGCTGACGATGGTGGGGAAGATCAGCAGATCGTTCTGTCTGTCTTCGTTGAGATCGAAGACAACCAACCTGCCGCGGTCGTCGGTGAGGGCGTCACACAGGCGCAGCCATGTCTCCAATACCAACTCATCGTCGGTCTGTTCCAGGACGGCTGTCAGGGTGTCGCCGTAGTCGGCCAAAGTGGCAGGGCAGGCAGGCAATTCCTCGGTCAATGCTAGTTCAGGCGCAGGTTCGCTTGTGACTTCCGCTGCCGGTTCGGCCGTTTCGTCTGTGGCGGTTGCTTCGGCTGCCGGTTCTTCAGTGGCGGTGGGTGTGGCCTCGGCAGATGCGTCGACACGCGGCTCAAGGGTCGGCGTGTCTACGGTGAGGATCGGGCAGACGTCGCCTGCGGTGAACGAGGGATTGGCGTAGCCGTAGTCGGCCAGCATTTCCACCGCCACGGCGCCTTCGCCGGCTGCGTAATCATTGATCAGGGCGCAGGCGGCCTTGACGTCGCCACTGCTCAGGTAGGCGTCGAGCCAACGTTGACCGATAGCGGCGTAGGGCATCGACGGGTACGAGTCGGTCAACTGGCCGATGAGCGCTTCGGCTGTGTCGGCGTCGCCCTGGTAGGCGCTGAGCAGCGCCAGGCGATACCAGGCAAAGCTGCGCAATTCGTCGAGTTCGGCGGGGCGGGTCCAGCAGGCCGTGAGCGATTCATCGCCGACGGCGGTTTCAAAGAGCGTCTGAGCAGAGTCGAAGTCGCCTGCATTGAAGGCCTGATTGGCGTCGAGAATCGTGTGGTAGAGGCATTCGCTGCCTTCGTAACTTTCAGAAAGCAACGTGTATGCGCCGCCGTCGACGCTGCCCCAAAGTTCGGTGCGCACCCGCTGTGGGCCGGCGCCGAAGCTACCGTATTGGCCGCCGGTCAGTTGAATCTCCTGGCCGGGGACCGTTTCGTCGAAGTCGCCCAGGGTGACGTCGGCTTCGGCCATGGTCACCGTGCCTTCCGTCCAATCGCGCCAGGACGAGCCGTCCCAACTGCGCATGTAGACGGTGTCGAAGCAGGTGCTGGCGCCACAGGTGGTGTCGATCCAGGCGACGTCGGGTTGGCTGTCGTCGTTGATGTCTTCGGTGGCGAGCAATGTCACGCTGCCGGCGGCGTAGGCGGTAAAGCCGATGGCGTAGCCGTCTTCGGCGGAGCCGGTGATGATGAGCAGTTCGCTGCGCCGCGCCACGGTGCTGCGCTCATCGGTTGCGCTGCGTTCGTAGGTGAGCACCAGATCTTCTACGCCTTCGGCCAACGCAAGCGGCGTGAGTGCCGCGGTTTCGTCGATGCCGCAGGTCTCCAGGTAGGCAATCAGCAGATCCCGACCCGAAGGTCCACTGCCAAGGGCGGTGAGGATGGCGGTGGGATACTCTTCGAAGGTCGCCGGGCATTCGGGTAGCAGGGAGACCGGATCGGGTGTCGGCTCCTCGGTCGGTTCAACCGTGGGCTCCGGCGTTGGTTCCTCGGTCGGCTCTGCTGTAGGTTCGGCTGTGGGCTCCTCAGTCGGCTCTTGCGTGGGGACCGGTGTAGCAGTGGCTTCTTCCACCGGTTCTTCTGTGGCTTCTGCAGTGGCTTCTTCTGTCGCCGTCGCCGTTGTTTCCGGCTCGGCTGTGCCTGTGGTGCTTTGCGGCGCCGCCTGGGCAGGGATCAGCAGTCGATCGCCCACATAAAGCACGTCCCCGGCGCGGATGAAGCGGGGATTGGCCGCTTGCAATAGCCGAACAGGGATCTCAAACCGTTCGGCGATAGTGGTCCATCCTTCGCCGCGTTGCACCTCGTAGAAGGTCTCTTCCACCGGCTCGGCGATGGGGATAAACAGCCTTTCGCCATTGATCAACCACCCCGAAGGACGAATTGCCTGGGGATTGGCGGCTTTGAGTTCTTCCTCCGTCAATCCAACACGAGCGGCCACACTGGCCCAGAAGTCGCCCGGCTGCACGGTGTAGGTATAGCCGCCTTCTTGCCGATCTTCGGCGTCGCCGTCCTCTTGGGCGAGGACATTCGCCGTCACCAGCAATGCCAGGAGCGCTGCCAATAGCAGCAAAAACAGGCGGCCTACCGGCAGCGACTGTCGCTGGGAGATCGCCAAAGCTCGTGCGCGTGCGGCGCGACGTTTTGGAGATACAGGCAGACGATTCATGTGATACTCCTCTGACGATTTACGATTTGCGATCTACGATTGATGTTGTCGTTGTGGCTTCAAAGTCGACGAATGAGGCTGATCGACGAGGGTTCGCTGCGGCTAGTATAGCGTCAGCCACGACTTTTCACAACCGCGATTGCAAGGTTTCCTGGAAATCCCGCCAGGCCAAATGCAACTTCGAGGCGAACAGTGCCAGGCACGGGCCAAGCCCCTAGGCTTTGACAGGCGATGCATTGGCCCGTGCCTGGCACTGTGGCGCACCCCAGCCTGAATCACACCCAATCCCGCCCATCGGTTTGCTGTGATAGGCACAGGGGGGTACAATCAGCGGGCAGGACACACCCTAGCCACGGAAAGTGAAACCCAACGTATGGCACAGCTTTTGGAGATTACACTCAACCGCATCAGCGCCGGCGGTGACATTACCGGCGCCCACCCCGAAGATGGTCGCCCGATTGTGGTTGCCGACGCCATCCCGGGCGAGCGTGTGCTGGTTGAGATTGATGAGAAAGAACTCGCCGATCCGGCGCGTTCGCCCCTGCGCGGCACGCTGCGCCGAGTGATCGAAGCGTCCTCGGCGCGGGTGACGCCCCCCTGCCCTTACTTCGGCCCACCCCAACCGGTGACACTACCCGACGGCAGCCAACTCAATCCCGAAGGCGCGCTGCGCTGTGCCGGGTGCGCCTGGCAGCATATTGCCTACGACGAACAGTTGAACCTCAAGCGGCAGATGGTTGTGGAACATCTCGTTGATGCCGCCGTCTTCAAAGGCGCGCCCCGTCACCAACGTGAGGCCGCCGAGGCGATGGTCTACGACGTGGTGGGGTTTGGCGATCCAACTGAAGCCGAGGAGACGGCCTTTGCCTATGGCTATCTTACACAGATGACCTTCCGCCTTAACAGGCGTGGGGCATGTTGTCTGCCTTCGCGTAGCGATGATGCGGCATTCCCGGCGCTGCTGCCCATCGATTTCTGCCTGCTCCATCATCCTCAATTGGCCGATCTCTTTGCCGCCTTTGCCGTAGACGAAGAAAGTGGCAGCGAACTGGCCCACGATCTAAACAGCATTGAGATGTCGGTAGGCGGCACCGCCGAGGAACTTAGCGCCGGTCACAAAGGCAGTGTGGTGCTGGAAAGCCGCAGTGGCAACGCCCCTGATCTTGAACTTGATCTGCCGGTCAACGTGCTGATGCGCCGCCCCCAAGCCGACGATCTCGACGCTGTGGAGTTGCTTGTGGGCGACTGGAGCTACACCGTCCATTGGAACGATGAAGAGATGGTGGCTTACCCTGCCATGGGCGACGCACCCCTGGTTTCGCCTCACCTGTTGGGCGACGAAGCGGTGGGCGCGCTGGCGGCCTCGCTGTTGGAAGCGCAGCCGTTTGAGCACCTGATTCACCTGTGGGCCGGTGCGGGGATCGTCAGCCGTGGCGTGGCCGAAAATGTGGCCACCGTCATTGCCGTTGAGGACGGCAAACTGGCTGTGGCCGCGCTGGAGGCCAACATTGCCGGCACCGACAACATCGCCCATCACCGTGGGCCGGTGCGCCGTGTCCTCGATCAACTGCGTCGCGGCGAATACGAAACCAACCTGGCGTTGCTCACCCCCGGCGCCACCACAGTTGACGATGTGACCTTCCGCCACCTGGATCGATTGGGCATCCTGCGTGTGGCGGTTGTCCTCGACGGTGTGGACGGGCTGAGCGAGTTGATCGCCCTGGCCCGGGCGGCGCGCTTTGTCCTCGCCGCCATTCAGCCCGTCGATCTACAACCGCAACAGGACGCTGTTACCGTCATCGTGCGCTTTGATCGTTCTCGTTAGCAGAGTCTTTACCACTTCATCCACCCTTACCCATCTGGATCTGGAAACATGAGCAACGCCGCCAAACCCGAGATTGTAATCCGAAAACTGCTCACCGTTGAAGAGTGCCAACACTTCCAAGAACTGCAACACCGTGTCTGGGTGGGTGAACCCGACACTGAGATCGTGCCGATCCACGTGCTGATTACACAGGCGCAGAACGGCGGCATGGTGCTGGGCGCTTACGCTGAAGACGGCCCTGAAAGTAGTGGCGGCATGGTGGGCATCGCCTTTGGCTGGCCTGCCTTTGGCAAGGTAGAGGGTAACCCCCAACTCAAATTTTGTAGCCACATGGTGGGCGTCCTGCCCCACTGGCATGGGCGAGGCGTGGGCTTGAAGTTGAAACTGGTGCAACGGCAGATCCTTCTCGAACAGGCACAAACCGACTGGGTGACATGGACGTACGATCCCCTGCAACGTGTGAACGCCGTCTTTAACCTGCATCGGTTGGGTGCAGTCTGCTCCACCTACAAACGCAACCAATACGGCGAAATGCACGATCATCTCAACGCCGGCATGCCCACCGACCGCTTCCAGGTGGACTGGTACATCCGCAGCGAACAAGTGGAAAACGCCGTCTCACTGCAACCCCGATCTGTAGACTGGGCGGCGGCGCGGCCTACCGTCCTGCCGCTACGCCCGGTGAATCACCATGTCAACGCGCCGGTGGAAACACGACTCAAGTTCAACGGCCAACCCATCGCCGTCCCCATCCCCGACAGCGTGGCCTCGGTTCGTGTGGAAGGCGGCCTGCTGCTAGAATGGCGCCACTACCTGCGCGAGATGGCCGAGTCTTGTTTTGCTGCAGGCTATCAAGCCGTGGACTGTGTGCACCTGGGCGACTGGGGATGGCGGTATATGTTCGTGCCGAAGGGTAGCTAGTGCATAGGAATCACCCGCTTACAGTACGGCAGATGGGTTCATCTTTGGCTTTGACATCTTTATACTAAGAATAGCCGCAAACGATTTTGCTGCTACTTAATGGTTTTCTTTCTAAATACGCAACCTTCCGGGAAGGGGTCAGAGCCGGATCTCACGCCTGGTATTTGCCGGGACCCCTTCCCGGAAGGTAACCGCGAACTTAGCGAGAAAACCACTTAGAAAAGGGTGTCGCCATGACCAGATTTGCTCACTCGCTTTCCCAAATCTTTCTGCGGGGCTGTCTGATTGCCGGTTGCCTGATCTCTCTTTTCGGCGTCGCTTCGGCGCAGGACGGCGGCACCGAACCGCTTGATCCCCTCACCGTTGCACCGCTGCCACCGTCTATCGAGATCTTCGGCCCTGTAGAAGACGATTCAACCAGCGGTCTCGCCATTTCCGAGGAGATGGACAGTCTGCTCGTCCACTTGCTCTTGCAGGCAGGTAGCGACGATCTGCCGCCCGAAGCGCGCGAAGATCTGGCCGACGCCGGCATCCTCATCGACGGTGACCGTGTGCAGGTGCAAATCGCCATCGACGCCGACACCCGCGCCGACGTGGTCGATCTCGTCACCGCGCTGGGGGGATCGGTCAGCGGCGCATCAGAAGACGGGCGCTGGTTGCAGGGCTGGTCACCCATCCTCTCTTTGGCCGATCTGGCGCAGCACCCCCTGATCCACTATGTACGCCACCCCGTCCCGCTGGTGACAGCAGACGAACCCCGTGGCGTGGTAAGCAGCGAAGCGCTGAGCGCCTTCAACGTGACAAACTGGCGTCGGCAAGGACGCACCGGTCGCGGCGTCCATGTGGCCGTGATCGATGGCGGCTTCGCCGGGTACAAAGATCTGCTAGGCGTGGAACTGCCCGAAAGTGTCAACGCCGTCAACTTCGTTGACCATGGCAGCGCCGACGCCATCGAAGGATCCACCGCACACGGCACCGGCGTTGCCGAAATCGTCTACGACGTGGCCCCAGGCATTGAACTATCGCTATTGCGCATCAATACCAACATCGACCTGCTCGAAGCCGTCCACTGGGCGATTCGCAACGATGTGGATGTTATCGCCACCTCAATTGGCTGGTACAACCTGGGCCCAGGCGACGGCACCGGCGAATTGGCCGACATGGTGGCAATGGCCGACGCCGCCGGCATCCTGTGGGTGACCTCGGCGGGCAACGACCGGGAACGCCACTGGGGTGGGCTTTTTGTGGATAACGACGGTGACACGCGCCACGAGTACCGTCCTTTCACCGAGGTGCTCATCTTTGGCCCCGAGCCGGACAAGAGCTACCTGATCCCCAGCGGCTACCCCATTGTCTTGCATCTACGTTGGAGCGATTGGACCAATATCGACATCGACTTCAATCTGACATTGATGCGCTATGACGGTGCACAGTGGCAGACGGTGGCGCGCAGCCAGAACATGCAGAATGGCAGCTATGGGCAGACGCCCACCGAAAGCATCTTCTACACCACCAGCGGCGCGGCAGCGCCCTACGGCGTGGTAATCACCCACCGCAGCGGCGTCATCGATGGGCCCATTAACTTCGATCTCTTTGCCCCGCGCAGCCTGCGCTTTGGCCGGCCTGTTTACGAGCGCAGCGTCACCGATCTAGGCGACGCGCCCTACGCCATTACGGTGGGCGCCATCGATGCTTTCGGCACCGATCTGCCTGAAAGCTACAGCGCCGAAGGGCCGACCAACGGTCCTGGCGGCGCGGTTGACGGCGGCTTTCTCAAGCCGAACTTGATCGCCTACACCAATGTCTCCACCGCCAGCATTGATCGTCCCTTCAACGGCACCAGCGCTGCCACGCCCCATGTGGCAGGCGCGGCGGTGCTTGTCAAACAGGCCTACCCCGATTGGACACCGTTGGCGGTGCGTGAATTTCTCTACCAGCGGGCGCAGCCCCTGCCCGAAGAACTCAACGTCTCCATCACCCGTGTCGGTTACGGCCGTCTTGATTTGGGAAATCCGCCGCCGCGTCTTGTAGGATCGACGATCTCGGTTGTCGTCACAGGGGAAAACGGCGGCGAAAATGGAGATGAAAGTGGTAGCGAAGGTGTGGGTACCGCACAAGCGCAGACAGTGATCTCGATTGTCAACAACACGGCGCTGACCGCCACCGCTGAACTCGTTCATCCCATACCGGCGGGCATCAACCTGCTCGACTCGGCCACCGCATCCGTAGATCCCGCGCCAATGGTGATTGATGGCGAGTTGACGTGGCAGGGCGACGTGCCGCCCGATAGCATCATCGAGATCAGCTACGCCGCCTCTGTGTCGGCGGCTTCGCTAGAAGAGAGTATCCGCCTGTTGGCAACCGCCGTCCTCCGCGATGGTGACGGTGAAGAGATTCCGCTTGTGGTCTTCGTGAACCCTGTAAACGTCTATCTACCTGTCCTGGCGCGGTAGGGGCAAACCTACGTGCGTTTGGCTTCGAGTAGCGGATCGCCCACCGCTTCGGCGACGCCCAATTCCTTGAGGAAGCGGGGCACGAGCGCATGCAGTTCGGCTACACGTTCGGCGGGGGTGGCGTTGGGCAAGTGAATGCGACCACCCGCCATGTTGTCATGGCCGCCGGCGGTGCCGCTACGCCCCACAATGCCACGCACCAGCCGCCCGGCGCGTGCCTCGGGCATATCTGAGCGCACCGAGATCACCAGCCGATCTTCAAAAATCCCCAGGCAGACGGCCCAACAGAGATCTTCTAGACGCAGGAGCAGATCGGCGACTTCGGCGGCCATATCGGGCCGTTTCATGTCGGAGAGCAGGCTAATGGCCACATCACCGGAGCAGGGCTGTGTCTCGTCGTTGTCGATGTTTTCATTGTCAATCGGCGTCACCGGTGTTTCGCAGTGATAGAGGGTGGTGCGTGCCAGCGCGTCCGTCAAACTGCGGAAGTAGGAGCGGGGCAACTGCACATGCTCCACCTCGTTGAGCAGATCGGTGTTGATGTGGTTGCGCAACTGCGTAAAGGCCCAGATATCCAACGTGTCTGTGTGACGGCTGAGGCCGCGTGTGTCGGCCTTGATGCCGTAGAAGAGCGCAGTGGCCAGTCGTTCGTCAATGTCCACTTCGGCGACAGCGAGATACTCGCAGACCATGGTGGCGCAGGCGCCGATTTCGGGCCGCACATCGTGGATCACGGCGCGCACTTGGCTGCGTTTGGGCGGGTGATGGTCTACGGCGAGGATGACATTCTCGATAGGATAGTCTGTGTCGTAGACCAACTGATTGCTGGCGCCAGGCTGTGTATCCACCAGGATCACGGCATCGTAGGCTGTGAGCTTCTCCTTCGCCTCGAAGGTGGGGATACGTTCCACGTTGGGGATGAACAGTTCTGTCATGGTGCGGTTTTCGGCGCGGCCAATCAGCCCACCGTGGGCCAATGTGCAGCGGTTTCCTGATAGATAGTGCTTGAACAGCGTCAACATGCCGTAGCCACTGGCAATAGCGTCTGGATCCGGATCGTTGTGGAGCAGGATCAGTGTATGTTGTCGCTGCGCCAGTTCCTCGGTCATCTGTTGGATTCGGCGTTCCACTGCGCTTTTGCGTTGGTTTGAATAGTCGTCGGGCAGTGCAAGGATAGCCAAGGGGCGGTCCATTTCTGCTGGGGAATGGATTGCTGGGCATATTATAACTGGAAATGGGGGTGGGTGAAAGATGGTGATAAGTGACTGGGGACTGGGGACTGGGGACTGGGGACTGGGATCGTGATGACTAAGTGATAACCCTGTTACGCATCATCACCTCATCCCATCATCCTCTTTACAGATGGATGACCGAACTAGACAATCCTAATCACCAATCACCAATCCCTTTGACACTCCCCACCCCCGGTGCTATGCTTTTTCTCAGATTTGACCGCTCTTCACCCACGCCCACCACCTGAACTGGGGACTGCTCATGCCTACTTTTGGCGCGGAGACGCTCATCGACTTTGCCGGACGCATTTTTCAAGCTGCGGGCGCACCACAGGACGTTGCGACCCTGGTGGCTTCCTCGCTCGTAGACAGTAACCTCGTCGGCCACGATTCACACGGTGTGGTACGCGTGGTACAGTACCTTTCGTCCATCGAGCAAGGACAGCTTGATCCGCGCGCCCAGCCGACGGTGCGCCAGGAAACATCTGTCATCGCCCTGATTGACGCGCACGGTGGCTTTGGCCAGGTGGCGGCACACAAGGCGATGCGCATGGCCATCGACAAGGCCAAAGAACATGGCCTGGCCGCGATTGGTCTTGTGGACTGTGGTCATGTGGGCCGCATGGGCGAATGGGTGGAAATGGCGGCGCAGGAAGGGTTGATCAGCCTGGCTTTCTGTAACGGGGGCGGTGGACGGGGCATCGTGGCTCCCTTCGGTGGCGTGGCGCGTGTGCTGGGCACCAATCCCATCGCGGCGGCGATCCCTGTGGCCAACCGCGAACCCATCGTGCTCGACTTTGCCACCAGCGCCGTGGCCGAAGGCAAGGTGCGTATCGCCCGCAACAGCGGCAAGCACATCCCCGAAGGCTGGATTTTGGACAAAGATGGCAACCCTTCCACCACTCCGGACGATCTCTACGACGGCGGCGTCCTCTTGCCTGCGGCTGGGCACAAAGGATTCGGCCTATCGCTGCTCGTGGAATTTATGGCGGGGCTGCTCACCACGTCCGGCTGCCCGGCGTTGGGCATGGCCCCGCGCAACGGTGTCCTCTTTATGGTGCTCAACCCCGAACCGTTCCGTCCGCTGGCCGATTTCACCGCAGAAGGCGAAGCGCTGGCCGCCGCCGTCAAAGCCGCCAAACCCGCGCCGGGCTTCGACGAAGTCCTCTTGCCCGGTGAACCCGAATCGCGCACCGCCGCCCACCGTCGCACCCACGGCATCCATCTCGATGAAACCAGTTGGGCGCAGTTGGTGGAAGCAGGAGCGGCGCGCGGGGTGGAAACGCCGACAATTTACGATTGACGATTGACGATTGACGATTGACGATTGACGTGCAGAGGATGTGAATGGATGGCTTGTTTGTTGGCTCGTCTACCCAGAAACAGCCGAAAGCCGGCATCACGTTGTCAACACGTCAATCGTCAATCGTCAATCGTCAATCGTTAATCAAAGAATCGACTGGACTCATGACAAACACACAGAAATTGCGTCACGCCGTGGTAGGTGTGGGCGCAGGGATCTTCTCGCTGCACAAGGACGCACTGGATCAGACGCCCGAGGCCGAACTGGTGGGGGTGTGCGATGTCAACACGCAGTTGGGCCAACTGCGGGCTGATGAACTGGGGGTTCCCTTTTACCAGCAGGCGCAGGTGATGTTGGCCGATCTCAAACCGGATGTGACGTCGATCATCACGCCCCATCCCTACCATGCCCAGATTGCCGTGGACGCGTTGACGGCGGGCAGCCATGTCATTGTGGAAAAACCTATCGCCATCCACGTGGGCGAGGCCGATCGCATGATTGCGGCGGCGGAGGCCAATGATCGACTGCTGGCCGTCAACTTTCAGCATCGCTACCGCCCTGAGGTGATCGCGGTGCGCGATCTGTTGCAATCGGGTGGGCTGGGCAAGATCTTGCGTGTGACGGTGGTGGAACCGTGGGTGCGTACCGCTGCCTATTTCCGCAACGCAGGTTGGCGCGGCACCTGGCGCGGCGAAGGCGGTGGTGTCCTCATGAACCAGGGGCCGCACGGGCTGGATCTGATCTGCTTCCTGCTGGGAATGCCGGTCCGCATCACGGCGTGGACACGCACCCTCCAGCACGCCATCGAAACCGAGGACACCATCACCGCCATGTTCGAGTGGGGCGACGGCGCAATTGGCACCGTCTACATGTCCACTGTGGAAGCGGGGCAGCGACGTATGGAGATCGCCGGCACCGGCGGCACCCTGCTGCTGGGTGAGCGCGACATCACTCTCGAACGCTTCCAGCCCGACCTGCTGGAACACATCGCCACCAACCCGAATCCCTTTGGTCGCCCCGAACAGGTGACCGCCGCCCTCGACATCAAGACGCTTGACGGGCCAAGCGGTCATGCCGCCGTCTACCGCAACCTCTACGCCGCCGCCCTCCACGGCGCAACCCTACGCTGTGACGGTCGCCAGGGTCGACAATCCCTCGAACTGGCCAACGCCATGATCTACAGCAGCCACACGAACCAGACGGTGGATCTGCCGTTGGATCGTGTGGGGTATGAGGCGTTGTTGACGAGATTACAAAAGTAGACGACGGACGACAGACGACGGACGACAGACGACGGACGACGGACGACAGACGACAGACGACAGACGATGGACGACTTGTACGATCCTGATATAGATTGACAGAGTCAGCCGAGCAAAGGAGACTCTGAAGAGATGACAAAACAGGTGTTGAAGAAGTACAGTGTTGCATTCAAACGACACGTGGTGTCGGAGTACGAACAAGGCAAGAGTGCGT
>WGMT01000019.1 GCA_016124945.1 bacterium | reverse complement strand
TCTGGGCAGGGATTGCCGGTGGGGCATTCGACGCTGTCGGGAATGCCGTCGCCGTCTGAGTCGCCGGAGTTGCCGCCTGTGCCGTTGTCGGCGTCCAGGTGATCGGGGATGCCGTCGCCGTCGGCGTCGTCGTTGTTCACGATGCCGTCTGCGCCGCCTTCGTCACGGGTTGGGATGCCGTCGCCGTCGTCGTCGGCGTCCAGGTGATCGGGAATGCCGTCGCCGTCGGTGTCGCGGTTGTTGGGTTCGAGGCGGTCGGGCAGTCCGTCGCCATCGGTGTCGGCGGTGCCTTCGGTCTGGTCGCTGATGCCGTCGTTGTCGCTGTCTGTGTCGAGATAGTCGGGCGTGCCGTCGCGGTCGCTGTCTGGGCAGGGCAGGCTGGTCGAGCATTCCACGACTGTGGGGATGCCGTCGCCGTCGTCGTCCGAGTCGCGATAGTTGGGGATGCCGTCGCCGTCGCTGTCTGGGAGCGCCGGGCTGTTGGCGTCGCCGAAGCCGTTGAGGCCGTCGACGCTGTCGGTAATGCCGTCGCCGTCGCTGTCGCCGCCGCCGATGTCGCTGTTGTCGATGACGCCGTCGCCATTGGTGTCGGCGGCGGCGTTGCCGCCTTCGACCACATCGGGAATACCGTCGTTGTCACTGTCCAGATCAAGATAGTCGGGAATGCCGTCGCCGTCTGAGTCGACAGGTGAACAGGTTGCGCCGTCAACGAGACCGTCGCCGTTGGCGTCCACACCGTCTGCAAATCCGTCATTATTGGCGTCGTTGAAACAGCCTGCCTCGATGACGTCGTTGATGCCGTCGTTGTCGCTGTCCAAGTCCAGGTAGTCGGGGATGCCGTCGCCATCGGTGTCGGCGGTGCCTTCGACGCTGTTGGGAATACCGTCGTTGTCGCTATCCAGGTCTTGAGGATCGGGTACGCCGTCGCCGTCCGTGTCCAAACCGGCGACACAGCCGATGCCCATTGTGAGCGCGTTGGTTTCACCCGTGAGAAGATTCGACACGTTGCTATGGATGAACGAGGTTGCGAAGCTGCCTGTGCCGTCGTTCAACCAGACGAAGAAACCACTTTGTGCAGGCGTTGAGCCGGTCCAGATGTAGTCGGCGGCACCGTCTCCATTTAGATCCTGGAAGAAGGAGTGTTCATTGGTGTTGATGTCGGCGAAGAAAAAGGCATTGTTGCCTGGTGCAACAAAGCCGGTGGTCGATTGGGCCACAAGTCTTCCATCTCCGCCGATGGGGCCGAAAGTGCCGTTGCCGTTGTTTTTGAAGACGAGGATCTGCTTGTGGCCGTTCAGACCAGTGGCGTGGACATAGTCGAGATCGCCGTCGCCATCTGCATCGACCAATTGCGAATATTCATCATCGCCAACACCATTTGAAGAGGACCCACCGTTGCTCTGCTGCAGAAGTGCATTGAAGTAGATATTCGCTGCAAATGTACCGTCGCCGTTGCCTCTCCAGATGTAGATACGACTGGTACCCTCACTGTCTCCAGTACCTACGAGATCAGCAACACCATCGCCGGTGACATCGCCCATCATGAAGTACTCAGTGAGCGCTCGACCACTGGTTTTGTACCCCACCGGATCGTTCAAGATCGACGTGATTCGGGTGGTGGCAAATGTACCGTTGCCGTTGCCTAAGTAGACATGGACCCGGTTGTCATTCCCAGAGAAGATGTAATCGATTCTGCCGTCGGCATTGGTATCGGCAAACCAGCTTTGCTCCCCGTGTGTCACACCGGCAAAGCCCAGGGACGTGCCGCCTTGGATGTGCTCAGTGACGATCGGCGTGGTTTGGAAGGTGCCGTTCCCCAAATTGGGATAGACAAGAATGGCATCGCCGAGGTCTTCGGTGACATGGACCAAGTCGCTCAAACCGTCTCCGGTGACATCGACGTAGGCAGTGAATTGAAAGATATCCACGCCGAAAACATTTGTGCCAGTGCCGCTACGGGTGAAGCCGGTGGTTGTCACAGGCGTTAGCTGGAAGCTTCCGTTTCCGTTTGATGTCCATGAGCGGAGAACACGTCCATTATCATCAGTGCCACTAAAGATGGCAACCTGGCCACAGGCAGGAGGTGGGGGGGCCGGTGGTAGGGGCGGCGCTGTGGGGCAGCCATTTTTGGTTGCAGCGCTGACATTTGGGCAGAGATCGACTACGTCTCTGACGCCGTCGCCGTCAATGTCGGATCCTGGGCATACGTGTACGATTGAATAGGTCCCTGTGGCCGTGTTGAGCAGCAAGACCTGACACTCGTTTAGGTCATCTTGACCCAGGCCTGCGCCTTTCATACTGTAGCTACACACTTCGGTGCTTCCCGGAAAGCCAGACGGTGTGTGCGGCCTTCTATCGTCGGTGTAGTAAAGGGCAAACTGCCCAGACGTTGGGTTCACCAACCAGGTTGCCGCATTATCGCCATCGCTCCACCCCTCACTATTGGTTTGAGAGGCATTTTGCCAACCCTCCGGCGGTGTGCCGGTGTAGTTGCTCATGACGTAGATTCTTTCGCCTGGATCCAATACGGTGCCGGCCGGGAAGGTGTGAAAGTGGCCGATTCTATCGGTGTAAAGGCGCCAGCCGCTGATATCGTTGGCGCTGCCACCCAGGTTGATAAAGGCGATCCAGTCTTCGTCGTCTGGGTTCTGTCCATCGAAGTCCCAGTCGATATCATCGGCGTCATGGTGCCAGGCGTACATGGCAATGCCAGAGAGGTTGCATGTCGGTGTCGGTGGCGGCGCAGCTACAGACTTCTGGAGTAAAGCATGAAAAATGCGCACGCTCGAGCCCAAGCTAACGTTGATGGGCTGCGCGACGTAGTATTCTACTGCATTGAAAGGCTTGGTGGTGACAAAACCGGCTTCAAACGGGTTGCCGCTGTCCAACAAGCCCAACAAGTTGACGTCAATCAAGGAACCGCCACTCACTGACTCCTGCAGTGTTCCATTCAGATAGGTTCTGATCGACACATTGTTGAAAAAACCAATGTCCAGGAGCCCGCTGTTCTTTGCCAGTTTGAAACCAGCATAGGTGCCGGCAAGGTAGGTGTCATCTGACTCTGTCACACGGATCTGTGCCGAGGAGAAGAGACTGATCAACGGGAAGGAAATCGTGGCATAGTTGCTGGTGTTGCTGTCCACCACATTGCCTGAGTTGTAGATCATTGGGCAGGTAAGCGCTGTACACAAGAAGCTAGGGCTGCGGCTTGTGGATACGCTAACCTGAAACGTAGGCGGCACCCAGGGTGTCATGGTGCCGGGGGTCAAGTCGCTATCGGCTGCGTGTGGGGCAGCTGTTACCGTAGACGGCAAGTATGCCCAATACGAAGTTAACATCGAGAGTGTGATCACCCATACGAGAAACCCCGAAAGACGACCTCTTAATCTTCGATTCATAAGCGCACTTTTCAATCTATCTATTGCAAGATATCCGTTACTCACTTCATTTCCTCCTACTAAATTCGTCAATGATGTATGTATCAGGTGCTTTGACATTTCACCGTCTTCATTAGAGCACTTGATCAGCTTGTGGTAATCCACCAGGAAACCACGGTGCAGGTGTTCAGCAAAAGTAATGGCTTACCATGTCCTTTTTGGGGACTTATATTCGATGCGTAGATACGCAGGGTAAATGGATTCAGGTGTTTGTTGCCCATAACTTATGTTTCTCTAAGAACTTGTTTGGAAAGTGGGATTTGAGAGTGAGCGTCGGTTGAGTAGCGGCAATGATGCGACCAACCCGCTTGGTTTCGACACGCTACGCTGCTCAACCGGCGCTAGTCTACCTGCCATGATCGCGTATCGAAACCAGCGAACGGCTCTTTTCAAACAAGTTCTAATTAGTTTGAAGTAGGAAAATTAGTTGAACTTCGCCTAGTCTGTAGCGCCTCCATTTACGAAGAGCCGTGCCGATTACGCCGCTACGGCTAAACGATTTTGTAACAATTGATTTGCACTAGAATTGCGTTGTGCGAACAATGAACAACCCTCCCCCCCCTGTTTATCTCAGTAGATCATAACCTGCGTAACCTTATGTGCCATGTGCAATTTGCCCAACTCTGATCGCAAAGAGAAGCTAGTAAAGAAGTAGTGTCTTCACTGTAGGCATTCTACGCTTCTAACGTGGTAAGTATTGGGTGCTATCGTTGCACGCTTCGCAATTAGCGTTGACGGTTTCTGTCAGTTTGCTGTCGGGAGGTTGTTTCCAATGGGTGAGATGTGTCTTTAAGTGACTGGAGGGCGTTCTTGGCGTTACAAAATCGAGTGTTCGCGTTACTCGTGAATCCTGTTTTGGAATTGTGTGTCACGATAGAAGTGCACTGTATCTGCATCACTATTAGTCCGTTATCAGACGTTCTTTTTGACTTTGTGACGCAAATGAAGATGCAAAGAATTAGCGCCTGTAAGGGTGTGCTCTATCGGTTTCCTTGCGACTCGTTTTGAATCTGACATGAATTTATTAAGTTGCTACATTAGCTACTTTTAAGTTAATATTGGGATGGTTTGTATATGCGTAGCTTGAATTTTTGGATGAATAATTGATTGACTTAGATCTTTTTGGGTTTTTTCTTAAGTTTACCGTTGGTTTTTCTTATTTTATGCGCACGGGGTTTATGTGGTTTTTGGGTGTTTCGTACCATGAACCTTGACGCTAAAGTATTGTATATTGATACGAGTTTAATTTGTCGAGCATTTGACTCGACACGTGTTACGGACACGTGTTACGGACACGTGTTACGGACACGTGTAGATACCTGACACCTATGCTAACCATCAAGACCCTTGGGAACTTCGATATTTTGCTCGATGGTGTGTCGTTGATGAGCGGCGCAGATGCCAAGCGCGGGCTTTTGTTCATCTACTTATGGGAGCAGCGCAATCCACTGCCGCGACTCGATGTAGCGCAATTGCTGTGGCCATTGGCCGATATCAACACCGCACAGATCAATCTCAGATCTTTGCTGTTGCGTCTGCGCCGTGAAGGGCTAGGTCAATTTTTAGAGGCAGGACGAATCAATCTGACGTTGCTGAAGCGCTCAGAAATTGACTATGATGTGGCGCGTCTACGCGCTTTGACATCGAACTTAGAAGAGGCAGGGTTGCCTGAACTGATGGAGGCGGCTCAGATCTGCAGAGGTTCTTTCCTGCAAAGCGTACATTTGGACGATTACCCATACTTAGACGAATGGGCCAGCGCCATGCGCGCCGAGATGGAGTACCGTGCGATTCAAGCGTTCTCTTTGTTGGTGGCGAAGGCCATTTCGGCAGGAGAGGCGGCGCGTGTCCTAGATTATGCCAGGGAGTTGATTGCGCTGGCTCCCTATGAAGATGAGAGCCAGCGACTTTATATCAATGCACTCCGTGCCGTCCATCGTGTCTCTGATGCATTGACTCACTTTCACCAGTACAGACGACGCCTGCAAGATGAAATGCAGATTGATGTCGGCCCAGAATTGAACGCATTGGTGGCAGAGTTGAAACGGCCGATCTTGGATTCTGCGCTGATGAGTGCCACAACAGGGTTGACTCGCGCCGAAGAACTACTTTCAGGGGTGGGAGAGATGAAAAGCGCGCATCAATTCCCTTTCATCGAACACCCCATTGTGGGCCGCCAAGATGAAACCAGTAAGCTGTTCAGCAAATTGGATGGCGGCAACCGACTGGTGACGGTACTGGGCATTGGTGGGACAGGTAAAACCTTCTTTGTGCGCAGTCAGTATGAGCGTCTGCATGCTCGTTTTGGGCCCGCGATTTATTATGCTGATCTACGTAGCGACACCGTGCCGACGGCAGAGGCGGCAGATGCGCTGTTGCTTGCCACTGCCGCAGCCATCAACTTGACGCCGCAAGCCGGTAGGTCAATTTTTGATCAACTTGTTGAACGATTGGCTGGGCAAAAATGCTGCCTGGTTCTCGATAACTTCGAAACGGTACTCCCAGCAGCCGATCGCGTTCAAGATCTGCTTAAGGCAGCACCACACTTAATCATCCTTGTCACAAGCCGTTTGCGGCTTGGCTTATCCGGCGAATCTCTCTTAATGCTTGGCGGCTTGCGCCAAGAGACAAACGGCAATCACACCAATACACGTTTGAACGAAGCAACTCCGAACGATGCTAATGCGGATAGTGAGGATACTGTCTATGATAGCGACGCTGTACGCTATTTCATGCAGTGTCTTTAACGCCATGAGCCGGGCTATCGGCTCAGTGGTGAAAGGCGTCTCTGGATCGAGAAAATCTGCCGTGAGGTGGATGGGCTACCCCTGGCGATTGAACTGTCGGCGATGCAAGTTCCTTTTTACAGCCTGTCTGAACTCGCAGCGCAAATCGGTGTGGAACAGTCTATGCTGGCGGGCGATATGGGCGATCTCCCAGGTGATCATTACAGTGTGTGGGCTGTGCTTGATAGTATGTGGAAAACCCTCGACGATGAGGAACGCCATGTACTTGCCGGGCTAAGCGTCTTTGCTGGCGCATTTCATCGTGAGTCGATGATGGCGGTTGTGTCTGCCTCTCGGAACGTCTACACCGGTCTGATCAATGCTTCGCTGTTGCGTGTGGAAGAGCCAGCCTGGTTTTCTTTGCATCCGCTGGTTCGTCAGTATGCAGCCCGAAAACTGGCCTCTACCGATCCTGCCCATGCCGCCCATGCCCATTATTTTCTTACATGGTTCAACCTGGGTGGGCGGTTGCGCGAGATATTCGCATCGGGGCCACCACCGCCACCGCCGCTAGCCGTCCGCTGCCAGGCCGATGTGGTGCTGGCATGGCAATGGGCGACATCCTCTGGCGCCTGGGATCTATTGGATGGCGCGCTGCTTAGTTTCTGTCGCTATCTGGTACATACGCAGCAACAGGAAGAAATCACCCGATTGTTAACCTCGGTTGTGGAACGGCTTCCTCTCTTCGAGCAGCGTAACCTAATTCAACACCGTACTGCCGGCCGAGCCGCTTTCTTTTTAGGCGTTCGCTACCACATTCTGCCTGGTACGGCCAGTGTCACTTGGTTTGAACGCGCTTTACTCTGGTTGGAAGCGGCTGGCGAACCATGGGATATCGCCGCTTGTGCCTTGACCTATGCGGATATCATGCTTGGCACCGGCGTCGGTGAATGGGATCGGGTTGAATCTGTGATGGCCCTGGCCGGCAATCTAGTTGAGTCCTATCAACTGGAACAACTACAAACCGCGCTGGATATCTCGCTGTGTGCATACTATCTGCGGCTTGGCGCCTGGTCGCAGATGAGAACAACCCAGTCTTCACTTATCGGCCGTATTTCACGCTTTGTCGATCCATCGATTGTGACTGTCCAGTTATGGAATTTCGCCATTCTTGGCGATTGGCAGCAACTGACCTGGTTTATTGATCGAGTAGAATCGGATAACAAAGGTGCTTTGGCGTCATCCTGGATGAATCAGTGGACGGGGCATTACCGCAGCTATCTCCTTACTATGCAGGGCGATTTAGAGGCTGCCATCAGCCTACGTCTCTCGCTTCTGCCTGCCTACCCCCCCATGGCGTTGTCGATACTGCTGCCTATGGTCCATGCTGAGTTGGCACTTTGGCAATTTGCCATCGGTGATCGGTCCGCAGCGCAGGCATCTGCCGCTGAAGGGCTTGCCTGCATCCGTCAGGCCCAAAGCGCAAAGAGCACAGCATTTGGTCTGCTCCAAGTATCAGTGTTTCATTGGATCAACGGTGACACGGAGATGGCTGATTCGCTACTCCGTGCTTCGTTGGCCAGTGGGCGTAAAATGCATGATCTTGTGATGATCTTTAGTTCACTGTATTATCTTGCCCAGGCATATGCGAGTACACTCCCCCAAGATCTCCTCATTCGTATCGCCAAGATTGGCGCACTATCACCTGTGATGCATTTCTCGTTGCGTCCACTGGCACAAGATTATCTGATGGCACAAGGCATCCAGATTGAAAAGGACGAACGTCAACGCCTCTGGTCGACAAACGCGACCGACGTAGATGCCCTATTGGCCTTAGTAGAAGAGTTTACTGGTTCACTTTGATGTTTAAAATTACCCGAACCTAAATTGCCTGTTTCGATTGCCTATTTTAATGGACAATCCTAACCCCATGCGATTCACAGCTCTCCTGTGTTCTATTCGTTATGATCACAATCAAAACTTTTGGGGAGTTTGACGTCAAGTATAATGGCGTCTCACTCTTAGATGGTACCGACGTCAAACGGGGTCTCCTGCTCACTTACCTATGGGAGCAGCATGCTCCTATGCCCCGGCTCGAGATGGCGCGCCTGTTATGGACTCGTGTCGATGACAACACGGCGCTGGTCAATCTGCGTTCACTGCTCCTGCGTTTGCGGCGTGAAGGGCTAGGGGACCACTTGGATGCAGGTCGGAGCATGCTGGCACTGGTGAACCGAGAACGCATCGATTACGATGTCGCGCGTATCCGTACCTTAACCACAAATCTGGAACAAGCATCGCTTCACGATCTGACGGTGGTCGCAGAAATCTATCGTGGACCCTTCCTACAGACGGCTATGCTGAACGAGCATCCGCAGTTGGAAGAATGGGCTGCTACCCTGCGTACAGAGATGGAGATCCGCGCGATCCAAGCCCTCTCCCGGCTCGTGGCGCAGTCGATAGCCCTTGGCCACGCCGACATGATCTTGAGTTACGCCGAACATCTGATTTCGCTCACCCCCTACGATGACCAAAGCCAGGAACTCTACCTGAGAGCCCTGGCTTCGGCAGGACGTGTCACTGATGCCATAAATCACTTCTACCAATACCAACGTCTCAAAAGGGCTGCGTTTCACGTCGACCAGGTTGAAAACCGCCTCAGTGAACTGGTGATGGCCCTCGAAACTTCGCAGCATCCGCCAGCATTTAACCAGACTGTACACGTGGAGAACTTGCCTGCGCAATCTCTAAACGCTGAACAGAATTTGCCTCACCGCTTCCCACACATTGAATACCCGTCTGTAGGACGTTACAAAGAGACTGTTCGGTTGCTTGAAATGCTGGACAAGGGGCATCGCCTGATCTCGGTGATTGGCGTTAACGGAACCGGCAAGACCTTTTTTGTCCGTAGCCAGTATGAGCAGCTTGTTGCGCGTTTTGGCAACGCCGTCTACTTTGCCGATCTGCGTAGTGGCGACATGCAGCCCGAACAAGCGGTAGATAGGCTGTTTCTTGCTGTCGCCGCCGTCATCAATTGGACACCACAGCCAGGCAGCACGCTCTTTGAACAAGTGGTCGCTGTTTTGTTGGAGCAAAAGTGCTGTCTTATTCTTGACAACTTTGAAACAGTCCAGTTTGCAGCCCCGTCTGTTGCTGCGTTATACAAGGCTCTGCCAGGCGTAACCATCCTTGTCACAAGTAGCACCCAACTTCGCCTGCCTGCTGAATCTGTGCTTATGTTAGAAGGGCTAAGCCAGACAGGGATAGACCAACAAGCCGCTGTCGACAAACAAGCGGACAGCCGATCTTTTCGAGAGAGCAGCGCCATCCCTTATACTGACGCCATGTATTACTTTGAACAGTGTATGCAGCGCGAGGATTTGCCATACCCCATTGACGACGAACTGCGTATTTTGATTGACTCAATCTGCCGTCGCGTTGATGGGTTTCCTCTGGCCATCGAACTCGCAGCCAGGCAGGTTTCTTACTACAGCCTTTTGGAATTGGCTACCCTAATTTTCAGGCGACCGACAGAAGTGGCAGGTACGGTGGATGATTTGTCTCCCCACCATCAGGTTGTGTGGGTCATTCTCGACAATATGTGGCAGATGCTCAGCGACAATGAGCGCTGTGCCTTTGCCGAGTTGAGTGTCTTTGCAGGCGCATTTCACCGCGATGCGTTGTTGCATGTCGTGCCGACATCACAAACAGTCTATGCCGGCCTGATAAATGCCTCGCTTCTGCATGTGGATGAACCTGCATGGTTCTCGCTACATCCTATCGTCAAAGCATATGCTGCCCATCGACTGCCTTCTGATTCTGAGGTGTATGCACGTCACGCCAGATACTTCCTTGGTATGTTTGCCGGCGATGAACGGGTGGGGAATGCACTTATCTCTCAACGTTTCTCAATGCCGCCGTTTGCTATTCGTTGTCAGGCCGATGTGATGTCGGCCTGGCGGTGGGCGATAGCCCACAATGCCTGGAACTTACTGGATCAGGCGCTGCTTCGATTTTCTCAATATCTAGTGCAAACCTGTCAAGTAGAGGAACTCATCCGGCAAATGAGTCAGTTGACGGAACAACTCCCTCAGTTTGAACAACGTAGCCGACTACAGCATCGTCTTGCCGGTCGCGCTGCCTCGATTCTGGGCGTTTACTACGACATGCTGCCTGATCAGCCCATGACATTGTGGTACGAACGCAGTTTGTCGAGTCTCAACGAGGCTGATGATCCGTGGGGCATTGCTGCAACTGCCTTGGCTTACGTTGATGCTTTGCTCGATAGTCACTCGGAATCGTGGGAGCGGATCGAGTCGTTGTTGTCTCTTGCCGCCCAGCTGATCGAGGATCATCAACTAGAGCCACTGCGACTTACATTGGAATATACGTCCTGTGCATATTTTGTTTACCAAGGCGAGTGGGCAAAGTTGCGTGATACGCAGCGGTCTTTGATAGCTCAAGTGACCGACCCTGCCAATGTTGCTTCCCTTTCTGTTCAACTCTTTTACGCCGCTCTTCTGGATCGGTGGAGCCAAGTGTTATTGCTTGTCGAGCGTGTTGAACTCGACAATACTGATATCCTGGCCCTGCCGGTAGCGAAACAATGGGGGGCACACTACCTTAGCAACGCGCTTGCACAATCTGGGGACATTGATGGGGCCATCGCACAGCGCATCTCTATCTTAGACGATTACGCCGATGTGAAGACCCAGGCACTGTTGCCAATCGCCTACGGAGAACTGGCGCTTTGGCAGCACATCGCCGGTGATCAACTTTCCGCTCATCGAACGGCAATGGAATCAATCTCGTATGCTCAACAGAATTTGAACGACCTAACCACGTGCTTTGGTCAACTCTTTGTTGCGTCGTTCTTTCATCTGCGTGGTGACACTGAAAGCGCTCTCCCGCTCCTAAACAATGTGTTGGTGAACAGTCGGCACCTCCAACACCCTATCCTGATTTTTAGCACACTTTACCATCTCGCCCACGTCCATGCGGGTCGGCTCCCCCCAGACCTTGTACTGCAAATCATGAAAATTGGTGCTGTGTCACCGGTGATGCACTTTGTGCTGCGCCCACTTGCACGTACTTACCTGAACGCACAGGATATCAAGATCCCGGACGAGTCTTATTCGATACTGTGGGCCACGAGTGCGGCTGATGTGAAGCTGCTGCTCAAGACAATTGAGGAGGCATTGGGGTGACAAACCCCACTTGATATGCTCACAATCACCACCCTCGGTCGGTTTGATGTTGTGTTAAACGGCGTCTCTTTGCTTGAAGGAAACGACGTCAAGCGCGGGCTGCTTCTGCTCTATCTAGCCGAAAAACGTAAGCCGCAACTTCGTTTGGACATTGCGCGAATTCTGTGGCCCGGCGCCGAGGACTCTGTCGCTCAGGTCAACCTGAGATCGCTGCTTCTGCGCCTGCGCCGTGACGGATTGGACAACTTCATCAGCGCAGGCCGTAGCATGGTGACACTCAGCCAGTGGCATTCCATCCACTACGACGTGGCGCTCTTACGGAACCTGACTTATAAACCAGATTCAATGTCAACGGCTGAATTGAAGTCCGCCGCAGATCTTTACCAAGGAGGATTCCTACAATCTGTACTGCTGGATGGCTACGCCTATTTGGACGAGTGGGCAAGTGTCGTGCGTGCTGAGATGGAAGTCCGCGCTGTCCAGGTGATTTCGATGTTGGTGGCCCAAATGATTTCGTTGCGAGATACAGAAGACATTCTGCACCAGGCCGAACACCTCGTTACCCTGACACCTTACGACGATTACACTCAAGAACTCTATATCCAAGCCCTCGCTATATCAGGACGGGTTTCCGATGCGCTAAACCACTATCATCAATATCGCCGCCGCTTACGCGAGGAAATACAGATCAACCAGGTTGGAGAAAGCCTCCTTCAATTGGTGGAAGAGTTGAAGCAGCCTCGCCTTGATCCGCAATTGACCCGGATTGCACTGTCGACGACGCAGGCAGGGCCTACCGCAGTTGAAACGGATGCGCCCCACGGAACTGCTCGCTTTCCCTATATCGAACACCCCGTCATCGGCCGCGGCCTTGAAAGCGGTTACCTGATTGAACAATTGGACAACGGTAGCAGGCTGTTGACAGTCATCGGTATTGGTGGTGCAGGCAAAACTTTCTTTGTGCGTAGCCTATATGAGCCATTACACGCCCGTTTCGGCAATGCAATTTACTACACCGATTTGCGCAGCAGAGTCGCCACTCAGCAAGCCTTTAACGCGCTGCTACTTGCCATTGCCACGGCGATCAACCTCATTCCTAAGTCTGGCAAACCACTTCTCGAACAGGTGACGGACGCGTTATTCGGGCGCAAATGCTGCCTCATCCTCGATAATTTTGAGACGGTGCAACCGGCGGCAGATCGTGTGCTGGATCTACTCAAGGCCGCGCCCCAGTTGACGATACTGATTACAAGCCGAGAACGACTCGGCCTGCATATGGAGTCTGTCCTCCACTTAGGTGGGCTAAGCCAGAAGATGAATGGTGAAACGTCGAGCGACAACGCACGTAGTGCTGCCGATTCCCAAAGCACAGAAACCCACACGTACGAAACCGATGCTGTGCGTTACTTCCTTCAATGCGCCCGGCGTCAGGATATCAACTATGAGATCAACGATGAAAAGAGGAAATGGATTGAGGAGATCTGCCGCAAAGTGGAAGCGCTGCCGCTTGCCATTGAGTTGGCCGCCATGCAGATCAACTTTTTCAGCCTGCCTGAACTGTCTGAGCGTATTGGCACTGATCACACTGTATTGGTAGGCAATCTAGCCGATCTGCCTGGTGATCATTACAGTATGTGGGCTGTGCTCGATAGTATGTGGCAGACACTGGACGATGACGAACGCCGGGTCCTTGCCGAATTGAGTGTTTTTGTGGGGGTGTTTCAGCGCGACGCCATGATGTCTGTTGCGTCGGCTTATCGCAGCACTTACACCGGCTTGATCAATGCCTCGCTGCTCCGTGTTGAAGAATCCGGTTGGTTTTCACTCCATCCACTGGTAAAACGATACGTTGCCAGGTATCTTGCCCCTGATGCTCCTGCCTATGAACGACATGCGCTTTACTTCCTCGCTTTCTTAGATCTGGGGGAACGATTACGCCAGACAGACAAAAGCGCCCAGTTGCCCCTGTTAGAACAATTGCTACGTTGCCATGCTGATGTAGTGCTTGGCTGGCAGTGGGCCATTGACAGAAAAATGTGGGACCTGCTCAATCGTGTGCTGGTCAGCTTTGGCAATTATCTCACCCTGACGTTACAGTTTGAAGAGATTGCCAGGCTTATGCAACTGGTATTGACAAATCTACCACCCTTTGAAAATAGAACGCCCACACAAAATCAACTGGCCGGGAAAGCAGCCATTCACCTTGGCCTTTATTCGCAAAACAAGCCGTACACAATTCCCTGGCTACAACAAGCACAACGCTGGCTCGAAGTCGGCGGCGACGCCTGGGACATTACCATCGCCTACATCATCTATGCTGAGGCCGCATTAGGCTACTGTGAGCAGTGGGACAGAGCAGAGGCGCTCTTGACAAAAGCTTCTGAACTGATCGAGATGAATCATTTCTCCTCGTTACGTGTCTACGTTCACCTTGCGCTTGGTCACCTTTACTTATACCAGGGAAAGTGGGCAAAGCTTCGAACCGTGCAGTCGGAATTCATCGACAACTTGCAGGAAGTGACCTTCGGCACACTCAGCTACTCGTTGCTGATTGTCGCTTTGTTGGACGACTGGGACGCCATAAACCGGCTCCTTGAAATCGGCAAGCGTACATTTTCCGGTCATGCGGCGGAACCGCGTGCAGATGTGTGGATAGGCCACTATCGCGACTATCTGCTGGCCCAACAAGGCGACTTGGCCCAGGCAATCGCCGGGCGTAATCGTTCTGTGTCGGAATACAGTCGGTACCGTGAGGCATTTCTTTTGCCGATGGTGCATGGTGCGCTGGCGATTTGGCACTTAGAAACAGGCGACTTCGCCGCCGCGCAGACTTCCGCCCAAAATGCGAACTTTCATGCGCGCAAGCAAATGGATCTAATCGCTTCGAGTTTCGGCCTGCTTTTCGTTGCCGTTGTGCGGCTCTACAGTGGCGATACCGCTGCCGCCACCCTACTCTTGCGCGAAGTGCTTACCCACGGCCAGGCACTCCGCCACCCCGTAATTGTCTTCAGCGCGCTTTACTACCTGGCGCAAATCCAAGCCGACAAGCTGCCAACAGCGCTTGTGGCGCGCATCGTGAAAATCGGCGCCGTCTCGCCGGTGATGCACTTTGTCCTGCGTCCATTCGCGCGAGGGCAACTCACCACCTCCCAATTTGAAATCAACGACGACGAGCGTGAACCACTCTGGTCGACTGATGGTGCAATGGTGGACTTGTTGGTTGAAGAAGTGAGTAGGCTGATTCCCGGACTATGACAACCCCTGCTTTGCCTACCTGCGGCTTCGTCGTTCCATCCACTCGTACAACGCCAGCATCACACCGGAACAGACCAGCAAAAACGGCCCTACAATCTCCAGCGACCATACCTCTGCCATGTAACCGACCAGCCAGGGCAGGATAGCAATGCCCAGACTCGCCGCCCCTACCTGATAACCAATCACATGGGCTGCGCGCAGCCGTCCCAGGCGCGCAGGTGTGGCCGAAATCAGCAACGGAAAGAGCGGCGCCAGCCCGAATCCCATGATGGCCAGCCCCAAAAAGCTGACCCACGGCGAAAACGGCCACCAGATCATGGCCGAAGCGATGAGCAGGGCAAGCATGCTCACCCGTAGCGAGATCGACACACTGAATCGATTGCCAAAAATACCGAAGAAGACACGCCCAGCCGTAAAGCTGCCCCAATAAATGCTCACCCATGTGCCCGCCATTGCCAGTTCAACGTCTCGGCTCTCGGTGAAGAGGGCGAAACTCCACTGCCCTGCGGTCATTTCCAGGCCGGCAATAAAGAAGAATACGAGGATCCCAAGCAAGATATCAAACTGCGTCACCTCGCGGCTACTGTTCTGAGCGCCTCCACTTTGAGCGCTTACGCTCTGTACGCTTGCAGCAGGTCTCCCTTCGGTTTCGATTACTTCTGTTGTGCGCCATCGGCTGCGCGTTATCAGGAATGCCAGGGCAATCACCACCTGCGCCACCGCCGCAGTGACATATCCCCACCGCCACGAGAGGCCGCCCACAAGCAGCGCCGTCAACAGGATTGGCCCCAACGTCGACCCCAACCCAAACGAGGCGTGTAACCAGTTCATCAACCTCGGCCCAAAATTCATGGCGAAAAACGCATTCATGCCTGAATCCAACGCGCCGCCGCCGAAGCCGACCAGCATGCCGATCCCCACCATTACGGCCCATACCGGTGCCATGGCGTAACCAAGCAAACCCACTCCCCCCAGCAGTGCGCCAATCGTGAGCAATCGCCCATTGCCGATGGCCATCGTCAACCGTCCACTCAAAAAACTGGAGATGATATACCCAATCTGCGACGCCAACAAGAGAGCGCCCACCCGATCCTGCGACAGTACAAACTGATCACGAATCGAAGGCCAGGCGATCCCCAGCATACCGCCAGGGAAACCCAACACCACAAACGAAGCAAAAGCCAGCGCAACAATCAAAAAAGTTGATCGATCGGCAGATAAACGGGCAGTGGACATGAGATCAGGCTTTCTGCGGTATGGAGATTGGATGACTAAGGAATCGGGTGGTTAGGGAAGATTGCTGGATCAAGTCTAATCGCCCAATCACCCAATCCCCAATTCTTGCTGTCGTTCGTCCCCATTCCCCAGCCACCACTCACAGTTTTTGCCACCCTACCCCATTCCTCGCTATACTTGCATTTCATGTGCATATTTTCACAGAATAGTCGTATGCTTACTTGTCGGGAATTTTCGCAATTCCTGGCAATTTCGTATACGCGGCGATGAGAGAAAAGGACCATCCCCATGTTGGCAGAGCAAACAATTCAATCCGGTGTCAACGATGACCCCATCACCACAGCACAACAACACAAGCCGGCGCAGCGCCTCTTTATCCCCGGCCCAACCGACGTTCTGCCCGAAGTGCTGGCGGCGCAGACTGCGCCCATGATCGGTCATCGCACCGACGAATTTGAGGCGCTCTTTGCCAAGATTCAGGGCCAGATGAAGCAACTTTACTTTACCGATTCGCGTGTCTACGTCGTTGCCGCCACCGGCTCGGCCATGCAAGAAGCCGCCATTCGCAACGCCGTACGCGGTCGAGTGATCAACTTCGTCAACGGCGCCTTCAGCCAGCGTTGGCATCAGGTTTCCACCGGCTGCGGCAAAGAGACGATCAAGGTGGATGTGCCCTGGTGCAACGCTGTCAAGCCCGAGCATGTGGCAGAAGCCCTGGAAACAGCCCTCACCACAGGCCCCGTTGACGCCGTCACCGTGGTACACAACGAGACGAGCACCGGCGTGGCCAGTCCGGTTGGCGAAATCGCCGCCGTCGTGCGACAGATCAGCCCCAGTACACTGATCCTTGTAGACGCCGTCTCCTCTTTTGGTGGCGCTCGCCTGCCCATGGACGAATGGGGTATCGACGTCATGCTCACCTCTTCGCAGAAAGCGCTGGCCGTACCACCGGGGCTGGCCTTCGCTGCCGTCAGTGACCGCACCCTTGCCCGCGCCAAGGAGGTGACGGGCCGCGGCTGGTACCTCGACTTCCTCAATCTCGAAAAGTACCTGGTCAAAGACACCACCCCAGCCACGCCGGCCATCTCGCTTATGCGCGCCCTGGGTGTGCAACTGGACATCATCTTTGCCGAAGGTGTGGAGCGTCGCTTTGCCCGCCATGCCGCGTTGGCTGCGCGTACCCGTCAATGGGCGCTGGATCACGACTTCAACCTCATGGCCGAAGAGGGCTACGCCTCGCCCACCGTCACCACCGTCGAGAACACCCACGGCCTCAACATCGGCGCACTGAACCGTTTTCTCGCCCAAGCAGAGATGGAAATTTCCGACGGTTACGGCGACTATAAAGGCAAAGCGTTCCGCATCGCCCACATGGGCGAAGTCAACGATGCCGACCTGGATCGTCTGTTTGCGACGATTGAGCAATATATGAGTAATTGACGATTTTCGATTGACAATCGTCAATCGAAAATCGAAAATCTCCCCTATTCGTGGTACGATAAGCCCGACACTTCCTTTTGCCAGCGAGGGTACACATGGATTTTGATTTCTCTGATTTAAATAGTGACGACCTGTTTTTGCAGATGCAAGACGACCTTTACGACGGGCTGCGCGAAGAAATCGTTGCACAGACAAATGAAGCGCTGTCTCGTGGCTTTTCGCCCCAAGAAATCCTCGACAGAGGTCTGGTGGCGGGGATGGAGATTGTAGGCGTAGATTTCCGCGACGGCATTCTCTTTGTGCCCGAGGTGCTCATGGCCGCCAATGCCATGAAGGGCGGCATGGAGATCCTGCGCCCCTTGCTCACACAGACCGGCGCTGAGCAGATCGGCAAGATGGTGATCGGCACCGTCAAGGGCGACATCCACGACATCGGTAAGAATCTGGTGGCAATGATGATGGAAGGCGCCGGTCTTGAGGTAATCAACCTGGGGATCAATGTTGACGCCGATCAATTCCTCGCTGCCATTCGCCAACACAAGCCCGACATCCTGGGCATGAGCGCCCTGCTCACCACCACCATGCCCTACATGAAGGTGGTGATCGATACCCTGGGCGAAGAAGGTATCCGCGACGAAATCTACGTCATGGTCGGCGGCGCGCCGGTGACGGAGAACTTCGCCAAAGACGTCGGCGCCGACGCCTACGGCCGCGATGCCGCCGTCAGTGTGGACATTGCCAAGAAGCACCTGCTCAGCAAACGCCAGGTGAAGAGCGCTGTCTAGCAGAACCGGATTCTTCTGGGCCTGTTTTTCTCAACAAAATGAGTAACGAGTAATGAGTAGGCTCACGACATAGCCTACTCGTTACTCGTTACTCATTTTTACCCTCATCGGATTACCCATGTCTATGGATTCTTCTCCCGTCGAACCAGGCACGCTCTACCTCGTCTCTACGCCCATCGGCAACCTTGGGGACATCACCTTGCGCGCCCTGGATGTGTTGCGCAACGTGAACCTCATCGCCGCCGAAGACACGCGCAAGACAGGGCGTCTGCTTCAGCATTTTGACATTCGCAACACCCAAATATCATTTCACGAGCACAACGAACAAAAAGCCGTGGCGCGCATCGTCGAGGCGTTACAGGCCGGGCAGTCGGTGGCGGTGGTGACCAACGCCGGCACACCTGGGATTTCCGATCCTGGCTTTACGGCGGTGCGCGCCGCCCTTGAAGCGGGGCTTCCGGTGACAGCCATCCCGGGGCCGACAGGGCTGATTATGGCAGTGATCCTGTCTGGGTTGCCTGTCCACAGCTTCACCTTTCGTGGCTTTCCACCGCGCAAAGGAGGCCCGCGACGGCGTTTTATGGAAATCGACGCCGCCTCGCCCCACACGCTGATCTTCTATGAAAGCCCGTACCGCCTGGCCGCTTTTCTCGAAGACGCGCTAACCGTCTACGGGGATCGGCCTGCTGCGCTGGCGAACGATTTAACAAAACTCTACGAAAAAATCGAGCGTGGCCATATTAGTGAACTGTTGGCAGTGGTGAAAGGCCAAGAGGGGAAGCTCAAAGGAGAGTATATTGTGGTGATTGGTGGCACCTCGTAAGGTGAACCTGAGGGGTTTCCCGTATTGTGTACGGCGTCTTTCGGGTTTACGATTGCTTTAGCAACGTAGGTTGCTGGCCCTGCCGGAAATCCCCCGATCCGGCAGGGCCTTTTTTATTGTTGAACCTCAATACAGCGGCCCACCATACCGTTCGGGCTTGCGTGCAAACAGTTTGGCCAACAACACCCCGGCAACAAAGCCGCCAATGTGCGCCCAAAAGGCCACCCCACCCGCCCCAGGCGGCGCACCCAATGCCAGGACGCCGTCGAACAACTGCAACAGAAACCAGAAGCCCAATACAACCGCTGCCGGCAGCATGGCCACACGTATGTAAAACCCCAACGGAATAATCGTGCGTACATGGCTCCCCGGGTAGAGGATCAGATATGCGCCTAAAACCGCTGCAATCGCACCACTCGCTCCCACCGTTGGCACTGTCGATTGTAGATTGAGTAGCACATGGGTTAGTGCTGCCAAAATACCACCGGCAAGGTAGAAGATTACGTATCCTACATGACCCAGGGCATCTTCCACATTGTCGCCAAAGATCCACAGATAGAGCATATTGCCGCCTAGATGTACCAGGCTGCCATGTAAGAACATACTGGTGAAGAAGTCCGGTACCGCGGCCGCTCCCGCTGCACCGAAGACCTGCGCCGGGATTAGCCCAAAGTCGAGGATCGTGGCCATAAAGAAACGATCACCGGGCAAGCTCGTCATAAAGTAGACCACAATGTTGATCGCAAGCAGCGCATAGTTCACGAACGGCACACGTCGGCTGCGTATCTCATCACCAATCGGGATCATGGTTCCTCCGGGAAAGTGTGTTGTTGGGGCATACCACGCCTCATCTCACCGGTTCCACATCTGTCAGCGCCCCAAACGTATTGACCGACAGGATCCAGCGGCTGCCTGCTTCGAACTGGGCCGCTTCGTCGGCGCTGCGTACGTTGAACTTGTATTGTTCGCCGTCGGCGTCAAAGAGGACGGTGTAGACTTCGCTGCGTCGTCCTTCGCGCTGGCCGCTTTGTAGTTGCAATTCCGGCCACACGGCGGCAAGCCCCACGCCGTCAACGCTGACTGAGTCTACACTACTCCACTCCTGCACCGTATAGCTGCACCAGTCGTCGAGGATTTCGTACTGGCAATCCTGTACCACCTCGCCGAAGCCACTGCCCTGATCCACCGTGTACGGCGTACCGCAGATTTCTCGCGCACCGGGTGCAGGTTCGTCTTGTACACTCTCCACCCGTTTGCGACACTGTCCTAGCTCCACGCCTGTAGGCACCTCGTCGAGCCAGGCTTCCTTCTGCACAGGGACCAGCGCCTGGATCTCAATGCGCCGCTCCCAGTTGACCGTTTCGACCACGCCCATCGTGTCTTCTGTGCGCATGCTGAGGAAAATGAAGATCACAATCGCGGCCACAACCCCAACGGCGATGTAGAGGAACATCTTCCCCCCACCCCCCGCCGCAGGGACAGCCACCGGCTGCTTTGCCGCGGCGCGCAATGTATCGGGAGAAGCGAGCCCTGCACCACAACGCTGACAACGCCGTGCCGCGGCTGGATTGGCGCTGCCACACGCCGGGCAGGTGACGTCGGCCACTGCCTGGTGCCGGTGCGCCCCCAACACGCGACCTGCACTGCGCGCTTTGCCTTCGCCCAGGTCTGCCCCGCACTGTCGACATGTCTTGGCCGTGGCATCATTGCGCGCATTGCAGTAACCGCAGTGAATGTCCGGCCCGGCTTTGGCATCAGCGATTTTGGTTTCGTCGGTGACAATGGTCTCTTGTAGTGGTTGCACAAATTCCACATCGGCAGGTTGTGCTGCGCCACAGCCGCTACACTTTTCCTGCGAACCAGGATTGCGTGTATCGCAGTTAAGGCAGATCCACTCTAGTTCGACATAACCCATAGACTTTTGCGTCATATCACCTCAGCCTTTTTTCGAGGAGCGGCGCCGCTGTCACCAGCGCAACGCCGCCGAGGACACCCACACCGCCGATCAACTGCTGTGGCGTGGGGAATGTATCGAACAACAACAGCGACCAGAGCACCGCCACCACAGGCCCTGCGGTGAGCATAATCGAAAAGATGCTCATGTTGAGCCGCCGCAACGCCGTGTAGTAGAGTGCCCGGCTAATGGTGACATCGACAGTACCGGCAAGGATGAGCAGCAACCACGCCGTCGGCGTCGGTGGCAGGCCAAGCTGACCACTGCCGGCCACGATTACAAGTAGCACCATTGTGGTAAAGAGCAAGCGGAAAAAGAAGAAGTTTACCAGATCCATCTCTTGCGTGTAGCGTTTGCTTAAAGCTGCATGCAGTGCGTAGAGGAAGGTGGAGCCGATGATCATCACCGCGCCCAAACGTAGAAAATCGCCGGGCTGAAAGGTGATCACCACCAACCCACCAATCGCAATGACACTGCCAATCACCTGTAGGCGGCTGAGCCGATCCCCCAGCCAGAGGATGCCGAAGCCAAGCCCGAAGATGAGCGTCGTCTTGCCCAGCATCGAAGCTGTCCCCGCGTCAATAAAGGAGATTGCTTCATAGTTCACCACCGTACTCACTGCAATGCAGAAGCCGATAGCCGAAAAAAGCTTCCAATGTTGGCGGAAGTATGCCCAACGCAGACGGCGGGTGAGGGCAGCGTAGATGCCTACCTCAACAGTTGCCACACCCATCACATAGAGCACCGAAAGTGGCGGGCCGACATGTGGCAAGAGCAAACGAGCGAAGATAAAGTGCAAACTATCTACAAACAAGAGGACTGTGACCAACGCCACACTCTGCGCCGATAAGCTCTGCGCATCGTGGGAAACCGTAGAAGGTTGAGACATGAGTATTCCAAATCGCGTGAGGAAATCGGCGGTGTCACCGTTTAGTATATCTGTGCCGCGTTTGGATTGTCAACGGAGGGGGGATAGAAAGAGATAGAACGCGGATTGAGCGGATCGAGCGGATCCAGGCGGATTATTCTAAGATAAATCGGCCTGGATCCGCTCGATCGGCCCAATCCGCGTTCTATTTCATGCTCTCGTTACGGATAGATCCCGCGCAGCTTCACCGCTTCGATGATGCGCCCAATGGCGATGGTGTATGCGGCCGTACGCAAGTCCTGATTGGTGCGCAGCGTCACCGCGAGGACCTCGTCGAGGTTGTCCAACAGTTTTCGCTCCATCTGGTGGCGGATCTCACCTTCGTCCCAGAAGAATGCCTGTAGATCCTGCACCCATTCAAAGTAGCTCACCACCACACCGCCGGCATTGCACAGAATGTCGGGAATGATCATCACACCCTTGTCGTTGAGGATCTCGTCGGCTTCAGGCGTCGTTGGCCCGTTGGCCCCCTCGGCAATGACACGGGCGCGGATCTTGTCGGCGTTTTCTGCCGTGATCTGCCCTTCCAACGCCGCCGGCACCAGAATGTCCACGTCGAGTTCGAGCAACTCTTCGTTGGTCAATGTCTCCGCGCCGGGATAGCCCATGACGCTGCCCGTCTCAGTTGCGTAGGCGCGCAGGTGACGTGGATCGAGGCCCCGGCTGTTGTAGACGCCGCCGCCCACATCGCTCACCGCCACCACATGCGCACCCCGCTCGTGCATCGTGCGCGCCGTCCAACTGCCTACATTGCCAAAGCCCTGCACAGCCACGGTAGCGTCTTCGATCTGCAAACCGAGCTTGCGTTTGAGCAGTGAGCGTGTGACATAGGTGACGCCCAGGCCGGTGGCATATTCACGGCCCACCGTGCCGCCTACGCCGATGGGCTTGCCGGTAATCACTGCCGGCACCGAATAGCCCTTGTGCATAGAGTAGGTGTCCATGATCCACGCCATGATCTGCGCATTGGTGCCCACATCCGGCGCGGGGATGTCAATCTCTGGGCCGATGAATGGGGTGATCTCGGTGGCATAGCGCCTGGTTAAGCGGCGGAGTTCGTCCTGGCTCATTGCCTTGGGATCAACGATGACGCCGCCTTTTGCGCCGCCATACGGCAGGTTCATCAGCGCACACTTCCAAGACATCCACATGGCCAACGCCCGACACTCATCCAGATCAACGTTGGGGTGGTAGCGGATGCCGCCTTTGGTCGGCCCCAGGGTGGTGTTGTGGTGGACACGAAAACCAGTAAACATGCGCACGCTTTCGTCGTCCATCACTACCGGGAAGTGGACAACAAGTTCACGCCGTGGCATGCGCAGGTAGTTGATCATGTCATTGTCTAACCCCATGACGGCGGCCACACGAGTCAACTGGCTCTGCGCTACAGAGTAAGCACTGGCGCGATGTACCGAGCCACCGGCGAGCTGCGTCGCATCAGGTGGATTCTGCATGGCACTGGTGACAGATGGGAAGTGCTGCCGAGAGGGGTAGTGTTCGTCGCCATGACCGTTCGCCGCAACATCAGCCAAGGACGAGTCCTGTGCTGCGGCGAGGGTGTCGGCGACTGCATGCGAATCATGCGAATTGAGGGTTGAACTGTTTTTCGCCATTGAAAAACTCCTGTTACATGCTCAGTTGTGAATAGAAAATGCGAAACAATTCAAAGAGAATTGTTGTCCTTATTGTACATGAGATCTGAGACAATCCATGTCAGATCTCCTACACCTGCCATTTACTGTATCTACTCAATATCATTCAGTTAAGGCTGGACGACGGACGACAGACGACAGACGACAGCAGAAGTGACCTCGCTTGTCACCTGCAACCTGCAACCTGCAACCTGCAACCTGCAACATTCGACCACACTGCTTAACGTAATGACATTGTGTATCTACCTTGCACTATGCCCGCATACAACAGCAGACGCCAGGGGGAAATTACACATAATTCCCAGTCGAATTCAGCCGGAAATCGGTTGACGGCGCGTCTAAGTATGATATACTGCGAATTATTTAACATTGGCCTGATCATCGATCCGAAACTGCTGGATGCAGTTGATAGATACCCAAATTTAGAGTGGAGGAAGCACGCATGACCCGGATTCGCTGTCCGCAGGAGCGTTGTATTTTCAATATTGACGGCTGGTGCGACGCCGATGAAATAGAGATCGATGCCACTACCCTCGCCTGTGTCACCTTCGAAGAAGTCGATTACGAAGCCTATCGAGTCAACAGCGCCGACGACGACGACGAACTAGAGTGGGACGACGAAGAGCCATTGTGGGATGAAGATCTCGATGAAAGCCTCTACGAAGTCGATGCCGACGACGATGACGACGATGAGGAAGAAGACGCCACCGTTGGAGAAGACGAAGAGTGGCGTTGACACAATCCACAGCCGACTCAGCAGTCACAAAGGGCGCATCGACGCCCTTTTTGTTTTTCTGGCGATTTGTTTTTCTAGCGAATGTTACAGGTGCGAGCACTTGTCAGGAGACCGGCCTGTATGCATCAACGGTTTGGCCAACGCGTCGCACCTGGAAGTACTTTCCAGTACTAGAAAGTTTAGGTCAACATGAAGCGCAGTGAACAGGGAACATCATCCACCTTGAACGAGGCAAAACCGATCCTCACGCCGATTGCGCGGCGCGAATGGCCGCCGATTGTCTCAAAGCCGCCGCAAGAGACGGTACAGGTGCAGTTTGATGCCGGCGTCACCCTCTCCGGTCCTGTTGGGACACCGGTGGAACCTTTCGTGTGGCGCCTGTTAAACGGTGAAGCATCGCCTGGCGGTGAAGCGGATTCCCTTGAGGTCGTCTTCCCTATGGGCATACTGCTCGATGGCCGGCTGCGTGAGTTGACAGCGCCGGTGCTGCGCAACGTGTCTGCCCAAATTGTCGACATGCGACACCCGGATGGGGCGCGTATCTATCGACGTTCGCTCACCCTGCTGCTGCTTGCTGCCTTGAAGCGTACCTTTCCGGATGCGCGTATCGCCATCGAGCACAGCCTTCCCTTCGGCGGCTACTACTGTACCGTCTTCGATCATCCCACTTTCAGCGAAGAAGCTCTGCGCCAAATTGAAGCCGAAATGCACCGCCTCGTGGCCGATGACCTGCCCATCACCTCACGGCGGCTGCCCCTGGAGGAGTTGGTCAGGTTCTTCCACAGCAACGGCGACGAAAGCAAGGTCGCCCTACTCGCCCACCGTCGCAAGGACGATCTCACCCTGTACAGCCTTGACGGTGTGCAAAACTATTTTCACGGCTACATGGCCCCCAGCACCGGTTACCTGCGCTGGTTCGGCCTGGCTCCCTACGGCAACGGCTTTCTGCTGCGCTTCCCCATGCGAGAACTGCCCACCGAATTGCCTCCAATCCAACCGATTGGCCCACTGCTCACCGTTTTTCGAGAGTACCGTGAATGGCTCGGGCGCATGGACCTGCAAAACCTCGGCTCGCTCAACAACGCCGTGGTTGCCGGCAAGATGTCGGAGATCACGCTGATTAGCGAGGCGCTGCACGAACGTCGCATCGCCGCCATCGGCTCCACCGTCGCCGATTCGTGGAAGACGGACGATGTCCGCCGCCGCATTCGGGTTGTCCTCATCGCCGGGCCCAGCAGCAGCGGCAAGACGACCTTTGCCAAGCGCCTCAGTGTGCAACTGCTCGCCAACGGCATCCGCCCTTACGCCCTTTCGTTGGACAACTACTTTATCGACCGCGAACTAACCCCACGCACAGCAGACGGAGATTACGATTTCGAGGCGTTGGCCGCCATCAATCTTGAAAGGCTCAACCGCGATCTGGTGGCGCTGCTTGACGGCGAAGAGGTGATCCTGCCTTCGTACAACTTCGTCACTGGGCGTAGCGAAGTGGGCGAGACGGTGAAACTGGCCGCCAATCAGGTGCTGATCATCGAAGGCATCCACGGTCTCAATCCGCAACTCACCACCGCCATCCCCAACGAGATGACGCTGCATGTCTATGTCAGCGTCCTCGCACATTTGAATCTGGATCAACACAACCGCATCTCCACCTCAGACGTGCGCCTGTTGCGCCGTATTGCACGGGACAATGCTCACCGTGGTTACACCGCCGCCGACACCATCGAACGCTGGGAAAGTGTCCGCCGCGGCGAGCGGCTCTACATCTTCCCCTTCCAGGGTAACGCCGACGTCGTCTTCAATTCGGCGCTGCTCTACGAACTCGGTGTACTCAAACCCATCGTCGAACCCCTGCTTCTCCAGATCGAATGGGACACCCCCGCCTACGTCGAAGCGCGCCGTCTACTCGCCTTCCTGCGCTGGGTGCGCCCCATCGACGAAGACATCGTGCCCGACAACTCTATCATCCGCGAATTCATCGGCGGCTCCATCCTCCGCCGCTTCTCGCTGTTTGACTTTGAACAGCGGGGTGCTTGACAGACGATGCTGAGCGCGTGAGGCCAGTCACGCATGGGTCACGTTTCAGGCGTAGGATGGGGGTATAATCTTTCGACTCTGAGGCTGGAGAAAGCTATGCCGCACCGCCAAGATCGCTACCGATCCTACCTGTTACGTCTGCGCCGGGTGGATGACGACGTACACGCCCGCTGGTGTTACACGCTGGAAAGCCCCGACGGTGTGGAGCGTCACGAGTTTTGGACACTTCAGGCGCTGACGGCTTTCCTGGCCATGCAGACTGATCAGAACCGATCCGCCAATGGATCGCTTTCTTCCTGATCAGCCAGACGCCGCGCCACCCAGTTGACCATTCCGAGCGTTGCCAGTGCCAACGCCACCAAGAACAGACCTGTCCAGATTGCTGCGTTCAGATCTCGTTCCAGCGCGCTGTAAACGAGCAACGGCATCGTCTGTGTGCGACCGGGCAGATTACCGGCAAAGAGGATCGTGGCGCCGAATTCGCCCAGCGCTCTCGCCCAACTCAGCATCAACCCTGTCAGCAGGGCGCGACTGCTGAGCGGCAACGTGATGCGCCCAAAGATCTGCCAGCCCGACGCGCCGTCCATGCCGGCGGCTTCTTCGATCTCTCGGGGGATCGCCTCAAAGCGCACCTGTACGGCGCGGATGTAAAACGGCGACGAAACAAAGACCTGTGCAATCACAATGGCGGCGGCGGTAAAGGGCAACGTAATCTCCATCGAGGCCAGCGCCGGGCCAAAAAGACCGCGACGACCAAAGGCCATGAGCAGCGCCAACCCTGCCACCACCGGCGGTAGCACAATGGGTAACTCCACAATCAGGTTGAGCACACGCTTAAAGGGAAATTGATAGCGGGCAAAGGCGTATGCCAGCGGCGTGCCCAGCACAATCACAAAGATCATGCTCACCCCGGTGGTTATGAGGCTCAACCGCACTGCGTCAAAGACGGCGCTGTCGAGCAACGCCAACGGCTGCATGGGATCTTGTAGACCGCGCCAGAGCAGTGCCAGCAATGGGATCAACAGCAACGCCAGCATCAACGTCCCCGCTATGCCCACGGTGACACGCATTGCCGTAGATTCACGCCTGGCTTTGACATGCGGTTTGGGCGCACGCAAGTCGCTCATTCGGTGGCGGCCCCAAAACCCCATCGAATAAGAATCGCCTGTCCTGCCCCGCTCATCACAAAATCGACATAACGCTGCGCCATTTCGGGGTGTGGTGCGGCAGCCATCGGTGCAATCGGGTAAGCGGCAATGACATTGACGGCGTCCGGCACGGTGAGCTGTTGCACATCGTCGGCAATGTCGGGCGTCACATCCGACGTGTAGACAACGCCGGCGTCGGCTTCGCCCAACGCCACCTTGGCCGCCACCTGCCGCACATTTTCCTCCTCAGAAACCAGATTGGCGTAGACAGCTTCGGCGAAATCTGTGGGATAGTCGGGATCAGCAGCCAGCAATGCCACCATCTGATCCGTATAATCTCGCACCGGTACACCGGATGTTGCCAGCACCAGCTTGATCCCCGGCTGCGCCAGATCAGCCGGCGTTTCGAGACCGGCGGGGTTGTCGGCGGGGGTGATGATCACGAGGCGGTTGGTGGCAAAGGTGGCCGGGTCCGCGGTGACAAGCCCACCATCCACCACATTTTGCATCTGTCGCGTGTTGGCCGACGCAAAGACATCCGCCGGCGCGCCTTCAAGCAGTTGTGTCGCCAGCCCCGAAGAGCCGCCGTAGTTGGCCAGCACAGTAACGCCTGGATTCTGTACCTCAAAAGCGGCGTTGATCTCGTCGAAGGCGTCGGTCAGTGAAGCCGCAGCAAATACAAGCAACTCAATCTCTCTCTGCTCTTCGGCGCCGCCGGCTGTACCATCAGCAGGCGGCGCCGGTGCAGGCAGCGCCGTGGTGCAACCAGTTAACAACACCGCCGCCATTACGCCAATCAACATCGCCTGTATATGAGCCTTCCAAAAGTTACGCATCATCGAGTCCTTTCTTTCGTTGTAGCGAAGCCACACGCTACTGTCACATCGACATTGGAACCACCGTCGGCCGTTGTCTGTGGTCAATCGTCTGTGGTCAATCGTCAATCGTCAATTTTCTCTTACACGCCGCCAACCAATCCAAGATCAGTTCAATCTGCCGTCGGCGGAAATCGTGGACAAGCGCGAAAAAGGGATCGTCGTTGCGGGCTGCTGCTTGGGCGGCCAGCCAACCTTCAAGTGTCGCTCGACAGACGGTAATCTGGGCGTCGATTAGTCGATTGGAATCGGGCAGGTTGAGCAGTGGAAAGAAGCGCAGTTTGGCAAGGAATTCTACCCGAACAGCCCGTATCGGGGTGACTGGTTCGTATAGCCATGTGATAAAGCGAGCGCGTCCGCTATCGGTGAGAGAGTAGATCTTACGTGTAGGGCGGTCGTCTTGTGGTTCAGTGGTGACGGCGAGGAAGCCTGTTTCGTGGAGCATTGCCAGTGCTGCGTAGAACTTGCTACGTCCCACCGTCCAAATCGGCAGGAAGATGGTCTCGTACTCCTGGTAGAGTTGGTAGCCGTGACGCGGTCCTTGCATAAGCAGGCCCAAGGTCAGATTTTCCAGTGAAAAGGTGGCAAAACCGATCTCAGTCTTTGACATAAACTATAGTCATTTCCTGTATATTCACACAATGAATAATTCACACAATGAATAGTGGAGTATATGCGAGGCAGGAAATGAGAGCAAATTATGGGCTCACTGTGACGGGGATCTGGCAGTGATTCACAGTATGCTCCTGGGGTTGAATCGCGGTGTTGCGTTCAGGAAATTTATCAGCCGAAATCATGATGACCGAAACCGAACAAATTGCTCTACTCGACGCTTGGCTGGCGGCGCAAAGAAAAGGGGCGATCCGGTCTTCACCTCTGGCTCGGCAAGAATCGTGAACAACTGAAATTGTTTAACCACGCTTAATTCAACCGTTAGTGTCTCTTTGGTGGCGGGTTTGGCTGCGCCGTATGCCGTTGCCCCAAAATTCGCTGCAAAAACGGCATTTACCCGTGATACCATTGCCCTCGAGATTGGCTACCCGAGCAAATTGTCGAGGATGGATCATGTCTCCGTTTACCCAGAGCCAAAACAGATACGAGCACCGCTTCCTCATGCGGACGCTCCACAAAGAGTTATTGGCCCAACAGTGGAGTCAGGCCGAGCTAACTGCCTTCTACAATTCGTCTTTGCCTGATCTCATCGTGCAAATTGCCGCGTCCACACTGCGCAAAGTGGACGCTCTGCCGTTGGCAGACATCAAGCGCCCATTCATTTTCAGGAGTCTTGGATGAGCAAGGAACTCTGTAAGCTCAGAAAGTCAATGCTAAAAGAAGAGATCGAATCGTTCATGTTGTTGGTGAACCAGCCTACCCATCTTTGCGAAAAGTGTGGGCGCGCTGCCAATAGCAAGAAATTACTCTGTCACCCCACAAAGATTCGATCATGAATAGATTAAATCGCAAAGTGACGCATCGGCTGGCAGAACTTGGAAGTGATCAGTGGGTGGATCGCCTTTCTGATGGCCAGATCGAGGTAACATGGCATCGAGTTGCCTTGCAGTTCCGTATCAAAGACCTGTTGGTGCTGCATAAAGCATTGCAGGCATGGATGGAAGATCCTGGGCGCGAGTGGGCGCAATCCTACTGCCTGCGGCTCAATGATTGTGCTATAGTTCTTGCATACGACGAGATGCCGGTGTTTTTCAATTTGGTCGATGACGCCTGCTGCCGTCTGGCGCATTGTCCTATCCATTGGGCTGATCTGCGCGTTGAGATTGTTCCCTGCGTGGGGACGATGCACCTGGATTTGTATCGGTTGAACTGACACTTCATTTGTTACACGTTCAACTTTTCATTCATGGGGCTCACGCAGTTCAAGGGTGTAAGGGCGCAATAGGTTGCACCCTACAGGACGAGCTACGTCAGCCCTAACTCACTCAAAGGAGCGAATAATGGCAACCAAAACAAAGAGCAAGACCAAAGCGAATGGCAACGGCTCGCATGCCATGACCGGCAAAATGCACTCTACGAGCAACAACATGGACGCCGGGCTGCGTGAACAGATGGTGGCGCTGTGTAACCAGCAACTCGCCAACACTGCCGATCTTTACAGCCAGACCAAGCAGGCCCACTGGAATGTGAAGGGGATCCACTTCGAAGAATTCCATGTCCTCTTCGACAAGATGGCGTTGGCGATTGAACCTTTTGCCGACACCATTGCTGAACGGGCAACAGCGTTGGGTGGCACCGCGTTGGGCACCACACGCATGGCGGCGGCGACATCGGAACTGCCTGAATTCCCGGCTGATGTCTTTCAGGGTACAGAAATGGTGAAGGTGGTGGTGGAACGTTGGGGGCACTATGCCAACAGCGCACGAGCCGCTGCCGAACAGTCCGACGAGGCCGGCGATCTGGTGACTTCGGACATGTTCATCGAAATCACCGCCCTGGCCGACAAGATGCTCTGGTTCGCCGAGGCCCATTTGCAGGCGTAGTCTTCTTTGCGCAGTGCTGCATCACCCTTTATAAACAAAATTTGAGGATCTGTTTTGTACCGCCCGTACAAAACAGATCCTCAAATTTTGTTTATAGCGTAGTAGGCGGCCTGAGCTGTTCGTTGAGGATATTGGCAAGGAGAACACTATCGAGTGGTTTAGGGAGCGGGCTTTGTAGCCCCAACGCTTCAAACTTCGTCGCTTCGCCACTGTCGATGTGGCCGGATATGAGCACGATGGGTAGGTGGGGAAAGTGTCGGCGAATCTCCCCGGCCAACTCAATGCCGCCAAGGTTGGGCATGATCACGTCGCTCAGTACCAGATCGATGATGATTCTGTCGTCAGCCAATATTTGTTGTGCTTCCATGCCGTCTTCGGCATCGATCACGCGGTAATTCCAGCCCGTCAGCAGTTCACCCAGTACCTTTCGTAGTACTTTGTCATCTTCTACAAGCAAAATAGTGTGGGATGCACCGTCAACCTTCTCTAGATCGGCAATGACGGTGGCCTTTTTGTCTTGCAACTGTGGCAGTGCGGGGAAGTAAAGATCAAAGGTGCTGCCCATATCAAGCCGGCTGTTGACAACAATGAAGCCGTCGTGCTTCTTCACAATGCCGTAGACCTGTGCTAGACCAAGCCCTGTGCCGCGTCCCCGTTCTTTTGTGGTAAAAAAGGGCTCAAATAGGTGTGCCGTCACTTCTTCGCTCATCCCCGTGCCTGTGTCTGAGATAGACAGCTTGAGCCATTCTCCTAACTTCATGCCTACATAAGGAAGCGGATCGTTTGCCCCAAAGTGAACTTTTGCCAGATCGAAGTGCAGCCTGCCGCCGTCTGGCATGGCGTCGCGTGCATTGATGGCAATATTCGTAAGAATTTGCTGCATACGCGTCGGATCGGCATTAAGGAGTAGTTCGCTATTCGAGTAGGTGAGTTTAATTTGGATGTTTTCGGGCAGGGTACGCTGCAATAACCTGATCTGTTCCTTGAGCAGGGGCACCAGGTTAAGCGGCTGAATTTCCATATTCCCGCGCCGCCCAAAATCAAGGATCTGTTGGACCAAATGAGCCGCATGCTGCGCCTGTTGGTAGATCACCGTAGCTTTGTCGCTGAGACCATCCGGCATTTTTGGTGAACGGCTGAGCATTTGCGCGTAGATCACAATGACGCCAAGGATGTTGTTGAAATCATGGGCAATACCGGCCGCCAGATGACCAACCGCTGCCAGGCGTTCCTGCCGCGTGCTCTGTTCATCCAGCCGTTTTTGTTCGGTAATGTCTTCTTTTACGGCGATATAATGGGTGATGTTACCGTCTGCATCTTTGACGCCTGCAATCGATGCATATTCCCAGTAAAGCTCGCCGTTCTTCTTTTGATTACGCAGTTCACCACCCCAGGTCTGTCCGGACTCTATTGTTGTCCAAAGCTGTGCATAGAATTCAGGCGAGTGCAGGCCGGATTTTAGAATTCGCGGGTTCTGACCAAGCGCTTCTTCCAGTGTATAGCCTGTGAGCTCGCAAAATTTGGGGTTGACGTAGTCGATTGCACCGTTGGCGTCGGTGATGATGATGGAGGTTGGGCTTTGCTCAACCACCTGGCTCAACTTGCGCAGTAGCTCCTCTGCCTGCTTGCGTTCAGTGATATCTTCTACCAGCGCCATAACCATATCGCCAGGGACGTAGGCATAGCGTACATTGATGGTTTTGGGCTCGCCGGTAGATCGCATAACGTAGGACGTAACACGTTCGATTGTAGACCTGTCCTCGTAGCACTGGTGTAGGTCGGATACGATTTGCGGGTCGTCTCGGTAGAGTTCTGTGGCGCGGGTGCCGGCCAATGAAGCTATATGTCCTTTTGTGGTAGAGACTGCCACGTCATTGTAGCCGGTGAGCACAAAGTCGTCGTCTACCTTCTGCCAGGTGTACGTGGGCAGCGGTATGGCGTGGAAAAGTGCTCGTAACCGCGCCTCGCTTTCACGCAACTCTTTCTGCGTTCGTTTGTGTTCTGTGACATCCGCCAGGACGCTCAAGTGTGCGTTTTCACTGATCCGAACTGCATGGTATGCGGCGATACGCTGCTCGCCGCCGGCGTGCAAAAACTCGAACTCGCCAATTTCTCGTCCTGTTATAACGTACTCGGCGTACCGGGTTGCGGCGTCGGGCTGGTAAGGGGTAAGAATGTCGGCAACAGACATGTTAAGCATCTGGTCGATTGTGTAGCCGAACATCTCTGCCGCCGCCTGATTGACGGAAGTATAACGGCCCGTCTCGTTGGCAACCATGATGGCATTTAAACTTTGCTTGAAGATGGCCTGTAATACGTTCGGCGTCGGTGATTCGATCTTTTGCACAACTGCCAATATTGTCTTCGCACCGGCGTATTCTAATTGTGAAGTAGACCATGAAACCTGGAGCAACGTCCCATCTTTGTGCTGTAGGAGGCGATCTTGGGGTGTTTCATGCTGCCATTGTTCGTGCAGATGGCTTGCCGGTGCAGATCTGCCCGGCGGGAAGTGGAGCAAATCTAAAATCTGTGTGCTGCGTAATTCCTGCACTGTGTACCCACACAGATTGAGGGCCGCAAGGTTGGCATCCTGAACAACGCCTGAATGCGACAAAGAAAAAATCGCCGGTCCAGGTTTTCCCTCTGGATTCGGGTGCGTGTCACCATATGGCTGCACTTTCATCGATAAGGCTCTCTTAACGAGTGGAAAGGTAAATAGCAAATCGGGGTGTAGAAGAAGTATAACTCTTTATCGCGAAAATGTATTATACGATTTTGCGTGCTTTTGTTTAACAACGAGTCTCTATCGGGGGCATTTCGCTGAAGATCGGCCTGCATGCACAAGAACCGGCCCCGTAGTTGAACCTAATACTGACCAGTGTGCCACATTTTGATGCGGCGTAGGCATTGAGGATGCTCCCTCATCAGTATTGGGGCAAATCGTGGATTACCGAAATTGGTAAAATATTGGCTTTCACACACCTGCAAATAGGCGTATGATAATGATATGCCGATTGGTTCCTTCCCCTTCCACCTACAAAAGGTAGCCTACTATGTCTACAAAGCCTGTGCTCCCGCTTAGTAAGCAGATTGCGTATGCCGTGGGCCAGCTTGGTTGGTCGACGCTGGTCAATATTATTGGTCTGGCACTGGTCTACTTTTATTTGCCGCCTAGCAATGCTGGGCTGCCCAATCTGATCACCACTGTCGTCTTTTTGGGGGTGCTCAACGCCATTACGTTGATCGCGGCATCGGGCCGCCTACTCGACGCGGTGACCGATCCCCTGATCGCCAGTTGGAGCGACCGCTCCACTCATCGGCAAGGACGGCGCATCCCCTTTATGAAGTGGGCGGCGTTGCCCACCGCATTCTTTTGCCTGCTCATGTTCGTGCCGCCGGTGCAGGCGATGAGTGGTTGGAACATTGTGTGGCTGTTTGTGGTGCAGGCGCTCTTTTACATTGCCCTCACCTTCTATGTGACACCCTTCTTCGCACTGTTGCCCGAATTAGGGCATACGGCCAATCAGCGCCTGAACCTCTCTACTTGGATCAGCGTTACCTATGCGTTGGGCATCATCCTCGCCGCGCAGACGCCGGTGCTGGCCGATCTGATCCAGGCGATGTTTGGGGTGCCCGACCGGCTGGCGGCGCTGCAATACGCCATCGGCTCGCTAGCCGTCATTGCCCTGATCTGTATGTACGTGCCGGTGCTCGCCATCAACGAGCGGGCCTACTGCGAGAGTACTGCGTCGCAGGTGCCTATGCTCGAAGCGCTGCGCCATACTTTCCGCAATCCCCATTTTCGCTTCTACGTAGTGGCCGATTTCGCCTACTTTACCAGTTTGACGATCATCCAGACGGGGCTGCTCTTTTATGTGACAGTGTTGCTGCTGCAAGGTGAGGCGCTGGTGAGCACGCTGTTAACGTTAATGGTGGTGGTGTCGTTTGTCTTTTACCCGGTGGTCAACATTCTGGCGCGGCGGACAGGGAAGAAGATCCTGATCGTGGTGTCGTTCGTGGTGATGAGCATTGTCTTTCTTGGCGTCTTTTTCATGGGGCAGATGCCGTTGCCGCCTGCCATGCAGGCTTACGCCGTGATCTTGCTGTACGCTGTCCCCTTGGGCTTTGTGGCGGTGCTGCCCAATGCTGTCCTTGCAGACATCGCCGAACATGACGCCCTGCGTTCAGGGGTGAAGCAAGAGGGGATGTTTTTTGCGGCTCGAACCCTGATGCAAAAATTCGGACAGACCTTCGGCATCCTCGTCTTCGCGGCGTTGACCACCCTGGGCAAAGACCCAGGCCAGGATCTGGGTATCCGCCTGAGCGGGGTGGCCGGTTTTGTCCTCTGTTTTGTGGCTGCGGTGGTCTTTCTCCGTTACAATGAGGGCAAAGTTTTGCGGGAATTGAAGGAGATGGGGAGTGGGTGAGAACGTGATTCGTGATTCGTGATTCGTGGGTTGAGACAGTTGCCGTTTCTCTGGACGATGGGTGATTCAAGTGTAGAGACGGTAAACTTGACCCACGAATCACGAATCACGAACCTCTATACAAACGAAGGGATTACACCATGAGTGCAGAATCGAAGATCGTCCAACAATACGCGCATCTGCTGCGCACCTATGTAGAGATGCGCCAGGGCCTGGTGGACCTGTTGCACACCTTGGACGAAGAGGAGATCGACAAGGGGAGCAGTAACCGGCGCACCGCTGCCGATCTGCTGGACATGGCTTTCGAGTACATGGACGAGGCACGCGAGCGCCTGGAACCGGTGGACAAACTCATGATGTCGGTGCAGCCGCTCTTCTTTGGCTACAGCCTCCTGGCCGGTACACCGGAAGATGAGCAACAGGGTTTGGATGATCTGCGCGATCTGTTGGATGGGTTGAATTTAGATTTTGAATGAATATCGTTTTTCAAACGTTAAACCGAATATACAGAATGTCACCCTCTTTCACCACATACTCTTTCCCTTCGAGCCGCATGGCGCCGACGGCTTTGACCGCTGCATGGCTACCGTGTTCGGCGAAGACAGGGTAGGGGATGACTTCGGCGCGGATAAAGCCTCGCTCGAAGTCGGTGTGGATGGCGCCGGCGGCCTGTGGTGCTTTTGTGCTGCGTTGGACTGTCCACGCGCGGACTTCGTTTTCGTTCATGGTGAAGAAGGTGATCAGATCAAGCAGGTGGAAGCTGTGGTGGATCACCTGGGCCAGGCCGCTTTCTTCGATGCCGGAGAGGGCAAGAAACTCCTCGCGTTCCTCGGCGGCGAGGCCGGCCATCTCTTCTTCTAGCTTGGCGCAAATGACCACGACTTCGGCGTGGCGATCCGCCGCCAGGGCGCGGATTGTGGCGACGTTGGGGTTGTTGTCGGGAGCGGCGAGTGTCACCTCGTCTACATTGGCGGCATAGATGATCGGCTTGTTCGAGAGGAAGCGCATCTCGCGGTCGAAGGCGGCAAAGGTTTCATCGTGGGCAAGATCATGGTCGGCCACATAGCGCGCCACCGACTTCCCCTGCTCCAAATAGGACTGGATCGCCTGTCCCATCTCTTGCATGGGCAGCAATTTGCGATCCCCTTTGACCTCACGCACCATCCGTTCCAGCCGCCGCTCCAGGATCTGCAAGTCCGCCAGGATCAACTCCAGTTCGATCACTTCAATGTCGGCCCTGGGATCGGGCGTCTCGCTGACATGCACCACGTTGGGATCGTCGAAGCAGCGCACCACGTGCACAATGGCGTTCACCTCGCGGATGTTGGCCAGGAACTGATTGCCCAGCCCTTCGCCCTTGCTCGCCCCTCGCACCAGCCCGGCAATGTCTACAAATTCGATGGTGGCATGGATGGCATTGGATACATGGATCAACTCGCGCAGGTGTTCCACGCGTTCATCGGGCACAGGGACAATGGCGCGGTTCGGCTCAATTGTGGCGAAGGGATAGTTTGCCACAACTGCCTGTTGTGTCTGTGTCAGTGCGTTAAAAAGTGTGCTTTTGCCCACGTTGGGCAGGCCGATGAGGCCGATGTTAAGAGACATCTATCACCTGTTTTTTAGCGTGCCACAACCTGCAACCTGGCGTTTGCCATCTGCCGATTGTGCAGAATGCTTTCGGTTGTGTAGGCGGCCAGAGCCAGCCAGATCAAGCTGAAGCCAAGCAATTGCGTGCTGGAGAAAGGTTCATGGTAGAGGAAGACGCCCAGGCTGAACTGCATAGTGGGTGCAATGTACTGCATTAAGCCCAAAGACGTCAACGTCAACCGCCGCGCCGCCGAGGCGAAACAGAGCAGGGGGATCGCCGTGATCACACCTGCGCCTACCATCAGGCTTTCGATGCCCAGCCCCACGTCGGGGAAAGTCGCCGTACCGGTGACGCCCAGGTAGATCAAGTAAGCAACTGCCAGCGGCAAGATGAAGCCCATCTCCAGCGTCAGCCCTTCGAGGGAATTGAGCGCTGCCGTCTTCTTGAGTAGCCCGTAGAGGCCGAATGAAGTGGCGAGTGTTAATGCGATCCACGGCAGCGAACCGTAGCTGACGGTCAAGTAGATTACACCTGCTGCCGCCAACCCGATGGCCGTCCATTGTAGTTTGCGCAGCCGCTCGCCCAAAAAGACGGCCCCCAGCAGCACGTTGACGAGGGGGTTGATGAAGTAGCCCAGGCTCGTTTCCACCACAAAGCCGGCGTTGACAGCCCAGATGTAAACGTACCAGTTCAGGCTGATCAAAAATGAGACGGCCACAAAGGTGATGGCTGTTTTGCGGCTGATTTGGCGCACCCAGCCCCAATTTTTACGTACGCTGAGGACGATCCCCACGAAGAGCAGCGACCAGACAATGCGGTGGGCAAGGATCTCCAGGGCAGGTAATTCGTGTAGTGTTTTCCAATAGATGGGGAGCAAGCCCCAGGATAGGTAGGCGCCTAGCGCGTACAAAAAACCCTTGTTCATGGTCGCGATCGATTCTTTGGATATAAGGCCGCAATCCTGCACATTAAAAAATTATTCCGTAACCCAGCGGTTGAAACCGCCGGCTGAAATGGGAAACACGATGAATCGTGTTCCCAGAACCGGCTTGAGCCGGTTTCCCATGTCAGACGCCGAATTCATTCGGCGGGCGTAAGTCCTTCCGCATATCTTCAGAATACAGCGACCGATTTACGCCGTTGTGTCCTATCCGGTGATGTAAGATCAGACAACCGCTAATTATCGGTGAGAAACGCGGGGAAGGCAAAAGGTAGATTATTGCTTTTCCAGCTCAACTGCTTGTGCCTGGGCCAACCGCCGAAATGCCGTTATCTCTTCACCGTTGCCCAACACGCCGACGCGTTCCCCAGCCATAAAACGATGATCGCGCGGGGGGTTGGTGATCACATTGTGCTCATGGAAAATTGCCACCACCGATGCGCCGGTCTGGCTACGGATGGCGCAATCGGCCAGCGTATGGCCTACCAATGGGCTGTCTGCTGTCAACTCCACCCAGTTTAGATCAATGCTACGCTCGACTTGATGTAGATGATGCATCATGTGATAGTCGGGGTGGGCGTCGTAGAGCGGCGCGTAGTGATCATGGCGTACGCTGTCGGTGAAGAGTTGGATCTCGCTGGGTGTCAGATCAAGGTGCAGCATGGCCTGGCGCGTGATCTCCAGCCCTGCCTCAAACTTGGGCTGCACCACTTCATAGACACCTAGCGCGTGCAGCCGTTCCATCTGCTCTACACTTTCGGCGCGCACCACAATGTGCAGATTGGGGCGCAGGCGATGAACATATTCCACCAGTGCCTGCGCCGCTTCCATAGACGGGAGCGTCACCAACAACAGGCGCGCCTCATCGATCCCCGCTGCTTCGAGGACCATCGGATGGCCGGCGTCGCCGTAGATGGCGGCCAGCCCGCGCCGACGTGCTTCGTCTACGCGCTGTTGGTTAAGATCAATCACCACGGCGTGCTGTCCATACTCCTTGAGCACGCCGGCCACAAACTGTCCCACCTGCCCCGCCCCTGCAATCACCACGTGACTGTGCAGTCCTTCCTTGGGCAAGTTGAACGTGTCGATGGGCTCGTGACGGAACCAGCGCTTGCTCAGCCGGTAGATTGGATCAGCGGCGCGCGCTAGCAGCGGCGTGAGGATCATGGTCATTACCGCTGTGGCAAGGAGCAACGCGTAAAGATCCTGGCCGATAGAGCCGCTGGCCAGCCCCACCCCTGCCAGCACAAACGAAAATTCCCCAATCGGAAACATGGTTAACGCCACCGCCAGCGGCGCCACGTTGACATAGCCGAAAAGCCTTGTCAACACACCAAAGATCAAGCTCTTCCCCACCACAATCATCAACACGATCAAAAGGATGATCTCAATGTTGTTGTACAAGAAGATCGGGTCGAGCAACATCCCCACCGAGGCAAAAAAGAGCAGACCAAAGAGATCGCGCAGCGGTACAATGTCACTGAGTGCCTGGTAGCTGTAATCGGATTCACTCAACACCAGCCCGGCCACGAATGCGCCAAAGGCAAATGAAAGGCCGAAGAGGTAGGTAAGGTAGCCGATACCCAACCCAATCGCCGTAATCGCCAACAAAAAGAGTTCACGTGAATTCCACGCCGCAATGTGACGCATCAGGGCTGGGATCAGCCGCGTACCCAGGAAGACCATCAGCGCCAGGAAGATGACCGCCCGTAACGCCGCCCATCCCAACGCGGGCAACCCTGCCTCCAAATCGTTCAACTGCGGCAAGATGATCATGAGCGGGATCACTGCCAGATCCTGTACCACAGACATGCCCACCATGATCCGGCTGGAGAGCGTCCCCATGCGGCCCAGGCTCATTAGCGTTTTGAGGATCACCATCGTGCTCGACGGCGCAATCAGCGCGCCGAACCAGATCGAATCGATCCAATTCCAGCCAAGGTATCGGCCAATGCCCAGGCCCAGCCCCATAGTCAGGACGATCTGAATCGGTGTCCCAATCAGTGCAATCGTGCGCACAGGGCGCAACTGCTTCAGTGATAGTTGAATGCCCAGCGCAAAGAGCAGTAACGCAACACCGATCTCGGCCAGCAATTCAATATCGTCTACGTTAGATACTGTGACGCCGCCGGTATGTGGCCCTACAATGAGCCCTGTCAGAATATAGCCCAGGATCAGCGGCTGATGGAGCCGTTGCGCGATCAGACCTCCAATCAACCCGGCCACAACAATAATCGCGATATCTGAGGCGATGCCCATGAGACTTCCCCTTTGCCGGATTTCCGGTTGCAAAAATGAGTAATGAGTAATAAATAGGTTTGGAAAACTGCTGTTTCTCTTGGATAGAACTTTGTTCAAGAGAAACGGCAGCGAGCCTGCCCTATTCATTACTCATTACTCATTTAATCAAACTGTGCGAAACGAGTGCTGCGTTCTACTATGCCCCGCTCTCCGCAGCAGGTTCTTCTTCTGCCGGTGCGTCTTCTGCAGGGGCATCGGGATCGACGGGAACGAATTCAGGGGCGATTTCAACCCCGGTGACTTCGCTCAACTGCGTCAAGACCTGTTCCAACGCTTCGATCTGTATACCGTACTCGGCCCAGTCCCCTTCGCGAATGGCGGCTTGGGCCAGGTTATAACGCTCGTTGGCTTCGATTATCAGTTCCTCTAGTGTCGCCTGCCCTAATCCACCGTCTTCGATGATGGTGGGCAGATCTGCCGGTAACCCCAAACTTGTTCCTTCACCAAACAAAGCCGCAAGTTCGGGGACGTCGACAAGTTCCTCTCCAAAGAGCCGTACCAGCGCCAGCCCCAGGTTCTGCTCCATCACCACCTGATCGGCTGTCGCCACAATCACACGCCGCAGTTCGGGGATACGCCCGTTGGCGGCCTGTAGATAGAGCGGCTCTACGTAGAGCAGGCCGTTGCCGATGGGGATCACCAGCAGGTTGCCGCGGATCACCTGGCTGCCCTGTTGGTTCCACAGGCTCAATTGCTGCGAGATGATGGGATCCTGATCGATACGGGCTTCCACCTGCTTGGGGCCGAAAAAGAGCGTGTCTTTACCAAACTGGTAGACGACCTTGTCGCCATAGCTTGCCGGGTCGCTCTTCGCCGCCAGCCATGCAATCATATTTTCGCGATTGGCCGGTGTGAAAGGCAAGATCTGGATGAAGTCCAGCCCTGTATCCTGGCCGGGCAGTTCCATGAGCACGTAGTAAGGCTCCATCAACACCGTGCTGTTGTCGAAGACTTCCGTCGGCCACGCCCACAGATCCTCGCGGTTGTAGAACTCGGCTGTATCGACCATGTGATAGGTACGGAAGACTTCGGCCTGGATCGAGAACATATCCGTAGGGTAGCGAACGTGCCGCGTCAGAAAGGAGGGCATCTCTGAAAAGGGCGTGAACAGATCTGGGAAGATCTGGCGGTAAGCCTGGATTAGAGGCTCCTCTTCATCGACCACATAAAAGGTCATCTCACCTGTATAGGCATCGGTGACCACCTTTACGGTGTTGCGGATGTAGTTGAGGTTCCACCGTGGCAGCAGTGGGTTGGTCAACTCCAGCGGCGTGCTGTAGGGGAAGAGGCGGCTCGTGGTATACGCATCTTGGAACCAGTAGAGTTTGCCGTCTTCGCCCAAGACGATGTAGGGATCGGCGTCGAAGCGTAGGAAGGGAGCAACTTCCTGTGCACGTGCTGCAATGTTGCGCTGCCACAGCAACCGGCTCTCAGGCGTGATGTCGCCGTTGAGCAGGATGTTGATGTCACCAAAGCGCAATGCGAAGGCGACACGTGTGAGCATGTTGCCGATCTCAATACCTGTTTCGGCGGAGAAGCTGGTGAAGACGTTCCCTCCCTCCGCCGGATAGTCGAATTCCGGGGTGCCGGTACGCACAATGACATAATCGTCGGTGCGCTCACCGAAGTAGATCTGCGGCGTTGTGTTCTCCATGATGCCACTTGGCGGCAGATCTTTGAGCAGGAAGGTGGGCAGCCCATCACGGGTCAACTCGGCCACGGGCGAGATCGCCACACCGTAGCCATGTGTGTAGACCAGACGCCGGTTGATCCATGTCTGTGCCTCTTCGCTCAGCCCATCAGGGAAGAGTTCACGGGCTGCCAGCATTACCTGCCGAACTTCGCCGTCGATCAGGTAACGGTCAACGTCGATGTCGTTAAAGACGTAGTACTGGCGTAGCGCCTGAATCTGATTGTAGGTCAAAAAGAGCGGACGGTAGTCCCACACACGAATATTCGCAATCGTCTCCGGGTTGGTGAGGAGCGCATCCACCGAAATCTCGTCCACCGCGCGGTAGTTGATCGTCTCTACCTCGCTCAGATCATAAGCGGCGCGGGTGAAGGCAATATTGTTTTCGATGTACTGGCTCTCTAGCGTGAATTCGTTGGGTTCCACCTGAAACTGTTGGACAAGGCCAGGGTAGATTTCACCCGCCACCACCGAAATCCCGAACCAGACCACAACTACCGCCAACATCGCACGCCACGTCTGCCGGAAGAAGATATTGGCCAGCAGCAGCACCGCCGCAATCAACGTCACCACGATCAAGATGTTGAAGGCAGGCAACTGCGCGTTGACGTCGGTATAGCCTGCTCCAAAGACGGCGCCACGCGCGCCGTAGAGCAACTGAAACGAATCCAGGCGGTATTGCCAGGCAATCAGCAGCAGGATCAGGGCACCCAACCCGCCCAGATGTGCTCGCACTGCCGCACTGGCATACCAGCCGCGCCAGCCGATGCCGCTCACCAGCGCCGTCGCCAGCAAGGTGATCACCAACGTGGTCATCATCCAATTGCGGGCAATCTGCCAGACGGGCAAGGTGAAGATGTAAAAGCTCACATCGTTGTTGAAGAGGGGATCCATGAGGTTGAAGCTACTCTGGTTGAAGTAGAGCAGCAACTCCTCCCAGGCCGTGGCCAGCCCCGACCCCATAAAGAAGGCGAAGACAGCACCAGCCAGCAGAATCACAGGCGTGATCCGCACGCCCAGGGCTTCTGCAATCTGGCTGATCGGTGTGTCGTCCAGCCCGCGTGGTTCCAACCTGCGCGCCAACAATACATTCAGCGCCAGGAAGATCCAGAAGATCAACGCGCCTACCACCAGCAAACCAATCGATGCCGTTATGCGGGTGATGAAGATGGAAGCAAACTCCAAGCTATCGTACCAGAGCCAATCGGTGTAGTAGCTCAAGCCGCGGTTGAAAAGGGTAAGCAAGAGGAAGGGCACAATGATCCACCACAGCGCGCGCAGGCTGCCCTGGGGAACTTCACCACCACCACTTCCACCGCCGCCCGGACGCCGTCCACCGTCGCCTGGGCCGCCATTCCCTCCATCACGGTCGAGCAATTCCCGTTCGATGCTCTTCCAATCTTCTTCGTTGAGATTTTCGATCAACTCACGAAACGGGTCTCGTTCTCTCATGACCATTCCTTATCCAGTTAGTGACCGATGCACCGGTGTGTGCACCGTAGCAGCTTGATTGTACCAGATTTTCTAACCTCGCTCATATCTTGACTGCTTTGCTATCGCTGTCGGTAATCTAGATCCCGACGTGGGGAGAAGAGCATGGGGGGGATTGGGGATTGCGTCACCCAATCACCAATCACCAATCCCTAATCTCTCTGTTATAATCTCCATATGGCTATCAACGATCTCTCATCACCCGCCCCGCGGCAGTATGATCTTTTGCGGCGTCTGTTGCCTCAGATCGAAACGCTCGCCTGGATGCAGGCCGTTTGGCTTTCGGGTTCGCTGGCGCGCGGGGACGCAGACCGCTGGAGCAACGTCAATCTACACGTCCTCGTGGACGCGACGCTTGAGTTGGACGTGGCGGCGGCGCTGTGCGATTGCATTGATGCCGTGTTGCCTGAAGGCTGGCACTGCCGTTTGCGCACAGAAGCGCTGATTCGTGGCTTCTCTCTCGTGCCTGATCGCATGGACGTGACACGCGGTGGGGTCCACTTCGATGTGCGTTGGGTTGGGCTGGCACAATTGCAGTCGCACCTGGAACGCTATCGACCGCTGCGTTTGCTGGCGGTGCAGCCGTCGCTTTCGCCCTCTGTGCGCGACTATTTGGATGCGCCCTGGCCGCCGTTGACGCCGCCTGATGTAGAGTCGGTGGCGGCCAACCTGGCCTACTTCTGGATTGCACTTTCGCACTTGCCTGCGCTGGTGAACCGCGACGAACATCTCGCCGCCGTACAACGCCTTAATGACGCCCGTCAGAGCCTCACCGATCTGGTGGTGGCGCTCAACGGGGCGCAACGCCCGCCGTCTCCATCCCGCATCAACCAATACCTGGGTCCACTGCAACGCGAGGCATTTGAGAAGACACTGCCCATCCACGCCGTCAGCCGCGACAGTTGGATCGGCCAGGCCGTCGCCCTGATTGTCCTCTACCGCTGGTACGCGCCCCAACTTGTCGACCAATATGCCGTCGCCTACCCCACCGCGCTTGAGCAGAGCGTCCTCGCGCTGTTGTCGGCTGAGGTGGATGGGTGGCCGTCGGTGGTGAAGAGTGCGTAATTCGTAATGCGTAATTCGCAATGCGTAATTGGTTGACACGGTTGGTCCCCAATTGGCACGCTACGCTGTTAACGCATCACGCATCACGCATCACGCATCACGCATCACTCAACCAATCCAACAGCCAATTTCCCATGCACATCGCCTTCGTAACCCCCTTCGGCCTCGGCCAAAAAACCACCGTCTGGGCGCGGACATTGCCGCTGGCACGCCGATTGGTTGAACGCGGCTGCCAGGTGACGGTGTTGATCCCGCCCTGGGACACACCAGCGGACAGTGGACGTTGTTGGATCGACGAGGGCGTACACGTAGAAAATGTCTCGCTGGCCGGTGGGCTGCCGCTGGTGATCGGACGGCTGCTGGCGCGGTTGCGGACGCTGCATCCGCAGATCGTGCATGTGGTGAAGCCACGTGCCCATGCTGGTATTGTGCAGTGCATCCTCTGGCAGTGGCGGCGGCTCAGTGGACGAGGCCCACGCCTGATCCTTGATGTGGATGACTGGGAGCAGGCATGGTCGGCGATTGGGGACTATTCGCCGCTGGTGGCGCGCTTCCTCGACTGGCAGGAAAGTTGGGGTATTGTCCACGCCGACGGGGTGACGGCAGCCAGCCGTTGGCTGCAACAAACTGTCCAGACGCAACGCCCGCAGATGCCGATCCGTTACTTGCCCAATGGGATCTCGCCCCCATCAACGTCGTTGCGTGCAACCAAGGAGCCGAACGGCCCAACGCCGTCGCTTCTCTATTTTAGCCGTTTTGTAGAGGTGGAACCGGCGTGGATGGGCGCGTTCTGGCAGGAAATGCGCCGCTTGCGCCCCGATGTGCGCTTGTGGGTAGCCGGGCAAGCGTTACAACCCGCCCGTGAGGAAGCTTTCCGGCAGGCGCTGGCGGTAGAAACAACACCCGTCGACTGGTTGGGCTATGTAGACGCCGCCCAACAGCGCCAACTCTATGCCCAAGCCGCCTGCGCCATCTTCCCCGCCGCCGACGTGCCGCTTAACCAGGCCAAATGTAGCGTGCGTTTGGCCAACACCCTGCTCAACGGCGTGCCTGTGGTGGCCGCCGCCGTAGGCGAACAGGCCAACTATGGCGGCCAAGGTGCGGCCAAACTCGTCCCCGCGTACGCCACGCCTGCCCAATTCGCCGCCGCTGTGGCCGAACTCCTCGACGATCCCGGCGCACAGGCGCAACAGATTGTCCATGCGCAGCGGAGGCTGTCGACTGAATATGATTGGTCGCGGTTAGGGGATGCGCTTTACGATTTTTACCTGGCAATCCGTTGATTGGGGGATTGAGAATTCAGGATTCAGCAACCAAATCACAAGCCTAGCCTCCAATCCCTAATCTCCAATCCCAGATCTCTCTTTTTTGAACACAACTTTGCGCTGGCGTACGCTGTCATTTCATAGTATACTCTCCGCTAAGCCGGTTTCCCTTACAATTCTTGCCTCCGTCGCTTACCGGTACGCAGTGCCGCCTTCCTCTCGATGTTATCGTTGCCTGGGTTTTCCTCGTGTAGCGCCAGCTTACTGCTTCGGAGCTTCGTCTGCGTGCTGCAATGGGTGCCCCTTGTTGTTGATGTCCATTTCGTTCGCGGCACGGCGTCTATTTCAATCTGCAATTGGACATGGCTCACCACTGTCTGCGCCGCTGATCTTACAAACAGCGTTTGCGTTGGTGGCCTGTCGGCCATCTTTCTTCGCTAGCCTCATCTAAGACGAGGAATTGCCGGATGTATTGCATCGATGGATCGGACGGGGATATGCTCCTCACCAGCAACGACGTACTCAATGCGCTTCGCCAGTGGCAGCAACCCACACTTACCGAAAACGCCACCCCACTCTTGAGCCGTCTTTCTCACTTTTCACATGTAAACCAGCATGGTTCGCCGCGCCTTGCCTTGAACGCTCTATTGGAAGATGCACTGCGTCGCCTGGAAGGTGAAAACGCTTACCTGGCCAATCTGCTCCTGCGTCGCTTTGTGAAGGGCGAGAAAGTGTTGACGATTGCCACTGCAATCAATGTGAGCGAGTCGAAATTTCACGAGATCCAACGGGCCGCAGTAGAAAGGCTCACTGCGATCTTACTTGAAGTTGAAGCCGCCACGCGCAAAGGACACGCCGCCACGGTCTTACAGCGGTTGGGGGTGAAGTCGGGCGAATTTCTGATAGGGCTCGACACCCACATGCAGACCTTGTTGCCCATTCTGGCCGATCCTGAATCGGCGGGCATCATTTCGATTGAGGGGATGGGCGGCGTGGGCAAGAGCGCGCTGGCCGGGGCGCTGGTCAGGCAACTGCTTTACGCAGACGGCGCCTGGATCAATGCGGCCAGGGTGACGGCGCGCCAGACTTACTTTCAACTGCATGGGCAATTGATGCCATCGCTTGAGCCGGTGCCTACGGTGACGGCGGCGGTGGTTGCGCTTCATCGCTCCCTACTGGGGACACAGCCGCCTGCCGTCGACGTGGATCAGCCCCAGCTTGTGGCCGATCTTCACCGCTACCTCAAAAACAACAAGAGCCTGATTCTGATTGAAAATCTAGAAGAGATGGTGGATGTGGAAGCGCTGGTGGATCTGTTGTTGCATTGGGTGGAGCCGTCGAAGTTTATTTTGACTTCACGCAGGAGTTTCTATGGCGTCAACGGCGTCTATCACTATCAGATGAATCCGCTGGCACATACCGACGCGCTGGCGTTGATCCGCAGTACCGCCGCTGCCGGTAACCTCACCGATGTTGTGCTGGCGACGGCGGAGGAGTTACAGCCGATTGTGGACGCTGTGGGGGGAAATGGGTTGGCCTTGCGTTTTCTGCTTCACCAACTTCACATCTATGGATTGGATGAGATCCTGGCCGATCTAGACGGCGCACGCGGCGAGGTGATTGAAAATCTTTACACTTTCCTCTTTCAGGATAGCTGGATTCAGTTGAGCGCTGCCGCCAAACAGGTGTTGGCGGCGATTGGCAATGCCGCGCCGGATGGGATCACCATGCAGGCGTTGGCCTTGGTATGCCCTTTGCCCTATGCCAAGATTCAAAGCGCGATCAAGCAGTTAGTGATCCACAACCTGGTCGACAATTACGGCAGTCTCCGCGACCGCCGGTACCGCGTTCACGAGATCATGCGCACCTATTTGCAGGCGACGGTAATGACTGCCTAGCACTGCCTCGTTCTTTCACTTTGTTATCTGCGTTCACTTTGTTATCTGCGTTCACTTCTTTACCCACGGCAAATAACTTCTGAAGCACACCGGCGGATTACACACGGTGTTGCTTCGCCGAAAACCGGGGATTCCTTCGTATACCCAACTGATTTCAACGCCGTCATTATAGATTGCGCCTGCGATTGGGCGAACGCCGGAGGCATGCCCTGGTTCGGGTGGGGTTTGCGGCTCCAGGAGACGGACTCTGTAGCTCACGCTCGCGCTTTCGTTTTCAGGGAAAGGCGCTAGCGACGTCCATCGAATGGTTGACCCTGGCGCCATGCTGTAGGTGACTGTGAACTGTGTACCAGAGGCGACACTGTCGGTGATCAACTCCGTCCCCGCGGGGATGATATCGGTGATGGAGATGGTGTTCAGCGTGTAGTCGCGCACGTTGTTGCTGGCAAAGGCAATGATGTAAGCGATTTCATCGTCTGGTGCAACGTGGCCGCCGGGACTGCTGCTGAGCAGAACCGTATCGATGCCGGGTCCACGTGTTGGCGTGGCGGTTGGGGTGAAGGTGGGCGTCGCTGTGGGGGTGGCGGTGGGTGTCTGTGTGGGCGTAGGCGTTTCTGTCGGGGTGGATGTAAAGGTAGGCGTCGCTGTAGGCGTAGCGGTTGGCGCCGTGAATTCAATGATCAACCGCGGGAGCTGGTCTACGCTACAATCTGTACAATCTTTGGCGTAGAAATTGCGCTCATGGTCGCCGCTGCTGCGCGAACTGCCCAACACCAGGCTCAACATAGACCGATTGGGATCCGCCGCCCAAGATTGCACCATCGCCTGTATGTTCCACTCGTATTGCCGGTTCAGTTCACGTTGGATCGAAAGTGTCACCGGCGCGTCTGCGGTCACCGGCAGGAGTATGTGCTCATTCCAGGTTAAAGTTTCGGCCCACTGATCCGAGGCAAGCCGCGCCACTGAGACATCCAGCGACTCTTCTGCGTCTACATATCCAGCCATCGTCAGGAGGAGTCGCGCCGAGGTGATCTGGCTGCCGATGGGGATCTCCTGGGCAGGGATTTCGAACTTGAGCATGGCACGTTCAACGCCAAATCCCTGCGCGTCGTTGTGTCCTAGCCAGAAGATACGCAAAGTGGGCGCGCTGGGCGCTTGATCGGGAATGCCCGAAGCCACATAGGTATCGGCAATCGGGTTCTTTTGCACCAGGGCTGCCGGTACATCACTGCCCGACACCAACGGCTGCATGGAAAGGCCAATCCCCAGCAAGATCAAAACGATGAACAGGCGCAGAAGAAGCTGTCTATCAAGAAAAACGAGATTGTGCATGATCTCTCCTAAACGCTCGGTGGTTCCTTCCTGGTTGATTCGCTACCGCTCATTTCCGCCGGCAGCCGTGGGTGTAGGCACCGGTGTAGGCGGCTGTGTCGGTGGCGGCGCACTCGCAGGTGGTTCAAAGGTGAAGCGCCGGCCCTCGTTAAGCATTTGTATCCGCTCGTATGGTTCCGCTATCACCAGGAAGACGCTCCACTGATACTCTCCCTGCGCCAGACGCTGAAGATTGTACAGCGCCGTCAGGTCTATCCTGGCCTCCGTCCCCTGCACTGGGGCGAGGACGCCAAACGGATTCTCCCCATTGCGCCAGAAGACAACCTCAAACGCTTGCCCTGGCGCCAGTTGAAAATTCGGCTGCCAGGTGAAGCTGCGTACCCCATGACCGTTTTCACGGTCTGGCGGGGAGAGTAGCACCACGCTGTGGTCCTGCGCTGCCGGCGGCGCAGATGTGGGCGCTGTCACCGGCGCGGTTGTGGCGGTGGCAGCGGGCGCGCTTGCAGGTGCCGGCGTAGGTGTGGGTGGGCGTAGGGTTGGCACCGCCGTTGGCGTGGCCGTCGGTAGAGGGGTAGACGTAGGCAGCGGAGTGGACGTAGGCGCCGACGTCTCGGTGGGCGGCGCTTCTGTGGGCAGCGGTGATGCCGTTGGCTCAGGCGAGGGCGTCGCTTCAGGCGAGGGCGCCGACGTTGCCACCTCAGTCGACTCAGGCAAAGGCGTCTCCGTTGGGCTTGGCGGCGCGGTGGCGACAGGCGCGGACGCGGTCACTTCGGTTGTTGCTTCTCCACGCTCTACCGGTGACGGGGTGGGTGTGGGCTCCGCTGCAACAGCCACCACTGCTGGCGTGTTCGACCCATCTCCCACGTCGGCGTTGCCACGTCCACCCAAGAAACTGGCAATCAAGGCTACGAGCAGCAGCAGGGAAGCCAGCGCCAAACCCCAGCCGGCGTAGCGCATCCACCCACCTGCGCCGCCGGCCATCGCCAGGATCAACGCGGTGATGTTGTCTGTCTCCTGTTGGGCGAGGGCCAACTGGATCAACTTGTCGGCGGCCTTTTGGGGCCGATGGCGATTGGCGTGGATGGCGGCGAGAATCTCCTGATCCGTCACCTTTTCCACCTGGCCGTCGGAGCAGAGCAAGAGGATGTCGCCCTTGTGCAGCGGAATGGAGGGGACATATTCACGCGCCGTGCCCCGCTCATAGCTGCCCGGCGCCACGATGCGCTGATCAACGTCCACCTGATCGCGGATGCCCAGGTAGCGCTGGATCACATTGCGGTTGGGGTGCGCTTTCACCTCAGCCTCGCTCATTGTGCCTTGATCGAGCACTTCTTGCACCCAGGTGTGATCCACCGTTAGGCGGTGGATCTGACCGTTGCGGATCAGGTAGGCGCGGCTGTCACCTAAGTGGGCAAGGTAGAGACGCTGCCCTGCCACCACGGCAATGACAATGGTGGTGCTCATACTGCCCAGGTCGGCATGTTGCCGGGCGATTTTGCGGATCTCCTCGTTGGCATGGAAGACAGCCTCGTGGATCACCTGTTGGATCTCCACTTCCAGCCGTTCCGCCGAGGCGTTCACCAGATCCGCTTTGCCCTTAAGCACCTGGGCAATCGTCTCCACGGCAATTTTGCTGGCCCTGGCCCCACCCGTTTTACTGGTGACGCCATCGGCCACCGCTGCCACGTAGATGGAACGCTCCGGCGTATCTTCCCAATGTCCTGGCCCCAGCTTGAAGACGGTGTAGGCATCTTCATTTGATTTCCCCAGTGCGCCCTCGTTCGAGCTGACGCCGGGACGCAAGAAAGGCTGTGGCGTTGTCATTGTGTGTTGTGTCCTTCCTGCGGGATGCGCATTGACTGGCTTCCGCCCGCTTGAAAGCGGAAAGTGCAGTTGGCTGGCCCCATAAAATGCAGACGCTCGTAGCCCGTGGTTGCCGTGGGCAACCTGACGAGCATCACCCCGATAGCATGCATGAGCTGGGGATTCCGATTCTGCGCGGTCAGGCTCTGCACATCCAGTTCAACCGACGTGTTGCGCGACGCGTTTATGATGCCCGGCGTTGTGAATGGGTTTTCACCAGGCTTGTCCGGCGTCCACACCAACAGGTCGTACCCGTAGCCGGGTGGCAGCGTGTAGCGTGCATCCACCGTCCACGAGAGATTGACTTTAAACTGCCAGGTGCTTCCGCACATGGATCCGCTCTCGTTGCGCAACTCGGTGATAGTGGCATAGGTGAACTGTGGCGTCGGCGTAACCGGGGGACGCGTGGGCACAGGTGTCGGCGGGCGCGTTGGCGCTGAAGTGGCCGTAGGGACTTCGGTGGCTGCGGCTGTGGGCAGCGGTGTTGACGTGGGTGGCGTCGTGGGTGGTGACGTCGGTTCGGCTGTTGGCGCAGTCGTTTCTGTGGGCGATGGGCGCGGCGTCTCTGTGGCAGGTGGCGACGCTACGGTCTCCGCAGGGGGATCGGTTGACGTCGCCTCAGCCTGTGGCGTGGCTGTCGGCGCTACCGCAGGTGCCTCCGTCTCTTGCGGCGGTGCTGTACTCGTTTCCGCGGGTGTGGGCGACGGATCGGCTGCTGCAACACTTGTCGCAACACTTGCCGCGGTGGGTGAGGCCACAGTTGTTGGATCTGTGGGCGCGACCCCAAGACCGGGAACGAAGAAGATCGCCGCCAGCAACACCAGGCCAATCAGCATGCCTGCCGTCACCCAGAACGCACCCTGGCGCACAGGTGTCCGCAGCGGTTGCGCGATTGCGTTCTGTACGTAGCCGGCCAGCCTGGCGATCTGCGCCGTTGTCGGCCTTTTTTCACGCTGATCAACCAGACAGAGTTCGCCGAAGGTGTTAAATTCGTCGACGATCTGCTGGCGCGCCGCTTTGGGCAGCTTGGCTGCAAATGAAAGGTCGTCCATCTTGATCGGAGGATAGACCTGCGATAGATCCTTCACTTCGGAGATGGGTGGCGGGTATTTGCCGGTGAGCATGTAGCGCACCATCAACCCCAACGAGTAGATGTCCATACCCTGGTGAATAATGGGGCGTCCTTTGGCATCTGTGCGCACCACCCGGCTTTTTTCAGACCAGTGATCCGATCGCGATTCACCCCCCGGCATGCCGATTCTACCGGCGATGCCGAAATCGATCAGAATCGGTTCCGCCTGACGCAGCGAACTTTTGCTACTGGGTGGGTAGCGAAAGACAATGTTACTCGGTTTGATGTCCAGGTGTGCGAAACGCCGGTCGTGGATGTACGCCAGAATCTCACCGGTGATCTGGAGCATCTCGGTGGCGCGCTCGACGGTAAGGCCCTTCTCTTCGGCCACGAGGGTGCGCAGTGATCCCCCGCGTAGGTATTCCACCAGAAGATAGTTGGGGTTGCCCGGCAGCGTCGACTGGCCGAAATATTCCGGCGCGGTGCTGCTGCCCTCGTTCACCGGATAGAGCTGGACAATGCCAGGGTGCCCAGGGCTTTGCAGGGCGCGCCACTGTTCGGCTTCGTTCCGAATCGCCTGTTGATTGGCCACAATGCGCGCCTGGATCGCGCCCCGATTGTTATCGAGGAAGTTGCGCACCATCTCTGCCTGCTGCTGCATAAAGCGCTCAATGTTCGGTAGATCGTTCTTGTCGCTGTTCATGCGCATCTTGGCGGCAAGCTTCATCTCGTCTACGATGGCGAATTTCGCGATCACCTGCGAACCGTCCTGGCGCTGGGCAAGCCAGATCTCCGACATCATCGTTTCTGTGAGATATTGGATGCGCCGGTAGTGGGGCGAACCAAAATCGGCGCTCTGAGATTGGACTTCTTTGCCCGACATGCAGTTGATCCTACTTGTGGTGATGAATTGTTTGTGATGACAAACCTGTGATCGAGCGCCGTCGTCTACCCTGGTTCGGTGACGTCGGTGTCGTCTTCGCTTCGGGCTCGCATGCCCGTCTCGTCTTCTAAGACAAATTTGTAGGTGACGGTGTTGAAGTTGATCAGATCACCGTTGGCAATCAGCACAGGCTCGCGCGGTGTCAGCTTTTTGCGGTTCACGTAGGTGCCGCCTGCCGACCCTTCATCGCGGATGAAGAACTGATTGTTGCTTTCGATGATGGTGGCATGTAACTTGGAGACACGGCGATCGCGGTCGTCGATGACATAATCGCTGTAGGCACCGCTGCGCCCCAACTTCCACTCATATTTGATTTCACCGTTGACCTGCTGAATAGGGAAGAGGGCGATCTCGCGTGGCAACTCCGCCCCGCCTCGCTCCAACACCAGCGTAGCACTGGCGAAAATATCGACTGCCGGATTGGTGGCGTCGTCCATTTCGGCGGGTTGAGTGGCGTCGCCGGAATCGGTCCAATGACCCTGCATAGACGGGGGCGGCGTGCGCCGTGGGCGGCGTCCAATCAAAACGCCGAGCAGCACGAGCAGCAACAGTGGCAGCCCCACCACACCACCCAGGAAGATCTCGGGCGAAAGCTGTGTCAACCCCCACTGTACACGCAACGAGAGCAACTGCCCCGTCGCCGTGTCGAGGAGACGCTGGACACCCTGGCCGGAAAGTGTCGGCGGCGCAGCGGCGTCTCCCTGATCGGCGGCGACAGGTACAGCTTCCAGCGTGCTCACAACCGTGGGCGCGCTTGTCGGCGCGGCCTCGGCAGGCGTTGTGGCGGTTGGTTCAGGGGTGGGCGTTGCTGTTGGCGTCGGTTCCGGCGTGGGTGTTGGCGGCAACTCGCGCCCAATGTTGATCGGCGCCGAGCGAACGATGACACTGCCGTACTTGTCGGTGACGTAGGCGATCAGGGAGCGGGGCGCTTCGCCTAATCGCGATTCGGCCAGCGACAGTGTGTAAGCCGTGAAGGGGGGCGTAGACTGTAAGAAACGCTCGTCGCCGAACGCATACTCAACTGCGGTGATGCGTTCAGCGGCGTCGCGCCCGTCTTCGGTGGACAAACTCAGTTCGATCTGCAACGTCTCGGCGTCGGCGGGAATGGTGACCCGATCCCCGGCCTGCCCGTTGACCGTCAACACCGGTGCCGCCGGCGCGGGGATATTGACGCGCGGGAACTCTGCCGCTTCGGTCAACGTGTCGCCGTCTGCCGTCGACAGCGTCAACGCCAGACGTTGCGGCGCGCCGGTGGGCATGGGGAATGTCACCAAAGCCGGGTAGTGCATGGTTCGCAACGCCTGCCAGAATGGCGTTAGGTCAGATGTGGTGGTAAGGTTGGCGAATTGGCCCCCGGTGCGTGCAGCCAGTGTACGCAGGTTCTCCTCCGCCACTGCGCCGCCGCCTGCCCAATGCAGCACTGTGAAGATGCGAACGTCCTGCGCCAGCGCCGCCTGAATCACCGCCTCACGATCTGCTTCGATGCGGTCAAACCCATCCGAAAAGAGGACGATCACCCGCCGTCCATCGCCGTCAGGGAAGCTCTCCACAGCGGCGCGTAGTGGGCCAAAAAGAGACGTAGTCGTCGGCCCACCGGCAGGCAAACCCTCTACGAAAGGGACGACTGTGTTGCGGAAGCCGCCGTAGTTGCCGCGCTGCCATTCAGCAATCGGCGCCAGATCGTCGGCTGTAGCGGCCCCGATCATGTAGGCCGCCCACGAGTCCTTTTGCAGCAGTTCCACGGAACCACCGGCCTCGAACCACTCGTGTAGGTCGATCACGGCGTCTTTGAAGCGCGTTGGGATACCTCCCTGGCGGATCACCTGCGGAGCGTCGAGGACGAAGAGGACGTGCAGCGGTTGTTCGCTGCGCGTCGCCGAGATAATCGCCGTCGGTTCGCCGTCTACGCGCAGCAACAGATCGGCGGCGTCGATCTCCTCGGCCAGTTGCGGGTGAAAGAAGCGCAACTGGCACGTGGGAAAGTCCGACTCGCAATCCACGGGGCCGAGGATGTTTTGATCAACGGTCTCTTGCGCCCACAGGCGCGGGGCTGTCCCCAGCAACAGTGTGCCCAATCCGAAGAGGAAGATGCCAAAAAGCAGACGCCGATAGATTCGCATGGTCATGGTTCCGGTTCGATTTCGATAAGGGTTTCCGGCCCAAGACGTGCACGTGTCACCCCCTGGATGCGCAGGGGCTTGTGCGCTTCGAGCCGTTTTTCGCTGACAAAAGTGCCGTTGTCGCTGTTGAGATCGACAAGGTAGAAGAAGTCGTTGTCGATTCGCACCTCTGCATGTTCGCGTGAGATGCGACGGTCTGTTGTGGCGTAGCGCAGGCAGACTTTGCAGTGGTCGCCGCGGCCAATCTTCACCGGCAACTGGGTGGCCAGTACGTTGATCTCCTGGCTCTGGTTGGGTGCGCGGATGAGCCGTACACGTACTTTGCCTGTGGCCTTCATCGGCACACCTGGCACGCGCATATCGGCATCGGTGTGGTCGATGGGCAGGGGCGGCGGCGCTTCGTCCTGTTTTGTGGATTTGCGCGGCCACAGAAACCAGAACGCCCCGCCGACCACCGCGAGGACGAGCACGATCTGGAGTGTTGTGTTGGTTTGCAGTTGCGTCCCTATCCTCTGCCAGAATGTGGGCTGTGGCGGCGGCAACGCCACAAACGAAAGTGCTTCGCTAGGCGCTTCCAATGCGCCCGCTTTATTCCAGGTGTCGATTACCGCCGAGAATTCACGCGGTGCTATGATCTGGGCGATGAGCGGCGGCAGCGGTACCCTCACTTGCAATGGCTGGCCCGGCGGCGGCAAGAAGAAGACGAGCACGTCTGATTGGTCACGCGTGCCCAAAGGATCGGTCACCGAGACCTGATACTTGTCCACCTGTGTTGCGTCCGAAATGCGCAGATCGAGGGTGAGCGTCTGCGCCTGGAAATCGGCATCGGCCCCTACGATTGTCACCTGGATGGGCGCGGGTGGCGGCGGCGGCACATGTTTGATCACCCGAATGTCGTGGCTGTAGGTGCTCTCGTCGTTGTTGCGCCGCGCCAACGGGATCTGCACGCCGGTTTCGTCTAAGGCGTAGAGTTCGAGCCGATATTCCTGATCGGGTTTGAAGGTGGATGCGTCGAGGTTGATCGTCAGCGTAGACTCAGGTGCACGGCGTAGATCGTAGAGGCCAGTGTTCGTCTCATGGTCGATGACCTTCACCACGATTTCGGCGAAGCCGCGTGGGTTGTCCACGCTAAGTGAGAGCTGGTAACGCTGGTTGGTTGCGTCGAACTGGCTCACATTCTCGATGCGCACGGCGATGGTCTCTTCGGCACGCACAAAGCTACGCGACGACGTAAAGTTGAATGCCTGGCGTAGTGGCACAGCGCCGCCCACATTCACGCGCAATTCAGCCTGGTTGATCCCCTGGTGGGGGCGTACGTCGGCGAAGGCCACCCATTGGCTGTTGAGATAGCCCATGATCTCTTCAAAAAGCTGGCTCACGCCGTTGCGGTCGCCGATGGCATAGTAGGCGTTGGTGTCGATGGCCATCTCGCTCAGCACTTCTTCGTCCAGCCGCGGATTGGCCCCTTCTTTGAGGCCGATGGTGAAGATGGGGGTCAGGTTGTTGGGGTTGGTGGTGGCTCGGGCGATGACGTCGGCGTAGGTGCGTCTGCTACACGGCTGCCCGTTGACCATTTCATCGCGGCCATCGGTGAAGAGGATCACGGCACGTCGCGCCTCAAGGCTGGGTGTCTGTGTTTCCAGCAGCTCGATGGCGTTGTAGGCCGCGTTGTACAGGCAGGTGGCGCCGCCCGGCTGCGCTTGTACAATCTCAATGTCGCGCTGCACCAGCCCGTGGTTGGTGGTGAAATTGCTTAACGGAACCAGTGGCCCACTCTCGGCCACATCGTTGAAGGGAATCACCGCAATGGACATGTTGGGCGGCGCTGCCTCGATCATGGCCTTGGCCGCCTCGCGCACAGCAGGCATGGCGTTGACCATACTGCCGCTGGTGTCGAGGAGCAGCGCCACGTAGATCGGCGTCTGCGGGTTGCGCAGCGTGGCCGAAACGGGTGCGGTGGCGCTGCCGTCCTGGCTCAACAAGAGGACATCGGCCCCTTGCAGGCTTGCATCAGGCAATGGACGTCCACTTTCGTCCACTAGATGAAAGAAGACACTCAGCGCCATCTGATCCGCCTGCAGCTGTGGCGACACGTGGATGATCTTGATGGCGGTGGACGTGTCCTGACTGAACAGTGGCGGCGCGCCCCAGATCGCCGCGATCACAAGGACGGCCAGCCACCACAACGCTGTCCGCCGCCTGATCTGTCTCTTTCGGTTGGCCCACTGCAATCCATCAATCCGCATACGTCGTCGCTTCCTCCACCGGTTGGCCTTCCTGTGAGATGTCGCCCAGATAGAGGTGGAAGGAGCCGTCGATCTCGATGGCAGCGCTGATCGCGTCAATCGGCGCAGATTTCCATCTCTGCACGCGCTTGCGGACCACGTTGAGCAAGAGCGCAGCCTGATAATCTGTGGGGAACGGACGGTTCGACTGCTCGTTCACGTGAAAGTGCCCACTGGTGACGGTGCTCACCTCATCAAAGACGGCACAAAGGTTGGCTTTCTGCCAGCGCGATGACCCCGCCGCATTGATCTGGTCGACCATGTAGTTGCCTATGAGGACGCAGAGCGCCATCAGCGTCAGTGTCTCCACTTCGGTGAGCAGCGCCGCCGTTGCTCCATCCCCGTTGAAGAAAGTACGCACCGAGGGCCGACCGTCCACCGCCACGGCGGCGTCCATCCCGGCCGCTTCATTGCCGCCGCCTACCGGTTGCAGCACACGCAAGGTAATCGCCACATCGTGTCCCTGTTGGGCGAGTTGATCCAGTTCGCTTTTGATATCCTGCCAACGCTGCTGCGCCTTTATGCTTGTTAGCATAGATCGTTCCTCTGATGTCACTTGATCCCAATTGAATTGGACAGGTACTCCTGATAGCGGGGATACCACACCGCCATTGCCTCGATTGATGTAAATAGATCGCACAGCGCCGCCGTGTGAGGACGCATCGCCTCTGCTGCGCCGCGCAGCAGCGCATCCACCGACGGATCGTCGCCGTCGTCGCGCCACTGCGGCGCTTCACCGCGGACGAAATCAATCAGCCAGCCCACGCTCAACCAAGAAGGCTCGTCCGCGAGCTGGTTCACTTGATGAAAGGCCGCCGTACAGGACCCAATCAAGTGGGCGAACTCGCTCTCTTCCACTTCAAAGAGCATGCGGCACGTTTCCGCTTGTAGCCCCACCAGCAGGTAGCCGGGGCGCAGGTGGTTAAATCCGCAGTAAACCAGTTCAAAGCCGTGATCGTCGAACAGAAAGGCAAAATGCTTGCGGATCGCGGCCACAAGTTCTTCTATCTCCATCGTTTACCTCCAAAGAAAGAGAGCAGATTGTCCACAGATTACACGGATTGAAAGGATTTCTAGAAGGAGTTGGGATGGCATCTGCTCGAATCCTGCTAACCCTGAAAATCTGTGGATAATTTCTGGTTTGCGTCATTAGTTCGTCGACAGGATTGTGCGTAGATCCCCCGAGCCGATGCCGATGCCCTGGATGCGGCGATTGAGAAAATCGTCGATTTGCGCCGGGCTGACGTTGTCGGGTAGATGGAAATTGCCGGGGAACTGTTCGATGCGCGCCCGTAGCATGTCGCGCACCGGCCCCACATGATCGTCGGGGATGCGCAGCACGCTTTCGTCGCGCAGGTAACGCGCGACGTCTGTCGGCGGTGCGTTGCGGATGGCGTCTGGGACGGTGTAACCGCCATCGCGTAGCCGGGTCACGGCATCGGTATAGTTGTCCAGCGTGCCAGATGGTCCCCAATCTAGCATCTTACTGAAATCGCGCCCATATGCGTTCATTGAAGAAGGGGTAAGCCCGCCCGTCTCCGGCGTCCAGGCGGCGTCGCTCCAGTGCGTCTTCACCGAAGCGATTTCGCGCGGCGATGCAATGTCGTAGCCGGGCATGTGGTTGCCGCGAAAGCCGCCAAGTTCGGCGGCTGCCCTGTCCAGATCGATGGTGCCCGGCCCGCCGGTGACGCGCGCCGCTTCTTCGGCAGCATGGCCGCGCGCGTTGAGCCCGCGGTCTGCCCGCGAACGGATGTAGCGCTCGGTGGCTTCATAGGCTTCGCCGCGCGTGCCCTGCTGGATTAACGTCTCCGCTCCCTCTCGTACGGCCCGCTCTCCTCCTTCTTCCAGCACTTCACCACCGATGCGCACGCCCCACTTGCCTACTTTGCCGGCGTCGCCCACAATCGGGATCATGGCGGCAAAGGAAATGCCCGCCTCTACGTGACGGCCTTCGGCCAGGTAGATCAGGCCGTTGAGCCCATCGGCAATTTCGCCAAAACCGGGCACAAAGCCCAGCACGTCCAACCCACCGTGCACCCACTCACCGATGGATCCCCACAGGCCGCCGTCTTTGTTTTCGGTGGCTGCGCCGTTGCCTTTGAAGGGCTGCGCCGCCTCGTCGTCGGCTTTCTGCAAAATGTCTTTCACTTCGACCGTTACCGACTTCGCCTGCTCTAGCGCCGCCGTCAGCCGCTTAAGCGCCGGGAAGATCTGCCCGTCGATTTCGGCGAAGAAGGCCGCCGCGCCCTGCCCTTCCCAGCCGCCTTTCTGTAACGACTGTACCGCCCGCTGCACCTGCTTGTGCATGTCGCCGCTGGCCTGGGCATGCTCGGCAAAGCGGCGGGAAATCTGATCGAGTTCGTCGTACTTGGCCTGGGTTGTGTCTACGCTCATGGTCGTCTCCTTCGCTTCACCAGGAAATTATGCTGCCGTCACTTGGGCATGGAGCCATGCGGACACGTCTACGCTGCTTGCTGTGCGTACGTGTACCTGTCCACCGTCCACCTTTCCACCGTCCACCTGATGCACCGTCCACAAATGACGTTGATTCTGTAGCACGATCACATCGGTCTGCCGCACACCGCCATTGTCACGGGCCACTCGTTGCAGGTTCGAGACACGCAGCCCATCGGCCAACGTCTCCACCAACGCGTTTGCCGCGATTTCTGCCGTATACGCACGCAATCGTTCTACAGCGGATTGGGTGGATCCGTCTTGAACCAGCGTGCGCACCTGGCCAAGGAGAGTGGCAGGCATCTGCCACGCCACCGGCGACACAGGCGGCGTCTCGCCTATCTCACAAAGCGCCATCAGCCAGGGGACGGCGTCCACTACGGTGGGCAGGCGGGTGAACTGGTGTAGCCCCTGCACTGGGCGGCTGTGGACGATTACACCGTCCCCGCGGCTGTGGACGAAGGCGGGTGTGGGCAGATCCTGTCCGTTGCCCCAGTGGTAGGCGAAGAGGGCGTCGGTGGCAAAAGCGCACGCGCCGAGGAGGGCGACAAGTTTGTTGTGGATCTTGACCGCGCCGTCGGGCTGGCGCTGAATCAACTGTCGCGCCAGTAAGGCCCGTTCGGCCACGCCGCGCACCAGTGTTTGTTCCGCCGCGGAAAGGGCGTCGTCGCCCGCGTCCTCAAGGCCGGGGAGTGTGGTCACCTGCAAAAGGTCGAGCAGGTAGCGCACTTCCTCGTGTGAAAGCAGGAGGTTCACTGCTGTTTGTGTGCTTGTTGGTTGAGATAGTTCAGTCATCGTTTCCTCGAATGGGGGGATTGGTGATTTGTGATTGGTGATTGGTGATTAGGCTTTCCCATTGGGCAGCGAATGGACAGTACAGGATCTTTGTCGACCCTCTCTAAACGTCGATCGCGCTCATGTTCCGAGTCCCAATCACCAATCACCAATCACTTCTCCTCCATCTTATTCTTCACCGCCCGCCCCAACAGCGCCAGGAGTGGGCTTGCCAGCGCCATGAGTAGCGGCGTCTTCGGGCCAGAGGGCGTTTGCGCCGCCGCCGGTGTGCTGCTGCCTTCTATGAGGACAAAACTGGCCTGGGCACGATCTGCAACTGTCCCCGCGCCGCCGCCTGTGGACTGATAGTGGAAGCGGGCCGACGCAGATGTCGGCTCGGTGGCTGTGCCTTCGCTGCCGGGCACAAACGGGAAGATGCCGTTGCCACCACGAGAACCGAAATTGGTCTCCAGCGGGACATTGCCGCCGCTGCCGCCACCCCCAGAGGACGCAGGCGTCGCTTCGCGTTCGCTCTCCGTCACTTCACTTTCCGGTTCGGTGCTTGCCGGCTCGGTGGGCGCTTCACCTGGCCCGCCGCCACCACCTGATCCCATGCCGCCGGCTTCGTTCGTCCCGTTGGCCGTCATGTCGGCGCCTTCGGTCGGATCATCGCCCAGGTTGGCGAGATCTGCGGCAACGCCGTCCATGACCGGGGAAAGCCAATCTTGCGGCACCATGTAGTCGTCTGCCCAGTAGTCACTGAGCGAAGCGTCCGGCCCAAAGGCGTCGAAGAGATCGTCCAGCCAATCGGCGGGGACGGCGTAATCACCGTCGTCGCCGAAAGAACCGTCAATAAGGCCGGCGTCGTCGAAACTGTATTCGCCGAAATAGTTGTCTTCGGGGGACGTGCCCAGACCGCTGCCAACGTCGTCGTTCCAATCCACCAGTTCGTCGAAAGTGGGCAGGCCGCCGCCCAGATCACCGCTGTCTAGATCCCCGCCACCCAGCCCGGATCCAACGTCTGCCGCCGCGCCGCCACCGTTCGAGCCGTCCGCGGACGATCCTCCGCCCAAAGAGCCATCGCTGACAGAGCCATCGCTGGTAGATCCATCGCTGGTAGATCCATCGCTAGCTCCCCCGTCTGTGGACGATGGTACACCACTGGCTGACCCGCCGTTTTCGCCACCGCCCGAACCATCCGCTGTCGCGCTGCTCGTCGCCTCTCCGCTCGTCGCCTCTCCGCTCGTCGCTGCGCCGCCGTCACTCTTGAAGTGGGCGGCGGCGTCCTCTTCTGCGCTGCGCATCAGGGCGCGGATCTCGGCGGTGGTCTTCTCGGCTTGATCCAGCGCCGCCGCCAGGCGACGCAGCGCTGGGATGATCTGCTCATCCATTTCGGCGTAGAAGGCGGAGGCTCCCTGGCCGATCCAGCCCCCGTTCTTGAGCGGATCATAGGCTCGCTGGATCGCACGCACCGTTTCAGTGGTGGCCTGGGCATGAGTGCCGAATTTCCCCGTCACCTGTTCCAGTGCTTCGTGATCGACACGGACGATTTCGTTGCTCATTTCATGCCTCAAGGATGATCAATTGCAGGTCGATGCCGCTGCGTTCCAGGGTGATGATGTCCGCATGCTGCAAAGGATAGGGCTGATCGCCCACGGGCACACTCGCAAAATCGCGGACGACATGCACCGGGTTGTCGGCCAGCACTTCGAGGACAAATCGACCGTCCTCGGCGCGGATCTGGGCATGGCGACGGGAAACGTGTCCGCCGCGCACGTACGATTCCAGGTTGACGGCCAGTAGATCGTTGTCGTCCATGCTTTTGTGCGGGCGACCAATCAGGGCGGGCAGCCAGTTGAGCTTGTAGACCTTGCCCCGGTTCTGTTCGCGCAGGTAGATGCGCTGCGCCGGGCGCTGTGTGGACGGCGGCAGCGTCATCTCACGTTCAACCAGGCGCAGCCCAGCCCCGTTTTCGATCTGCTGCCCCAACGGCGCACCCGGCACAAGGACCGTTCCACTGTCGGCGCGGTGCAATTCGTAGGCATCGGGCACATCGCCCAGGTAGTTGATCTCGCCGCGGAACTCATCCAAAATCGCCTGGATCAGCGCCGTAGGTGTCAACGAAGCCAGGGGGTGCGCCTGCTGCCCGCTCTTCTCCAACACATCAATGTGAATCTCAAGTCGTGGTTGTTTCGTCGCCACAGGTTCTGATCCTCTGTGAAAAATTAGCCTGAACTGTTCTCTTCCCCATCGTCTGGGAAGTAGCCTTCCGCAGTCATCACCAGATCCTCGGCGCTCTGGAAGAGTTCGACAAAACCCTCTGGATCAGGCATCGCCTCAGCCTGCAAGCGTTTGATAAATGCCGCCCGGCAAAGACGCAACAACGCCGTCTCGCTGTTCTGTTCCAGCGGAGAGAGCGCCAGCCAATCGAGCGTCACCATTGCTGCGGGGGTGTGGACAGTGTCGTTGCCGTTGTCGGTGCCATTGTCGGTGCCATTGTCGGTGCCGTTGTCGTCGCCGTTGGGTGCCGCGTCACCTTCGCTGTGACCATTTTTCAGCGTGGACAATTCCCAACGCAGCGCCTTGTGCAGCAGCCGTTTTAGATCGCTCACCTGCTTGCTTTCCTGCGGCTGTATACCGTTGACCTCACCCGCGGGGCTGGCGGCTGCGTCTGTCCACCGCGCCGCGGGGACGTGCTGCCAGCGTTCGCCGATCCGGCGGATCCAGCCGTCCAGCGCGGCGATTTCCTGAGCTTCGCGGGCGTCGGGCGTTAGATCGGGGCTTGCGTGGGCGTCGTCCTGGTAGGGTGTGGCCACCTGGATCATGTGGATCTGCCCCGACTTGGCGACGAAACCGCGACCCACAGGCAGTTCTCGGTCGCGCAGGTTGCCGGGGATGTTGCTAACGTTGAGTGTGTTGAGCATGTCCACGTTGCGCAGGGCGATGCCGTAGTTCGAGGCGCGCAGGACACGGGCCAGATCGCCACTCGTGCTGAAGCCGCCTGCCGCCACAAAGTGGACGCCCAGCGGTCCGTTGCGACGGGCAATGCGTACCAGCGCGCCCCCAGCCTCACGGATCTCATTGGCGCGGGCGCTGATCAATTCCTCGTTGAGATCGTCAAAATTGTCGATGACGACGAAGAGCTTGCGCTTCTGCTTGAGCGAGGTCAGGACGGCACCTTCGGCGTCGAGGTGAGCCACCAGCGCGGGCAGATCGTTTTCGTCGGTCACTGTTTGCACGACGTGAGGCAAATCGCGCACACTCAGTTCGCCGTCATAGTCGGCCAGCCGTCCCTGCAGGTCCACGAGGACAATCATCACCTGCTCGGGTGAGTAGCGGGCGGCGATGCTCAGCACCCAGTTGTAGAGCACCGTCGTTTTGCCCGAAAGCGGCGGCCCGGTCACCACAAAGTGCGGCCCCATCTGGCGCAGGTCGATGTGGGCGGGTTGCAACGAATGGTCCAGCCCAAGCACAGCCGCCACTGCGGCGGACGTAACTTCAGATTGCTCCAGCAGTGTGCGCAACGAGGTAAGGCGGGGCAGCGTGGCAATCGGCGCAGGCGACATAGACCATCCACCGCGGCGGCGCATTTGGGCACTCAGGCGACGCAGTTCGTCGGCTTCGGCCAGAGGAACGCCGCCGTCCTCAGCATCGAAGATGCCCACGGCCAGCGCCGCCTGTACTTGTAGCGGACGTCCTTCGTGGCGCACGTAGCCGCGGCCTGTCACATCGTCCACCTGTACCGCGCCACGGCCGACGATGTCCATGTAGCGGTCGGGATCGGCTTGCTTAAAGGTGATGCGCTCGCCGAAGAGGTTGTAGATCTTGCCTGGAATTTCGGTGTGGGTGTTGGCCGACACCACAAAGGTGATCCCTGCGCTGAGGCTGCGGCGGATCAGCGGCATGATGGCGTTTTCCAGCAGCAGTTCGTGGGTGGTGCGCAGTTCGGCCATATTGTCGATGATCACTGTCACCGCGGGTTGGGGTTGCACGTTGGGCAGGGCGTTGTAGGCCCACAGGTTGCCTACCCCAGCCTCGGCAAAAAGACGCTGGCGGCTGTCGATGAGCAGGTTGAGGCGGTCGATCAGGCGCAGCAGCCGTTCTTCGTAAACTTCCTCGTCGGCGGTGATGACGTCGGCGACGTGGGGCAAGGCTTGTAGCGCCGCGAAGTTGCGCCCGCCCAGGTCGAGGACGTAAATGTGCGTCTCGTCGGGGGAGTGGGTGACGGCCAGGCTCACAATCAGCGTGCGCAGAAAAGAGCTCTTGCCCCAGCCGGTATCACCGAAGACAGCCAGGTGGTTGCGCTTGAGGTCGAAGGTCAGCGGAATCTGCCGCGCTTCCGAAGGCACGTCCATCAGGCCGAGGACGGGCGTCATGGCGTCGCCGGTCCACTCCACGCCGGGCCACAGATTGGCCCAATCGCCATTGAGCCAGTCGCTCACGGTATCGAGGACGGCGTAGCGGCGGCGCAGTTGGGCGTCCTCGATGGGAGATTGCAAGCTGAACTTGGTGGGCAGGAAGGCGGGCCACGGCTTGGGCGCAGCTTCCCCGCCGGTCAACTCGTTGGCCAGCATCACGGCGGCGTTGAAGAACTTGGGCGCATCGTCCTGGCTGGGCACCACCGGCTGTATCGGTCGCGCCAGCCAGAGGACAGCCACATCGCGGTCGTCGGGCTGGTCGTGTCCACTCCACGCCACCTGGATCAGCTCGGCGTTCTCGTTGCCCACCTGCAAGTAGCCGCGGCCCGGCTGCTTGTTGGGCAGGAAGGCGGCATCCGGGCGGCGCAGCAGTTCGTAGCTGGTGTCGGTCTCTTCCACGCGCAGGCAGAGGCGCAGCTTGATGTTGGCGCGCATCTGGTCGGTGACGCCCTTGGGCCGCTGCGACGCCAGCAACAAGTTGACGCCCTGCGCCCGGCCCACACGTGTGATGCTCTCCAGTTGGGCGCGGTAGTCGGGGTTCTCGTCGATCATCTCGGCGTACTCGTCGATGATGATGAAGAGGTGCGGGTAGGGCACCCCGGCTGAGCCATCGGGACGGCGCAGGTGGTATCCCTTGCGCCGATATTCGACAATGTCGTTGGTTGCCGTGTCGACGTTGAGCTTCTGGCGGCGGCGCATCTCGGCGTTGATGGCGCTGAACATACGGTGCACGCCTGCCTTCCCCAGGTTGGTGACCAGATCAACACAGTGGGGCAGATCCTCAAACGGTTTGAACGCGCCGCCACCCTTGTAGTCCACCAGCACAAAGTTGAGGATGTCGGGCGGGTAGTGCAGGGCCAGGCCGACTATCAACGTCATCAGCAGTTCGGACTTGCCCGAGCCAGTGCCGCCAGCCACTAAACCGTGGACGCCATCTTCGCTGGCCGCCAGTTTGAGCAGACGCGGCCGGTTGCCGAAAACTTTGCCCACCGGCACGCTGAGCCATCCGGCCTGCTGCGCCGTGCGCGCTGCTGTCCAGCGATCGTGCATGGCCGTTTTGAGCGAGTCGAGATAGTTCTGGTCTGTGTCGAGGTTGAGCACGTCGGGCAGGGCCAGTAGTTCGCTGTAATCGGCGCGGGTGGGTAGGGCGCTGATGCGCAGCGGCGCTTTGCCCGTCCACCGGCCCGCTGCGCGCATCTGCTCGCCTACGGCCTGGATCTGCCGCATTTCGCCGCTCAGTTGACCGTCCGCGAAATCACCCGCCGCCACCGCTGCCTGGAATTCCAGCGAACGCCGCCCGATGCGGAGCAGCCCACGCCCGGGGATCTCGTCGATTTCCCCAGCGAACGCCCCCACAATCGAGGAGTAGTCACCGGCGTCGGTGAGGTGCAGGGTGAGCCGTTCGGCGAAGAGGCTGTAGAGCTTGCTGTTGAGGACGTTGAAGCGGTTGGCCGTGATGATGAAGTGGACGCCGTAGGGCCGCGACTGCCGAGCCAGCCCCACAAACGCTTCGAAGACGTTGTTCTCGTCGCCTTCCTCGGCCTTGTCGCTGCGGAAGGTCTCGATGAACTCGGCGAAGTTGTCGATCACCACCAGCACAGCGGGTAGGATAGCGTCGGGGTGGGCGTGGTTGTACTCGGGCAGGGTGGTCACGCCGGCCTGGCTGAAGATGCCTTTGCGCTGCTCTACTTCGGCGTTGAGTTCGCGCAACAACTGCTGCACGATCTCCTCGTAGCCGCCCTCGTCGGGGGTGACGAGCGTGCCCACATGCGGTAGATGACGCAGCGCGTCCAGGTTGCGCCCGCCCAAATCGAGGACATGGGCGTGGAACTCGGCGGGTGAATGGGTGGCTGCCAGCGACGTCACCAGCGTACGCAAGAACGAAGACTTGCCTGCGCCCGAAGCGCCGAAAAGGACAGCATGACCGTGGCCAAAGTCGACGGTCAACGGCAACTGGCGCGCTCCGTAGGGATCATCCACCAGGCCGACGACTGCGCGCAGGGCCGTCTGTCGCCAGTCGATGTGGCCCCAGCCGTTCTCGCCGCGCAGCCAGCCTGCTACAAACGGGCTGAGCATGGACGGCAACCCAGGCTGGGCCAGAGACAGTATGCCGCTCTCGCTGGCATCAAGATAACGCTCGGCCAACGGCGTGGACAGGGTCAACTGCGTGGGCAGGAAGGGCGGCCACGGCGCGCTGGGGACGTTGTCTTTGGCCAGATCGCGGGTCAGGTCCACCGCCACTTCGTAGAACTTGGGCTGTCGCCCCTGCTCGTTGACTTCGGCAAAGTCGAAATTTTCACCGGCGTAGGCCACCTGGATCAACTCGATGCGATCGTTGCCCACCTGCAAGTAGCCACGGCCCGGCATGCCGCTGGGCAGGAAGGCGGCGTCGGAGCGGCGCAGCATTTCGCGGCTGGTGTCCACGCCTTCGACGCGCAGGCAGATGCGGTATTTGATGTTCTCGCGCATCTGGTCGGTGACGCCTGTGGGCCGCTGCGCCGCCAAAAGCAAGTTGACGCCCTGCGCCCGCCCCACACGGGTGATAGTGTCGAGCACCGTCTTGAATTCGGGGCTGTCGGAGATCATCTCAGCGTATTCGTCGATGATGATAAAGAGGTGTGGGTACGGGATCCCCGGCGAACCGTCGGGCAGGCGGAGGTGATAGCCCCGACTACGGTATTCAACGATGTCGCTGGTGCGTGTCTCTTTGTTGAGGCGCTGGCGGCGTTCGATTTCGGCGGTAATGGCGGTGAACATGCGGCGCACCGCCGACTTGTTGAGGTTGGTCACCAGATCGACGCAGTGGGGCAGGCGATTTTCGGCGTTTTTGTAGAATGCCTGAAACGCGCCGCCGCCCTTGTAGTCCACCAGCACAAAGTTGAGGATGGACGGATCGTAGCGCAGCGCCAGCCCGATGATCAGCGTCATCAGCAGTTCCGACTTGCCCGAACCAGTGCCGCCGGCAATCAGCCCGTGGACGCCGTCCTCTTTGGCCTGGAAGTAGAGTTCGCGCGGCCGATCCCCCGAAATCACGCCCAGGGTGACGCGCAACCAGTCGGCGGCGTTGGCTGTCGTGCTGCGCGCCCACTGCTCGGCAGCCTGCGCAGCCAGGTGACGGGCGAACTCTACGTCTACGCTGACACGGTGTTGCCGCGCCAGTAGATCCTTGAAGTAGAGCGCTTTGGGCAGCGCACTGACGTAGATGGGTTTGGTGTATTTGTGTCTGCTGTGGGCGATGAAGTCGTTCATCGTCTGGGCCAGCGCTTCTAGTTCGGCGCGCTCGTCGGCGGGCTCTTCGTTCTCGGCGCGGCGCAGATCGAGGGGTTGCGCCACCTGAAAACTTAGCCCCACCGGCTCCCCCTTGTGCACGCCGCGGGTGTAGCCACGACCGCGCACGTTGCCGACCTCATTCACAGGCGCGCCGGTGATGGCGCGGTAGTCGCCGGCGTCGGCTAGTTTGAGTGTGAGCCGTTCGGCGAAGATGCTGAAAAGCTGGTTGCTCAGCGTGTTCAGCCGGTCGGCGGTGATCACAAAATGGACGCCGTAGTTCTTCGACTCACGTGCCAGGCTGATGAACTTGTCCATGATGCTGACCACGCCGTCTTCGTTCTTGTCGAAGCTTTCTTTGAAGACAGTGAAATTGTCTATGGCTACCAGGATGGCGGGCAGTGCGGTGTGGGGATGGGCCTGGTTGTAACTGTAAAGATCGGTGATCCCCATCTCTTTGCGCGCTTCGATGATGGCTTCGATCTCGCGCAAAAGCTGTTCCACGCGCTCGACGAAGCCTTCTTCGTCGGGGAAGATCACCGCGCCGACGTGGGGGAGCTTGCTCAGGCTGCCCAATGTGCGCCCACCCAGATCCAAAATATAGACATGAGCGTGATCAGGTGAGTGGGTGGCGGCCAACGACGTGACTAGCGTGCGCAGGAAGCTGGTCTTGCCCCAGCCGGCCCCACCGAAGAGGACGAGATGTCCTTGGGGCAGGTCGACGATCAACGGCGACTGTTGGGCGGCGTAGGGGTTGTCCACAAGGCCGACGACAGGACGCATGGCGTGCTTTTCCCAGTCGAGCACGTCGAGCCAGCCGGTGTCGCCGTCAAGCCAGCGGTTGAGGGATGGGTTGAGCGTCAGGATGGATGTTTCCGGTGCACCGAGACGAATGCGCGCGCACTCCTCGGGCAGGATGTAGTCGGCGTGAGTGAGCGGTTTGGCCGCGGGATCGTCGGCGATGAGTGTCTGCGTCAGCGCCAATTGGGTAGGCAAGAAGCCGGGCCACGGCGCACGCTGCGGCGTGATCTTCTCCGCTTCGGCCAACATGGCTAGCCGCCGGATGATCTCTTCGTAGAGGCGCGGCGGTTCTTCGTCCTGTACGGTGACGGCGGGGCGGCGTTGGGGCCAGAGCACCGCCGGTTCGGCCTGTCGTTGCGCCGGATCGACGTAGCGATCCCCGGCGTAGGCCACCTGGATCAGCTCAATCTCGTCGTTGCCAACCTGCAAAAAGCCGCGGCCAGGGATGCTGGGCAGCCAGGCGGCGTCACCGCGGCGCAGCATTTCACGGCTTTCGGCGGCGGTTTCCACGCGCAGGCAGATGCGGTATTTGATGTTGGAGCGCATCTGGTCGGTGACGCCGCTGGGGCGCTGCGCCGCCAGCAGCAACGAGACGCCCTGGGCGCGCCCCAGGCGGGTGATGGTCTCCAACTGGGCTTTGTATTCGGGGCGTTCGGCGATCACCTCGGCGAATTCGTCGATGATAATAAAGAGGAAAGGATAAGGCTTGTGTGTCGCGTGAAATCCGCGCCGCCGGTAGTCGATAATGTTCTGTGTTTTGGTTTCGGCGTTGAGCGCCTGCCGCCGGTTGAGTTCGGCGCTGATGGCCGTGAACATGCGCGTGACGCCGTCCATGCCCAGGTTGGTGATGACGTCGACACAGTGGGGAAGCTTTTTTAACTCGTTGAACGCGCCGCCCTTGAAATCGACAATCACAAAATTGAGGACGCTGGGATCGTAGTTTACGGCCATGCCCATGATCAATGAGATCAACAGTTCGGACTTGCCCGAGCCGGTGCTACCCGCCACCATGCCGTGGACGCCGTCTTTGTTGGCGGCGAAGGTGAGCGTGCGCGCCTTGTTGCCCGTCATGCGCCCGATGCGCACACGCAGCCAATCGGCTTTGGCGTGCTCGCTGTTGTGCCGCCAGCGTTTTCTGGCGTCTTCTTCGAGATCGGTCAGGCTGTTGTAGTCCATCAAATCGAGGAAGGGGACGCTGGTGGCCAGGTTGGCGCCGAAGCCCTGGCGCACGTCCAGTTCGGCCATGCGCCGGATCAGCGCGTCCATGCGCGCCGCATCGGGGATGGCGTCGGCCACGCCCACGTAGCGGAACGAGTTGACGCCGATTTCGCTGTAGCGGAAGTGCAGCCGCTCGTACTGCTCCATGCGGCTGTTGGTGGCCGGCGTCGTCTTTTCCACTTCGAGGACGGCAGAGCAGCCACTGGGCACTTTGCTGCGCTCCGGCACGAGGAAGATCACCGCCGCGCCCAGCAGCGCGCCTTCGGCCAGCAGCAGCGTCATGGCGGCGTCGGCTTCCAGATCGCGTAGCAGCGATTCCTGGTCGTAAGTCGAATCCATCAGGTCGACAACCACAAGGAGGAAGGGCAGATTGGCGCTGCCTTTGTCTTCGTTGTCTTCGCGATCTTGCAGCCGGATCTTGCGTGAGGCCAGGACGCGGCGGATCCCTTCCAAAAATTGATCCAACTCGTTGCCTTCGCCGTCGTTGAGTGCATCGGCGGCGCGCTCGCGGTCAATTTGTTCCACAAAACAGGTGTAGCGGCTCTGTTCGTCGCCCTGGCTGTGGGGTAGTTCGTCCATCCACTGCCAGGGATCTTTTTGTGTTGCCAGCACGTAGAGGCGAGCGTCCAGGGGCGCGTGGAAGGCGACGAAGTGGCCGAGTAGGGCGCGGCTGAATTCGTAGACGGCGCGCTTGTCTCCGGCGACGCCCAGCGCATGGGTGACGGGGGTACGCTGCTGATCCGCCTCACGCTTCTCTTTGTCGGTTTCGTCCTGGGTTGTGCTGTCCTGCTCGGCGACGGGCTGCCGAAACGAGAGGATGATTGGGATGTCGTCGACGAAGAACGAATCTTCTTCGAGCTTCTTGGCCGCCCGTCCCAGGGGATCGTCCATGTCGTCGATTTCGCCCACTTCGTAGACGACGGTGGAGGCCAGGGTGCCCATGCCCAACCGCACCACACCGAAGTCGTCGTCCTCGACGCGGCGTTCCCACAGGCGGCTCTCGCTGCGCAGGCTGCGCTTCTCTTTTTCCACCTCGATGCGCGCATTTTGTACGATGCGTTCCACGGTGTCGCAATCGGGGTAATTGTAGCGGTAGAAACGGCGCTGCTGATCGTGGTAGCCCGTCATTTCGCCGGTGAGTTCGATGAGCCGTTCCTGGTAGGCGCGTTTTTGCGCGGCCTGCTTTGCCTTTTCCTTGCGGAAGCTGTAGAGCGAAAAGGCTACCGATGCCACCACCGACAGCGCCATGGGGATCACGATCCAGCCGCGCCCGCCGCCACCCAACCCCGACATGAAGACGAAGCCGATGATGGTCAACAGCGGGATGGCCATCTGCAACATCTGCATGAAGCCGTTGTCGTTGGTCGTCGGTGGGCGCGGGATGTCGTATTGGCCGAAGGGCAGTTCGGGTTGTATGCGGGGTGGACGGTCGATGTAGATCGGGTCCTTCATGGAAGAATCCTTAGAAGAGCAAAATGATCACGACGATCAACAATGCGCCGAGCAGGAGGCCGCCGAAAATTAGGAGCAGGTTGGCCAGGCTGGGCCAGCGACGGCTCTTGGGTTCAGGCACCGCGCCGAAAATGGTTTGCAACTCTTTGGCCAGGATTTGGGCGCTGTCTTGGCGACTGTCAGGTTGTGGGTCCACCGCTTGCAGCGCAATATCGGCCAGCCGGCGCACGTCTTCGCTGCGGATCATGGGCACCCGACCTGCTCTCTGAACGATCTGGTAGATGTCCTCGTCGCTGCGCAAGCGCACCGGGTAAGTCGGTTCGCCAACCAGCAGTTCGTAGAGGATCAGCCCCAGCCCGTAGACGTCGGTGCGGTAGTCGGGCTGAATCGAGGCCGCGCCGAGGAATTCGGGGGCCACATTGGCCGGCGATGTAAAGTCGTGGTACCACTCCTGCGCCAGGTTGCGAATCTCGGCACAGATGCCTAGATCGAAGAGTGTCACCTGCGGCACGTTGCTCTTTTCGTCTACGTGCACCAACAGCGATTCGGTGGAGAGGCCAAAGTGGAGCCTGCCCTTGCTGTGCAAAAAGGCCACGGCGCCGGCCAAACTCAGCGCGATCCAGCCGACATGGCGTAGCCATAGCTGTGGATTCTTCTTCAGGATGTCGCGCAGGGGTTCACCTTCGGCATGCTCAAACAGTACGTAGTAGAGCAGGTGACGACGGAGGATCGTCTTGCCGTAGGGGTCGCGCTGCGCCGACAACGGCCTGTCGATCTCCGGCGACAGCAGGAGAGGCAGGTAGCGGTTCTGCTGATTGCTAAGCAGGCAATCACGCAGAAATTCCGCCTCACGCTTGAGCCTTTCCTTGTGCTCAGGGCCGGGGTGGGCCACTTTAAGCAGTACTCGCCTGTTGTGATAGTTCGCCTCGTAAAGCACCGCCGACCGCTGCACCACAAGTGGACGCACAATTTCAATGTCGCTGAGCCATTCGCCAAACTCCAGAATGCTGGGCGACTGTTCTGCCGGGCAGTAGCTCTCCTGGCAGAAGAGGTTATTGTCTGGCGATGTGCGGTCGCAGAGGAGGCAGACTTGTTTCACGGCAGTGCCTTTGGGGGAGGAGGTGATTGGTGATTGGTGATTGGTGATTGGGGCTTGTAGCGGGACCATGAATGTACGATCAATGTCCTGACGGACATGTTGCCGCATACATGCAGACGCTCATTCCAAGACCCAATCACCAATCACAAATCACCAATCACTTTCTAATAGAAACGCGTTGCGCCCTGTGCATCGCCCCGCTCGTAAGCATCTACCGAGCCGCTGACGTCTTTGCTCAGTTCGGCGCACTTCTGCGCCATCTGATCGATGAAGGGTTTCATCATCTCCATGTAGTGGGCCAGCGCCAGTCCGCCCACCAGGCCCACAAAGGCTGTGGTCTTGAGCGTGGTGATCAATGCCTGCAACACCTTGCTCACGTTCTTGAGGACATCGCTGACGGTGCCAAATCGTTTGGAAATGTTGCGCACCGCGGGGATGTCCATGTACACGCCGTCGCGAGAGTTCATTGTGTTACCTCCTTATGCTCTGCCCGAGGACGAATGTCCTGCCAGAGAAATAGCTGGTTAGAAGATGGCGTTGAAAACGTCGCCAAGGGCATTGACCCGCTGCTGCACCTGACGGTCGGCGCGGTCGATGATATCGACGGCGCGTTGAATGTCACGGTGCGTGCGCGTGATCTGCTGGATAATCTGGTCGGTGTTGGGCATCATCAGGCTTTGCACTTCTTGCACAAAGGCGTCGGCCCCTTTGCCCACCCAAACGCCGCCGACAACCTGCTGCACCATCATCTGCATGGGGCGATAGGCTTGCTGCTGGACGATGTTCATCTGTTGCATAAGCTGCCCCATCACGCCGGCGACCACCTGTCGCGCCAGGCGGAGTAAAATTCCGAACATGGCATACCTCCTTGAGGTTGGCTAAGACAATTTCAGATCGAACGAAGAGTCGGTTGGGGCGCTATTGGAACTTGCCTTGCGACTCGCTGTCGGCCTGTTGCATATACTGCACGGCCTTGCGCACGTCGCCTTCCAGTTCTTTGAACTTGGCGTCGAGGTTGCCGATAGACTTGCACAGCTTGCTGCGGATGGCATCCTTGAAGGCGTCGCCGCCTACACCAAGAAGGGCGCCATTTTCGATGGTGTTGGCCACAGCCTGCATCTCGCGCATCGTCTCTTGAAGCTGTTGCTGTCCTTTGCGGAAGGTCTGGATCATCTCTTCGGCGAGGCGATAGTCTAGCTTAATCTTGTCGGACATGTGATTTCTCCTGAAGCGTAGTGCGTGGTGCATCTACCGGTTGACAGGGTAGACGCCCATTGGGCTGTAGTGTGGCGTCGGCTAGCCGACTCGGAAGGGCGTGCTGGCTTCGTCTTCGGCCTGCTTCACCAAGTTGCTGATTTCCTGTGTGGCGCGGCCGGCTTCGGTCAACGCCGTCTGAAGCCGCTGGGTGCCGGGCAGCACCTTGTTGTTCATCTCGGCAAAGAACGCCGAAGAACCCCGACCAATCCAGCCGCCGTTTTCCAACTTGTCCATGCTGCCACGCACACTCTGGATCATCTGGGCAACCGAATCCGCTTGTTGGGCAAACTTGGCCGCCACCTGCTCAAGCTGTTCATAATCCGCTTGAATCTGATCGCTCATGGAATCTCTCCTATTCAACTGTTGCAATTGCAAGAATCGCGATGGGAACAACAGGAAACACAGAGAAGCGCTTCTCGTACCGCTGAAAGAGCCTGCTTAGGAAGCAACAGCTTTCATCGTTGACGACAGCATACAGAAAGTTTCTGCTTTTTGTTCTTCGGAATCGGCCACATTTCCTGTGACTTTCTCCTGCCCCATCCACCAACCTCCATTGATCTCCACATAACTCCCCAACACTCCACGGACAAACAAAAACGCCCCGACCGGTGGGTCGGAGCGTTGTGGTCAGTGGTAGGTTTCAGCACTCGAACATCTGCGGAGAGAGCACGCCCACGTGCGGCTGCTGCCGTATAGATCCGCACGTGGGCGTGCTCTCTCCGCGCTTAACTTACTGACATTGAGTAAGATGCGCCAACAGCCTCACCCTACTCATTATTCATCACTCATTCATCTTCATCCCGGCAACGGCATGCGCGGATACTTCTTCCCCCCCGCATCTCGCTCTGCTGCGCGTCGTTCTTCTTCTTCGGCGATGATCGCTTCGACTTCTTTGCGCGCCTCGTAGCGTTTGCGCTCTTGTGAGAGCCAGCGCTTGGGATCACTGGGATCGACGATGGGGCGCGCCGAGATGATGAAACCGGTGTGGCCGACCATTTCGTCGTCGGGCCGCAGCCGATCGGGGACAGGTTTGTAGCGGCGCACGAGCAACTCTTCCACCTCAATGTCGGCGAAACCACTGGCTTCCAGCCCGATCAACAACTCTGTCACCTGATTGGTGGTGGGCACGAGGCTGGTAAAAAAGCCGCCAGGCCGTAGCGCCGTCCGCACATGTTCGAGGTAGTGCCAGGGCATGCGCACGTCGAGGAAGACGGCGTCGACGCCGCGTTGGTGAAAGCCGTCGCGGATCGATTCCTGATATTGTTTGACGAAGGGCTGTAAGCCGGCGCGCCGCAGATTTTCGGCGGCGGTATTGAAATTCTCCGCCCGCACCTCGTAGGTGTAGACCATCCCCGCCGGTGCCACCGACCAGGCCAGCGCCAGTGTCAACGCGCCGCTGCCCGTCCCCGCTTCGATTACATGGCTCCCCGAGCGCAGGTTCAGCTTGTGCACAATGTAATTGGCATCTTTGGGGTAGATGATCTGTGTGGTGCGGCGCACCCGCGTCATCAAATCAGCCAGCGACGGCTCCAGCAGCAACATGGCGTGACCAATCTGGCTGTGAACTGTCGTACCCATGGGCAGACCGATGAGATCGTTGTGGGGCAACGATCCTAAATGTGTGTGGAAATATTGACCTGGTTGCAGTTGGAACAAGAAACGCTTCCCGCCCGATGTGACCAGCACAACCAACTGTCCTGCTTCGGTCACCGGCGACCGGGACGAGACCCAGTTTTCCGGTGACGAACGATTTACATTCTCCAAAAAGCACATCCTTGTGTGAATTGCGCGGTTGGTGATTGGGGATTAGTGATTAGGCCTTCAACTCGATGTGCGAATGGAGGCGCCAATAGGCTCGACAAGACCATGGGTTGCCCATTCGGCAGCCAATCGAAACAACCAAATCACCAATCACTAATCACCGATCACTTCTTCTCTACTGCGCCACCAACGTCACAAAGACTGGATTGGCGCGCACGTTGCGGTTGGAATTGCCGCTGGCAGCGTTGATCTCAAAATTGAAACTCTGCCCAGCCCATTCCGCGGGGACAGCCGCACGCAGGAAGACAGGCAACTGGCCGCTCGGCCCAACGCCGATAGAGATCGACGTCTCGCCGCATATGCCGTCGCTGCGGCAAAATTGTACCGGCCAGGGAGTGTCTTTCACTAGATCGAGGAAGATCTCATCGGCTAGTGGGCCTGTGTTGCTTACCTGAATCACCACCTCACACACCTGCCCAACCGTACACGACCGCTGATTACCCCCATCCACGCTCAAAGTTACGCCGTGCTGCGGCGTTTCGGGTGTTAGCAGAGACGTGGCCTGTGTTGTCCAAGTAGGGGTGGGGGTGAGCACCGGGGTCGGTGTGAAGGTGGGCGTAGGTGTGGGGGTATCGATGCGTACTTCCACCGCAATGGAACGGTTCTCTTCGACGCCGTCGAGGCGTAGCACAGACAGATTATACGTGGCAGATGCCCACTGGATACAGGCCCGCCGTTCGCCTTGCCCAAAAACGCCCTCATTGTCGAGGAAGACAGCGCGTACATTGTCAACACGCCAAAAGAGTGTGGTGCAGCCCTGTGGCGGCAAGAACTGATGCGCCGACCTGAACTCGATCAGCGCCGGTGGATAGGTGACCACAGGCGTGGGCGTGGCTGTCACCACTACAATCGACGGGTCGCCCGGCGTGCTGGTGGGCACGGCGAACGTGGGCGTGGGGCGGCGTGTCGGTGCGGCCAGATCTCCGGGCGCGGTGATGGCCACAGGGCCTGTCACCGCGGTCGCCAGTGCTGGATCTGAGGGTGCTACGCCCGTATTGGCGCCGCCGGGCGGCGTGGGCGTGGTGATGACCACGGGCCCGGGCGGTGCAGGGGCATCTACCAGGTCGTCGTCTTGTTGGTTGTCTTGTTGGTTGTCGTTCGCGGTATTGTTGCGGATCTGCTCGACAATGGCCGAAGTGGGCGTGGCCGTCACCGCGCGGGGAAACTCAAACGTCGGCTCGGGCGTAGCCAGCAGCGATGCCGGCTGCACCGCCTGCGCCAGGATCGGCACTGTTGGCCGCCCCAACGGCGTTGGCGATGTGGCCGGGGTTGGCGTCACCAGCAGGAAAATTTGATTCTGTTCCGGCGGTGCGCTCACCTGCGCCAGCCGTTGGCCTATCGGCAGCAACCCACTGCCCACCAGCTGCCAGCCGGTGTAGACGGCCAAGGATCCACCGCAAAGCAAAAAGATCATAAACAACGACGCCACACCGATCCACAGCCCCAAACGCGGACGGGGCGCATCGTCTGTGTCGAAGTCGAGCAACATGTCTGTGTTGGTGAAACCGGGGAGCGCATCGCCTGCGCCTTCAGGCATAGCGCCGCTGTGGTTGAAGGTGCCGCCGTCTCCAGCGCCGATGATCGCTTCGTCAGGGTAGCCTACGGCCAGCAGCCGAAAGCGCGGACAGAGTTTGTGTCCACTGCCCAGGCAGTAGGTGGCCTGATCGACGATCAGCAACTGCTCGCGTTCCATCTCGTCGAAAGCGGGTTGAATCCGCTCGACGGCGTAACAGCGATTTTCGAAGCTGGGATAGTCTTGTGCCTGGCCGCGCGTCTCGTCTTCGAGCGGGGCGCCCAGGTGTGGGCAGAAGCGTTGATCCATCAGAGATCCTGCGTCATGAGTCAGATTCAAGCGCGCGTGTCTGCGCCAGCACAATGCGCGCCAGATCCAGCGCCTCTTCCGGGGTTGCGATTTCACCGGCGGCCTGCGCCTCTTGCACCTGCCCAAGCAAACGGCCAATCATCGGCCCCGGCGGTAGATCGAGGTCGCGCATGAGGTGGCTGCCATTGAGCAGCGGCGGCCCCACCTGCGTCTCCGCCTGGAAGGCGAACGAGAGCAGTTGATCCGCATGGGCCAGGTAGGCAGGCCAGCCGGGTCCGCGCGTGGCGCCTGTTGCCTGGTAGTCGGCCAGGGCCAGCAGCAGTACGTCAACGCCGGTCTGTTCGCCATTGGTTCCACTGGCGGTGTCGCGGAAGAAGCGGAAGGCGGCGCGGCGGCCAATTTCTTCGTCCTCAAAGCTGACATGAAGATGATGCGGACGCATGTGGGCATCGACCACTGTCTGGGCCAGTTGGATTTCGCGACGGCTGAAGCGCAACGCCGTCAACCGCTCCACCGTCATGGTTGCGCCGACGCGTTCATGCTCGAAGTAGCGGGTGCGCATGGTCCCCTGGGCGTCGATTTCTTCGCTGCGGGTGGCAGGTTTGCCCCAATCGTGGCAGAGCGCGTGCCACACCAGCCAGTCGGCGCGGCTCCGTCCACTGCTCAACGGTTCGGCAAAATGATGGCGTAACGCTGTGCCATGATGCGCCAGGAGCTCACCCAGCCGGGGATCGAGTCTGTCCTTTTGTTCGTGTAGCCAATCGCGGAGCGCAGCTGCATAGTCCATTGCCAACAGCGTATGGCCGAAGACGTCCAAATGGTGGGGCGGCGTCTGGGTGATGCCCACAGTCTGCGTCAATTCGGGCAACACTGGGGCAATCAGATCGAGATCGTGCATCGTGTGCAGCGCATCGGCAGGGGATGTGAGCCCCAGGATCTTCCAAAGCTCGTCGCGCTGCCGTTCGGGGCTGACGCTGTGCAGCGTCTCGGCGCGGCGGCGGATCTGATCTGCCAGTGCGGCGTCGATGGTGAGATCAAACTTGTGGGCAAAGCGTACGGCGCGCAGCAACCGCACCGGATCCGCGTCGAGGTTCTCCTCCGCGAAAGGACGCAGCCGCCTAGCGCTCAGATCCTCCACACCGCCGACGACGTCGAGCAGGCGGGGCGCTTCATTCGGCGCAAGCACAATCGCCAACGCGTTGACGGTGAAATCCCGTGTGTGTAGATCGTCCACCAGATCACCGCGCAGCGCGGCAATGTCACAGATGCGGCGCTCGCTTCCGTCTTCCACCTGCACCAGCCGCGCCACATCGCGCTGCGCGTCCAGCGGGTAAAATGCCCAACCGACGGCGTCCGCCGCCTGTCGCGCCGCATCTAACACCGGCGCGGCCATGGCCAGATCGAGGTCGTTGATCACATCGTCTTCGCCTAGGAGGAAGTCGCGCACATTCCCGCCCACCACGTAAAGCGTACGTCCTTGGGCGAGCAGCGCGGTCAGCAGATCCTCGAAGCCGGGGGCTGTCCACGCCGCAATGCGGTTCATGCGATCCTCAATTAAAGTCGTCATGGGGCAGGTCCCCCAGTAATGCGCAACACGAAGCGTCATTATAGCAGAGACGGCGGGGGAGGGTAAGAAATGAGTAATGAGTAATGAGTAGGCTGGGGCCGTTGCCGTCTTACTTGAACGATATTTCTTTCAAGTGAAACAGCGACTGGCTTTGACCTACTCATTACTCATTCTCTTCACCCAATCCTCACCTCAATCAACACAGGCCCCTCCGCCTCGATGCCTCTGCGCAACTGTGTCACAAAGTCGTCGGCGTTTTCGGCGCGGGTGGCCGGCACGCCCATGCCTTTGGCCAGGTGGACCCAATCCAGATCGGGGTTGGCGAGGGAGATCATTTGCGATGCTTTGCTGCCCGCTTCGGGAGCCTGTACGCCGCGCAGTTCGCCTTCGAGGATGGCATAGGATCGGTTGTTGAAAAGGACGGTGACCACATCCAGCCCTTCACGCGCCTGTGTCCACAGTGATTGGAGCGTGTACATGGCCGATCCGTCGGCCTGCATGGCGAGGACTTTGCGATCCGGGCAGGCGACAGCCGCGCCAGTGGCCACCGGCAGTCCCTGCCCAATCGAGCCGCCGGTAATGTGCAGCCAATCGTGAGGCGGCGCGCCCTCCGTCCATGCGGCGGCGGCGCGACCGGCGGTGATGGCCTCGTCGGAGACGATGGCGTTTTCGGGCATCAGCGCGGTGACGGCGGCCCAGATCTTTTCCACGGTGAGGCTGCCCGTGGGCAAAGACGGCGCGCTACGCTGCATGCGGTTGTCGATTTCGGCGGGCGCATCCAAATCGTCAGCCAGGTCGGCGAGGGCGCGGATGCCGTCTTCGTGGGGTAGGGTAAGGTGATGGATGCGGCAGTCGGGCGGGGCGAGGAGGCTGGGCTTGCCAGGGTAGGCGAAGAAGGCCACCGGCGCTTCGGCGCCCACCAAAATCAGATGTTTGAGGCCGGCCAGCATGGCCACCGCCTGATCCACCGGGTAGGGGACACGTTCCACTTCGGGCCGTCCTGCGCCGCGTTCAATGCGCGCCGTCAGCCGGTTGCCCATGACACGCGCCCCGGTGGCCTGTCCAATACGGCTGGCGAAGGTGGCACCTTCGGCCAACAGTGATTGGCCCGAAAGGAGGATGGCCGCCGGTTCCCCACTGCGCAGGACAGCGGCGATCTCAACAATGCGCTCCGGCTCGACTCGCCCTGCCGGCGGCGGCATCACCGGCGCGGCGGGGCCGTCCGCAGCTCCCCAGGCGGTGTCGGCAGGGAGGATGAGCGTAGCGATCTGTCCTGGTGGCGTGAGGGCGGCGGCCACAGCCGCGGCGGCATCGGTGGCCACATCCACCGAGCGCATAGACGTGCGCACCCAGGCCGATTGGGTCCACGCCAGCGCCTCGATGTCGGAATGGAGCGGCGCGTCATATTGGCGGTGGTAGGTGGCGTGTTCGCCCACAATGTTGAGCAGCGGCGTCTGGGCGCGGCGGGCGTTGTGCAGGTTGGCGATGCCGTTGGCCATACCCGGGCCCAGGTGGAGCAGCGTGGCGGCAGGGCGTCCTGTCATGCGGGCGTAGCCGTCGGCTGCGCCGGTGACGACGCCTTCGAAGAGGCCGAGGACGGCGCGCATCTGGGGCACACTGTCCAACGCCGAAACAAAGTGCATCTCCGACGTACCGGGGTTCATAAAACAGACGTCGACGCCGGCATTCACCAGCGTACGGATCAACGATTGTGCGCCGTTCACGGCGGGTCCTTTCGAGATGGGTGTGAAAGCAGATGGTGGCATCTTACGCGGGATCAGGGCGGTGTGCAAGTTCCAGCCCCCAAAAAGAGGATGGCCCGTTGCAGGTGACTTTCACCTGCAACGGGCCCAACTACAAGGGTCATACAAGGAGAGAAGAAGAGGAACAGGGGAGGTTCCCACTGCGAAGCTTACCCCACATAAACTCCGCACCTCACAACTGTTGATGCTATTCTAGGCCATCGGTGGCCTGCCCACATTGTGCAAAATGCACAGAGATTGACGGTGGTTCTTGTGAATAATTTCTCTAGCGAGTGGTGACGATTATGCAACTGGGCGATTCAGTGATTGGGCATGCGGATCATTTACGCCTGGTCGCCGGCGCACAAACGGCAGCATCAACAGCAGACAGATTGTCATGCCCAACGCCTCTAAACTGAGAATGTACCACGGCCACGGACCCAACACATCAAGCAAACTGGCGGTTTCGGGTTTGTGGGCAATGAACATGTAGTTGCTGCCCAGCAACCAGTTGACGATCCCCACGAAGGCCAAGTAGACGTTCATGCCGATGAGCACGTGCCAGAGCGAACGCCAGGTGGGTCGATAGCCGACGACGATCACCATGAAAAGCGCGGCCAGTACAATGCCGCCGTGCGAGATATAGGTCTGCCAGAAGCGGTAGTGAGGAAAGCCGTGGATGGTGAGGTCGGGGGTGAAGAGGGCTTGCAGCGCGCCGGCGATGCCCATAAAGTAGGCAAACTCAAAGATGCCGTAGTGCCGGGTGACAAGCATAATCGCGCTGCCGAAGACGAGGACACTGCACAGGTGCAGCGGCAGCATGGTCTGCACCGTCCACTGGCCGTTGACCCAATGCCACACATGCCAGCTCATCTCATTGACGAGCAGCAGCGTCGCCAGCCCATATCGAAACCAGACCTGGGCGCTGGGCCGTCCACGTAGCAAGGGCAGCAGCAGCGCCAATCCCGCAATCACTGCCAGCGCCGCCAAATGCGCCATACTGAACAACCGAAACGGCGTACCGGTGTAATCCCAAGCAAAGTAGTCGATCATCTTGCCAACTCTCCTTGCGCGTTGAGGGATTTTGATAGAACGCAGATTTGGCGGATTGAGCCGATCTCAGCGGATTTTTCCAGATTTATCCGTTTGAATCCGCCCAATCCGCTCAATCCGCGTTCTATTTCTGCAGAATCAAACCATCATCTGTAGCACCATCCCTGCGCCGGGGCTAGCCTGGCACGGGAAAACACCGGCGTCGAGGCCGGTTTGTGCCTTGTAAACTGGGGGAATGCGCTGTTGGAATTCGTCCACGCTTTCGTGGTGGACGAGGGCGACGATGCAGCCGCCCCAACCTGCGCCGGTGAGGCGTGCGCCCACGCAGCCGTCGACGGCGCGAGCGGCATCGACGAGGACCTCCAATTCGGGGGTGCTGATGCGGTAGTGGTCGCGGGCGCTGGTGTGGGCATCGTTGAGCAGATCACCCAGGTGGGTGATGTCGTTGTGCTGCATGGCGTCTACGGCGGCGAGGACACGTCGATTTTCGCTCCACACATGACGGCAACAGGCCATCACGCGCAGCGCCGCGTCGGCGGGGACGTTGGGTAGGTCGCCCAGATCGTGGCCTGCATCCTTGAGTTCGGTGACGGTGGTGGTTTCGGGCAACAGCGCTTCAAGGTCGACCCAGTCTTGGTCCTCGACGTCGCGCAGGTGGGTGATGCCAGGGAATTCACGGCGTAGGATGGCGACACCGGCGCGGCAGGCCGCCACACGTTGGTTGAATTCGTTGCGCACATTGGCATGGTGGACCCCGCTGTTGACCACGAGCAGGCGATAGTCCTGGGGCAGCGGGATGGCTTCGTGGCGGAAAGTACCGTCCACGGGGCGGCAGTCGAGGAAAAGGGCGTGGTCACGTTGGCCGAGCAGGGCGATGAACTGGTCCATGATGCCGCCACGGGTGCCCACGTACCATTCGGCGTCGGAGCAGAAGAGCGCCATCTGTGTTGCGGACGGCGTCCACTGGGCGAAGTGGGCCAGGGCGACGGCCATCACCACCGTCAACGCCGAAGACGAGCTAACGCCCGCCCCACGTGGCACACCCAACGGCGCGGCGCTGCTCACCAGCCCATCAAAGCCGGGGACGTTGCCACCCAGGGTGCGCGCCAGTTCCTGGGCGGCGCCGCGTGCATAGTTGCTCCAATCACCGCTGTCCGCCGTCTGAATGGAGGCTGAGACGGCGAAATTGCGCTGGGGGAAGTCGGCTTCTACATTGGCGAGACGCACTTCCCTGTCCCCGCGCAGACGGGCAAGGAGCAGCACGTCTTTGTCCAATGCGGCGGGTAAGACGTAGCCGTGGTTGTAGTCGGTGTGTTCGCCGATGAGGTTGACGCGCCCCGGCGCGCGGAAGACTGTCACTGGTCCTGGGCCATAGGCGCGGCGGAAGGCGGAAAGCGCGTCCTCGTAGCGATCCACTTGATCGGGGGCGGCGTCGCCGTAGATGGATTCGAGGGCGGAGAGGAGGTGATCGTTCATGCAGACTCTTTCAGGGTGAAGAAAGGCAAAAGTCAAAAGGTAAAAGTGGGGGAGATGACGACGGACGACGGACGACAGACGACGGACGACAGACGACGGACGACGGACGAACGTCGAGACCCATGCCGCGGAGACATGCGTCTCGACGTATTCACCTTGTCACCTTGTCACCTTGTCAGTCGCCCGATTCCGCCCAGGCGCGGCGCAGCATTTCGATGCTCTTGGGCACTGCGGTGGAGGCGTCTTCTGCGCCTTCCATTTCGATGGAGCAGTAGCCGCTCCAGCCGGCGTTGCGCAGGATGCGGAAGATGCGGGCATAGTCGAGATCGAGCGTGTACCAGGAGCCGCCGCCGAAGTAGGTCTTGGCGTGGGCGAGCCAGATGTGGGGGGCGACCTTTTGCATGCCGGCGTACATGTCGTCCTCGAAGAGGAAGTTGCCCATGTCGAGGATGGCTTTGAGCCAGGGCGAGTTGACATCCTGCAAGATGCGCAGCATGTCATCGGCGGTGGTGGTGAGGCCCCAATGGTTTTCCAGTAGCAGCATGACGCCGCGCTTTTCGGCGTGGGGCAGACACTCTTCGATGGCGTCGGTGACCCACTTGAAGCCGTCATCGCGGGTGAGGCCGGGCCACGGTTCCACCCAGCCTTTGGCCTTGATCAGATCGTCGAAGCTGCCACCTTTGCGGAATCCGCCTGAATTGATGCGGATCGACGGGATGCCCATCTCGTGGGCCATGTCGATGCAGGCCAGGGTGTGGTCGATGTGCTGCTTGCGCACTGCCGGATCATCGTGGACGAAGTCCTGGTGAATGGACAGGTTGTAAATGTCCAACCCAAGCTGGAAGGCGTATCGTTTGAGCTTCTGCAAATAGCCGTTGTCGTCGGATTCCATCTGCCGGTGCAGGATTTCGACGCCCTGCAAGCCGAGGGCATGGGCGGCGTCCATTACCGTTTCAATCGGCACCTTCTCCGGCAGAAAGTGCCAGTAGGAATAGGTAGAGGTGCCGAGGCGGAGGGGGGTGGAAGGCATGGTGTGGCTCCTTGTTGAGTTTGTTGGCTGGAGGGATGGACGACTGACGATGGACGACTGACGATGGACGACGGATCGCGTTGAGAACGTGTTGATTCATTGGCATCCTTGTCGCCAATAGCCCATTCTTTGGGGCCTGGCGACAACTTCCGTCGTCAGTCGTCAGTCGTCAATCTTCACTGGTCTTCCCGTGCGTGCGGACTCGTACGCCGCCAACGCCACTTCCATCGCCTTCAGGCCGTCGTAGCCGGTGATGGAGGGGGCGCGGTCTTCGCGGACCATGGCGACGAAGTCTTGGATCAGGCCGAAGTCGATGTCACTGCCCCAGCCCACCCAGCGGCTCTTGCCCACCTTGTTCGAGGCGACGGTGAGCTGCTGGTTGAAGGCGTTGCTGCGGATCATGCCCTTGTCGCCCAGGACTTCGATCTTGACGTCGCCCCAGGTGAGGTAGCTGGATGGGCGCGACCAGCTTGTGTCCAGCGTGCCATAGATGCCGTTGCTCAGTTGAAAGGAGAGCAGCCCGGCGTCGTCGATGCCCAGATCGGGGTAGACGAGGCTGTGGCCCACTTCGGCGTAGACTTCGGTGACCTCGGCGCCCCAGAACCAGCGCAACACGTCGATGACGTGGACGGTGTGGTCGATCACCGCGCCGCCGCCCGACATCTCCTTTTGCACGAACCAGCCACCGGGCAGGTAGCCGTGGTTGGTACACTTGGCGCTGAAGATGCGGCCCAACTGTCCGCTGTCCAAAATCTGCTTTAACTGCTGCATGGCAGGTGAGAAGCGCACAGGGAAGGCGATCTGTAGCTTCGTATCGGTCTGTGCGCAGACGTCGATGATGGCTTGAGCGTCCTCGACGGTGGTGGCAATCGGCTTCTCACACAGGATCGCCTTGACGCGGCCGGCGGCCTGTTCCACCATCGGGCGGTGCTTCACATTTTCCGAGCAGATGATCACCGCGTCTAGGCCGCTGTCGAGCAGCGTGTCGGCGTCGGCGAAGAATTCGGTTTCGAAGTTGGCCGCCTGTTCCTTGCCTCGCTCGGCGTTGTCATCGAAGATCCCCACAATCTCCACCCCGGGGATCTGACACAACGAATTCGCATAAGAAGCCGCATGCATGTGGGCGAAGCTGAGCATGCCGATGCGGAGAGAAACATTTGTGGTCATAGTGGCTGTCGCTTTCTATGAATGACTTTTTGTTGAGAGAGTACGTAGTGCGTAGTCCGTTGAGGAACTGATTTCTCTATTGGTGGATTTCAGGTTCCAGGAAACGCGTCAATATGCTCGACATCTACGCACTACGCACTAAACTCCGCAATCCGCACCGGCTCCCCACGCTTCTCCGACTCAATCGCCGCCAAGGAGATCTTCACCGCCATGAGGCCGTCGTAGGGGGTGACGCGGAAGGGCTTTTTGTGTTCAACGCAGTCGATGAAGTGGGCCAGTTCGGCGTAGTAGGGATCGTCCTCGGGGGCGAGGGGGCTGAGCGACGTGAAGGTGACGTCGGCGCCGGCTTCGGCGTCGAAGGTGGTCAGCTCCAGCGGATCGCGGTCGAGGGAATCCCATTCGAGCAGACCTTCGGTGCCGGCGATTTCGACGCGGGTGCGGAATTTGTTGGGCGGGAAGGCCCAGCCGCCTTCAATGTGACCAATGGCGCCGTTCTCGAAACGCAGCGTGATCAGGGTGTGGTCTTTGGGCAGGCCGGCGTTCATGAGACCCCGCGCAAAGACACGTTCCACTTCGCCGAAGCACCAGCGCACATAGTCGATGTCGTGGATGCTCACGTCGAGGATGACGCCGCCACTCTGGTTGAAGTCGGCGTAGTAGCCGCTGTGGAAGGTGCTGCCCGCCCGGGGCATTGATCCGCCGCGCACGGTGCGGATGACGGCGGGTTTGCCCAGCGCGCCACTGTCCAGCGTCTCTTTGGCCTTGGCGTATTGGGGGAAGAAGCGTACCACCTGGGCCACAAAGAGGGGCGTGCCGGTGCGTTCCACCGCTTCGACGATCTCGTAACAATCGCTGAGGTGACGCGCCAACGGCTTTTCACAGGCCATGGGCACGCCTGCTTCCGCCGCCGCCAGGATCGGTTCCTTGTGCGCCACCGCCGTGGTGCAGATGTCCACGGCGTCGACGGCGTCGAACATGGCGCTGAGCGAGGCAAATGCCTTGCCGCCGTACTGGTCCACGGCGCGCTGTGCCGCTTCCGGCACAATGTCATAGTAGCCTGCGATCTCCACGCCGGGCATCCTGGCCCAGCGATCCGCGTGGACGCGGGCGATGGCGCCTGCGCCGATGATTCCGATCTTTTTCATGTCATTGACTCCGAATTGGGGGGGGGATTTACGATTTTCGATTGACGATTGTCGCGTTGAGTGACTGATTTCGGTATGGGGTTGTTGTGCTGGGAAGCTCGTCCAAAACAACACACCCATACCGAACTCACTGACTGAACACGACAATCGTCAATCGTCAATCGAAAATCCCATAGTGTTGGTTGATCTCTTGTTGATAACCGTCCACAACGCCAGACAAGACCTCTGCCAGCGTCACCGTGCGGCCCAGCGCCGAGGACTCGATCATGGCGTAGGCGGCGGCCAGGTCGCGTAGACCTTCTGCGCCGTCGGTTTCGGGCTGTGCGCCGCGCTCGATGGCGTTGAGCCAATCCAGTTGCTGGATGGCGAAGGGGTCCTCAAAGCCGTGGGGGAAGAAGCTGTCCAGCGTGGCGGCGTCGGCCTGGGCGCGGAAGACCGTTTCCAGATCCTGGTGGCTGCCGTCGTCGAGGATGATCTCGCCGCCTTTGATGCAGCCCTTGCTGCCGTAAAAGACCGGCCCGCCGGGGATGCCGGTGGCTTCGCCATGCCCGCCCCAGGAGAAGAGTAACTGGGCCAGCGCGCCGCGCTCGGTGGTGACGGTGGCGAAGTAGGTGTCGTCGACATTGGCGTCGACGCGCACGCCGGTGGACGGGTCACCGTGCAGGTAGCGGACAGGCTCCAGCGTGCGCACCGTGGCGCTCACCGTCGCCACCTCGCCGCAGACGTAGCGCAGCCAGTGCATCACATGCACGCCGATGTCGATGGCGCCGCCGCCGCCCGCCTCCAACTTGCGATGGCGCCAGGGCGTCTCCGCCGTGATCACATCGGGCGACCACGGTCCGCCGATGCCGCCGAAAAGGGCCATTTGCACGTCGCCGATGAGTCCTTGCTGCACGGCCCAGGCCGCGGCGCGCACCTGTGTCATCTGGCGCACGTTTTCAAAAAGGCCCAGCGTCAGCCCGTTGGCCCTGGCCCGTTCCACCATCAGGCTGCCCGCTTTCACCGAGATCGCCAGCGGCTTTTCTACGAGCAGATGCTTGCCCGCGTCCAATGCGGCGAGGCCCACCTGGTGGTGGACGCGCAACGTGGTGAAATCGTTGACCGCGTCGACGAGGCCGGAGGCGATCATTTCGTTGTAATCGCTGAAGACAGCCACGTCGGTGTCGGGCTGGAAGTCGCTCAGGTAGATGTGGGGCGCGGCCAGGGGATCGCCCGACTCGGGCGGCAGCACGGCGGCGCGGGGTGCCGGCCCCTCGCCACGTTTGCGGAACATGTGGGCGTCCTCAATGTTGCGGGCGCACAGGGCCGTGATGCGGAAATTGTCATAGCCCGCCTCACGCAGTTTGCGATAGCCGTGGAGATGCGCATTCAAAATTCGTCCACAGCCGACGATGCCGATGCGGATCACAGAGGACCTCCTGGGGAGTGGGTGATTGGGTGGTTCGGATCTGGTTTGGTTTAGGATAGTGCGTAGTACGTAGTCCGTTGAGTTGTTGGCCTTGAGATTGGTAACTCTTGAACACATCTACGCACCACGCACTACGCACTACGCTCAACCGCACCAGCCTCGACAGCCGCGTCAACATCCTCATCCTTCCCCCTCCCCAGCCCCCAAAAACAGATCGCGCTGCTCACCGCAATCGCGGCGCAGACGGCGAAGAGGATCTGGAAGCCGAAGTATTGGGCCAGGGTGCCGCCCAGGAGGGTGCCAAGCAGTTGACCTGCCCCGGTGGCGGCGTTGTAGCTGCCGCTGTTGTGGCCGCGGCTGCGGTCGGATCCCCATTCGGCGGCGAAGGTCATGGCGCTGGCGGTGTAGCCGGCGTAGGCAAAACCGCGTAGGAATTGTACCCCGATCAGGCCAGGGAGGAAACTAGAGAAGAGGATGTAACCACCCATCACCCCGGCGACGCCCAAACCGCCTGCCATGAGCAAGGGCACCCGCCCGAAGATATCCGAAAGGTGACCGACAAGCACCATGCCCGGTACTTCCCAGAAGGCGGCGAAGCCCCATAGGCTGCTAATCGTCGTTTTGCTATAGCCCAGACCCGCCATGTAGTTGGGCCACATGGAGGTCGCCGCGCCGATCCCCGCGATCCACAACGCCACGCCCACAAGGAAGCGGGCCGGCACTCGTTCCGCCGCGGGGACAGCTTCATCGGTTGCGCCCGGTGTTCGTGTCTGTACCGCTTTAGGTTCTTGCAACGTCAGCGCGAAGACGAGTGCCAGCGCGTAGAAAGCGGCACAGAGGGCCAACGCCGTGGCAATCGATGTGGCGTCGGCCAGCCGTCCGCCGGTCACCGCGCCGAGGGCGAAGGTGAGCGAGGCCACGCCGCGGTAGACGCCCATGCGCCGCCCGCGCTGTCCACTACCGGCGAGGACGTCGCCAATCAACGCCAAGCTCGGGGTGGTGTAGGCCGCCAGCGCTGCGCCGTTGATCACCAACACCGGCCACGCCCAGTTGGCTGATGGCGCCTGGCTCAGCGCCAGGTAGGTAAGGATCATGGTGAACAGCCCGCCAATCAAAAAGGGCTTGCGTCGCCCCAATTTGTCCGACAGTCGTCCCCAGTAGAAGTTTGTGACCAGGGCCGTGGCGGCCACTGTGGTCATGATTAGCGCAATGCGGTCATAGCTGGCGCCCAACTCTTCGAGGTAGAGCGATATCAACGGCGAGCCGATGCCGATGGTCACATACATGAGGCCGAAAATAAGGGTAAGCAGACGGAAGTTGCGCATGAAGGGAATTTTCGATTTTTGATTGACGATTTGCGATTGTCGTGTTGGGGTTGTGAATGGTCTGCTGGCGGCTGATTTTGTTGAGCAGGTAACGTGCCAATCCCGGCGTCACAAACTCAATCGGACAATCGTAAATCGTCAATCGAAAATCGTCAATCAGATTTATTGGTTTGCGCGCTTTCAAATTAATGCACTATACTTTGCGTGGTTGTTGGCATTTCTCCGCAGCAAATGACATCGTAGCTTGCTTTTCAACCGTATCAACTTCCTCACGGGAAACAGACTGCCTGATTGGATCGATCCCTCGTCGAACGCTCAGCCGGCGCGTTTCCCAGTATCACGCAGTAGGAGAATGGAAATGAAGATGATCTCGTTCCGCCTTCCGCCTTCCGCCTTCCGGCCTTCATCGGCCTGATCGCCCTCTGTGTCGCGCTGTTCGTGCAACCCCCACCTGTACAAGCTGGTTTTGACGCCCCCACCGCGCCCGACGACGCCACTGCGCCGTACGATTTCAGCATCGACCTGAACGGCGACGGTGTGCCCGATCAACTGGCCGCCGCCCTGGATGAGCTGAACGCGCTGGCTGCGCAGCAAGCCGACAACCCAGTGTTGGCGGCCCAATACACCGACGCCATGACGCGTTTTGCCAAGCGCCTGCCCTACGCGCCGGAGACGCGGGCGCGGCAACAGGCGCTGTGGGCTGTCCACGAGCGGCTGATGGCCGCCGAAGAGACCGACGCAGCCGTGGCCATCATGGCCGAAATGGACGTCCTCCGCGCCGAGATTGCCCTCGATCCCAACTTCGCCATCGCCGACCGTGTCTTGCGTCAACGTTTTTTGAATGGGCTTGCCGAAAAGGATGTTGTTGCCGTCGAAGAGACGCAACTCAGCGTCGATGCCGTCGTTGTCCCTGAAGGAACAACCACCGACTGGCAAGTCTTCTTGCCTTCTTTGGGAAAAGGAGGAAATGACTTGCAGCCAGTCGAGCCCGAGGAACCCTGTGCATCACAAACCAGCGCTGCGAATTTCGGCCTGCTGCAACGCGGCGATCTGCTCTTCCGATCTGTGCCGAATTCGTTTGTCAACTTCTACTATGCCATCAAGTTTTCGCACATGGGAGTCTATAACGGAGATGTAGTTGGTGGACAACCCCAGGTCTACGAATCGAATATTGCAGATGCCACTAATGGGGTACCCGGTGGAGTGAACCTTTTGCCCATAACGTTTTGGCAGTTTGAAGGCTACTGCATCTCCTTGATGCGTGAAAATACACCTCATACACAAGCAGATGTTGTGGATGCCCTGGACTGGGCGCAGGAACGTTACGGCACAGATGGACGAACGCGCTATAACATTAACTTCCTTTTGAAGGAGGATGATCGGTGTAGGGAAGATCTAACCCGTTGTGCATTGTACTGTTCACAATTGGTTTGGCAGATCTTCAATCGTCTTGATGAGGATGTAGACAGCAACGATGCCGACTATCACAACTGGCTTGTGGGTCAATACCCTGATACAGAGCCGGAAGTTGTGCTCGATTTTGCAGTGCGCACGGTTGCGCCGGATGAAGTTGCACGTAGCGCTGCCCTTCGACCGCTGTCAGAGGGTACGAACCCCCCTCGCTAGTGGTAGAGGAAGACATCGCTTTGTCGGGGTTGTCTAGACTTCGGCGGAGTACAGCAACTGTATAAACAGTAACAAGTGCGGCGCACCGATCCATGAACAGAGCTATACAGGTCGTTTTTGGGTCAGTGCGTCGCACTACTGTAATCTGCTAAATACTTGATAGGAGTGACTCTTCAATGTTCATACGGCATCTACTGTTTTCGTGTGGAATACTTGTCTGGCTGCTTGCCGGCTGTGCCATCCCCATCGACCTGCCCCTAAATGTGAACACTGAACCAGAAGTGGGGGGTGCAACAGACAGTACAAGCAACCTACCTGATTTCCCGTTGTATGTCCTCACAAGGAATGCCAAAGGTAGTGATGGGCTTCGGTATAACGAACTAGCGATTGTGGATGTAGACACCTGGTCGATTGTGCGGCGCACCACGCTGCCGACAGGCGCACCTTGGAACATAGACCGCGATCCGCTGGGGCGGCTTTGGGTTAGCTATGCCTCCCTGCCAGGCGAAGGCGATAACCGCGTGGTTGTACTGTCAGCGGAAGGGGAGTTGGACGAGATCCTTCGTCCCTGCCCGAATCCGTACCTGGGTGTCCATTTCAATACGGAATATGCGTTTGTCCTCTGTGCCATGAACGGTTTCTACGCCAAGGTTGTGGTATTGGATCTGTTGGGCTTCACGGAGGTCGAAGCGGTTGAAGTGGTAAGTCCGGACAGGTTTGGTCTGGTGGCGAGCGACTCTATTGAGGGGACGATACTGCTTTACGGAGCCGGTGCTGAACTGAACCGAGTGTCACTCTTCGACATGCAAACTTATACAGTGACAGCGACTGTGACGCAGGATTTCTCGTCAATTCGGGAGATCGTCCACTACGAAGACGATGGCGTAGTGCAGTTCTACCTGTTGAACGTGATCAGCCTCAAGTATCCAGAGAAATCTGATGCGCTGCTGCGCCTGGATCTCACAACGCCACCAACACTGACCGAAGTCAGCCTACCGGTGCTGGGGCCGACATGGGGAACGATTGTCGGAAACCAACTTTACAGTTATCACAACCCACAGCAGGGTACCACAAGTGATTCGCCCCTACGTTTCATTTCGCGTTTGGATCTGCAAACCGGCGATTCCGCCTTCTGGCCATTGCCTGACAGCTGGAGCTCGGGCGATATCGTTGGGGTAAGCAGCCAAATAGTTCTAGCCCACTCCGTTTACGAGGATCCGCACGGGGACAGTGGCCTCTACGAATTCAACCCAGAAACAGGCGAACTGACCCAACTCTTGCATCTCCCTGGCGCGCTCAGGCTGCTGCCAACGGGTCCGTGAGTGCCCCATCAAAGGAGACCAACCGCATGTGGCAGCGACAACGTCTAGCGTGGGTGATTGGGGTCTGCCTGTTGGCGGTCCTGTTGAGTGGGTGTACCGTCTACCTTCCCATCGTAGAGAAGGCGGCTGGCGATGTCACCGAAATGGGTGAGATGGTGGAACGTCCACTCTATGTCCTGAGTAAGTCGGTTAGTAGCCCAGAGGGAAGGATCTACAATGAGCTAGTTGCGGTTGATGCCGCAAATTGGGAAGTGATACGGCGTACCGTACTCCCTGACGGCTATCCGTGGAACATCGACCAAGATCCACAAGGACGCATCTGGGTTGGCTACGGTACAACACCCGGCAAGGGGGAAAGCCGTGTGGCAGTGGTCTCGGCCGAGGGTGAGTTGGAGCAGGTGATACGTCCTTGTGGCGATCCGTCTTACGGCATTCATTTTAGTGACAGGTATGCCTTTGTGCCCTGCCGGGTGAACGGATTTTTTGGACGGGTGTCGGTCGTAGATTTGCAGGACCTGGCCGTGACTCAAACCATCGAACTACAGTATGAAGAGAAGTTTGGCATTGTAGCGAGTGGGGCGGGGGATGAGAAAGTGTTAGTCTTTGGCTCTGGTAGTACGCAGAACAGGTT
>WGMT01000080.1 GCA_016124945.1 bacterium | reverse complement strand
TTGGTGTGTTGAACGGCGTCGCTGGTGTTGATGCTCTGGGAAATAGATTGTGCGCCCACTCTTGACTAGCGCCGGTTGAGTAGCGCAGCGTATCGAAACCAAGCGGGTTTAACGTTGATCTCTTGTTAACCCGCTCCTTGGCTTCGTTTGGTACAGGCGTTGCGCCATAACGGCTCGCAGACTCGCCTACTCAGCCGGCGTCGCTGGTATGGGTATAGCTCGCAGACTCGCCTACTCAGCCGGCGTCGCTGGTATGGGTATAGCTAGCAGATTCGCCTACTCAGCCGGCGTCGCTGGTATGGGTATAGCTAGCAGATTCGCCTACTCAGCCGGCAAGGCCGCGGCGTTACTGGTGTTGGTGTTAATCGGCATCGTCATTTTCCGTGTCCGTACTCTTCTTGCGGAAGATCTTTTTTGCCAGTAGTGGTAAAGCTTCATAGTCGCCGCGCATCAGGGCTTCGCGCTTGGCTCGACCCCATCCTTGTACCTGTTTTTCGGCGGCGTAGGCGTCAGCGACATTGGCAAATTCGGCAGCGAAAACCAACTTCACAGGGCGACGGCGGGCGGTGTAGGTTGCTCCTTCGCCCTGATTGTGTTGCCACAGTCGTCGTTCGATGTTACGGGTGGAACCGACGTAGTAGGATCCGTCGCTGCACTCAAGAATGTACATCCATGCCATTGGTGATTCTCTAGGAAAGGATTGTGTATCTACCTATCACTAGCGCCGGTTGAGTAGCACCACCAACGCCGGTCATTCATAGACTAGCGCCGGTTGAGTAGCCCGGAGCTTGCGGAGGGCGTTATGGCGCAACGCCTGTACCAAACGAAACCAAGCGGGTTCACACAGGACGCAACGCCTGTGCCAAACGAAACCAAGCGGGTCTACGAGATAAGTGGCTTGGTTGACCCGCTCCTTGGTTTCGATACGGCTCGCAGACTCGCCTACTCAACCGGCGTCGCTGGTGTTGGTGTCAACCGGCGTCGCTGGTGTTGGTGTCAACCGACGTCGCTGGTGTTGGTGTCAACCGGCGTCGCTGGTGTTGGTGTTAACCGGCGTCGCTGGTGTTGGTGTCAACCGGCGTCGCTGGTCTTGGTACGGATCTGGCCCGTTATAATTTGGGGACGAAAATTATACTGAGTGCATACGTGGTTATAATTTTCGGCTATCAATTGAAATAACTGCGGCGCTGATCTATATGTCATGCCACCACCTCGCCCAGCATGGCGATGATCTCCGCCTCCAGCCGCTTGATGTCGGCCTCGATGACGTCCAGCGGTTCGGGGGGCTGGTAGACGTAGAAATGGCGGTTGAGCGGGATCTCGTAGCCGACTTTGGTCTTGCTGTAGTCGATCCAGGCGTCGGGGACGTGGGGCAGCACTTCGGCGGCCAGGTAGGCTTCGCAGTGGTCGCGCACCTGGGCCAGCAGATCGTCGAGGCCGGTCTGTTTGTCGTCGTACTTGAGCGGCAGGGGCAGGGGGATGGCGGCGGGCAGCGGCACGATCTCGGTGTCGCGCAGGTTGCTGTCTGGCTCGGGGTTGCCCTTGCTGTCGGTGCAGATGTCGGCGCTGGGGTCGGTTTCGCTGAGGGCGGCCAGGATGGCTTTGCGCAGCGGCGCAGCCAACTTCTGCCCGGCGTTCTTCATCGCCCGGTCCAACAGTTTCTCAAATTGGGGGCGGGATTTGTAGAGCGGCTGCGGGTCGAGCGTGCGCAGGGCGGTGAGGATGGCCTGCTGTTGGGCTTCGCCCGCCTCGATCTCGGCCTGCTGGGCGGCTTTGTCTTTGCGTTTGTTCGATGTGGCCAGGTTGGTGAAGGCCGTCTGATCCCACAAACGTTCGATGCGCTCGGCGCTGGCCTGGAAATTGAGGCGCAGCGGGCGTTCCACGGTGAGCTTGAGGAAGCCGAAGTCCTGGTTGTCGAAGAGTTTGGAGCAGATGCGGCGCTCCGGCGTGCCGTCCACAGCGACTTCGCTCTCGCCGTTGTGCTGGTGGTCACCGTAGAGACGCACCAGGTCTTTGATGTGGGTGTCGCTCAACTCGTTGCGCTTGTTGCCCAGGCTCTTTTTCATCTTCTGGTAGTGGCGGGTGCCGTCGATCAACTGTACCTTGCCGCGGCGGTGGGCGGGCTTTTTGTTGGTGACGAGCCAGATGTAGGTGTAGATGCCGGTGTTATAGAAGAGCTGATCAGGCAGGGCGACGACGGCGTCGAGCCAGTCGTTCTCGATGATCCAGCGGCGGATGTTGCTCTCGCCGCTGCCGGCGTCACCGGTGAAGAGGGGGGAGCCATTGAAGACGATGGCGATGCGCGAACCGTCGCCGCCTTCATCGGGCGGGCGGTGCATCTTGGAGATCATGTGCAGCAGGAAGAGCAGCGAACCGTCGTTGATGCGGGGCAGGCCGGGGCCGAAACGACCGTTGAAGCCCTGGGTGGCGTGCTCCTCGTTGACGAAGTCCTGTTGCGGTTTCCATTCGACGCCGTAGGGCGGGTTGGCGAACATGTAGTGGAACTGGCGGCCTGGGTGCCCGTCGCGGGGCATGTAGTTGTTGGCGCGGGTCTTGGCTTCCTTGACGCCCAAGGTGTCGCCGAAGATCAGGTTGTTGATCGGCTCGTCCTTGATGAGCAGGTCGGCGCAGCAGATGGCGAAGGCTTCGGGGTTGTATTCCTGGCCGAAGAGATCGAGGTTGGCGTCGGGGTTCTGCCGCTTGACGTGTTCCTCGGAGACGGAGAGCATGCCGCCGGTGCCTGCGGTGGGATCGTAGATGCTGCGGTAGATGCCGGCCTTGAAGACATCGTCCTGTTCGTCGGCGAAGACCAGGCTGACCATGAGGCGGATGACTTCGCGCGGGGTGAAGTGATCGCCCGCTTCCTCGTTGGCCTGCTCGTTGAATCTGCGCACCAGTTCCTCGAAGACGTAGCCCATTTGCAGGTTGGAGATGCGCTGGGCGAGAGGTCGATCAGGGGGCTACAGAATTCACGGATGATGAGGAAGAGGCGGTTGCTTTCGTCGAGCTTCTGGATCTCGCTCTCGAACTCGAACTTGTCGAAGATGTCACGGGCCAGGGGCGAAAAGCCGCGGATGTAGGAGACCAGGTTGGTGGCGATGTCGGCGGGATCGCCCAGCAGCTTCTGGAAGGTGAACGGGCTGGTGTTGTAGAGTGGCTGCGTGCGGTCCTGGCCGGTGGCGGCGCGGGAGAGAGCTTTCTCCAGGGCCAGGCCGGTGAAGCCGCGGGCTTCGAGTTCCTTGTGCTTGGCCAAGACGGCATCTTTGGTGGGTTCGAGCACCAGGTCAAGGCGGCGCAGGACGACGAGCGGCAGCATGACCTTGCGGTATTGGGGCGGACGGTAGGGTCCACGCAGCTTCTCGGCCAGCGTCCAGATAAAGCCGACGATGGCGGCATGGTCGGCGTGTTGGAGACGGGTGTGATCGGTCATTGGGATCGTTTCTAGGGTAGCGGGTTGATGCGTTTAGGTGCGATGTGAACACAAAAAAGGCCGCATACCGAATGGGTCTTCGGCGTGCGGCTCGTTGGTCTGGCTGTACGGTGTGTGCTACAATTGTTCTACGTTCCTGGGCCGCTACCAGGAATGCTTAAAGCGTCGACCGGCCAGGGTCGGCGCTTTTTTTTATTTGCGGGCCATGCGTAGATGGGTTCGTTGTTGGTGGAGGCGGGAAGATGGCACTCCGGGGCCCTGTTACCACAAAGCGTAGCATGCAGTAGACGGGGAGAAACTCAGGGGATGGAGGATATTTTCCAGAAAATGGTATTAAATACCGAACTGGTAACTCGACTTTAGCCAAATCAGCCTGCGTGAGCAGCCAAAGAGACAAGAGAACGGATAAAGTGTGTCGATATGCGCTTAGTAGTTGTACAATCTCTGGTGAGGGACTTGAACATGACGTTCTCCGCTAGAGTGGGGTTGGTCACCTTTATTCTAGTCAGTTTCGTCGGCCGAGTCCCTTGCCTTTCACCAACCCGACGCCACCCGATCCCCAATCTCCAATCCCTCTACGGCGCCGTCGGCAATCTGTATCCGCGATCGACGATCCGCTCCAGGATCGTGGCTATGCTGTGCCGTCAGTGTCGATGGGTTCGAGCAGGTCGAAGGGGTTGACGCCGCCGGCGGTGACGAGAATATCAGCAGACCCGAAAAACAGAATCATGGCGAGCGGACACACCGAAAACCGATGTAGTCGTCCTGGTAGCCGGGAAGGTAGCCGTTTCGGTAGGCGGAACGGACGTAGTAGCCGCTGTCGAACCACGATCCGCCCCGCACGACGCGGTATTCACCGGTGTCCGGTCCTTGTGGGTTGCTGTTCGGCGAGACGCTATAGTAGTCTCTCTGCCACCAGTCATTCACCCATTCCAATACATTGCCTGCCATGTCCATCACTCCGTACGGACTGGCTCCACCCGGATAGCTGCCCACGGCAGTCGTGTCGCCTACGCAGCTACCAAATTGGCCATAGTTGGCAAGGCTACACGGCGTATCTACATTTCCCCAGGGGTACGCCCGTGTGTCACTACTGCCACGCGCTGCCTTTTCCCACTGCGCTTCGGTGGGCAAGCGCTTTCCCTCCCATAAACAGAACGCATTTGCTTGGGTCCAGTTCACATGGATCACAGGATAGTTGGCATGGTCAGCATTGCCGAAGTAGGAGGGACGTGTCTTGGAACTGGTTGATCCTGGCGCGGTACATACGCCGGCATCGACACAGGCCTTGTAGCGGACGTTGGTGACTTCGTACTTGTCGATATGGTAGGTGTCCAGGTTAACGGCGTGCAGCGGCTGTTCATAGTTGATACAGAACTCTACGCTGTTGCTGCTGTCGCACCCCATCTGGAAGGTACCGGCAGGGATGAGAATCTCCTCGACCTTGTTGGAACCAGGGTCAGGTGTTGCCGTGGGACTTGGTGTTGGGGTGGGGGACGCCATCGAACCAATGACAAGAGGCAGATAAAGGCTATCGACGTCTTGTGCCTGCGCTGTGAAGACAATAATGGTCAGTAACGCAAGAACGGCGATGATCGCCTGTACATGTTTGCGATTTAGCATGAAGCCTCCCAGTGATGCGCATAAGGGGTGAAGTTAGAAAAACTCGCGAACAAGCAAGCGGATGGGGGTGCCGGGCAACAGCGATAAGGGAAATGATGAAGGCACAAGCGTACCTGCCCAGCGGCAAACAGCGTATCACGGTACAACAGCGCCCTTCAACCTGATTTGTGGGCGCATTTGTTTGTATTCTTGACAGGAGAGAATGTCAGGAAAAGGAGTATGTCCTAGACGAATGTGGCTGCTGGTGGTGATACAAATGTTTGTATAGAGCCAAGTAACGGGTTTCATAACGTAAGGCCAGTGGGTACGAACTGCACCGCGTAGTCGCCAGGATTCAGGTTGGCGAAGAGATAGATTTTGGGCGAAGGTATTAAACACCGAAGACAATGCGCTAGAGCGCGTGACGACTCCCCTGCCTTTCAGTATGGCTAGAATCACTTTGACCAAACTTGAACCCGCCACAAGCGACCGGAGATCAGCATTTTCCTGATACCTCACTTAATCGACCACTGTAATTAATACAAAAAAGTCGGTTCAAAAAATCTAGCTCTTCAGGTTGAAAGACATTGTCGGTTTGTGATAAGTTTTTCTGTGGTAGAGACATCCCTTTTGCCTTCCCCTGTAGGACATCTCGGGGTAGGCAATGGCCGCACATAACAAGCCGCGACGCCACCTGCGCAGTTATATTCGAGAACATGGACACACAACTGAAAACCACATGGATGCCCCATCTACGGCGCGGACAGGCCGCCTGTACTCGCCTTTGTGTGCTGACTTTGTTGGCCACGTTTTTGTTCAACTTCGTCCACTCACAGCGAAACGCTGCTTCAGCCCTCCTGGCGCAAGAGATAGACGGCGCTGCCGACTCGACCATACCCGCCCCCAGCACCGATGAACCCACCTTCGGATTGGCTTTCATTAACTCGGCGGAAGACCCTAGCGGAGCACAGCGCATCCAGCGCGGGATCGACAGCGGCGCGCAGATGGATCGCTTCCCCATCTACTGGGATCGCATCGAGACAAGCTACGGCAACTTCAACTGGGCCGCACAGGACACTGTCCTTCGGGCCAACGAAACGGCCGGATTGCCCACACTGGCCATCCTCTTGGGCACACCAGGACACTACGCCCGCAGCGCACCCAAAGCCCAAATGCCGGCCATCGGCGGTAGCTTTGTGCGCTACGCCGATGCCGTCAACAGCCAATCCACCTGCAACCGCACCGACGGACCGCCCGCGCCCTCGGGCCTTTACAATCCCATCTTCAGCGACGGCAGCGACATCCCCGGCCCGGGCAAGGTTGCCAATCCAGACAACTACTGGGCGCGGTTCGTGGAGCAGGCTGTGCAGCGATACCGTCCTGGCGGCTTGGTGGGCCTCAACCTGCGCCACTGGGAGATTTGGAACGAGCCGGATCTCTGTCACTTTTGGTCAGGCACGCCCCAGGAATATGCGCGCCTGCTCAAAGTGGCCTACCTGGTGATCAAACTCAACGATCCCGCGGCCACAGTGATGTGGGGAGGACTGGCCCACTTTGCCAACGGCCAATGGCTCTACGACATGATCGACGCGTTGCGCGCCGACCCCATGGCCGCGGAATACAACGGCTTTTTCGACGCTGCGGCCAGCCATCATTACTCGCTCTCGTGGCACGGCTTCGATTACACCAACAAAGTGCGTAACGCCTTGGTCAATGCCGGCTGGGGAGACAAGTCGATCTGGATCACAGAGAGCGGCGTCCCCATCTGTGATGACTACCCTGGGCCGACCTGCCCGAGCGACTGGCGCGCCCGTCCACACGAGCAAGCCGCCTACATCTGGCAAAACATTGCCTACACGAGGCTGGCCGGCGGCGGGCCAATCTTCCACTTTATGCTCCACGACGACTGTGGCAACACCGTCGCCGTCAACTCGCCTGATGGTTTTGGGCTGGCCAAGAATGAATCGAGCAGCTACTGCTCACCGGCCAATGCGGAGTTACGTCCTGCCTACCGCGCCTTCCAGGTGGCCACACAACTGTTGGCCGATGTAGAGGTAATTTGGAGCGATATACAGCAAAACCGCCAATTGCGGCGAGTGGCATTTTACCAGCCCGGGCTGCGCGAGCGCCGCCTGATGATCTGGTCCATCGTCGCCAATGACGTCGTGGCCACGGTGCCTGCCACCGGCACATCGGCGCGGCTGGTTGCCCTGGACGGCAGCGAAACCATCCTGCAGCCGGTAGACGGCAACTACACCATCCACCTGCCCGGCGCCACCAACTTTAACTGGCCGCCGCGGGAATACACCAACATCGGCATCTACGGCACGCCCTTCCTCCTGATTGAGGAGGACAGCACACCACCTAGCGTTGGCATCACCCCGCTGCCCGAGGTGGTTGCGCCGGCCTTCACCGTACAGTGGACGGCCCGGGATCTCGGCTCGAATGTCGCATCCACTTCGCTTTGGGTGCGTATCGACGGCGGCGATTGGCAACTGTGGCAAGAAAATCTGCCTGCCAGCGGCAGTTCAACCTATTTGGGCGAGATGGAGCGCCGCTACGAGTTCGGTCTACTGGCGGTAGACCGGGCCGGCAACGCGCTGACACAGCTTTCCCCGCTGGCTCAGACCACCGTGCGCGACAGCGTCTCTGTACAGGGGACGGTCATCGATCCGCGCGGGGCAGCGGTGGTGAACGCTCAGGTGGAGATTGCCGGGCGAGTCACCCACACCGGCGAGGACGGCGCGTTCAGCCTCGATGTTCCTATCGGCAACTGGGACATTGTCGTCGCCGGGCAGGTTGTCCATCGTGGGCGTTCATTTCAGGGCAGCACACAGTTGATGCTTCTACATACCACCACAGCCAACGCCATCGTCAACGGCAGCTTTGAAGACGGGCTGAGTGGCTGGCAGCCGTCGGGCAGTTCACCCCTGGCGGTGCAGCAGCAATTGGGCACCGGCGACCATGCCCTGCGGCTGGCCACAACCTTTGTCCCCAACCCTGGCGTACCTGGCGCAGAAGGCAGCGACGGTGGCAACAGCACCGTTGCCCAGACAGTCGGCATTCCCACTGGGCAGCCCTACCTGGCGCTGGCCTACCGCTTCGAAAGCGAGGAAAGCGAACCTGGTCACGACCGCTTCGAGGTGATCCTGATGGTGGAAGGCGAAGCGCCACGCTATCTCTACGTACAGGAGACCGGGATGGATTGGCGCTATCGCTTCTTCAACGTCAGTGATCTAGCCGGACGCCCTGCGACGCTGATCTTCAACGTCTACCAGTCTTCGCCGCAGCGGCCCAGCAGCGCCCTGATCGACGTTGTCACCTTGAGCGATACCACGCCGGCGGCGGTCCATCACATCTATCTGCCTGCAGTGGCGCGGTGAGGTGATACGGATAGGAAAATTCCAGCAATCCTGTAAAGATCTTTAACCCAATAAATCTTTGATCCCATAAGAAAGGAGGCTCCTTTGAGTTTAGTCCCTACTGAAACTCCTCTGTTTCATACCCAAACGGTGCCACCTGTTACACAGCTTAACAGCATTCACGTCTTGTCCAGCAAGCTGGCTCCGCCCAGATTGATGCAAGGTCAGATCGAACGGAGGGCGCTACTGGAACGCTTGACAGTTTGGCGTGCCCATCGGTTGACACTGATCACTGCGCCGGCGGGATATGGGAAGAGCACCCTGGTTAGCCAATTCATTCAGGATAGAGAATCACAATCGTCGGACCCTTTTTCTGTCGCCTGGTTGACTCTAGATGCTGAAGATGACGACCCTTCACAGTTCCTAACCTGCCTTACTGCTGCATTGTCGCCCCTGCTACCTGACTTATCTGTGGCCGCCGCCTCTGCTATCAATCAAAATCATCTGCAGGCAGCACTTCAGCACCTGCTGGTTGGATTGGATCAGGCGCCGTCACCCATATTGGTCGTTCTCGATGACTTTCACCACATCCGATCACCGGCTGTTCAACAATTGGTGACTGCCGCGATTGAGCGCAGCCCGGCATTCTGTCACTGGATGGCGCTGACGCGTCATGCACCGCCGGCCAAGCTGACAGGGAAACTACGTCTGCAAGGAGAACTTCTGGAGATAACTACCGACGAACTCCGGCTTTCACATGCTGAAATCAAAGCCTTAACAGCGCGTTTCACAGACTTTCAACTCGGTGACGATGCAATTGACTTGTTGGAACAGCGGACGCAGGGATGGATTGCCGGCATCCATCTGGCAATGCTCTCGTTGCAGCAAAAGCCCGCCGGCGTAGTACACACCAGCCAGGATTTAGACAGCCATCTGCGCGGAAGCAATCCCCTGCTGGCCGAGTACCTCACCGGAGAAGTGCTGACGAAATTACCTGACCTACTGCGCACCTTTCTCCTACAATGCTCAATCCTAGACCGTCTGCATCCAGATCTCTGTTATGCAATTACAGAACAGGAGAACAGTGCATTCCTTCTTGAGCAGGCAATGACTGAACAGCTATTCATTCGAGTAGTAGATGTAGAGGGTGAATGGTATGAACAGCATCCGGTGTTCCGAGAACTATTGAGACGTCAATTGCGTCTGCAACTACCGTCGGCGAAGTTACAAGCTCTCTATCGCACTGCAGCCGACTGGTTTCTGGCGCATCAGGATGTCGCACAGTCATTACACTATCTAGTCAAGGGTGGAATGATTGCGCTGGCAGCCGCACTATTGAGCAACCACACACGTTCAGCGCTGCTGAGCAATCGGCTGGCTCAATTGCGCTACTGGTTCAGTATGCTTCCTGTTGCCGCACTGGATTCTCAGCCACAACTGTTGCTAGATCGTGCCTGGCTAGGCTTGATGTCTGCTGCCGATTTGTTTGCCGATGCGTTGGCACGCGCAGAAGCAGTTCTTGGCAGGCTTTCTGACCTACCAACAACGTGGCGTGATGAATTGGCTGTTTTACAACTTTGGCAACGTCAGATCAGCAACGATCACACCGGCGTGTATGCGGATGCGTTGAAAATCGCAGCAGGACTGTCCACGGAGAGTGTACTGGCGCGTGGCTGGTGCTGGATGATAACGGTTATCACAGGCAGTGCTCCTGCGGGAGCACCAATCGCTGCACATGCACAAACTGCTGCCGCCGCTTTCGAAATCGCCGGCTGTGAGGTAGGACGTCTGCTGGTAATCGGCTGGCAGGCCGCCCATTATGCACAGGTTGGCGACGCGCCATCAGCGCTTATCGTTTGCGAACAGGCACATCAGCTTATTGCCACACAACAGTATTCGTCATTGGATGAGCGAGAGTACTTCGATTTTCTGGCAGGCGAAATCCATTACTGGTTGGATCGCCCCCAAGAAGCGGCCGTGTACTTCCATCGTGCGCTGAACGATGCACACATGCGCAGCGATGCACTGCCGATTTTACGTGCAACTGCATGCCTGCAACTATGTGAGGTGGCACTGGGCAAGATGGTGGATTTGACAGACGCTCAGATTGCCGAAGAAACTGCGCTCTGGCGGCAGGACGAGCAAGCCTATACAATTGGGATTAAAAGCAATGTGGTTTTATGGCAAATCCAGCGCTGGTTGATGTTGGGGCGCCCACTCCAGGCATGGGGAGCCTACCAGCAGTTGGGGGTGACATTAGAGACTACGCCGACGGATGCGCCCGAAACACTTTGGATGGCGATTTTGCAGGCAAATGTGGCATTGGGGCGAGATCTAGAGAGCTTGACGCCGCATCTGGAGCGGCTACTCACCCAAAGCGAGCAGGGCAATCTACGCGTTACGATGATCCGTGTCCGGCTCCTGCTAGCACACCAGCAGCAGCAACTCAGCCACCACCATCGCGCACGTACCATTCTGCGTCACGCATTACACGACATTGAACGAACCGGTTATGTCCGTCTGTTGCTAGATTATCCGATGCTTCTGCCGGTAGTACGCACTGTGGATACCCTCTATGCGCATGAAATGGTTGCACGTATGCGTCCACCTGTTTCGCCGTACATTCGCAATAACCTAACAGATCAGGAATCTGCTATCCTGAAGCACCTGGTACAGGGGGCCAAAATCGCCGACATCGCTGCCACCCTTGTAGTTTCCCAAAGCACAGTCAAGTGGCACTTGACGAACCTTTATGCCAAACTGGGCGTCAAGAATCAGCGTGAAGCGGTGGCGATGGCTATTCGCATGCGTTTGAACGCAAGATAGACGACGGCGATTCAACAGGTGCTTATATCTTCAAATACCCGCAGCACCTCGCAAGTCGTTTTCATCAACGCCAGTCAGGTCTGCATCGCTCAAGTCGGCACCGTACAGATTGGCATCAGTCATCTCTGCGAAACGCAAGTTTGCACCGTTTAATTGTGCCCCACCTAGATCAGCACCATTCAGACGTGCGCCTTTCAAATAGGCATAACTCAAGTTGGCAAGACGGAGATCGGCACCCCGCAAGTCTACATCGTTTAGCCCTGCGTAGCGCAGGTCGGCCTTCTGAAGGTTAACATTTTTCAAGTTGGCACAGTGTAAATCAGCACTGTTCAGGTTAACGCCGTACAAGTCAGCATTGCACAGGTCAGCATTGCGCAGGTCTATTTCCACATCTGGATTCGCCTCCCGCCACGCATTCCAGTGCTTTACATCTGCCTTGAGCACGGCAAGTTGTTCTTCGTTTGCCATATTTAGAATCCGTTCATGCACGCTCAAACGCAAAGTGTGGCGTACCCCAGCCTGCAATCCAATTAGCTATCCATGCGTTTGCCTTCTACGAAATCCTGACAGCAGCAGAAGGGATCGGTGAGCGATGCTGGTGCAGGAGCAGGTGGCATGACACGTTGCTTGCTTCCGCAGATGATCTTCTTTAGCAGTTCGGTGAAGCCACTGATTGCGTCCTGCGAGGTGAAGGCATCGCCGCCCGTTTTTTGGGCGACCCGAGCGTACTCAGCCTGGATTGCCTGCTTCACACTGGCCTTGACGCCGGATGTACCCAGTTGCCCCGGTGTCCGGAGATCGGTCCGGGCCGACCTGGCTGCGCCTGGCCGGCGGTCAGGCCGTGGCTGTTCTGTGGAAAGTTCCACAGGTTGAAATCGAAGCGGTAGTGGGCGCCCTGCCAACCGTTTGTCCAGTTGAAGTTGATTAGGGCGTTGATGTCGAGCGTACCCGTGACCGGATCGTGGTACCAGAACGACAACATCTTGTTGGCGGTGCCGCCGGCTGACGTGCCGAAGTTATACTGAATGTCCACCCCTTCGGCTGGGCCTTCATAGGAAAAACAGCCGCTGCCGTTGACGCTGCCGTCGGCGTTCAGGGTGTGAAAGACGAAGTTGGTGACTTGAGACATGAGAACGCTCCTTTTTGTGCCTTTGCTTGTGTCGAAACCGCGCTTGCATCTGCTCAGTATTGCTCCTTCCCGAACGCCACACCGATCTCCACATCGACTGCCTGCCCGCCCGCACCGCGCCCTGGGCTGATCACCTGCTCGATCAGGCCGAAAGCAGGTGGGCTGGCTTTGCGCAGCATTAGGTAGCCGCGTACTTGCCCCTGTAGCCGCAGATGCGGCGTGCCGCTGTCGGTGTCCGGCGTCCCTGCCAGCAGGGTGAGCTGCTCCAGAGTCTGACTGGCGCTGAAGCCACCTGCACTGTAGGGCGTCTCGCTCGACGCCTGGTTGCAGCGCGCCACCAGCGCCTCAGCATCGGTGACCACCAGTGCCAGGAAGAGTGTTGCCCATTGTTCGACCAGCCGCCAGGATGCGGCGCTGATGGCGGCCTCGAAGTGCTGGGTGAACTCCTGTGTGGCACCGACGCCAGGATAGCGGTAGTTCAACGCCAGTTGCGTGGCGCCGCAGCAGCGGGCGGCACCGGACGCAGACAGATGCAGCGTGCGCGCCGCTGTGTCGATCTCAAAGTCGCCTGGAAAGAGTGCATGGCGGCGTTCGCTCAACATGTCCGGGTCAAAGATAGCTTCAGCGTCCAGCGAACCCTCCAGCGGCGTCTGCTCCAGCACATAGGCGGTGACTGCGGGCAGGCGCAGCGCCAGGTGCTGCTGGATCGGCTGCGGTTGCACGCGGCCGGATCGATCCAGCGCGCGCTGGTTCAGTTCCAGCGCGCCCAGGGTCAGCGTCAACCCCGGCGACGGCGACTGGCCGGCCGTCAACGCCCGCCAGTCGTCGCCCAGGTAAGTAAAGAGTTGTTGGATCATGCGATCTCCCTATCCCCGCCGCTATGTGCGTCACCCGGCCAGCGGCACGTCCAGGTCGTGGGTGCCGACCTCGCGGAATTTGATGTCGTCGAATTGCCGGCTCAGGTCGATCTCCACCGACAGGAAGCGGGCGTCGGCCGGGATCAGCTCTGCGGGAATCAGCGCTGCGTTGTAGTTGCAGCCCGGGCGGCTGTTCCAATAACGGGCAAAGGGATTGTCGTAGGTAGCCAGGAAGCGTTCGACCGACTGCCCGTTGACCCGGATCCCAGTGAGCTGCAAGCCGTTGTCGTAGGAGGATTCGTCCTTCAACTGCGGCGCGTTGACGAGATAGAGCAGCTTGTCGCGTCCGTTGGGGATCACGGGAACCTGCAAAATGGGGGCGCTTTGTGCAAATTTCTGAATGCGGTGGTTGCCGCTGTCAACAACATAAACGTTGCCATCGTTATCCACCGCAATGCCCTTCGGAGCATTGAATTGGCCCGGCCCACTGCCTTTCGTCCCCCACTGAGTTAGGTAGTTGCCATTGCTGTCAAACACCTGAACGCGGTGATTATTTACATCCGTGACATAGATGTTGTCGTAGCGGTCAATGGCAATCCCGAAGGGGTTATTGAACTCTCCATTGCCGCTACCTAACTTGCCCCACATAGGAAGACGTGCATAATCTGCCTGAGCGGATGCAAACTTCTGGATTCGGTGATTGTTAGAGTCAGTGAAATAGATGTTCCCGCGGCTGTCAACCGCTAGTCCCATTGGATTTTGAGCCTGTCTAGCACGGTCTTCCGCAGTGGGTCTCTGATTCAGATTGGTGCTAATGACAAAGGTGTACTCTAATTGTCCATCGTACAAATGCTTGGAAATGCGATTGCCGATGTTATCAAGGCTGTAGAAATGGTCACGGTTGGTGGGATCAAATGCAATGGCAACCGGATCATAAGCAGTTCTCCATTGGTTCTCTGTCGTCCATAGTCTGAGAAAAGCGCCGTTATCGGTGAACTTCTGGATGGTACCCATGTAACCGCCCTGAGTAGTACATTGTCCGTTGTCCGCAACATAGACATTGTCGTTGCTATCGACTGCAACACCACACGGGTTAAAAAACTTCCCTGGGCCACCCTTCTCTTTGCTTCCCCACTGTGTGAGATAGCCGCCATTGCTGTCGAATTTCTGAATGCGGTTATTGCCCCAATCAGCGACATAGACATTGCCACTACTGTCGACGGCAACATGTAGCGCCATGCCAAGCTGCCCGTTGCCGCTGCCCTTGCTGCCCCACTGCGCTCTGAATGAGTAGACCCCCGCCTGTGAGGGGGCAATGCTACCTGCCTGGTCGCCGAAGTACTGAGCGCTGTGCCAGGTGACCCCCCGGCTGCCGTTGAAACCCAGCGCATAACCGCGCGCCGCCTGGCCGGTATGCGCCCAGGGGTTGCGGCTGAAGGCCACGCCCGAATACCAGACCATCGCCTCGCTCTGCTGCGAAATCAACGCCACCTTGCCGCTGCGCCCCACCGGGATGGCCAGCCACTGGTGGTCGTAGCCCTCCTGTGCGCCGGCGTTGTCGGGAAGTGATCCGTCTGGGCAGACCTGGTAGGGCCGTTGCCCCCCCGACCAGTGCCCCACGGCTTCGCCGGCGCCGTCGAGGAAGTAGGCTTTCAGCCCTAGGCTTGCCCCTCCTCCATGGAGCCGCAGCCACAGGGTGTTATACCCCTTCGGCACGGTCACCACTGCGCCGCTGCCGTCGCTGTCGTTTTTCGACCCCAGTTGGAGCATCGGACGCCCTCGCCAGGGGTTGGCCGCGGTTTGGCGGGTGTTCCAGTCACTATTCACCGTGGGATCGCCCAACTTGGCGATCACGCCCTGGTTGAGTGCCTCGAAGATGTCCTCGTAGATCAGCGGGCTGGCGGGGTACATGCGGTGGATCATGCGGCTGGTCGAGATGAAGACCGGCGCACGCACCGCCTCGCCCACCGTCAGCTCGCGCTGCACATGCAACGATCCGCCGATGTCGCCATTCCCGTCCACAGACAGATCCGCGTTCAGCCGGGCCGGGCCGTCCACCGTCGTCGCGCCTACCACGGCCAGCGCGCCCTGTACATGCAGGTCGCCTTCCACGCCGCCGCCTTCGCGGCCCAGCATAGAGTTGCTTAAGTTGGCGACTTCGGTGGCCAGTGTATTCCAGTCGGTTGCCTTGATCAGGTCGCCGGTCTTTTTGTTGGTCAGTTCCGGCGTCAAGCTCGAAACAAATGGCATGTCATTCTCCTTGCAGGGTAATCGTCACGCTACACCGTCAGGCTGCGTGTCATCGTGCTTCAGCACTTCTTCCAGCACCTGGATGGCGCCGCTGATGCGTAGCAGCGTCTCACGCACCTCGGTGCGTTTGGCATCGAGATCGGCCAGCATCTTCTGGCCACTCTGATATTCCGTCTTGAGTACATCCAACCGCTGCTCCAGTTGTTCGCGCATGGTGGCTTTCCTTTATGCCTGGGCGGCGGTTGCATCCGCTGCAGCCAACTGCACCACCAACTGCTGAATGCGCGCTTCCTGCGCCTGCAGCCGCTGGTGCAGCGCCTGAATGGCGCCGACCGCTTCGGTGAAGATGAGATCGTGAGCAACGGTATGGATGTTATCGATTACCTGGCCGTCGCCCAGCGTGTAATCGCGCGCAATGGTCACTGCGGACGGAATGATTTGTTTGACCTCCTGGGCAAGGAAACCACGGTGCTTTACACCGCTCTCATCTGGCTTGTATTCGGGCCGAAAACTGTATTCATAGACGGTCAGATCCAATAGTCGCTGTAACGATTGTGAGGGGTCAACTGGCACCGGATCATCTTTAATCCGAGCATCGCTGTATTGGTAGAGCCCGCCCTTGATGGTGACATTGCCCTCAGAATTAAGGATAAACAACCGCTGATCGAGGCTATTATTTCTTACGATCTCAAACTGAGACCACTTCGGTGACTGGTCAAAATCAGAAATCAGCGTCCACTTAATCTGCGTGTCTTGCGCAAAGTCAATTCGGGATGCACTTGGGGCTCGGGACTGCAATAGCAGCCTTGGCTGGCCTGTTGAAAGCACCTTGATCCCATTGCTGACTGTTAGCCCGCTATCGGCTTCGAGCGTCATCAGGTTGACACCGCCGCCAGGATCGGCGATATCGTCACTGTGCTTACCATTCTTGTGCCAGGCAAACTTGTCGGCGGTGCGGAAATAGAGCGTGTTTGACTGAATGCCAAGCCCATACTCCGTTCCCCATAAGTTGATATGTTGGCCGGTGCGTTTGCCAAAGGAAATCGCGCCTTCACTCAGGGTTGTGCCGCCGCCCGATACTGTCAGCCCTTGAGCGAAGGTTGCCGGCTTACCCACCTTCAGACCATCGGCCAGGATGAGGCCGTTGTTGTCTAGCGTCATCATCACTTTTCCGCCTTCGCCGGCGTCTTGCTGTCCGCCACTGTGCTTGCCATGCTTGAACCAGGCATATGTGCTGCCGGTGCGGAAGTAGAGATTGTTGCTTTGCATGCCCATACCATACGCAGCGCCCCATGCCCCCACCAGCGGGCCGGTGTAATCGCCAAAATCGATGGGGCCGCCTGTGATCTTCAGCCCTTGATGCAGCGCAGCGCTCCCCGCTACGGTCAGGCTGCCTGGCACATTCAAATCACCCTTGAGTGAATTGTCCGCGCGATCCAGCTTGTTCTCGCTCAGATTGACCACTTCGCTGGCCAGGGCGTTCCAGTCGGCGGAGCGGATCGGGTCGCCCGGTTTCTTGTTGGTGACATCGGCCGGCAAGGTTGAAACATAAGCCATGGTGAATCTCCTTAAAAGGTAATTTCCCAGATGAGCGTTAGCACAAAATCCTGCGTCTTCTGCACCGGCGCAAAGACAATGCGGTTGTACATGATGCCGTTCTGGTTGAAGAGAGCTGCCTCGGTGAGGGTTTCGTTGCCCAGGGCAAAGCCCAGTTCGGCGTGGATGATCACTTTCTTGCGCTTGTCCTTGCCATCTTCGGTGCTGATATCTAGCAGATCGCGGTCGAGTTGAAGCGGCTTGATTGGGACGCGTGCAACTTCCGCTCCTAGCTTTGTATCTGTTGCACTCACGGCCTGTGTCCCTTTGCCCACAGCCAGATGGGAGATCGGCTTCAAGTCGCCCAACACAAACATGCGCGCAACCAGGTCGCGGCCGCTGAGCACAATGTGGTTGGGCGCCGCCTGGCGATCTATCACCGTACCGGCGGCGTCGCAGAGGTGGAGGGTCAGATGTCCTTGCATATCGAGTGCTTCACTTGTTTTCATGGCACAGCGTTCCTTTTCCTAAACCGAGATAGATGTAAGTCGGTCTACACATCAAACCCGTTGAATGAGTCAAAACAGGTGTAGTCCATCCGTCCTGTCAGCACCAGGCGATCTGCCATGTCATGAGCGACGGCTGCAGCGGGCCCGGCCTGCTCAGGCCGCTCTAAGATAGGGGTAGGCGCCACCTCACTCAGGTCATGCACTTCGGCAAAAGTCTGCTCGTAGCTGACCGTGGCGAAGACGCCGGCCGCACGTACTTTGTCGATGATGCCCTGAATTTGGTTGCGCGGGTGGCCGGCGGGGTCGGCGGCGTCGGCCGGAAAATCGCCCAGATCCCACGGCACCGTCACCTGGAAGTAGCCGGGGGTCAGAAGCTCCAGGTTGACCTCGACGTCGAGCGACAACAGGTCCAACTGTTCTGGCTCCAGATGATCCAATGGGTTGCGGTCGAAGATCACTGCGTCAAAGACGCTCTGGTCAAAGATGCCCAGCGCTACCCCGGCGGTGGCTTCCAGGTCAGGATCTGTCTCTGTATCCATCGAATCGTCGCCAAAGAGGGTCAGCCCGTAGGCGGCGAAATCCAGCCGCGCCGCGCGAAAGCCCGTCAGTACTTCGATCTCCAGCAGCGATTCACCTGGAGGCAGGCGCAGCGCGCCGCCGCTGAACTCGGTGGGCACGCCGTTGATGCGCATTTCCCCGTCGCCGGAGAAAGTCACCCGGTCATCACGATGCAGTTCACCCTTGTAATGCAGCATCTGGCCAGTGGTGCGGTTAATCAGTGACCAGCGCACAAGCAGCATCTGCACATGCTCGCCTCCCGTAACATGCACTACGAATTGCACGTCGGGCGTGACCTCGGCCAGATTGGGGTTGGTGACCCGAATCGCTGTGCGCGGGTTATGGGGGAGGAAGCGGCTGTAAGGCTGCGCGTTTGGGAAAGAAAGGGACTGCCGCTCCGGCGCAAACTCTTCGATGCGGATACGCTGGCGCTGACGCCGAGCTGCAGGCGTATCGTCGACAATACCCAGGTTGGCCGCCACCAACGCCACAATGCCATCGCGCGTCGACGCTCCCCGCCGCAACACCTGGATCAAGCCACGCAGCCGCTCCTGATAGGGCTTGTAGCTCTTTTCAATGGCAGTGGGGAAAGCTTCCTCGAACACCAGGCGGTTGAGCCATTCCGGGGCGTTGTGATACCGCTTGCGCAGGGCTGGATAGTCGTCGGCCAGTTCCGGGAACCACACCTGGCGGTAGAGCTCCGGCCCTGTCAACAACCGGTTAAGTTCTCCGATCAGTGCAGTGCGCACTTCATCCAGTGCGGGGATGTGGCGCGGGGTGAAGCCCCAGGGGCGCGCCTGTTCATCATAGGCAAAGGCACGCTCTAGCAGCAACCGGTTGAGGCGCACCAGGTCGGGGCCTGGCGGCGTGGGTGCCGGCTCGGTCTCGTCCAGATAGGCAAGCAGACTGGCGCGTTTCGCCAGGTCGTTTTCGGCTGAATAACGTTCGCGCAACAGCCTGCGGTATAGGCTGCGCAGCAGTGCCCAGATCGTTGTCCCCAGGTCGTGTTGTTCGAACTCAGCCGCGTGTTTGCGGTAGAGGCCTGGATCGCGCAGAACGTTGCGGTTCAGGTCGTACGACAGTGCGCTGGCCAGGCGGGCGGGAAGTCGCGCCGCGCCGGTGTAGGCGTCCAGCATCTGCCGAGTGCGTGCCGAAAGTCGCTTGTGCAGATAGGCCGCAATCGTTGGCTGGCTGTCCGTTCTTGCCCCCGGCGCAGTGCTGCTGCCGCGCAGCAGCGCAATGGCAAAGCCCGGCTTCATTTCTGTGCTGACGAACCATGCGTTGTTCACCGCATACCGATCCAGCAGATCGAGGACAGATGGTTTCAGTCTGCGCTGTAGAGCGGCGACAAAGCTGTCGGGGGGCGGAGGGGGTGTGGGATGCAGCAGCACTGCCAGCCGGCGCACGTCGAGCGAGCGTGTGCTGAAGCGTGGGCTCATCTTGACCAACTCTGTGGTGCCGCCTATCGCCTCCAAATAGAGGCCAAAGATCTTGTCCAAGTCGCCGCGCTGTTCTGCGGGTGCCGTGTAACCGCGTGAACCAACATTGTCTGCGGTTTCAACGTGATGGGCGCGCAGCACGCGCAGCGCGTCGATCTCGCCATGCTCCAGGCTGTGACCAAAGAAATCGACGAACTTCACGAAGAGATCGCCTGCATCTTCGGCAGCGTAGAAGTGCGGCAGGCGCTGGATGATGGCGTGAGTCTTGCCGGTGATCTGCGTCATGACTTACTGCTCCACCGCGATGGTGAACCACGGCGCCGGCGCCAGGAAGAGCTTTTCTCCGCTGTGGATGATCAGCTTGTACCCGTCGTTGCGCTCCGGTTCCGGCATGCGTACGTTGTCGCGTACCGTCACCAGCCCCAGCGCGGAGGGGGCAAAGGTGACCTGTCCTTGGGCCGTGACCACCTGTCTGAATTGGTCGAGATTCAACTCCTGGTCGGGCTGAAGCGTTTCTAAATGGTTGGCGATGGTCTGGCGCAGCAGATCCTGGGCGTGTGCCTGTTCTGCGGGCGATGTCGTGGCCGGCAGCGTCATCTGTAGCGTGCCGGTCAGTTCCACGCGAGTAGCATAGGCAAAGAGAATGGCCGGCTTGGGCGTCTCGACGAAAGAAGCCTCGATTGAATCGACATCAGTTAGCAGTTCGCCGTCGAAGAGGCGCGCACGCAGCCGTACGTTCAGATCGTAGAGCGCAGCGTTTTGCCACAGGCCGGCCTCTGCGCTCAGGGCATTGATGGCTTCTTGCAGGATCTGCGCGGCCTCTGTGCGCAGCGCATCCACCTGTGCGGCGGCGGCGGTCAATGCGACATCGCGCACGGCGGCAGCAGCGGCCTCGTCGAGGCCGAAGCGTTCGCTGGCCTTCTGCTGTTCGTCGCGCAGCTTTTTCTGTGCGGTGTTGATCTTGGTACGGTCCTTGGTCGGATCCAGCTCAGCAGTCTGGCTGTTGAACTTCTCTTCGGCGGCGTTGAGTGCCGTCTGCTGGGCCGTCTGTGCGGCGCGAACAGCGGCCTGATAGGTGGCAATTGCACCGGCGTGGATGTGCGTTTCCAGGGCCTGGCTGGGAAAATCGGCGAGCTGCGCCGTGTTCAGTGTCTGGAGGTGGGCGACCAGCATCTCCTGCACAGCGTCGCGCCACTGGTGCCCTTCACGGCTCTGTTGGCGCTGCAACTGTGCCAGGATCTTGCTGGCGGAGACGGTGCCGCCGCCTTCGGCATGTGTCTTCTGTAGTTCGGCGAAGTATTCGTGCAGGGCAGCCACCAGCGCACTTTGAAGTGTGGGCGGCAGCCCAACCTGCCAGGTGCCGGCGGTCGTCCTCTGCTGTACGCTGCTGAGATAGCTTTGCAGCGTGGCGACCACGGTGCTGCGGCTCTCAGCAGGCAGCGCCTGCACTGTGCTGCTGGCAAGCAGCGCAGCGGCTGTGGCGCGCGTGGACAAGGTACTGCTGTATTGCGCCGCCAAATGCTGTGCCAGGCTGTGGCTGGGCAGTGTGACGGCCACCTGCACATCGACGGGCAGTTCCTTGAGTTCGGTGGCTGCGCGTACGCGCAGCGTCGTGAAGCGTTCGTAGAGGCTGGCCTCGATACGCCGCGCCATCAGGTCGTATGCAGTGCGTGCCGTTGTCGTCTCCCCAGGGCGGGATGCATCAGGCACCTGCCGCTCGGCGACAATCCGCAGGTCTTCCAGGTCGATGACGCCCTTGACGGCCAGTATCTCGGCAGTCAACTGTGAAAAGAGCAGCCGCTGGCCCATGGGTACGCGGCTGATAAAACTGATGACCGCATCGCTCACTTGTCGTTCGACAGTGAGGCGTTCTTCGCCTTTGACGCGGGCATCAACGGTAATGCGCAACACCACGGTCAGGGCGATGGGCTGTGCCGCTTCCAGCACAACATAGATGCCTGCGGCGCGCACTGCGTCGATGCGCTGCTGCACCTGGCTGTGATTGCGCGGGGTCAACCCATCGACATAGATCCAGATGACGCCGGGGTGGGAGCGATCCTCTTTGATGCGCACGGCGCGCACGCCGGGCAGGCTGAGCACTGCGTTTTCGAGCGCGGTGTGGGATGCCCGTCCGGAGGCGAGCAGCGCCTGCTTGGCGCGCTGGCGCAGCTCTTCGTCGCTCTCGCGGTCGCGCCCGAGAAAGCGGATCGGGTTATTGTTGTTGACCAGCTTGACCCCTGGCACGGGCTGTGGCATCACAACGACCGTGTTGGCGTCGCTGGCCATGTCACGCCCACGCACGTCGGCCTGCACCTTGACGGTGACGGTGTTCTCGCCGACGGCCAGAAGCCCCTCTTCGATTGTCAGATACGCTTTTTTGGGCGGCTCCTGGCTTTCGTCCTCCACAGTGGTGACTAGTGTGCCGACAGGGATCGCCAGCACCTCGTAGAAACCGGGATCGCGGGTGAATGTCACTTCACCGGTGGCAAAATCGGGCTCGTTGCGCTTGATGCCCAGCACGGCGACAACGCGCTCCAGGCTGGCACCTTCGGCGGTGTCGACGTAGCCGGCCTGGTAGACCAGATCGAGCTGCTCGTAGAGGGTCGCCATCTCGATTGCAAAAGATTCGAAGAGGGAGCGTACGACACTGCCTTCTTGATAGTCCGTGAGTTCAGGCGCGCGTGCGCGTGCCTCTTGCTCCAGGCGGGTGTAGAGTTCCTGAAACGCTTTTTTGACAAACGCCATCTTTAGCCCTCCAGATTCATGGCGAGGGAAAGGGTCAACAGATCATCAACTATTGCACCACCGGGCAGCGTGGTCACACCGGCGCCAGCATCCGGCCCTGTTTCTGTGGCAACAATCGGGCGCACCGTGATGCGCATCTCCAGCACATTGCGCAGGTCTGCGCGCAATGAGGGCGGCGTGATCGTGATATCGATAATCTCAGCGATACGCTCCTCCTCGGCCAGACACTCGCGGATGTAAAGATCTGCCAGTGCATGTGTGCGCCGCGTGTTCGGCTCGCCGATCAACTGATAGAGCCGCGAACCGTATTCCGGATGGCCCAACCCCTCCATCTCGCCTTGTCTTGTGAACAGGCGATTGAGGATCGCCTGTGCCAGGTTGGCGCGACCGTGCGTCAGTCGCAAGTCGCCGGCTGCACTCTGCAAGTCTACGGCAAGCCGGTTCGAAGTGAGGCTGCTCAAGCTACGTCGGGTCAGGAAAAGGTCGGTTAATGGCATGTTACTGTCCTTTCACACGCACCTGGCCGGCAAAACTCACGGGCAGCAAGGGCGCGGGCGGCGAGGGTGGTGTGGTGATGCAGGGGGCAGTGCTGCTTGACAGGCACAGCAGGGGTTGCCCCATCGACTTAACGCGTGTCGTGGCGGTGGGTGGTAGGAAAGTCGCCGTGATACAGGGCGTTGGCCCTGGTCCGGCGGGGGGCGGGATCGCCATTGAACAGCCCGTTACCACAAAGGGGGGTGGCGACAGCGGGATGGGCACCCCCATGATCTTGACGCGCGGATTGGGTGCCGTCGGTTTTGCCTGTCCACCATGGACGCAGGTGACAACACAATTCATGTTCAGTAGATATCCAGGCATCAGGTTATCTCCAAGGCACCATTGTTGAGATTGACCGTAGGGCCGCTCAGCGCCACCTTGGCTGCCGCATTCTTGAGTGTGGCGCCGGCTGTCCCTTCGACAGTCACCTGGCTGGTGGCTTTCAGGTCGATGTTTTGCTGTGCGCTCACCTTCAGATTGCTCTGCGATTTGATCTCGACCTCTTGACCACTCAGCACCAACTTGCCTTTGCTGGCGCTTACTTCCACATCTTTGTCTGCGTTGATCGTGATCTTGTTTCCCTTCACGTCGATGACCAGGCTATATTTCTCGTTGACGAGCGCGATTTTGTCGTCTTCGACCGTAAGGACATTTTTTTCGTTTTTGCTCGTAATCAGAATGCGCCCTTCGGCATCCACTTTGATGCTGCCCCCCTCTTTGATCGTGTGCTGGAGCAGAAACTCATTCTTCTTATTCTTGGGTGGGCGATCCTCGTCGTTGTAGAGACGCCCTGTGATGATCGGCGCGTTGATGCTGCCACCGATGAAATTGACGAGCACCAGATCGCCCACATTCGGAATACAGGCCAGCCCCATGTAGGGCGTCGCTATGGGCACGTTACGCAGCTCGAGCGGCTGGCCGTCGGGCCGCCTGTGCTGCTTGAGCTTGACCGAGCAATGGTAGTTATCTTTGTCGTCGTCCGCAGCATGCGGAAAGACGGCAGTGACGATGCCCAACTCGGTTGTGTGGATACGCTGTACTTCGTGTTCGGCCACGCGTTTCATGACACCGACAATGCTGTCCATGCTCACCCTTCTACTGTTTTTCCCGGTCTACCGTTTTTCCCAATTGACATCGGTGATAAACCCGATAGTACTGTTCAGCCGGTGGCGCACACCGATCACGCGCAGTGGCCCGGGCTGGGCGCCAGGGGCATCGACCAGTCGGATGGCGTCGCCCAAACGGATGGCGGAAGTTCCGACCAGCCGCACGTGGCCGCGCGCCTTGATGTTGTAGCGCTGCCACTGTCGCCGCGCCACTTCGCCGGCCAGGTTCTGGTTGCGCGCCGTCGGATCGACCAGCCGCAGCACATTTCCCCTGGATTGGCCAGCTCTGCCTTTGACCTCTTTTTTGGTCAACCATGGTGCCGCTTCGTCGCTCTGTCCCTGGCCGGCTGGGCTTTCGCCGTAGACCTCAACGCCGACAAAAGGCTCCGGTACATTCTCCCAACTGTATTCCAGAATGTTGGCGCCATAGCGGCAGTCGTGAACTTTGGTTGGCTTCCAGGCCGCAAAGGTGGCACGGTCGTCGGCGTCGGCATAAAAATCAAAGCCACACTGCTCGGCCAGACTCTGCAAGTTGGCCCAAGCCGACCGCCCGGCACTCAGCGTATAGCTGGCAAAGCGTAGACCCGGCTCCAACTTTCCGGCTTTCACCTTGACCCGCCCCAGCACATTGTCGACGATTTCGCGCGCGGTCTGCTTTTCATAGACCAGGTTGATGTGCGCCGCCGCCAGCATAGCAAAGGTGCTGAGTGCTTCCACGTGGAGGTGGGTCAGCCCCGCGGCCAAGCTGTGGACGCGACCGGTGAAGATGCGATTCACCTGCCCATCATAGCCAAGTTCCACCTTGACCACGTCGCCTGGTTTGGCAGTGATCCCTGCAGCGGCGTCAGCCACAATCTGTCCTTGGTGCGCAGGGATGCTCAAAGCGCTCTGCACATCCAATGCAACGATGCGGCTGTTCTTGCCCAGGCGCAGCGTACTGTTCCCAATGGTAATCTTGCCGACAATGTTCTGCATGGCGCGTCGCCGTCCTTGTGCTCGGTATGCGCTTAAGCTGTTGACAACTGGCGATCAAAGGTGACCAACAGCCGCTCATAGGCCGCGCTGAGCCGATCCAGCCCCAGATCCAGGTCTTCGTCCAGCCCGTCCAGCTTGTTGTTCAGCACTGCGAAGATGCTGTCAATATCGAAGTACTCTTGCAGCACTTGCGTCACTTCTAGAAAAGTGTCGTTCAGCGGGCCGGCGATCAACTGGTCGGGCAAGTTGCGAATCTTATCGACGACGCTGATGTAGGTTGTGTCCAACACGGCGACAGTCTCTTCTGGGTACAGATGGGCGATCTGCTCCACCGCGTAGGGATGAAGTGACTGAAGGCTCATGTTGACATCGTCCGGACATTCGGCTTCTAGCAGCACGCGATTCAGCCGCAGCAGGTCGGCATACTGGCTGCGGTTGCGATACCGTTCTTCAGCGCGCCCAATCTGGCGTTGCAGTGCACCCAGCCGACGTACTTGTTTGGTCAGTGCAACGCGTCGTTCCACCGTAGCGTTGGCGTCAGCAAGTGCTGCCTGCTTTTGCGTTTCCACTTCGTCCACCTGGGTTACCAGACGCGTCTTGAGATCGTCCATATAGATCGTGTCGTCGATCAGGGTGGTTTGTGTCAGTGCCCGGTTGATCGCATTGAGCACGGCGGCACCGGCACCGGGCAGTAAGGCACTACCCGGCTCCTGGCGCGCATGCTCTACGCCTGCCTCCAAGATGCCCAACTCCTCTGCGGTCAGTTGTGCCTGGAGGAAGGCTCCCAGGTTCACTGTGTCTTGTGCACCGCCCAGGACGATGCGTTCTGCCATGCGCAGCATGCCCATCGGTGGGTTGTACACGGGCCTGGCCGTGGTGACAGAAAGCCCCTCTGTCGGCGCTACATCTTCGTCTACAACGGATTCCGCAGCGGCTTCGCTTATATCGGCAACGTCAATGTAGTCAGCGGCGTCGGCAGCATCGGCAGCCGGCTCGACCGCTGTCGATAGATCACTTGTGCTGGCTTGATCCTCTACCACCGGAGCACCAACAAAGTCGCTCACGGCAAAGGCATTGAGGATCCAGGCGGGGCTGAGTTGATCGACATTCCACTTGATGCGCGCGTAGATTGTCTCCAGTGTGCCGGTCAACGCTGTGCCAGAGGCATCGATCGACGTGATGAGCTGGGTGAGCAGGCTGTGCACGCTCTCCTGCGTCGCCGTCAGCACAGTGGCCACGCTGGCGTCGATGCGAGCAGGCATCGCCACTATGGTGTCGATAATCGCTTGGATTGCTACCACCGCTTCCTGGAAAGGAGCCAGTTTGGCCTGCAGCAGGCTGATCAGCGCGCGCACGGGGTCCCCGATCTGCAGGCGGAAGACCGTCACGGCCATTGTTTGGAGTGCAGCAGCGTCGATCTGCTGGAGTGCGCCGGCCTGTGCCGCCAGTGTGTTGTTGACTGCGACCAGCGACGCTTTCAGGCGGGTCTTGGGCATCTTGCCCACCGCAGCGGTTGTACCCTGCAGATGGAGTACGGGCGTCAGATCGAGATCGCCCAGAATCCAGGCAACTTCAGGGTCGTCGGCGTAGTGACGGAGCAAGGCACCGCGGCGATCCTGTAACGCCTGAAAACGGTCATTCGCCAGACTGTTGGTGAGTTCAGCGACGCGCAGGGCAAAGAGGGGGGCATCGAGCTTGCGCTGGCGGTTGACATTGGCTACGATCTCCTGCAGGCGCTCCCACGTGCCATTCTCTTCTTGCCCGCTGCTGCTGAGCCGCTGCTCGGCGGCGGCCATGGCCTCGCTGATGAGCGTGAGGTAATTGCCGCCCAGGACGTTGGTCAGGATCTGCCAGAATTGGGCGTCGGCGATCTCGTGGATGGGCGTGTTCGCCATCAGGCGCTCCAGAGAGATCGTCTGCTGGATCGTTCCCATCAACTCGCCCAGCTTCTGATCGCGCAGGATGGCGAGCTGGGTCGTCGCTGTTCCCAGTGCATCTCCAATCAGGCGGTTGAGTGGCGCCGGATTGAGCACCTCCAGCAGTTCTGCCAACTGGTTGTAGATGGACTGGACGGCGTCGATGAGCTTGTTGGGGTCGAGGGCATCGGCAATCTCCGTCACTTTTTCGTTTAGCGCTTTGATCGGCGCTAGCAGTTCTGAGGGGCGGAAACTGTCTAGTGTGCTCATCAGCGCTTCGTAGGGGAGAGAATCCTTGAGCAGTTCGCTGATCAAGGTCCCTGGTTGGAACTGATAGATCTGCTCCGTGAGTAGATTGACCTTCTCCCTGATCAGCGCAAGGATAGCAGTCAGCGGGGCGCGAATTTCCTCGAATTCTTCCATCAGTTCTGGCTTGATCACTTCATCGACGCGCACTTCCTGCAGGACCTTGGCGCTGACCTTGAGCGCTGTGCGTTGCGGGGTACCCATCTGAGCGACATCGATCCGCTTGATGCTTGCTTCCAGATCGTTGGTCTTGCTGAGGACGAGATCGAAGATGGGCTGGAGCGAAGCCTGCTCAATGGCATTCTTGAAGGTCTCGATGCCGTCGCTCGCCTGCTGCAATGCCTGCCGCACGTCCTCACGCTCCAGGAGTGCCATGATCTCCGCCAGCAGATCACGGATTTTCTGTTCGAGGGCAGCAAAGGCTGCCGTAACCTTGTCATCCACCTGCTGAGCCAGATTCCTGACCATGAGGTCGAGTTTTTGCTGCAGGGCCTGGAGCCTGTCAAAAAAGGCATCGACTGTCTCGCTGATCTTGGCGCAGCCTGCTTTGGCCTGCTCAATCAGCGCTGTTACGTCGAGCCGGGCGACGACGCTTTCAATCTGTGCCTGAATGGCAAGAATACGACGCTCGATCTCTTGAATCCAACTTTCGATCTGCTGCAGGGTGCTGGTGATCTGGGAGGAAAACTGCTGGGCGCTGCTCTCTGCTGCTGTAGCGGTGCGTTCTAGGTATTGCTGGATTTGCTGCGCCATGCGCCGGATTTGGTTGACAGGCGCGGCAATGGCGTCCAACACCTGGCTGGCTCGGCGGCCAAAGGCATCGATAGTGGGCTGTACGAAGACTGCGTCCGTCGCATTCAAATCGAGCACCCGAGTGAGCGCCTGGTTCAACTCGGCAACATCATTGGCGAGCAACAACCCCAATGTGGTGTGGGCCTGCCTGAGCGCCTCCAGGTCTGGCAGCAACGACGCATCCGCCTCTTCCGCCAGTGCACTGACCAGTTCCCGATCCCCATCGCCGAGTAGTTCAATCTGGTCGAGCAGTAGGCTGTAGCGAGCTGCCAGGCCGCTGGTATAGCCGTCGTCATCCTCTGTCTCCTGACAGATTGCAATCGCCTGCTCAACGGCTACCAGCGGCAAGCGTCCGTCCAGCCGATCAAGCTGCTGCAAGTAGATCTCTTGCAGCGACTGCGCCGTGAAACTTGCCAGCTTGTCGGCATCGGTAATGGTGACAACCAGAGCGTTGAGTGTATTGAGCAGGACATCGAGCAGGCGGAGCGGGGTGGCTGCGCCTGCCTGTGCCAGTTGCTGGAATGGGGTTTCCAGCCCGGATAGATCGAATAGTTCCTGGCCGAAGGAGCCGTCCGGCAGGTTAAAAGACGGGCTGGTGAACACTGGCACGATTGCGCCCGTGATCTGGCTGGCTGCTTCACTGATGCGGAAGGTCGGTTTGGGCAAAGGGGCTAGCACACTGCTCTCGATTTCTGCAAGCAGGGTGGCGGCATCAATCGATTGGATACGCGCCAACGGCTCGCTGATCTGTTGCAGCAGCCCAGCCTTAGTCAATCCTGGCGGCAACGGCGGCAGTGCATCGATGTGGATTCGCGGCAGGTCGTCAATGGCAAAGGTGTCTGTCAAAGTGTCGACACCCAGTGAGTCGAACACGTCAAGCCCCAGCGTATCGGGCGAGATCGCCTCATTGAAACTGTCGAGTAGACTATCTTTTTGCGCCTGGCCGGGCAGCGCATCGATCAAGCTAGACATAGGTATTCACTCCAGATCATGCGTCACGAGTCATGCATCATGATGCATAGGTGTCGCAGGCGGTTCAGGTTTATGATGTACTGGTGCGGTCACGCGCCCAAGATTTTTTTCATGCCATCTATTGCACTTAGCAGGCCCCCAGATGCGCTGCGTACGGGTTCGAGCGCACCCTGCAGCGGCGTAAATGGGTTGGTCAGCTCGGGTGCTGAGCCGAGCAGGAGATCGTCGGGCAATGTCGCAAGGTCGAGCATCTGTTTGGCATTCAACTTGACCTTTTGGTCGATCAGCTTCGTGTTCAGCCCCGGTTTTGGCGGTGGGACATACTCTGTGATGATCAGCACATAGCTGAACTGCTCTGGTGCGTCGGCGGCCTGGGTCACATCGAGACGATCGAGGGTGACTCTGCCTGCATAGGCCCCGCTGGTAATGTCAGCCACAAAATCGACCGGGTCTCGTTTCAGGTAGAGGTCGCGCAGCCGCGCCAGGCTTTCCTGTGCTTGTGGCCCGTAGAAGATGCCTTCAATCTGCAGACGTACTGAATCGCGCCCTAGGTTCTGTACCAGATTGCCGGCTTGGCCTGGGATGCGGTGGTAGACAAAAGCTGCTTGCTCCAGGGTGACGATACGATGCACCCGTGGGAACTGCACACCGCCCAACTCAATCGCCATGTCTGTCTATGCTCCGTAGAATCGGTGATACTCGCGTGTGATCTCACGCGCAAGCGCGTCCATCAAGGTATCCAACTGAGGCAGCGTTTCGTCGATGGCAGAGAGAGCCGCAACCGCTGTCGGCACATGGCTCTGCCCACTCTGCCCGTGTAGCATATACGCAGTCGATGCTATACCGGCCGGCAGCACCACAGGCGACAACGCGGCAACATGATTTTCTCTACCTGGTGCTGCCGGCAGGGTAGTTGCACTGTTAAGGGGGAGGGCAGCACTGCTGACACTAGCCGCACTCACTGAGGCATCTCCGCTCTGTGCCTGCGCGAGCTGGAGCGGCGTCTGCTCTTGGCTGGTTGTTGGCGCCACGAGCCGATCAACCGGCGGCGCTGACCAGTGAACGTCGGTTGACAGGCGCTGCGCCAGGTCGCGCAGGCCGCCAACTCGGGGTGGATATGCTGTCGGTGAGGTTGGATCGTCTGTTGCGATTGGTTCGACCATCTGCTGCTGAGCCGGAGTATCGGGTGACCACTGCTGCATCGGCACATGTAGACCGCTACCGTACATTGAATCTGGTATGGGCATACCCGGCAGCCCCACATCAGACGATGGCGTTGATGTGCCTGCGAGGGTCGTCCGCAGTTGCGCTGTGGTGGGTGGTCGTTGTGGCGGCTCATTTTGGGTGAACACTGCTGGGGACTGCGTGTCCATCCTTGTAGGACCGTCACGTTGTGTATCGGTGAGGGATAGCAGCGGGTGTGAGTATGTGGCCTGTTCTAATGCTGCGGGTTGTGTAGCGCCCGTGGCACGTCCCGGCGCAGCGAGTTTAGATGCTGCGTACGCACGATCCGCAGTTGCGACAGACGCAGGCTCTTCACGAGGTATATCTACAGTGGGCAGGAAATCTGCGGTGAGAAAGCGCTGTAGGTCGAGCAGGTTGTCGAGCGGCGCTTGAATATACCCCACCTCTGCCAGCAGATGATCGGTGGCTAGCCAATCGCTGTGACTGACAGATACAGAAAACAGCCAGTCACTCTGCCAGGCGACCCGCATATGGTGGAAGTCGGCGCGCACGCTTGCGCCCAGATTGGTCAATGCTACATGCACTTGTGAATTAGCCACTTGTTTCCTGGTCCAATAATTCAAGATAGATGGCAATCTGTGCCATGGTTAACGACTGCACCTCTTGCGGTGTCCAGCCAAAGGCACGTGCCAGCCGGTAGCTCGCTTGGATCAGCGGTGTGGATGTTGCCAGCCTCAACTGCTTTTTTTTTCACTCAGCCCGCTGATCTCACGGATGTGTGCGATCAGGAAGTTGACCAGCCCCAACGGGAGTTGCTTGATCTGCTCTAGCGACAGCGTAGGTTGCACCAGTGCCTCTTTGATAAGCAGGAGCGGGATCAAGCCGTCGTCCTGGCGCGCCGCTTTCATAATCAATTGGAATGCCCCGATCGTCACTGGGCGCAATTGCACGGTCAGGTTGCCGCTGCTGCGCTGCAGCAGATCGGCCGGTACGATAATATCAAAGGTGACGCTGGCGCCAGCCAGCAGGTCTTCAGGTGTCGCTTGAAAATCAGTCATGACAGCGCCTAGCTGCTCATTTCTTCACTGCTGATGCGCAGCGCCTTGAAGCTGACCGATTCCATCACGAAGTCATCTTCGGGCAGGGCGAAATTCCAACTGTCAAACTTCACACCGAAGAGCACCAGTTTGCTACCGCCGCTCGACGCAGCCGGGTTCGCCAGATTGATCACCATATTGAACGTGGGCTGCGCCATCGCTTCGCTGGGTGGCGGGCTGGCGGCACCGTCGCCCAACAGCAGGCGTAGCAGGGCGCCGTTGATGTGCGCTCGCTGTGCAAAGCCGGAAACGTTGATGTTGCCAGGGCGCAGCTCGGTGGCGAAGCGTTTGCCGATCTCGTGATAAGGGTGCACGTCGTTCTCGACCTTGACCTGTACCTGCTGCAGGCGGGCCACGACACTAGCAAGATCGTATTCACCGATCAGAGCGTCGGCTAGAGCGCCCTCCTGTGTCTCCTTGTCATCAACCGCTAGCACCAGCGTCGCATCCGAGCCGCGGAACACATTGACATTAGGCATAATTCATCCCCTTGAAGTAGTTGAACGCGTGATGGGTGGTGAGGCCACGGGGTGGTGCTCAGCCGAGCGACATCGTCACCATGACATAATCGATGCTAAACGTCGGGCGAATTGTCATGGTCACAATTGCCTGCCCTGCAATCTCTTGTGAGCGCGTGGCCGAGACGCTCAGTTCATAGCTGATCAACGCCTCGCTCTCCACCATGCGCGTCAGGAAACCGTCGATGGTGGCTTTCATGGCGCTGCGTACGCGATCGTTGTTCAACTTGCCGATGTAGGGGTTGCAGGCAGAGCGTACGCCGAAGATAGCGTAGTCGACAATGCGCCGCGTCGTGATCTGTGACCAGGCTTTGTTGTTGGAGGTGGTGATGCCCTTGACGACGCGCAGCCCTTCACGCTGTTCGACGGTGAGGACGTTCGCCTCAACGAGCTTCTCAAGTTGACCGTGATTGAACTTTACCGTGAGGTTGGTGAGATTCAGAGTCTTGTTGGTCGGGCTGACCTGCACTGGCAGCGCAGAGATCAAACCGGCAACGGCGGCAGCAGTGTACGCACCGGAAAGCTGCTCTGGTGTTGAGACACCGGTCGTAGGGTCGCGACGAGAAAGGCTAATACCCGGAGCAACATAAATCACGCGTCCACCGTCGTGTACAAGGTTACCTTTGGCATTGACGATATCGCTGACGGCAAACGAGCCGTTGCAACCCATCACCCCAATACGTTCGCGATTGGTGCGTTCTGTTTCAGCCAGGTGCCCCTTCAGTACGTCCACCATGTCGGCGTTGGTGGCGTCCTGGCCCGCCAGCAAGACGATGTTGACGGTCTCATTGGCCAGGAGATCCAGGCCGATGCGGTAACTCTCCGGGCTTTCGTCGGCTACAATAACGACATAGGCCGTACCGGCACCGTTGGCAAAGAGAATCTCCAGTGTCTTGAGCAGGTTGCCGGCGCTGGTTTGGCCAGGTCCACCGCCGAGAAGGTCTCTGGCATCGGTGAGGCTGGTGACAATATGCACCATGTCGGTGGCGCCGTCTGCTGCGGTGCCGACCACCCCTACATTGCCAGTGCTGACGCCCCCAACACTGATCAGCCCCTCGTCGCGCACAGTAACGTATGTTGCCGGTAGAATGATATTTGCCATCATGTTCTCCTGGAATTCTGAATTTGAACCTTCAGTCCATTTTTGGCTGCGCCCTACAAAACCAAATGGTTTTCTCACGAGTGACGCATGAACAAGACCTTCAATCTTGCTGCACGTTCACGTTCACAGTATTGGCACGCCAAATAGATGCAAATGTAGATTCTACAGGAGTAAACGGCGAGTAGGTTGGCCGACCGTCTAGTATTCAAGTCGGGGGTTGCTGATCGGGAAAGTATGGGGATCATTTCGGTAAATGGTGGACGCAGAACAGCGATAACAAAGTTCGCCCTGATCTTGGCGAAGGGAGGCTGGATAAGACCCAGGCGATCTTCCTGGTGGCTACGTAGAGAGCGCCCACTTCCCTGGGAATAGGCAAAGCGCCGACCCGGTCCGGGTCGGCGCTTTGCCTTCACTTCCTTCTTTCAATAGATCGTTTTCCTTAGGGAACTCAAAGAGACGATTTCATCTAACCTTGATCCTGCCAGTTTCAACTAATCCTTGGCGTTAAATGCACTCATTTTCAGAAGACTTTCACCGCTGCGAAAAGGGCGTAGATCAATCCGCCTGTAGCATGGGTAGGAAGAGTTTATCTTGGGTTTGTAGATCAGCGGTGTCGACGGTGATCCAGGGGCTGAAGATGAGTGACTGGATTATCGGTTTTTGGGGCAAGGGTGCCTCATTGATGTTCGGTGAATCGTTAACCGGGATAGCCGGTGACTGGCGTGGCGTCTTGTTGCTGATTGATCGGCTCTCAACGGCGGCAACGCTGCATTCAGCCTGGAGGTTGATTGTGAGGCGATAGTGAGCGTCGGTAAAGCCTTCAACCTCAATTTGATAGGTTCCGGCATCCGTAGGTTGAATGACGACCGTATCGTTAATGCCGGCGCCATTGATGCTGAAGCCTTGCAGTGTGCCTTCCGGTCCCCATATGTAAAGATCGGCGTCTTCATCGGCGTGAGACGGCAACAACTGCACGTTGAGACATTGATTGGCGTTGGTTTCCTGGCGATAGACTCGGATTTCGCCGGCGCTGATTTCGTCCTCTTCAGGAATGTAGTTCAGGCGGCGGCTGTCGGGCTGATTTGAGACATTGCCGACGCCGTCAGCGCCCCATGCCTGCAAGTAACGTAGCCCCGGTGTTGGGTGCAGATCAAATGCATCGGGTGCGTTCTCGTAGCCAAGCCAACTTGTCCAGTTGACAGGGATCCAACTGCCGCCGCCTATGCCGCTGTACCAATGCAACTCCACATAGTAGATACGGCTGGGGCCTGAGACGAACGCATCAGGGTTGTCCGGATCGGCGTTATCTTGGACCGTGGCAGATAGTTCGATCTGCTGTTGGTTGACCTCCTTCACCCCTGTGTTAACTTGCAGATTTGAAACCACAGGTGGATAGGTGTCTTCAGTCAGTGGCATGGTGATCTTGCGTTCGACAACGACGATGTTGTTGTCTTCATTCGATTCTGCGACGTTCTGTGCAGCGTCGATGACGCCGATGATCCTAACATCGCCATAGCCCTGCGGCGTCCATGTAACGAGGCTGCTAGACGCCGAGCCGCCTGGGCTGATACCCGGTACAAAGGCGCTCCCGATACTGTTCTCCGGCGCTATGCTGGTAAGGTAGAAGTTGATCTGGAACGGACCTGTACCGCCTTGCCCTCCCAGACGATGCACGCGCAGGCTTAGTTTGGTCTCTTTGCCGGCCCATAGTTGACTGGGTGTCGTGTTGAGATGATAGGCTTCGGCGTACAGATCGTTCACATCCTCTGGATCGAGGACATGGTATGCCTTCACCATCGTTGTCTGTCCGCCATCGTATACAAGGACAAAGTCGTAGTAGCCGGGTTGTAATGCGCTTTCTGCCACCTTCGCCGGAATGCGCGCAACAAGTTTGGTGCTGTCGATAAAATTTGTTCGAATCGGGATCAGTACTGTGTCTATTTCGGCTGTACGTGTTTTCTGATTTCCTGAGTAACGTAGGTAGAGTTGTCCGCTGTTTGGTAAATTTTCGCCGTAGATGGTGACATGGACGACGGCGGCGGCAGCGCCCTGTTTAGGATCTGAATTGTTCAACTGTGCAGGAACAGGCGTCGGCATCGGTGAAGAGGTTGTCAGCATGGTCAATCCATAGGCTGTAGCATTTGGAGAATCAGCTACGCCATAGCCAACGATGATGGCAATAATGAATCCTAATCCCAATAACAAAATCCGTTGTGTCTCACTATTTCGACTTATGTGCTGTTTTGTCTTCGTATAGTTCATGTCTCTGTCCTTATAAAGCTTACCGCATGGTCATACTCAAAACTTACGCCAGATATCTATCCGCAGCCATCTGGGTTCTTGAATTGACAAGATGGCTACGGATTTGTGGATGGGGGGAAGCGTTTAACGAGTAATCGTCGGCAGGTAGAGGTTGCGCGCAGTCGGCGTGGATGGTGCTTCCGCCTGGACCGGCACCGGTGGCAGCACCTGCTGATCAGACGGTACGCTACTCCTGCTTAACACAGGTTCAGTCAACGGCGCTTTATTGAGGTTGGCATCACCTGTATTCGGCGTGCTGCTCTGTGCAGATGTGGCTGTGGCGTTTACCTGGACTGTGATCTGATACTCGGCGGCGCTATACCCATAGACTTCGATCTGGTACTCCCCGTTTGCATCGGCGCTGAAGGTTACAGCATCCACCGCCGCGCCGGACAGGTTGCTGACATACGGTGGGGCGTTCAAATTGGGTGTCCAGACGTAGAGATCAGGGTCACCGCTGATCGGTGTCACCGTGACGGCCATCTCTTCGCCAGCTTGTAGGCTGTAACGATAGCTGTGCGCCAGGTTACGTCCCACGCGATCTGAGGGTGGGATGTAATTGATACCGGCTTTAAAGGGGAAGGTAGAGATGTTGCCGCTGCGATCTGCGGCCCATGCCTGTAAGTACTTGATGCCTGGCGAGGCCAGCATGTCCCAATCGAAATTTGTATATGAGTTCGTATAGTCAAGCCAGCCGGAGTTGCGTACAGGCACCCATTGATTGGCCGCCTGACTGAACTCGAATTCTTGATAGAGCAATGATTGTATTCCACTGCCGGGCGTAGGATCGGAGGCTTCCATGTCTAACTGCACGCGTAGAGCGGATGTACTCTCCGCGCCGTTGTTGATTGTGAATCTGTCTACGCGCGGTGCAATCTGATCGGCGGCCTGTGGCAGTACTGTCAATGTACGGCTAACCACGTTGTTGCTTTCCAGCGATTCAGGCACCAGATTATCCGGGTCGATGACGGCATATAATGTATAGACGCCCGGCAGTGTAGGTGTCCAGACCACAGACGTCGTGTTCGCCGAAGAGCGCGGCCACAGCGGCGTAATCGAGCCTCTCCCAAGCAGCCTTCCACCTGATTCGATATTGGATGCATTCACCAGGAACTGGACATTGATCTCGGGTAGAGGTTGCTTTCCTCCTTGCCGTGTAACTGTCAGGCGGACCTGGCCTGCAGTGTTAGCACGCAGCGAGTTTGGATCTGTCCAGATCTGGCTACCCACTGCATATAGATCGTCGCTTGTTTCTAGATCCAGCACGGTGTAGGCCCCGAATGCTATCGCTCCACCGCCACCCGGATTCATGACACTTACGTCATAGGTGCCGACAATCAGTGTGTCAGGTACCGTTATACGCAGGTAACTCTCACTGATACGCGTTGTTGGGAGCGTTACATCGGCGATTTTTACAGTAGCCCCCTGAGCAAAATTGGATCCATAGAGATTGAGCGTCACTTCAAACCCCGCCAACCCCTGTGCAGGCACCACACTGTTGATGAATATCCCACTGCCAGTCACGATGAACGCATCCGGCAGTACCACCGAGTCGCCATCTGGATTGGTAACGAGCATGTCATAAACACCCACGGGGAGACCGGGGGGCACGACTGCTGTAAGTTGCTGATCGTTGATCCGATTGACGTTGTCCAAAGCAAAGCCGTCGAGTTGTAGCGTCGGCGCCTCCTGAAAACCAGCGCCGAGAACGACTATACTCGTCACAGTGGCGTTGTCCCCTTGAGTGGGGGAGATCGAGGAGACTCGCAGATAGCTGCCAGGATTATCTGTGGGCGTCGGCGATGCTGTGGGTGTCGGCGATGCTGTGGGTGTCGGCGATGCTGTGGGTGTCGGCGATGCGGTGGGCGTCGGCGATGCGGTGGGCGTCGGCGTCGCTGTGGGCGTCGGCGATGCTGTGTGTGTCGGCGACGCTGTGGGTGTCGGCGACGCTGTGGATGTCGGCGACGCTGTGTGTGTCGGCGACGCCGTGGGTGTCGGCGTGTTGGTGGGTTCCCCGGCAGACTCAATCACAATCGTCCCATCTTTAACCCCATCCAAAATGGAGACACCGCCAAAGGTTGCGTCGCTGTTACGTAGTGGCGATTCGGCGAAGACCAGTGTCGTACCGGCTCTTTCGTCCATTGCGAGGAATGTTATGTATACCAGTTCAAAGTTACCGGCTGGGAATGGTGCGGTCAGCTTACCGGCCGTAAAGTCAATCTCACCTCGTGTGTTGTCGAATTTATTCTGTAGCACCTGTGGCAACACTGTGCCTACCGTGATCTCTGTCACCTGCAATGCGGTTGGGTCAAAGTCCACATGAGCTGCAACGCCATCTACGCTTGTGCTCGTAGAGACAGCGATGGCAATAGTCGCGTGTTCGCCCACCTTCATTGTTGTCAATGTCGGAGAGATTGCCAGCGTCACTGCGGTCGTTGTTGCATCCGCTGCTCTCTTTGGTTGACCACAACAGTAAATCGATCCATGACCATTCACATCATCCACAAGCAACCGGAAACCGGAAAGCGCAAGTTGCAAACTATCTGCGGCCTCTCGCCCTTCTGCATATGAGATTGCCACTGTGCTTCCAAGTAGTACGGTTCCCAGCACCAGCCGGATCAAAGCGTTACAAAGCGGTTGAAATCGCAGTATCGACATTCGAGCCTTTCGAAAGTCAGGCCGGGAAGGATCAGAATCTGACGTCATCATGGAATCCTCGGTGTTCAGACCGGGAATTACCTTTGATCTGAAACATCACACATTTTCAGGCAAGGGGGATCAATGGCCGCTTATCGCTCGACCATCGGCAGATAAATGTGCGGCATCGACTCGCCGCCCACGTGCACGGTGCTATTGGCAGATGATGCCAGGATCGAAACGCCACCAGCAGTGACAACGCTCGAATCTGGTGCATCGTGCAGGAAGGTGATGGGGCTAATACCCGATGCCACGGCGACGAAATCGACGGTTGCCAGCAAGAAACGGCCCGAAACCGTCGGCACCAAATCACCGGCAGAAAAACTGATGCGCCCGTGCTTGTTGTCTAACCTGGTTTGCAGGATGGTCGTCAGCCGATCGCCTGCTGTAAGCGTTAAAGCCTGGATCACAGATGGGTTGAAGCTTAGATACGCGGCGGCGCCATCGACGATAGTGCTGCTATCGATCCAGATCGATACGGTGAAGAATTCGCCGGGATTGAGCACTTTGTTGGGTGCGGCAAGTGACAAGTGCGCGCTGAGATTGGCTTGTACGTCGTTGGGATTTAGGGGTGTGGCTGTCTGTTTGTCATCGATGTTAGCGCCGCTGATGCCAAAGCTACTGCGCAAGATCGAGAAATCGATCAGCGTTACGCAGTCGTCGCCGTTGAAGTCAGCTCTTGCGTCAAACCCAATGTCGCCTACACATCGTCCGAAAGTGTTGACGAGGAGCGAAAAGTCGATGAGGGTCACGGCGTTATCGCCGTTGCTGTCGCCGCCACGCAGTATGCCGAAATCTGCCGTAGTATGCCGGCTACCGATGGTCACTTGTTGAATGGTGCGCAGTGTATTGTGTCCGCGTACGCCAATCTGATAATCGTCGTTCAAAAGGCCGGTGAGTGTGAAATTGCCCGACGCATCCAGTGTATCGACAACCTCTGTGGCCTCGCCTGTCTGCAACTTCTGTACCGTAATCGTTACAGGGATACGCCAACTTATATGTGGTGCAGCGGGGCGCCCCGGTGGTTCTGCGCGTCCTACGAATATACTTTCACGTACATAGACGATGCCGTTGTCGAGTTGCCCAAGAATCGTGGCACCTTCATACGTTACGCTGCTCTGGCGTGCGCCCGCCGTCTCGAAGTTCAACGGCGTTCCGACAGACAAGTTTGTTGCCGTAAACACCACAGTCGCCAGCACAAAATCGTTGGATGGGAAAGCCGAATTTAGCGCGCCGGCAACAAAATCCAATCGTCCCTGTTCGTTGTTGATCTGATTCTGGAGAACTGTTGGCAGCGCATTTCCGGGGGTGATGGCGGCAACTTGTAGTACAGCCGGATCAAAGTTGATATGAGCGGCAGCGCCATCAACGGGCCGGCTGGTGCGCACCTGAATGGCGGCGGTGAAGGTTACGCCCTGGCTCACCGTGATGTCGCCTGGCGTCAAGCCCATGCTGACAGTAGCAATAGCCGTCGGCACTGGTGTAATAGGTGTAGATGTAAGCGTAGGTGTAGGTGTAGGTGTACTGTTGCCCGCAAATGCAACAGCCAGGCGCAGTTCACCACCACGTCGCGCATTGACCGGTAAGCCCGCCATTTTTGCTTCTGTGTCATACACCGCTTCGGCTTCGTTGTTGTTGGACGTATAGTAATCGGCAACTTCCAGGAAGTATGTAACACCTGCGTTCACGTTCAACGTTACCCATGATTGCAGCCCTTGATAATCGTCGTTGCAGGCCAATCGTGTCAACGCCCCGCGTTGACCACTGAAGATGGCCAGCACCGTATCATAGTTGCTGCCGAAAGTGTCGGCCGTCAATGTGCCTGTTGAAGGAGCGACGAATCGATACCAGACGGTGGCGCCACCTTGGCTGAGCGTACAAAGGATTGGGTCATCAGCCGCCGTCGTGGCGTTGGCTGTGTCGAATGTATGGCCAAAGGGTAGTGGCGTCAGAACGATTGGATTGGCAAAGTCATCATTGGTGGGGGGGGCAGGTGTTGCTGTGGGTGTAAATGTCGGCGTAGCTGTGGGCGGTGTGCCGGTCGGCGTTGTTGTTGGTGTGGGTGGTGGCCCAAGCACACTATAGAGCAGCCGGTTGGAGGATCCTGTGCCAGGGTTGCTGACAAGGTTGCTGGTTGCTGCCGTGATCATGCTGTCGGTCACCGTGGCAGGTGAGGCTTCTGGTGAAGTTTGCAAAAAGATCGCTGCTACGCCCGCTGCATGGGGCGAGGCCATCGACGTACCCGAAATGCTGGTGGCTGCCGAATTGCTGGTGTACCACGCCGAGAGGATGCCGACGCCCGGCGCAAAGATGTCGAGGCAATTTCCATAGTTGGAGAATGATGCACGTTGGTCGCTGCTGTTGGTTGCACCCACAGTGATGGCGAGCGGCTCGCGTGCCGGTGAACCATTGCAGGCGTCGGCGCTTTCATTGCCTGCGGCCACAACATGCACCACACCTGCCGCCACCGAGTTGCGCAGAGCTGTATCCAGCGACGTCGATGCACCGCCGCCCAGGCTCATGTTGGCTACGGCCGGCTTGACATGGTTGGCTGTTACCCAGTTGATGCCTGCAATAACACCCGAAGTGGTGCCACTGCCTCCGCAGTCGAGCACGCGTACGCCATGTAGTGTCACCCCTTTGGCGACGCCATAGGTCGTACCGCCGATTGTGCCGGCGACATGGGTACCATGTCCGTTACAATCTTGTGGCGTTGTGTCGTTATCGATAAAATCGTAGCCGTTCCCCATTCGGCCCGTAAATTCGGCATGTGTGTTGTGAATGCCGGTATCCAGGACGTAGGCATGGACGCCGGCGCCGTTGGCAGCGGCAGTGTAACTGTTATTTAACGGCAGCGTACGTTGGTCGATGCGATCCAACCCCCAGGGCGGGTTCGCTTGTGTGTTGGCAATGCTCACGCTCTGATCCTGCTCAATCAGAGCGACATCTGCATCCTTGCTCAGGGCGTGCACCGCCTCTGCCGACATTGTAGCGGCAAAGCCTTGTAAAGCGCTGCTGTAGACAAAGTGTACATCGGCCCCTAGTTGAGTTGCGGCCTGTGCTGCTTTGCCGTTGACGGTTTCGGCATTGTAGACGCGATCATGGTGGAAGAGGACAATGTATCGATCTGCGATACCCTGCCCCGGTGCTGCCATGTGCACTGGGGCAGTTTCGTCATCTGTGCCACTTTGGTCTAGCCGGCTGAGGAAAAGCCCACTGTGGAATGCGCCTGCATTGTTACTTGCCGTCAGTGTGGGTACAAAGAACACGCCAAGTATGCAGATCGCACCCAAGATGAACAGCTTGACGGGCCATGATAACATGATGGTTCCTCCGGATGATTTTTCTACAAGCAATGTCTAGCAGGCCAAACTGTGAGCAGGCCGGAACAGAACGATAGCTAGATCCAGTAGGTCGGAATTGAATGTTTCTAGAAAAAAGTGTGTGGGATGGGAGACATAGAGACAATTGGACAACAGCGCTGGAGGGAGAAAACGGAAACGAGCAATGTATCACAATGGTATGGGTGGGTAATCGATTTTTCAACCTGATTTATGGGGTCAGGTTTTCCCTGATTTTATAGCAGGTGAGGTGGATGTGATGGGATTATCTGACTATAAATCGTTTTTATAAATCAGGGTAAGGGAGTACCGATCCGCAGGTGCAATTCAAGCTTGGGGCGAGATTGACCTTCCGGGAAGGGGTCAAGACAGCGACGCCGTTTATTTCATCTTGCTGACCCCTTCACGGAAGGTTGTTGCCCCCAACTTGAAGTACACCCCGATCCGCCCAGGCTGACCTGTTGGCGTTCTGAGCGGATCGGGCTATGTCGTTACTTGGTGATCAATGGCAGGTAGATACCGGCATCACCAACCTGTAGGCGTAGCACTGTGTCTGACACGAGAGGACCGGCAATCGCACGAATTGGCAGCATGTAAGATCCCGCAGGAACATCAGGGCCAATTTCTATCTTAATTGGGATGGTTTCGCTGAATGTACTGGATCGCAAACGTGCCTCTACTGTCGGGGATCCATCGGCCTGTAAACGTGTGACGGTGGCAGTTCGCTTTAGTAAATTGGCTTGGGGTACTGCCGGTACCAAGCGGCTGCGTGGTGAGACAACATAATCGGCCTTATAATCGTCGTTGAGATAGGCTGCGATGTCGTCATCGACAAAGTTGACATCAAGGCCGAGTGGTAGATTCCAGAGAAGTAACTCAATGGACGCATCATAGAAGAGATCTTGCGACATATGCAGACTGATCGTCTTCGTGATGACGCTGGCAACACCGGCAGAAGCTTTTACCGTCTCCGCAGGTGCTTGCAACTCGATGCTGCCCAGGGGAACGACTGTTGTAACGGTGGGCGACCAGTCGATACGATCGGTTTCATTATCGATCACACCAACGCGTACTTGATACGTGCTGTCCGGGAAAACGCCTGGCCATCCACTGTAGCCCACAATGCCCAGATAGTTGTTTTCATCATCGTACATTTCGTAGAGTGTGTTCCCTACCGTGATGCGTTGGGTGCTGGTTATACTAGGCGACTCTATCGGCGTAATCTCCAAGATATATTCATCGGCATCTGGGTGAGTGCTTGGCTCCCACTCAAAGTAAAGTGGGTAGTAATTATCCAGCACCCACTTTCCCCACGTGCCGTCTTGGTCTTGTCGGCAATCTGTATCATTCTGTGGTGGATCGCAGACGTCGGGCTGTGTCAGCCATTGGTAGATCTCAACGTGTAACTCAGGTGTGATTACACCTGTTGAAAAGTGCCCCGCAAAGCTGCTGGTGTGATCGATCCGAATAGAAGTTGCCCCTTCGAACTGCACACGCTGATCAAAATCTGTTGCTGCAATACGCACCTGTCGATCCTGTGTAGCACGCATCTGCATTGGAGACGTCGCATACTGGTTCACTGCGGGGTTGACGCCATCCTCGATCTGTACCCAAAGGTAGTAGTCTCCAGAGGGGAGATACGAAAGGGAGATGACGTGCTCAACATTTTTGCTTCCGTTCAGCTCTGCCGTATCTGTGATTTCGATGGCTTCAACCTCCTCACCATGGAAGTTCGCAATTTCTTCGGTGGTGACTGTGCCATCCGCGTTGGTCATTGTTGCCGTCAATGTAATGGGCGCATGGGCAACGAAGAAGGTGGCTTTTGCCGGTGAGTAGTCGGATTGAAGCTTAAAGGTCACGTCGACCGTATGCGGATTATCGATGCGTTGTTTTGCTGTGAACTCGCTCAGCACAGGCGGATTGGTGGCATTCAGCACAGCCAGCGCCCAGGTTTGGCTGGTAACGTTACCTGTAAGTTTTACCTGCCAGGAACCAATGGGTGCCTGATCGATGCTGAAAGACTTTTCGGTAACAGCTTCATGGATTACATCTGCCAACAGATCCAGGCTCTCGACCATGCCCACAGAACGGACGTGATCGAGCGACTCACTGGTTGCTATTAGAGAGCGGTGGTCTCCTTCCTCCAGTATGAGTGTACCGGTGAGGATGAGGCTGTTGTTCGCGTCGCGTACTTCAGCAGCGTACGTTCCGGTACTCATTTCAACATAAGCACTTGCATTTCCGGCCTCTGTTGCACCGATAAGTTTGCCATCGGCATAGAGTGATAAGGTGCCACTACGGTTGTCCAGGAGATTGATGAACCGGACCAAACCCTTGCCGTGTGTAGACGGAGGGGTTCGGCTGTCGCGCAGAATGGTCGATGTCAGTTGGTGGGTTGCATCAAAGTAGACCATCACGCTAGTGTCTGTGCCGGTGATGACGTCGATTGGGATCTGTATTGAAGTGCCTACCGGTTCAATTGGTTGTACTGTGACGACGTGCGCCCCAGGTGTAATCGTCATATAGTTTGATTCATGTACAACAGCGCCGCCTATTGTTGCGCCATCTACTTGTACTGTCAGCGTCATAGGCGTCAGTGTGGCGGCAACAATTCGCCAGCGTGTCTCTTCTGCTGCGGCGGCATCAGTGTAGGTATATACCTCTTGATAACTCACCATCAGATCTGGCGCGAAGGCGGCGTAATTGTCGGGCGTGATTTCCGCGCCACGCAGCGCAAAGGGGACATTGTCGTTGTTGGGGAGAATCAAGCTTGGGGTGAGCGGCTTAGTCACGCTGATAGTGAAAATCGTATCGGTCTGTGTCAACACCTGCGTAGATGTGATAACGTCGAGCGTTGCAGCGGCTGAGACTTTCTCATCGCCATACAGTTGATCTATGGAAACCAGTGCTTCGCGCATCGCCGAGAGTTCACGTGGCGATCGATTGTTCAACCCAACAGGGGTCTGAATGAGTAGCGTATCCTTTTGCATCAGAGTTGCATTTAGGGTAAGCGATTGTCCACCCAGTTGTGTTACCCGGAAAGATGCAACTTCTCCTTGGCGAGCCATCGCGGCGCTTAGTACGTTGGGCGCGTCCAACACATAGCCGCTGACGTTGCCCAGTGTAAGGTTGCCATTGGTCAGGTTGAAAAAGACGCCGGTTGAGTAATTCCAGAAGTGTACGGCGCCTTTGATGCCCCAGATATCGCCTTTGAATCGTCCGAGATCCGCCGTACCACCTCCCAACCAGAGTTCATTGGGGGGTACACTGATACAGCGGTAGCACCAGTTAACACCACATGGGTAGCTGCCCCACCATTTTCGGCACCAACGCACACCACAAGGGATCCAACTGCATGAACTATAGATTTCACCTTCTTTGATGAAGTAACCTGCCCGCCCTGATGCCGTGACAAAAACTGGCCCGTTGCTGTAGAGATAGTTCGAATTACTGGAACCCCATACTCTCAGTTCACCTTCATATCGTATAGGTATAGGAACACCAGGCGCACCTCCTACCATCCCCAAACTCGCTCGAAAGCCGCTGGAAGCATAGTACTCTACTTCAGATTCTGCAACGCGTAGAATGAAGACAGTGAGTGCAGCCTTGAGGCTGGCACCGAATTCCGGTGCCAATTGTAGACGCGCATCCCCATCTACCGTGACGGCAGGACCGATTACCGGGAGTTGAAGTTTGCTGGTGGCCAGTGTAAGCCCCAAATTGATGGCTGTGTCGTGTGCTGTTAGGGTGATGCTGCCGCGTACGCCGGTAATCCACACAACCCAAACCTTGCCGGTGGGGATTGGTATGCCTGGATTAAATCCAAAGCCAACCCCCACTTCGCTAAGGCAGACGTCCCCGAAGTAACAACCATCCGGTGCGGTTACATCTGCCGGCACAAAGAGTTCAGATTCACTGATCTCAAACGGTTGGGATTCTGCACCTTCTGGAGTATGAAACTGAATCACCATTTCACGTTGTGCATTAAGGAAGATGGCCAATTTGGCACTGATACCTATCTCCTGTCCATCTTCATCTTTGTGCTTGCCCTTGTTTTCAAGTTTGGGCAGTTGAAGTGAGCCTTCCGCTAAGAGTTTGTAGCCGTCAGCTTCACTGAACAATTCCGCCTTGATCCCCCCGATTCCGATGGCATCGAGCGCAATATCAGGCAGGCCAAAGCTCTGCACACCAACATTGGACAGGTTCTCTGTAGCTGAAGTGGTAATCAGTAGGCCGTTGTCCGCATCAATGCGCGGGATCAGCAGCATGGGGATAGTGTCGCCCCCCAAAGCGTCGGGCATACGCAGTGACGACACGTGAAGCACGACTTTGTCTGGAAATACTTTGGGTGATTCGGTGCGCAGGGTAATGCCGCCGATGTTGAGATCAAATGTGCCGACATGCGAACTGATGAATTGATTCCTTGTATCGACATCTCCCCTGATTGTTGTGACAATATTGTTGCCCGGAAGCTGGATGCGTAGTTTACCCGATAAACCACATACCCCGCCGCTTGATGGCGCTACCACCTGGACTTGCTCTAGCTTGACCGACACATTCGTCTGCGCCGAACCCTCGAAAATGAGAATCTCGCCGCCTGCCGTATTGCATTTGCTTTGGGTAGTGGCGTTGTCTACGCCCAACTGCTCTTTGCTGATATCAAGCTGCCGAAATTGCCCCACTAGTCCAGCCGTATGATTATCTACAGAAGTCGGTAACAATGTATCTTGCGCATGTAGCATGTGCGGAAAGAGGGCGATTATACACCCGCTTAAGATGGCAAAGACTAGAGATACAGACCTCATAACAAAATTCATCTCTACTTTGTTCGACATGCGCCACTCCAGGCCACGGCACCGTATGTTCCTTTTTTCGGTTAACAGCTCAACATTGCACATAGAGGTTCTCCTTTCTCTGTTCGATGAAATCCAGCAACTACTCAAGAACAATGACCCAGCCGACTCGACGCTGAGTGACGGCCAGGACATCGCGCTTGACTCTTGCTATCACTGCACTTGTAGTTATTCCGGTGCGACGCACCGACCATGAGAGTGACCTGTATGCATCACCGTTTGGGCCAGTGCGTCACATCTGAATCGTTATGCTGCCTCTACCGCTGGATCGACGGCAGGAAGAGCCGTCTCTCCTCCGCAGAGGCAGGGATTCCCACGATACCCCAGTCGCTGAAGTGATCGAGTTGCGCCACAAACATGTTGTTGTCTGTGTCGTGTGATGCTGTATACAGTGTGATCCACATGTTGTAGCGGCTTGAGTAGTAGGCCGGGAACAACCAGGATTCGTCTTCTACGCCAAGGCGGCGCAGATCCTCATCTGTATAGCGGAACTTCACGGTAACCGGGTGGCGGAAGTTACTTTCAATGGCACGTCCGCTAGCGGTATCCTGGAGTTGGAGCTTGTAACCGATATCAATTTTCGACAGGATGCTCGAATCCGGCTGGGATGTATTCGGCGTGTAGACCAATTGCAGATTGTCGGCTGTGGTGTTGATTGCGTTGGGTGGAATCATCACTTGCAGTCCACCGGGGAGGACAATGTTTGCGCCTACCTTGTTCTGGAATCGATGTGTGGTGGCTTTGGGCGTCTCGGCACGCGGGGTCAGGCGCAGATTCTCTTGGGCCAAGACCAGCGTGCCCGGCTGTGTGGTGTTGTCGGTGACGGTGATCTCACCGGCATAGTACCGCCGACTTCCGCTTTCCTCATATGCGCCCTTAACGTTCCATGTCTTATCATCGGCTGCAGCAATCGAGAGAATATAACAGCCGTTGCTGTCGGTGCGGGCGGCCACACTCTGCCCATTTGCATTCGTTGCCGTCACCCAGGCATTGACCAGCGGCGTCTTGCCGTCTTCGAGGAAGGCCTGCCCCACCAGCTTACGATCGACCTGCGCGCTCACCACTCGCGGTGCGTCGGCCATGCGTTGGTTGGCCACAGCGGGGGCGACACTTTGCACCACCGGTGCTAGACCGGAACCAGCCGCCGGGAAGATGCTCAGTTGGTAACCCTGGCTTACAAAGAAGGCGGGCACCTTGCAGTTATAGCTGCCATCGTCGGCGGTGATCCCGCAGTTGACGACCAACAGCGTGCCGATTGCGCCGCTTGTGGGCAGCAGCGTCACCGAGACCTGCGCATCGGCAAGAGGTGTGCCGCCCGACGTCGTTGCTTGCCCAACAATGATTGTGTCGTAGGCGTAGGCCGTGCCGATGGTGGTATTGGCACCACCGTTGCTGACAGTTACAGTGGCGTCGTTCCACAGAATGACGCCGGTTTGTACAGTCGGCCCCACCCCTGTTTTGTGCATAATGGCTGTTGCTGCCGGCAGACCGTAAACCCCTGATGGCACTGTCATTTCGATGGCGCCGTTGGTGGCCGGAACAGGCGCGCCAACCTTGTGGACTTGTGGCCCACTCATTGAGCCGACCGGTGCAAGGGCAATACTGATGTCACCTTGAATACAGGGGGTACCGTCATCACAGCGCACTTCGAGTATCAGCTTCTGTGGATCGATGAACACCTCCATTTGGAGATCCAGGTTGGTACCAGTTGTTGCCGTTACACCTACCGCCCGCCCGGCGCGTGTCATTTGATTCTGGCCAGATCGGAACTGCAATCTGCCATCCTCATCGGCGAACCGGAAACTAGCGTTGACAGATGTGGCGGAACGCTCACTGCTTACCGTCTCATTGTCCCGACGGAACGGTGTATAGTTGAAATAGTCATCTGGACCGACGAGTATCGGCATCTCGACTGCCTCGAGGATATAGAAGATCGTTTGGTCGATCGTCGGCAACGGCGCACTCGTCGGGAAGAAGTAGTTGAACCGTCTGTCGCTTGGATCCGACTCGACCGTCGATGCAGTTGCCGTACGGTTGACCTGAACACGTACAGAGGCGGTCCCCACGGCAGGCGCTAGTTGGAAATTCTGCTCCAGCGTCTGGTTGGCGTTTACGCGTACCTTGTACGTGTCATCTGTAGGCAGATAGCTCTGTTCGCCCTCTGTACCGTCATCAGGAATCGCCTGAATATGCCATTCACCAGGCGCCACAGCAATGGTGTACCGTCCCTGTTCATCAGTCGAGGTGTAATCCCAAAAGCCGCCGGGCTGCCAGACATCGACCCAGACGCCGGGGATAGGTCGCCCTGCTTTGCTTGTAACAACGCCACGAATGGTGACGTTGCGTTCAACAAGGTGAATCTGACCCAGGTCGACATCGCCGTCTTTGATGCTCACTGGCGGCAGCGCCGTGGCGATGAGGTTTTTGTAGATGCTGGGATCGAGCCAGGGCGATACGGCAAAACTGCCCATCGGTACTGCTACAGCAAAGCGTCCATCGGCTGCAACCTCACTGTAGGTGTAGAAGCCGCTTTCGTCATTCCACACATCTACGAAGGCGCTGAACGTTTCGGTGGGTGTGAAGGCCGAGCCGTTGGGTTGCATCAGCCGACCACGAATGTAGCCTGCCGGCGCTTCCACGTTGAATGTGAGCATACTGCTCTGTTCGAGGCTCTCGTCCTTTTTGAAGGCGACGATCTTGGGGCCACCGCTGTAGACCCAGGTGGCGGCGGTGCCATCCTCGGGCATTGGGTAGATCTCCACCTCCCATTCACCGCCGGTGACGCGTAGGTTGAAGTTGCCGTCGCTGTCGGTTTCGGTGAAGAAATAGCCCTCTTCCGACCAGGCATCGACCGAGGCGTCGCCGATAGGGTTGCCCTGAGTATCCTGCACTTTGCCCACAATCTGTTTGGGATTGACGCGTGCGTAGATGGCGCCCAGATCCACCGGGGCATCGGCGACCGTCACGGAGACGGGCGCCGGATTGTTGTAGACATCGCTGAAGAGTTCGATTTCGAGTTGGTAGCCGCCTGTAGGGACATCGCCGAAAGCAAAGACACCCTCTGCGGTGCCGTCGGCGTAGCGAGCGTCGGCGAAGTCGATCTCGTCACCGTCCGTGGCGTAGAGGATCCCCAGCGGGTACTCGAACGGTGTATCGTCGGGTAGCAGCACTGTGCCGAACACTTTGGGCGTCAACAGGGTCAGATCCAGGTTGCTTGTGCCCGGCAAGGTAACTTCGACCAGCGCAGAGGCGGCAAAGGTGGCGTAGTCCGGATCACCTTCGGGTGGATACGCTTGCAGAAGCCAATCACCGTCGCCCAGATTGGTGAAGGCGTAGGCGCCGTCTTCATCGGCATCGGCAAAGTCGAACGATTTGCCGTCCACCGTCTCTGCCCAGACCCAGGCAGAGGGCACGGGGGCACCGTCTGGTGTACGGACGACGCCGCTAAGGCCGTTGGCGATCAGGCTTGGTTCTATGGTCTGGGTGCGGGCAGCCGTTCTGTTCGAGAGGTGCTGTGCATACGCAACATTCTCGCTGTGTAGTGTTAGGCGCGTCTCTATATTTGGGCGCATGGTCTGTGCAGCGGCCACTAGGCCCCCAGGGCCGGCAATGCCGTTGCTATACGTTGGCAGCAGATCCATTACCGGAAAGAGGAAGGAGGTACGTTCAGCATTGTTGGCAGCATCAATGCAGACCTGAGCCACAGGCAGTGTTTCTGGTTTTGCCGTCGGCGGTGCGTCTACGATGCAGAGTTTGAGCGACCACATCTCAAGTTGATTGCCGATATTGCCATCGGCGTAGGAATCCTCGATAACCAATTGCCACTCACCGGCGGCGCGTTGGTTGCCGAAGACCGACAGTGCATCCTTTGGCTGATAGGTGCCGCCGTCGGTGGGGGGGCAGGGCAAAGCATTGTTGGCTTTGTCGGCGCCGTCGGCGAAGTTGATGTTGAAGTTGTCTTCGCTGCTGCAGATTTTGCTAAAGAGCATCGCTTCGTTGCCTGTTGGGCTAACGAGCTTGACCTGCAGATCATTGATCCAGTCGTGGCTCCCCTTCAGGTTGAGCACTTCCACTCGTTGCACCAATCCGCTGATGGAACCGGGCACCCTTACGACAGAGGAGAGGGTGGCGGTGCCATCGTCGGGGATGGCGCGGCCCACATCTTCGCTGGTATAGGTGAAGCAACCGTCGCCACTGCTTTCGGGGGTAAAGGTTGCTATGACGCTCTGGTCGTTGCTCAGACGTACCGTGCAGCTTTGGGCGTTGCCCTCACAGGCGCCGCTCCACCCCTGAAAGATCGAGCCTGTTGAGGCTGCTGCCGTCAGGGTGATCTCTGCGTCTTTACCGAACGGGGCGCTGCATGTCGCGCCACAGTTGATGCCCGCCGGCGTGCTGCTCACAGTTCCGCTGCCGCTGCCGTTGCGGGTGACCGTTAGCGTCTGCACTTTGTCGAATTGCGCGGTGACCTGGGTCTCGCCAGAGAGCACCACCTGGCAACTGCCAGCGCCGCTGCATGTGCCCTGCCATCCGGTAAAGATTGACCCTTGGGTAGGTGTGGCGGTCAGTGTCACCGGGGTGTTGCGATTAAATTCGGCCAGGCAGTCGGCGCCGCAGTTGATGCCGCCGGGTGCGCTGGTGATAACGCCGGCGCCGCTGCCCTGCTTGGAAATGCGTAATAGGACAGTTGCCGGTGCTGTGCCAGGGTTAGAGGACAGGCTTGCCGGCGCAAAGTAGAGGCTGACACCATCGGCGAGTTGCCCATCCCGCGCACGTACATAGAGTTCGGCGCGGTTTGTTTGTTGCGCGTAGTTGAACATGGTGGCGGCGTCGCCGTTGATCTGCAATCCCACCGCTGCAGTGCCGCCGTTATTCGAAGCACAACCTTCGGCGAAGGTGAGGTCCTGATAATTGGTGAAGATCTCGTGGGTACCTTCCCGTAGGACCGCTTGATAGGTCCCTTCGCCATATGCGAAGTTCTCTGCATCGCATCGCTGCATCTTGCGCCACTCGACGACGAATTCTCGGTTAGGCGCGCTGCCCAGGACACCATAACGAATGCTGGAATCAAAGTTTGCACTGTAGGCAATGTCGCTATCCCACAGGGCGGCCAGGAAGAAGCCGTCATCCATAGGCAGGACGCGCGGCGTAGATGCTTTGGCGACATTCTCGGTGGGCCGACTGCTCACCCAACCAAAGCGGCTGATCCACAGATTGCGCACAGGGACGCCAAGCGGCGCAAAGTTGAAATCTGGAGGCAGAGGCACCGCCCGCTCAAAATCCTGTGTCGCGTCATTGCCAAAGGGGATAGCTGTCGCGTTATCGGGTAGAGAACGCCAGGCATAGGGTGTAATCGAAAGCGCATAGGCGACGCTACTGCCCAGCGTGAGCCCGGCGGCGATGTCGCTTGCTTCGGCGCCGCCTACGCGGAAGAGAAGGGTCTGGCCGGCGCGCAGCCGGGCCGGGTTCTTGTTAAAGTAAGATGGCACGGGAAGGTAGGTGGCCACGTTGCCTGGCGCAGCTTGTAGGCTTACCAATTGATCCGCCCCTGCACTCCAACTGGCGCAGAAGCCGCCGATAGGCGCTTCTCCACCCGAGATGATGGGATCGGTATAGTGATAGAGGACATCGCTCTTGTTTTCAAAGAGAGCTACTTGGAAGCTGACCGCGTCGCAGACGCCGTTGATCTTGAGATTGTGCCACTCGACAACGAGTTGACGGTCTGGTGCGGTGCCCAGAATCTCGTACCGGATTTCACCTTCGGGGGTGCCGATTTGAAGCGCAAAGGGTGATAGGAGCGTGTAAGCCTGACTATGTGGGGTTGAAAAGTCGTCGCCACCGGCCGGGCCTTCAATGGCGATTTTGCCCTTCAGTGAAATGTTTAGGGGGGTATCGACAGGATATTCGCGCCCGGCAATGTGGAAGGCGAAGGGTGCCGACAGCACGCCGTTAAGTCCGGTGAGGGACAATGTCCTGGCGCTGTTGCTCAGTGTGAAGCCGTTGTGATTGATCTCAGAGATGAGATAACTCTTCCATGCGACGTGTTGAACCGTCTTCTGTGTGTTCCCGTTGCTGAAGACAAATTCGTAGCGGTCGGCTTTGAGGGGTGAGAAACGGCCACTGTAGACGCCGTCACCGGCGTAGTGGTCCGGCGATTGGCCATCGTCGACCAGGGTGACGGTGCCCACTGTGGTGCCGCTGCTGTCCTTCACCGTCACGGTGACCGCGCCGGCAGGATTGGCGCAGCGCACATTGATAGCGCTCAGTAGGATGGTGTCGTCATTGCCGAATGGCTGCTCGACAACTGCACCGGCTGGCGCGAGAATGCCGAAGGCCGTGCTGTCTATACAAGTTAAGGATCGATTGGCATTAAGACGTTTGCCGGTAGTGGTTAACCCCTGCCAGTTGGCGAGATTGTCTCCGCCGGCCAAGATCAGATTCTTGATCTGCCACCAGGTGCGGTTCGGGTCTTGGGCCTTGAGGAGCGCCGCAACGCCGGTGACGTGTGGGGTGGCCATGGATGTGCCATTGTACGAGGCATAGAGTCCGTCGCTGTTACCTGTGGGGACAGTGCTCCAGATATCGACACCCGGCGCCGCGATGTGAACTTTCCCCTGGCCGGTATTGCTGAACGAGGCTACCTGGTTCCGGTTATCTGATGCAGCTACGGTGATCACGTTGGGCAGATCAAGGTTGGCCGGTGACTTGGCGGCGTAACTGTTGTTATTCGCTTCATTGCCTGCCGCCACAATCAGAAGGATACCCGCATCCATCAAGCTCTTTGCTGCATCTTGTTCGGCTTGGGTGGGAATCCGGCTGCCCCCCAGGCTGGCGTTGATGGCAACTACGTCGACATTGTGGTCGCGTTTCATCTTTGCCGCATATTCCCAGCCCTGTAAGATGCCCGAGGTGTAGCCGGATCCCTGCTCGTTCAAGACGCGCAAGGCCATAATGCTAACACTGTGGTTGACACCGACAATGCCTTTCCCGTTGTTGCCGACGGCACCGATGGTGCCTGCAACATGCGTCCCGTGCGATTCGCCGGGTACTTTGTTTTTGGGATCGCCATCTTGTTCGATGGCATCGAAGCCATAACAGTCATCGACGACGCCGTTGTTGTCGTCATCCTGACCGGCGACGCCGCTACATTCCTTGAGGTTGCGCCACATATTGGCCTGCAGATCCTCGTGGTTATAGTCGATGCCGGTATCTGAAACGGCAACAACGACGTTCCGACTGCCGCGTGTGCGCTTCCATGCATCTGCGATGTTGATACCGGCGTCAACGTTGGTCAAGCCCCAGAGCCGACCGTCGGTGAAGTACGGATCGTTTGTCGCTTCCTGCTGTATGGAGACAACATAGTCTGGTTCGGCATAGAGCACCCCGGGCATATTCTTATAGTAGTCGATAGCTTCCTCAACGGAGACGTGGGCCGGCAAGGCGGCTACCTGCAGGCCATTCACAAACCCTGGAAAACCGAAGAGGACGCGCGCACCCAGCCCGGCATGAACAGCGTCGACGGCGGTTGCATTTCGTCCGGTATCGACATCAAAACGGACAATCAAACGGTCTTCGCTGTACATGCGGCTATTCACCGTTGGTGAAAGGAGCGCATCAATGTTGTTACCCTCTGTAGGGGTCTCTTGCTGTAGCGGAGAGGTAGGCCTGGCTGAATGTGTGTTTGCCGACGGTGGCGCGGCGCTTACCCCCAGTGGCGTGACCATCAGAAGCATGATTTGAAACAATGCAATGAATCTATAGATCTGTTGCCGAGCCTGCCTATATCTTCGGTTGGTGTATCTTGTTGCTTGCATGAAATTGTTCTCTCCTCGTGTAACTGCTCAATATATTCGGTTTTCCATAGAAACTATCCTGAAATTCGCAGCCGTCCGGCGCCACAATCCCAGCTAGCGTGGCCGTACTGCTATGCACAGTGATGTCAAGAAAAAGACTTTATGCCACCACACGAATAGCATATCGAGTATGCGCATCTAGATCGCATCCAGATCGCATCGAAATCGCATCATCTGCAGGGATAGGCGGTGGTATTCAGACGTTTTATGGGGCAATTTAGGTGGATTTAACAGTGATAACCAGAACTATCCTGGTGGTATGAGGTGTCTCATATGCACATACTAGGGTGTGTTGATATGCCACAGGCTTCTCATGATTGATTCGGCCTTAAGCGGCAACTTACGTGGGTCTCGCAAGCCCTGATGATGTGCTTTCTTTATGGATGGGGTGACAATGTATCGTCTACAAATAACATTATTGGGACAATTTGAGATTCAGATTGACTCTGAGCTGATACACAAATTTGATTCTGATAAGGTGCGTGGACTCCTTGCCTATCTGGCAACGCATGCCAACGAGCATCACTCCCGTACGAAGCTGGCCACTTTGCTCTGGTCTGATTACTCAGAGCAAGTTGCGCTGGTGAATCTGCGCAATACGCTGGCGCGGTTGCGCAAAACCCTCGATGTGGCTCTGTATCCGAATGGCGGCAAGGCGGAGCAGAGGCCGATGTTCCTATCGGCAACTCGTCAGCATGTCGGGCTCATCCTCGAACCAGAGATAGACTTTGTAGATGTGCACCTCTTTGATGCACTTATGGCAGAGGCCATTCAGCCACATGGGCCGGAGAAACACTGTGCATCGGCTGCACAAAAACTGACCCGCGCCTTGGCACTCTATCAAGGCGAGTTTTTAAGTAGTTTCGTGATTGATGAAATTGAGTATCAAGATTGGGTTCGCTATCAAGCGGACAAACGGCACGCAATGGCTGTCAACGGTATGGCATGGTTGACGCAATATCATTTACGAGAAGGCGACTACCTAAGTGCCGATGCGTGGATACAGCGTCATCTGGCACTACTGCCATGGTCTGAGACGGCGTACCGGCATAAGATGGTTTGCCTGGCTGCGCAAGGAGAGTACGCAGCCGCCCAGCATGTGTACGCCAAACTGGAAACTGTGTTGCAAGATGAGCTTAGCGTGCTGCCTTCCCCGCAGAGTGAAGCACTTAGTCGGTTGATTCAGCAGCAAGCTACGCTTCCCGAAATGATGGCGTTGGTCGTGCCTGAGCAAATCAACACATATACGGTTTCTGTACACAGCGCTTCACAGGACATGTCGGCACCGACAAGTGGCTTGCCTGCCTTGAACATACCCAGCCAAACTTTGCCCGAAATCGGTGCTGTACGTGCATCCCTCTCCAACAACCTACCTGTCGTTTTCGACGCCCTAATCGATCGGGTTGCCGAAACCGACAAGCTACGCCGCCAAATCTTGGAAAACCATCAACGTATTGTGACACTTACGGGCCTTGGCGGCGTAGGCAAAACACAACTTGCCATCTCTTTTGCATGGGAAATGCTGCCTCATTTTAGAGATGGTATCTGGTTCATTTCTCTCGCCAATGTCAGCGGTGACCCGACACCTCAGTTAGAGAGCGTGCAGATCCTGGATGCAGTCGCCCAGGCGCTAGGCTTAGGTTTCGGCGTCTCTTCATCACAGTCTCTAACAGAGCAAACACTAAAGATTTTGGCATCTAGAGAAATGCTCCTAGTACTCGACAATGTTGAACATTTGCATACTATCGCCGAATTTGCCATGACGGTTGCCACCCTTAACCCGCAGATCGTTCTGATCCTTACCAGTCGTCATCGCCTGCCATTGGCTGAAGGCTACACCTTGCATCTCACAGGGTTGACTGTACCGCCGCTGGGTGCAGATTTGCCGACGATTAAAGAAAACGGTGCTGTCCGCCTTTTTTGCACTCGGGCGGAACGTCATACCGGGCGTTTTGTGATCAATGAGACAAATGCCGAGGATATTGCTGCAATCTGTCGGGGGGTGGATGGATTGCCCTTGGCGGTGAGATTGGCAGCCGACCTGGTCCGCTTCGCAACCTGCAAAGAGATCCTGGCACAGTTGCAGGCTACGGGAGATTTGGCGGCCTCACAGTTCGAGATTCATACCTTGGCGTATCACGACACCAGTATGAAGAATGTCTTTGATTACTCCTGGCGTCTTTTACCGCCACGCTTACATGCGATCAGCTCAAGTTGCGCACTCTTTGCCTCCCGTTTCAGTACAGAGGCTGCCAAAGCTGTGGCCGGGGCAACGTTGGGCGAGCTGATGGAGTTGTGTGATCGCTCTTTACTGGAACGCCAGGACGATGGGCACTTCTCGATGCATCCCCTGCTTCGTCAGTACGCCTTGAATCAGATGGAGCAGGTACCGTTCGCCGAGGCCGAGGAACGGTACATACACTATTTGTTGGCACATCTCATCAGGCAAGGTAAGAATCTCACAACTGATGCGGTCGCTAGTGTTATTGATGCCATTGGGGCGCAGTTAAGCGACTTTACAGCGGCATGGATCCGTGGGGTACAGTGCGCTGATGTTGATCTACTCCTGGCCGCACTAACACCGCTATGGCGCTACTTTGAACTTAGCCGACGGTGGGAAGAAGGCGTGCACCTATTTGCACAGACGGTTGCAAAGCTAAAGGGAAAGAGCTCGACTCGGTGCCATTTCTTACTTATGGGGAGCGCCTATGTGGCCTGGGGATCTCTTCTGTTCCTGCTGAATCAGGATGAGCAAGCGTTGGAAGTCTTGAATAATGCGGTCAATATGGCGGAGGAATTGCAGGATGACTTTCTTTTGGCATCAGCGCTTCTGTGGCTTGCTAAGTGGCAGCACCGTGAAAGCAGGATCGCTGAGGGATACAAGGGTTGCCAGCATGCATTGCTGGCAGCCCAAGCCTGCAATGCGCAGGATCTCATTGCCGCTGTACATTTGGTTGAAAGCGACCTACTCAATGATATAGGTGAGTTCAACCAGGCACAGCAATTAGTACGGCGTTCACTCAGGATTTACGAAGACCGACGCGATATTGCCCGCATCCTTGAGGCGACAGTGCGCTTATCTAATATCTGTTCGAATATGGGGGAGTTTGGTGCTGCACAGGAGGTGCTACAGAGCGGGCTTGAATTGAGCAAGCGGCACAACCTCCGGATGAACCAGGAACGCTTGTATCTGATGGCAGGCCACTACGGAATTTACAATGGCACGTACTTCCAGTCGCTCGCCCACTTTCAGTCCGTCCAATTCTCTGTAACCCATTTCGTCGATGCGGTATCGAGCGCTGAAAGCCTATGTGGCCAAGCTTTTGCGAATCTTTACCTTGGGCGATATGACGATGCACGGCAAAATGCCACTCAAGCACGCAAAATCGCCCAAGACGGATTGATCCGTTATTGGTATGCCAAAAGCCTTTCTGCGTTGGCAGCAACCGAATACTTCAGTGGTGATTTTCTGCAGGCATACCTTTACAGTCAGGAAATGTTGGACTACTGTGAAGCCGGTGAACTGCCATCACTGCGCGCCGAAGCTTTGTGTCTGGCGTCTTATATTTTGGCGGCCATGGGGAGGCTGACTTCGGCAGAGACGGCTGTACGGGAGTTCCATCGACGTGTAGAACCGATGGTGAAATCGAAACTAGAGAATCACTTCGTTTGGGGAGAAATTCAGTCCATCCATACCCAAATCTGTCTGGCTGACGGCCGGATCGACAAAGCGCAAATGCATGCAGAATTGCTTTGGAGGTATCTTCAGCAACGACCGTATGGGAACTCTGCGGTGTCTCCTTATCAACTGTATTGGAACGCATACCAGGGATTTTCCATTGCGGGAAACCCAAATGCAGTCGAAGTAGCAGCGCAAGCGCAGGCACTGCTGAATCATCACATTCTGCAACTGAACAGAGATGGTTCTGCGGGGGGTGAAGAAGAAAGAGCAAGCATTTTACATGACTATATTGAATGCAACCGCTGGCGCAGGCAGCTATCACGAGTAATAGCGAAAGAACTTCATTGATGGTCTATGCATTGATGGTCTATGCATTGAAAGCCGTCGTGGAAGGAATCACTGACGGCGCGATTTGTAGAGAGATGCGCTGAGGGCATTAGCGAATATGAGTCGATAAATCGAGGATGTAGACCGACCAAGCCTCGATTTATCGACGTTAAATTGCTCAGTATTTGTTACGTTGCGGCCAGTGCACGATATAGATTCACCATCTCAATCGCTGCCATCGCCGCTTCTGCTCCTTTGTTGCCCGCCTTTGTCCCGGCGCGCTCGATGGCTTGCTCAATGGTATCGGTGGTGAGGACGCCGAAGGTAACAGGTACCTCGCTCTGCATACCAACCTGCCCAATCCCTTTCGTGGCTTCGTTGGCAATCAGATCAAAGTGGATGGTACCGCCGCGGATCAAGCAGCCCAGGCAGATAACGCCGTCGTAACGACCGCAACTCGCCACCCGTTTGGTAACAGCCGGCAATTCAAAGCTGCCCGGCACCCAGACGATATCGATTTGATCAGGATCGACGCCATGCCGAATCAGTGTATCCTGTGCTCCACCGAGTAGCTTGCTGGTGATGAACTCATTCCAACGGCTAACGATGATTGCATAGCGATGACCACTCGCAACAAAATTCCCTTCATAGACGGTTCCCATTTAGCCATTCCTTGTGGTGTGAACTGATTTAGTTGTAACCAATTCGAGGCGACGCCGAAATGCGACGAGCTGTGCGACTGAAATCAGCCGCAGATTGTGGTTGGCCGCAAAGCGCTGCAGATCTGGCAGACGCGCCATGCTGCCGTCCTCATTGATGATTTCGCAGATGGTGGCGGCAGGTTGTAAACCGGCCAGCCTTGCCAGATCTACACCTGCCTCGGTGTGACCAGGCCGCGCTAGGACACCGCCGGATCGGGCACGTAGGGGGAAAAGATGGCCCGGCTGTACTAGATCGTTGGGTGTGCTACAGGGATCGACCAACACCTGGATTGTCCTGGCGCGGTCGGCGGCGCTGATCCCCGTGGTGATCCCATGCGCCGCCTCTACGCTGACCGTAAATGCGGTGCCGTGCGGTGTCTGATTGTTCTGCACCATCAAGGGAATCTGCAGTTGATCCAGTCGTTCACCACTCATGGCAATGCAGATCAAACCACAGGCCATGCGTGCCATGAAGTTGATGCTTTCAGCCGTGGCATGCTCCGCCGCCTGAATTAAATCGCCTTCATTCTCCCGATCTGCATCGTCGACGACGACGAGCATTTCCCCACGACGAAAGGCTGCGATGGCATTTTCAATGGTGCTCATTCCCTCTGCCAGAGAAACTTCATCAACAATTTCACGATTTTCTCGATAATTTCTAGCTTCTTGCATTAGATGAACCCCGCTTCTTTCAATAGATCCTGTGTCACCCCACGATACCCCGCTGAACGCCCTGTAACAAACTTTTCGACATACTTGCCCAACACATCGGCTTCTAGGTTGACGTGTACCCCAGGGCGGTAGAATTGGGCGCTAGTGTGGGCCAGCGTATGTGGAATGAATGCCACGGCAAAACTTGTGGTGTCAGGTTCCACCACAGTCAGGCTCATCCCATCTACGCCAACGTAACCTTTTGAGACAATGTAGCGCATGACTTCAGCAGGGGCGCGGAAGCGCACTAGTTTTCCCCCGCCTTCAGGTTTCACCTCGGCAACACGTCCTACGCCGTCTACATGCCCTTGCACAAAGTGGCCGCCCACTTTACCTCCGAAGGAAAGCGACCGCTCCAGATTTATATGTGAACCGGGATGGAGCTCACCTAGATTGGTGCGGCGCAGCGTTTCGGCGCTCAGGTCCACAGTAAAGCTGTCCATACCCAACGCTGTGACGGTCAGGCAGACGCCGTTTACGGCAATGCTATCGCCGATGGCCGCATCTTCAAGGACACGGCGGGCAATAATCTCCATGCGCGCTTCTTGTGATCCGGTGCGCAGGTGGCGGATCCGGCCTAATTCTTCAACGATTCCGGTAAACACGTTGTTCTCTCCAGGGGTGATGTGTCATAGGCTGATACTCGGTGGACAGGTTTTCCTGTTACGTATAGATCGGCCCCAACCTGTTGGGTTTGCATCTCTTCCAGTGCGGGGGCGTCCTGTAGGTCGGTGACATCCGTCTGGCGAAATGCAGAGAGGCCATTTGGGCCTAGCAGCTTGGGTGCAATAAAAAGGCTCAATCGATCCACCAGCCCTGCATTGAGAAACGATGCCGCCGTCTGTGGTCCTCCTTCAATCAGTAGACCAACCACTTCCTGCCGATGTAGGTAAGCAAGTAACGCCGCCGGTTCGGGATATCCTGCAACACCCGGCAAGCGGATAAGTTCTACCGTTCCTGTAGATGAAGCCAGTATTGGCTTATGTACGTGGGCATGCTCATCGGTGGTGACGATGAGTGTCTGTGCCAGACCGTCCTGGAAAAGCTGTGCTTTTGGTGGAAGTGGTCGGTGCCCGGCAATAACAACCCGTATCGGTTGGCGAATCGGGAAAGGACCATCGAGTTGCTGTGGATTCAGACGAGCCGTGAGTGCGGCGTTGTCCTGGCGGACGGTATTGGCGCCTACCAAGACTGCTTCGTGGCTGTCTCGCCACTGGTGGACAAGCCCCCGCGCCGCGGTCCCCGTGATCCAGCGGCTTTCGCCATTACAGGTGGCAACTTTGCCGTCCAGACTCATGGCTATCTTCAGATGTACGAACGGGCGTCGCTTTTCCATGTAGGTTAACCAGCGTTCGTTCAGCAGCGCCGCTTCCGCTCTGCCGTCCCCTAAAACTACCTCAATGCCGGCCGACCGCAGCACCTCAACGCCGCCGGTTGCGATTGGATTCGGATCGCGCTGGGCAATTACTACCCGCTTTACCCCTGCCTCGATCAATGCCTGTGTACAGGGTGGGGTGCGTCCCCAGTGGTTACAAGGCTCAAGCGTAACATAGGCTGTTGATCCTTGTGCTGCGCATCCTGCTGACGCCAGAGCATGTGTTTCTGCATGGGCGCCACCTGCTTTCTGGTGCCACCCTTCTCCAACAACTTCATCATCTTTGACCAGCACGCATCCCACCATGGGATTGGGATGGCAGTGTCCTCTGGCTTGTATGGCCAGCGCCAGTGCTCGTTGCATAAACGAGGATGGCGCTGCTATCGCATCTACAAGTCCGCCCAATGTCTTTTCCACCGTCATCCCTTTCTGAAAACAAAAAGCCCCGCTACAAGAGTGCGGGGCAGGCGAAAAAGCAGGAGTGACAGCCTGCTTTCGGTAGCCTGTTGGCGCGCCAAACAAAAACCGGAGAGGCAAAAACCTCTCCGGGACATGGCCACTACAAACAGGTACAGTCCGTAAACTTGGCTGCACCACTGTTGTACCCTTCTTTCATCCGGACTATACCGTCGGCGTCGGTCTCTCACCGCTCTCCTGCATTGGCAGATTGAACTGCCGCCGCTCGCAGGCTTACCAGCTCACGCTGGATCACTGCCGATCGGGAATTGGGGTTTCCCCCTCACCCTGCCCCGAAGGTGAATATTCGATTAGTAAAACGATACATGGTTTATCCTCTTGCGGTCAAGTGAGCACAGATACACTTGTACCCATTAGGTTCATGTTCCTTGCCATACATCATTCCCTGAGATTCACTCCTTTACTGATACAAGCTGGAAAAGGTAAGAATTTCAGGTTGAGAAACGGGAAGGGTCATGATAACGTAATGATTGGTTGTTTCAAATCGATATATTGCACTTTGACGAGAGTGGCTTCTACATCGAAGGTAGCCGTCAGTGGCTACATAGTGCCAGCAGCCGTTCGCTGACCTATTATGCGCCTCATCCGGCCCGTGGGCAGAAAGCGACCAAAGCCATCGGGATTCTGTCTCGTTTCGAAGGCGTTGCGTATCACGATCACTGGTCAGCCTACTGGCAGTACACACAGTGTGAACATGCGCTGTGCAATGCCCATCTGCTGCGAGATCTCAACGCCATGCAAGAACAGGGGAATCAGCCCTGGGCCTCTCGGCTCAAGCACTTCCTTCTGG
>WGMT01000018.1 GCA_016124945.1 bacterium | reverse complement strand
GCACACAGGGCGCCAATGATTTCTGCACCATCCGTTCCTACATCTCTTGCTTGCGCAAGCAGCAGCGGGACATCTGGTCTGGTCTCAACTCTATTTTCTCCGGTCAACTCATTGAGCCAGACTACACACCTGTATAGTTACTTACGAATTATGCATTACGAATTATGCATTACGGAGCATCTCTTGAATCTCTGGTACCCCATCGGTCTGCTGGTTAGCATTTTCGTGGTTTATGGTTCGATCAAGGACGATCAACTGCTGCGCGCGGACGGTGACGTCTTTCTGCGCCGCGTGGTGCGCGGGGACGGGTGGGGCTTCTACATTACGTTGCAGGCCGCAATTGGCCGGGCCACACGCTATGCCGCGTCGGAATTGGCGGCGATTCACGATCCCGAACAGCGCATGCGCAAGTTAGAGTCGGTGGTGCTGCGCATCCCCAACAAAGATCGCCTGCTGAAGATGACGCTGTGGGAGATCCGTTTTCGGCTGGTGGCTTTCCTCGTTTTCGCCTTCATCCTCGTCTACGATTTCTTCGCCAGCGGCGCGTTTGGCGGCTAATCCGTCCCCCGCTTTGGCATCAACCCAACAGAGATCCCTATGCAGGCAAGCTATAGTACTTCCACTTGTTCAGATTTTCTCAAACAAAAAGATGTAATCCACAGATGACACGGATTTTTAGGATTTGAAGAAAGCAGAATGACGATGCAAAAAGCAGATGTGGTTGGGGCAACGACCGGGGAGAGACGCAACGGCGTGGCGGCAGAGTCGCAAACGCTGGTGCAGTTGCGCGGGCTGAGCAAATCATACCGGGAAGCCGGGCAGGAACACGAGGTGTTGGCGTCGATTGACTGGCGCTTTCCCGAAGGACAATTTTCGTGTCTTTTCGGCAAGTCGGGCAGCGGCAAGAGTACGCTGCTGAATCTGATTTCGGGGATCGACCAGCCGACACGCGGACAGGTGCTGATCCGCGACAAGGACGCCGACGTCGATCTCACCGGCCTGAGCGACCACGAACGCACGCTCTTTCGACGGCGCAACATCGGCATCGTCTTTCAGTTCTTCAACTTGATCCCCACGTTGACGGTGCTGGAAAATGTGAGCCTGCCCATTGAACTGGCCGGCGGCGACCGCAAAGGACACCGCCGCGCCGCCGATCTGCTGGCCCGTGTCGGCCTGGGTGATCGCCTGGGCAGCTATCCCGACAAACTGAGCGGCGGCGAACAGCAGCGTGTCGCCATTGCCCGCGCCCTTGTCCATGATCCGGCGCTCGTCCTCGCCGACGAGCCCACCGGCAACCTCGACGAAGGCACCGGCGGCACCGTCCTCGATCTGCTGCTCGAACTGAGCCGCACCGCCGGCAAAACCCTGATCATGGCCACCCACGATCCCGACATTGCACAGTACGCGGATCAGGTGTTGTACCTTGAGCAGGGCAAGTTGGTGTCGCATAGGGCGTGAAGAAGCGACAAGGTGACAAGGTGACAAGGTGAGGGGGTGACAAGGTGATCTCTCCATTGGAGAGTTTGGTTGTTTAGCACGCCCGTCACGCTGGTAGCATGACCTACGACATAGGCAGATCTCGCGTCTATCGTAGCTGCGGTTATCAACCGCAGAACGTGGTTTTCGAGACCATTTCCTTGTCACATTGGGTTTGCCAACAACATCACCTTGTCACCCCCTCACCTTGTCATAACTCCCGAAAGAAAAACAACACACATGACAATCAGTCTTCGTTCCTTCCTCACCCAACTCCGCCTCGCCTGGCGACATGCGTGGCGACGTCCTTTACAATCGATTTTTTTGGTGGTGGGTGTGGCGATTGGCGTGGCCATGATTGTGGCCATCGATCTCGCCAACGGTTCAGCCGGGCGCGCCTTTGAACTGGGGACAGAGACCGTCACCGGCAAGGCGACGCACCAGATCGTGGGCGGCCCCAGCGGACTCGACGAAGATCTCTACACCTCCTTGCGCCGCGATCTGGGCTACCGTCTTAGCGCGCCGGTGGTGGAAGCGTACGTCTCCGTCCCCGCGCTGGATGCACAGCCCATGCGCTTACTCGGGGTGGACGCCTTCGCCGAGGGGCCCTTCCGCAGTTATCTGGGTCAGAACCCAGCCGTCAACAGCAACGGTGACCTGAGTATGTTGATCGCACAACCGAACACGATCCTGCTCAGCGCCGAAGTGGCGGCACGCTACGCACTCTCGCCCGGAGATACAGTGACGATCCGTTCAGGCACCGAATCGGTGAATCTGACCATCATCGGCCTGCTCGATCCGTCGGACGACCTGAGCCGCCGCGCATTGGACGGCCTGCTGATCGCCGACATTGCCACAGCGCAAGAGGTGCTGGGCAAGGTGGGCCGCCTGGATCGCATCGATCTCATCGTTGCCGAAGACGACCCCGCCACGTTGGCGGCGATTGAAGCGATCCTGCCGCCAAGTGCGCGCATTGTGCGTCCGGAAGCGCGCAGCGGCACGGTAGATGAGATGACCGCCGCCTTCCGCCTCAACCTGACGGCGCTGAGCTTGCTGGCGCTGGTGGTGGGCATGTTCCTGATCTACAACACCGTCACCTTTAGCGTGATCCAGCGGCGGCCTGTCATTGGCACGTTGCGGGCGCTGGGCATGACACGCCGCGAAATCTTCAGCATGATCCTGGTGGAGTCAATGCTGTTGGGCTTCCTTGGCACGTTGGCCGGGCTGGCACTGGGGATCGTCCTGGGGCGGGGGGCGGTGCAGGCGGTGACACAGACCGTCAACGATCTGTTCTTTGTGGTGGCGGTGCGCGACATCGACATCCCCGTGTGGACGCTGGTCAAGGGTGTCCTCAGCGGGTTGGCGGCGGCATTGGTGGCGGCCATTGTGCCTGCTTACGAAGCGACGAGCGTCCCCCCTGCCGGCGCGCTCAAACGCTCCGATGTCGAAGAGAAGGTGCGCGGCGCGCTGCCGTGGGTAAGCGGTGCAGGCGTGATCGTCTTCATCGTTGGCGCGCTGCTGCTCATCCCCGAGTGGAATTTGATCATCACCTTCATTGGGCTTTTTGCCATCATCATCGGCATTGCGCTACTCACACCGGGGATCACCCTCGTCTTTATGGACGGGCTGCAACGGCTGTTGGGGCAACGGTTGGGGATCCTGGTGCGCATGGCCCCGCGCGACATTGTGCGCTCGCTGTCGCGCACGTCGGTGGCGATTGCGGCGTTGATGGTGGCGGTCAGCGTGATCATCGGCGTGGGTGTCATGATCGGCAGCTTCCGCCTCACGGTGGAACAGTGGCTCGACGACGTGCTTCAGGCCGACATTTTTGTGTCGCCGCCGCTGCTGGGCGCGAACCGGGTAAGCAATGATCTGGACGCGTCGGTAGCCGATCTGCTGCTCGACTTCCCTGGCGTGGACCGCTACTCAACCAGCCGCGAGGTGGCTGTCACGGCGCAGGTGAACGGCGCAGACGTGGAAATTGGCGTGGTGGCGTTGAGCAGTGATCTGGCCGGCGAGGACAGGCGCTACAAGTCTGCCGTGGGCGATTGGCAGGCGACTTGGGCGGCGGTGGAAGCGGGCGGCGTGGTGATCAACGAGCCGATGGCCAATCGCTATGACATCGGCGTGGGCGACGATCTGACGATCTTCACCGACCAGGGTGCGACGTCGTTCCCCATTGCGGGCGTGGCCTACGATTTCGACGTGCAGCCGGGCCTGCTCATGGCCGATCCTGTCTACCGCAGCTTTTGGGAGGACGCGGGGATTTCGGCGATTGCGCTCTTCGTCTCCCCAGGCGTGGACGTGGACGAGAAGGTGGCCGAGTTGCGCAGCGCCTTCGCCGGGCAAGCCGAACTGCTGATCCGCTCGAACCGGGGCACCCGCCAGACAGCATTGGACGTCTTCGACCGCACCTTTGCCATCACGGTGGCGTTGCAGGTGCTGGCGACGCTGGTGGCCTTCATCGGCATTCTGTCTACGTTGATGAGCATGCAGTTGGAGCGGATGCGCGAGATCGGCGTCCTGCGCGCCAGCGGCATGACCCGTCGCCAACTGTGGCGGCTGACGCTGCTGGAGACCGGCCTGATTGGCGGCGCTGCCGGTCTCGTGGCACTACCCACCGGCTACATCCTGGCGCTGGTGCTGATTTACATCATCAATCTACGCTCGTTCGGCTGGACGCTGACCATGCAACTCCAGCCCGGTGAATTCATCCAAGCCTTCGCCGTCGCCCTAACCGCCGCCCTCCTCGCGGGCCTCTACCCCGCCTGGCGCATGGGACGGATTGAGCCGGCGGACGCGGTGAGGATGGAGTGATTCGTGATCCGTGTTGCGTGATTCGTGATTCGTGATTCGTAGACAATGCGACTTACCAATGGGCAACCAACATCGTCAACCAATCACGGATCACGAATCACGCAACACGCGCTACGTCTTCAACCACCGATCCCGTCCATACCGCGCCTGCACATAGACGTACTCGTCCATTTCCGGCGCGGAGATGTTGCCGTTGGATGGGTAGTGGGCGATGGCGTCTTCGACGATGTCGATGCCGAGGCCGGGGGTGTCGGGGACGACGATGGCGCCGTTGACGATGGTGGGCTGCGGTTCCATCACTTCGTAGCGCTGCGGCACGTCGTCTTCGCGGTGTTCGAGGATGAGGAAGTTGGGCAGTGTGGCCAGCAGGTGCACGGCGGCCATCTCGGCCACAGGGCCGAGCGAACCGTCGTGCGGGGCGTAGCCGATGCCGTGGGCTTCGGCCATGGCGGCCTGTTTCTTCATCTGCATCAGCCCACCGGCGCGCCCAGTGTCGGGCTGGACGACGTCGACGAGTTCGCGTTCGATGAGTTCACGCAGGCCGTAGATGTGGGCGTGTCGTTCGCCCGCCGCCAGCGGAATGTCCACGTGACGGCGCACCCGGGCGATGGATTCGACACTCTCCGGCGCCACCGGGTCCTCGTAGAAGAGCAGGTTGAATTCCTCTAGCGCTTTCCCCAACGAAATCGCATCGGCGGTGGTGAGCCAGGGCGGGCCGTGGACGTCGACCATGACGTCCACATCAGGGCCGACGGCCTCGCGGATCGACTTGACCTGTTGCAGCGGGTTCTTGACGCCGCCAGCTTTGACGCCGGTATAGCCCCGTTCCACCATTTTGAGCGCGGTTTCGGCGTTGCCGGCATGGGCATACATGCGGATGGTGTCACGGATTTTGCCGCCCAGCAGATTCCACACCGGCACACCCAACGCCTTGCCCTTGATGTCCCACAGGGCCATTTCGATGCCGGTGGTAGCGCCGCCACCCACGATGCCCGTCATGCCGTGGCCCATCATGGCGATGAACATCTTCTGCCAGATGCGCTCAACGTTCATCGGGTCCTCGCCGATAAGGATAGGTGTGAGATCGTGGATGGCGGTTTCCACCACCCGCGGCCAGCCGCTGGCTTCCCCCACGCCGTAAATGCCTTCGTCGGTAAAAACTTTGACAAAGAGCCAATTGCGTTTGGCCCAGCCGCCGGCCAGCGCATCGCCGGTGCCTGCGTGCATGAGATACGTTTTGATCTCAGTAATTTTCATCGGATGCTCCTTGTGAGAAGTAGAGATTGGGCGATTGAGGGATTGGGGTTGTCGCTCACCCTTCGGCAAGCGTCCGCCAGTCCACCAGCACACCGAGGGCGTGATCTTTGTCTGTATTGAGGACGTGATAAGCCTGCGTCAACTCCTGGGGTAGGGAGGTGTGGGTGTGCAGCGGTTCGATGATCAGGTGACCTTGGGCGATCCAGTCGAGCATCTGCGTCAGGACGGTACGCCGATCCAGCCCATCTTCAGCAATGAGCGGGAGGACGGTTTCATGTGCGCCACGCACGATGACGCCAGGCCGGTGGATCAGGGTGTAGACGTCGATTTCGGCGGCGCCGCGGGAGGAGCCGAGCAGGATCACCTGTCCGCGTGGGCGCACCATTTGGAGCGCCGGCGTCACCAGCGCCGGGTTGCCCGTGGCCTCGATGACCACGTCTGCACCGCCGTTGCTCCACGCTTTGACGGCGGCGACGGCGTCCGCGCGTTCGGCCTCTACGGCGTGGACAATGCCGCAACGGGCGGCGATGTCACGGCGCGCCTGGCTGAGATCCACCGCAATCACCTCCGCGCCATGACGGCGACAGATCTGCGCCGCCAGGTTGCCTACCAGCCCCAGGCCGATCACGGCGACGCGGTGCCCGGCAAAGACGTCGGCAACGTAGCAGGCTGAGTTGGCGATCTGCGCCAGGCGGGCGAAGGGGAGATGGTCAATGCGGGCAGTGGATGGGATCGGCAATACAGGCGTCTCGCGGGGGTCCACATCGGCGTAGAGTTCGTGTTTGCCCATGTAGAAGACAAGATCGCCGGGCGCGAAAGCGGTCACGTCCGCGCCGACTGCCTCCACTTCCCCCACTGCGGCATAGCCGGGGTAGAGCGGATACTTTACCCACGGATGGGTCTCCGGTTTGCTGAAGCCGATATGCGTCTGTGTGAGCAACGCCAATTCGGTGCCGGGGCTGATCAGGCTGTAGTGGGTGCGAAGGCGCACGGCGTGGGGCGGCGGCGCAGCGGGGAGTTCGTCCTCGCGAAGGGCGACCTCGTTGGGTCCTGGGAAGACAGTTTTTACGTTAATTGACGAGGTCATGTTTTACTCTTCAAGAGTGAGGATGTTGATGTGATTTGAAAAGCGTTTAAAATCATCCCAATTATGGGTCAGTAAGGTCGTCACGCCGTATGCTTTCATTGTTGCGACGATGTTTGTATCATGAATCTGTTTCCCCGCTACAACTACACTTTCCAGCAATTCGGTGAGGCGCTGTCCAACATCCCTATTGTCGTCGGCAATTCTGAACTTCTGCTGAAACACTCGAACATCTGCAACTGTCGCCTTCATACTTAGTGGTTGCGCGAATATCTGTGGACGCGTTACGACCGCCAAATACTCGCGCAACACTTGGCGGCTCAACCTTAGCTCTATTCCCGCCGCCTGGTACTCGACAAGACGTTGTCGCGCAACGGAATGAAGGGGCGAACTACGGATGCTCGAATACACAAGGATATTGGTATCGATAAAGAGAGAGTTAACGTCCCCATTCATCGTACAACTCCTCGCGGCTCAGGGATAGTTACTCTGGCCAAGGGCCACAGTCATGCACCGGCAAGCCGTTTAGAACGTCAGACTTAACCGTTTTCGTCGCCAATTCCTCGATCACCACGACAACATTGTGTTCACCGACAGGAATATCGAGCGGGATTGGAACGATCAAGCTGCCTTCAGTAGTCACGGTGCCGCGTGTTGTGATGGTTTTCATGATTACGACCTCCCTATGGCCGAATTGTATCCTCAATCACTGTGGCCCATTTTACCTCATCGACTGTCGTTCACTCCAAGACACGATTTTCATTCAAACCAACAACTGGGCAGGACATCCCGTTCCAGTTCGAAGAGTTCGGCGATGATGGCGTCGGCGTCGGCGATGGAGTTGACAATAGGATCGACGAGCATGGCGCGACGCAGCAGTTGCCGATCACAGTTGGCGATGGCTTCGACGGTGAGTTCATGGGTGTCGAGGACAGTCTGTTGCAGCCCAAGCAGGCCGCGCGGCATCTCGCCTACCGCCCGCGGCACAGGACCGTTCATGTCCACGTCGCAGAGCAGTTCGAGAAAGGCGTCGTCGGCCATGTTGGTCACCGCGCCGCGGTTGGTGCTGTTGATGTAGAAAGGACGGCCCAGGTTGCCCACCATGTTTTCGATGATGTCGGTGGCGTGATCCGGCCCCATCACGTTCATGTACTCGCCAATGGGGGTGCGCCCGCTGACAAAGTCGTCGACCTGTTGCCACATAGCCTCGTGACGGTCGTAGCGGGCTTCGGTCTCCCAGATCGAGAGCGGTGGGATGGCCTCTTTGCGTGTGCCGTGTCCTTGCCAGTAGGGCAGGTATTCTTTGGTGTGGGCAACGCAGACAGGGACGTATCCGAAGATCTCGTAAAGTTGGTACGAGATGGCGCTGTTGTAGATGGCCTTGGCCCCGGTGTCACCGCCGGTGTCTTCTTTGGCGGCGTCCTGGCGCAGCCACTCGGCGATATTGGGGAGCAGGTTTTGTCCCTGGTACTCGGCTTTGAGCATCCAGGTGAAGTGATTGACGCCGGCGATGCGCATGTCGAAGGCGCGGTCGATCTCGGCGGTGTAGTCGGCGGGGTTTTCGATGATCCCGGCGCGATGGGCGTAACGCTGTTTGACATGGGGCATGTGTAGACTGTCACACAGGGCGAAGCTCTTGAGATCGGGCGCTTGACGCATCATGGCGATGCCGTTGACGGTGGACGGGTTGATGTAGTTGATCACCCAGGCATCAGGGCAGAGTTCGCGGATGTCATCGGCGCATTGGAGGATGAGCGGCAGTTCGCGCATGGCGCGGAAGATGCCGCCGGGGCCGATTGTGTCGCCGGAGCACATGCGCACGCCGTACTTTTCGGAGATCTGGCAATCGATGCCGCGGTATTTGACGGTGTCGCGGGCGAAGCTAAGAACGACGAAATCCGCGCCGGGGAGGACATCGCGCCAGTTGGCCGCCGATTCAATCGCCAGTGGCACGTTATTGTCGGCGACAACCATTTCGGCCAGTTGGGTCATGGCGTCGAGGCGTTGGGGATCGGTGTCAACAAGCGCCAGCGTCCCTGTGTTGAGGTGGGGCGAGTGGACCATCTGCCAGATCGCCTGTCGCCCAAAGAAGAGGCTCCCCGCGCCGATGACGACGACTTTGGGGTGTTGGACGGTGGGGGCGGATCGGGTGAGGGTGGGGGAGGATTGGACTGACATGGGAGATCCTTTCCAGGGGATGAATGATGAATGATGAATGAAGATGGGTGGTGCAATGCTATTCTTCAGATCCGTTAAGTGCTGGTCCTGTAATCGATTGAGCAAGATCGTAGAGGGCTTGAATGTTTGCTTGAGTGCTCACATCCATCGTCCCTGATTTGAAGTCTTCGATCATCTCCAATCGCTTTGCATTGAACGCCGCTCTCGCCTCTGGGCTGCAATCTGACGGAGGACGCAATGGGAATGGATAATCCTCCGCTTCTTCAATCTTACCGAGCAAGCTGTACAAGTCGACTTTCTGTTCATCCGATAGTATGTGGGAGTGGAAGACAAATCCATTGATCAAACGAGGTATGGGCAGATCAACTAATACGGAACCTAGCGGATAAGAATAGAAACCTGGGCCAAAGTCTCCGCAGATCGTCATGTCATCAGGAAAATTGATACTTAATACAATGCCAGGTTTTACAACACTACAAAATTCTTGATGGTCCGATTGGCAATATTCTTCGGCAGAGGTTTCTGAAAACCCTCTGAAATCTAAAATGCTTCCACCCCTTGGTAGCTCGTAATTTCGACTTAGCCCGCCGGCAATCGCAGATGTTCTTTGCGTGCTGCCCGGTTCAATAAAGTCATAGGCATATTCATATCCGACAAGTCCTTGCCGGAGTGTTGATGTGATCTCTCCCCATGTTGAAGGGTATTCAAAGGATATGTGCAGCAGTGTGTCTATACACCTGATCTTATCTCCGTCAGCTATGCACTCTGGTGCAGAAACAAGATCCACGAGCCAGGGGGCAGGCGTGATGGTTGGGAACGCAACAGCGATCGAAGTTGCGCTATTCACGAGTGTAGGTGTGGGAACAGGTGATTTAGGAGTGTCGTTAAATTCACTTGGGAAACTCTGAGTGGGCAATGGTGAAATGCCTGTAGGTTCAGGCGTGGCTTCTGCTACTTCGGAGATCGGATGCTGCAAGCAAACAGAGGACAATCCGGATAACGGTAAAGAAACAACCCCATAATACTGTTCATCCAAATAAACTGCATAGGTTCCTGGCTTTGGTTCGTTGATCTCAAAATTAACACCACCTGCACCGCCACAGTCAGCAGAACATGGCGCATTGGGGCGAGAGATATCCTGCACCACAAAAAACGAAGTTCCTTTGAACAGGAAGTGCTCTTGATCGATCAAGAGCGTCCCTTGGCGTTCCAGGCTTTTTGTGCAGGAGCTCGATAAGCAGACATTCTCATTTGCTCCGATGGATACCTGAAGAGCAGAATCTTCACCTTGTGCACGAAAGCATATTTGTCCCTGATTCTCAATCGACAGCGGCGGTCGCTCCGGTTGTGAACGGGAACAGGCAGCTAAAAACATCAACAACAAAATTGGCAACAGGTGAAAACGATACTGCTTCATACAGATGCTTCCTTAAGGGCTTGGGCTTTGGCCACCTGATCGCGCAGATCTCGATCGATCCTACTGCGCTCCCCCATTTTGCGCCCACGGACAGTTCTCGTCAAATGCGCCGGGATTGTCATTCCAACACATAGAACCACGTTGTCTCCTAAACCCGTAGCATTCGGTATTGATTTATACTGGTCATACTTACAGCATGTGAGTTGAACGCATTGACATAAAAAGCGCCTTCAATGCCGGACCCATCGCGTGTAACGTTAAACTTGCACATGAAGATGAATGGGAAGGCTGTCGGCGCAGTTCGAATAGGTACGGTAAAAATTGACACTCAGAAAACGCTTTCTGTTTACCTTTATTTTGCTTGCCACCCTCCTTTCAGGATTTGAGGTGGCCAGATATTTCGCGGCCCAGAATATCCAAACTCGATTCGAGACCATCACACAGGAGACCACGCCGGTTGTCATCAGCCTGCTTGAACTGCAAGTTGTCGCCGCTCACCTGCAAAAGGATGCGGTGGGCTATTGGCTCACCTACGATCTTGAATCCAAATTCCCCCTAAACGTAGGTGACATTCTCGATAGGTTGCTCAGCAAGCAAAGTCATTTCGATTCCTCGAAGGCAGAGCTTGATCGAGTGTTGGCACGCTACCTTCAGTTGACAGACGTAGAGGATGCAAACAGAGCCGTAATTGTTGAATCCGCGTCATTTCTGTACGACGCTGCGCGTAATTTAATCAAGTATGATACCGAAAATCCCGATAACGAAACGCTCTTCGCGCTCAAGAGTACATTGGATGTGGCCGAAGCGGATTTTCTTGCTGTCACGGCGCAGGCCCTCTCTACAGAAATGGCCCGATTGGAGGCCGAACGAGAGCAGAGTGTACAGATTCTTGATAATGTACTCATTATCGTTATCATTTCAATTGCAGTAACGCTACTCTCCTTCGTCGCCTTCCGCATTTTCGTGGTCAACAAGATCTTGCAGTTGCTTACAGATTTAGAGAATGCTGCGCAGGCGATTGCATCAGGTGATTTTGATACGCGCTTAGATGTGGTCTCGCAAGATGAACTGGGCAGCCTGGCGGCGACGTTTAACTTGATGACCGCCGAACTCAAGCGTTCTTTCGACGATATCGCGGCGTATACGCAAAAAAGCCAGGCAGCAAACGATCTACAGTCGGCCTTATTCAGCAGTATCAATCACGCCGTGATTGTACTTGAAGGCCCAGAAAGGATCGTAAAAGTCTGCAACCAAGCAGTAGAGAGAATCTTTGGCTATCAGATGGAGGATATTGTCGGGCAACCTGTCATTCGGTTATTTCGCAACCTGAGTCTCTATGACGCATTGATTCGTGAGTACGCCATATCCATCGCTCAAAATACCGCCTTCCACATTAACAACGTACCCTATAAAATTGACAATGAATACCGATATGTAGACATCACCGTCACCCCTTTGTACAACGATACGACATACACAGGCGATGTCGCCGTTATACACGATGTCACAGAACAACACCTGCAACATCAGTTGCTACTGGAGAGCGAAGCCAAATATCGAGAGCTGTTCAATACCATGAGCGAAGGCTTTGCCCTGCACGAAATGATCTACAATGCGCAAGGACAACCTATCGACTATCGATACATCGAGGTCAACCCAGCTTTTGAAACGCTGACAGGTCTCAAGAAAGCAGAAGTCGAAGGCAAGACGGTAAGTGAAGTGCTACCGAGCGTCACACAAGAAGTGATTAAGGACTACGCAAAGGTTGTCGCAACCGGCGAAACACTCCACAAAGAAGACTTTGTGTCGGATGTGGGCAGATACTTCAGGGTCACTGCATTTCAGGCAAAACCCGGTCAGTTTGTGTCCACCTTTCACGACATTACAGACAGAGTTGAGGCAAGTAAAAAGTTAGAACGCAGCGAGGTCATGTTCCGCACGATGACCGAAACCCTGCCGGCGGCGTTGGTCATTACGCAAGAGGATGTAATTGTCTATCAAAATCCTGCGGCGGCGCGTTGGCTGGGAAGCGAGAACCGGCTCAGTACCATGCCGGACAACTTTGTTCATGCCGACTCATCGATTCAGTGGAAAACGGCACTGGACGCAGTGATGTCAGGGCAAAAGAAGCAAGTTCGCATTGTGTACCAGGCACACGACGGCAACGAAGAGAGATACTGGCTCGACAGCAGCATTGCAACACTGGATTACCAGGGGCGGCCTTCCCTTTTAATGATTACCATTGATGTCACAGAACAAATCAACGCAAAAGCCGCAATAGAACAAGAGCGGGCGTTGCTGAGCCAGCGTGTCACAGAACGCACAGCCGAACTACAGAGAGCAAATGCCGAATTGGCGCAAGCAATTCGGCACAAAGACGAATTCCTGGCCGGCATGAGCCATGAGCTGCGTACCCCACTCAACGCAATCCTCGGCATTACAGAGGTGATGTTAGAAGGGATCTATGGCTCGCTCAACGAAAAGCAACTTAAGCGATTACGCGACCTCGAAGAGAGTGGTCATCATCTGCTAGATCTGATCAACGATGTCCTGGATGTTGCCAAAATCGATGCCGGTAAATTGACCCTCGACATCACAAAAACTGAAATCAACTCGATCTGCGAATCCAGTTTGCGTATGATTCGGCAGGCGGCGCTTAAGAAGCAGCTACGCGTCGAAGTAAATATTGATACCGCGTCGCCCCACATACACGCCGATGGGCGACGCCTCAAACAAATGTTGATGAATCTGTTGAGCAACGCCGTCAAATTTACACCGGAGACAGGCGTGATTGGCCTGTCTGTGACACAAGACGCGCCTGGCGAAGCCATTCGCTTCACAGTCTGGGACACAGGTATCGGCATTGCCCCCGAAGAGCAAAAGCGTCTCTTCCAGCCGTTTGTACAAGTAGACAGCAGCCTATCGCGCGCACACGAGGGCAGCGGTCTTGGTCTTGCTCTTGTCCATAAAATGGCGAAGTTACATGGGGGGACAGTCTCACTGGAAAGCGAAATGGGGAAAGGCAGCCGATTTACGCTTACACTGCCCGCGCATATAGAGACCTCGGGAAGAGAGAGACCAGCCATTTGGACAATAAGTAAGATCTGATCGATGTTGTAGGAGCACGGTTTTTGGCGCAAAGAAACATCTCTGTTAAGCCGACGTTTGACTCCGCTTCACCCCCTGTCCCTACCCCGCCACCACCACCTGCGCATCATAAGCCCGCTCGATCTTCTGCCCCGGCTGCAACACCAGGAAGTCGTCGTCCCATTCGGCCTCGATCAGACGACGGATCAGGCCGATGTCTCCTTCGAGACGCTCGAAGCGCCAGTTGCGCCGTTGGGCAATGACGGCGGCTTCAGTGGCCACTGATTCACCATTCCCCAGGTTGAGATCAATGAAGGCAGCGCGCTGATAGTGGGTCTGCCACGTGCTCATCACTTCCATCAGGTAGTCGGCGTTGTCTTTGCCGTACTTTTCCACGTACTCTTCGTACTGCTTGGCCGGGTCCGCACCAAGGCCGAACCCCAGCGTCACATTGGGATTCTCGCGGCGTTCGATGTAGTCGAGCGTGTACCAATAGGTGCCCGGTTCGTTCTCGAACTCGATCTGATAACGTTGACGACTGCCCAAAAAGAGGGTGATGCAGTCGTGAGCACGAGGCATCACCAGCGGGATGCGCCGTGCCGTTAGCCCCAACGTGGACTGCCCGCATAGCCCATACGCCAAGACAATCGCATCATACGGCTCAACGGAAACCTCGTCGATGCGCGCTTGCAGCCGTTTGTGCAACTCGCTGGGCTGGTTGTGCAGGCCAAGTTCAAAGAGTTCCACGTCCACTTGATGGGGCGAAAGCGCCGCGCAGAAGTAGGTCATGCGGGTGAGGGCGTTGCAACTTAGGCATTTGATCTTCATACTGGCTTGTCCTCTACTGGGAGTGGAGATTAAGCGATTGAGCGATTAGGAGATTTCAGATCGTGTACACGATTCCCAATCGCTTCAACGTTCAATCGCTTCAACGTTCAATCGCTTCAACGTTCAATCGCTTCAACGTTCAATCGCTTCAACGTTCAATCGCCTAATCGCATCTCTAACGCACAAATCTGACTGAACCCGTCAATCACCTCGTTAAAGAAAAGCCACTGCCGATCCGGGCTGAGGAAAGGATGGGCATGATAGCGTTGGCCACGGATGATCGGGGCGAGTTCGCGCAGCACTTCAACCTCGATTGCATCGTCCTGCTCATGGACGAGCAACAGTTGGTGACGGGCACTGCCTTCCTGGTTCTCGAAGAAGCGCAGCTTACCCGCCGGATCTCGCCCGGTGTGGACATAGCCAACGTTGGGCAGTCGTACTTCGGAAAAGGTGTCGTTGTCGAAATCGTAGCGCCCGATCCAGACGCGGCGTTCACCGTCCACGCTTTCGTTGGCCTCGTAGAAAAGACCGTTTTCAGTGATCACTTGATGGCAGACTGCGCCATGTCCGTCCCCACTGGTGCGGAGCGTCTGCACAGCGCTGCCGTCGATGTTCACCGTCCACATGCCGTTTTCGCCCTGTGTGTGGTTGACAAGCAGCCGATCATCGCTGATGAAGAAGACATGGTGCACGTGAAACGGCACGGTCATCACGTCACGGTAGGCGCCGCTTTCGGCGTCGATCAGGCCGATGACCACGGGCAGTTCGTTGCGCCATTCCTCATGGTTCACAGGACGCCCCATGTTGGCCAATGCCTCGCGGTCGGCCAAGGCTTCGACAAATTGGGCGCGGTCGGCGTGGATAAAGGCATAGTGACGACCGTCGGGCGAAAAGCCGCTCTGGCCGATGGAGATGCGCCCCGGCAGCGCGTGGACAAGCCGATTCTCCAGGCTGTCGATGTGGGTGCAGCGCAGCGCTTCGTCCTCGAAGTAGTAGACCTCACGGCGCGAGCCATTCAGAGCGGACAGGTGGTTGTAGATGCCACGCAGGTGATGTTCGCACCAGATGGCCCATCCCGAGTCTCGGGTACGCCCGTCGCTAAGTTGCGTCATGACGCCGGTTTCAAGGTCCATCTTGTACAGTTGCACCCAACCGCTGCGCTCGCTGTGGAAGATCAACGTCTTACCGTCGGGCGTGATGGTGTCGATGAAGTAGTAGAGCGGGTAACTGTTGGCCGCGGCGGACGTAAATTGTCGCAACATACGTCCTGTTTGCGGATCGGTTGTGGTCTTCCACTCTGCGGGCAATTGCGTCCCAATGGACATAGATTCCTCGTTGCTGTGTGCTAAACTTTCGATTATAGTAAAACTCGAATGTAAGACTTAGGTTAGGCGACGAAGCAGGAGCCGTCGATGCACAATCCCTTTCCAGGCATGAACCCCTACCTCGAATATCCTCTCCTTTGGCCCGACGTGCATTTTGAGCTAATCCGGGGGATCCGGTTGGCCTTGATGCAGGCAGTGGCGCCGCGTTACTACGTCACCGTTGAAGAGCGCATGTACATTACCACCGTGAGATCACAAACATTGGTGGGGCGGTCCGACGCAGCCGTGATCGGCACTCCCAAAATCAAAGAGAACGCGCCAGCATACGTCGTGCCGGTGACGGTCTTCGTGCCGGTGGAAGACGAAGTTCGAGAGCGCTTCCTCGAAGTGAGAGAACAGGGAACGAACCGGCTGATCACCGTGATCGAAGTGCTCTCGCCTTCGCACAAACTTCCCGGCCAAGGACGCACCAGTTACGAAGCGAAGCGCCGGACAGTCTTCGATTCGGCAACCAACCTCGTCGAAATCGATCTACTGCGCATTGGCGAACCATTGCCCGTCTATCCGCTACCACACAGCGACTACCGCATCCTGGTGAGCCGTGCCTGGGATCGGCCTCACAGCCTGCGCTACCCCTTCGATCTGTCCGAGCCAATCCCCCTTGTGCCGGTGCCGCTGCAAGAAGATGAAGATGAGCCCATCCTTGCGCTCGGTACGCTGTTGCAACAAATCTACGCCGATGTCCGCTACGATCTGCGCATCGACTACACAGTCGCCCCGCCCGAACCGCTGCTGACAGATGAAAAAGTTAACTGGGTCAAACAGCAATTGTTGGCTGGCTTATAGCAGCGCAGTGCTCACTCCGCACTTAACCAAATGACAATGGCTACACAGTCACAAGTTCCGGCAGACTGTAGAGTTCACGCGCGATCTGGTGCATCACCGGTTCACGCAGTGGTGCGGGCAGGTTGCGCAGGGTGAAGTCGGGTGTGTCGCCGTCCCAGTGGGGAAAGTCGCTGGAGAACATGAGCATCTTGTCGGCAGGGAACATGGCCAACATGGCGTGCAGTTCTTTGATGTTTTCTGGTTCTTCAATGGGCTGTGTGGTAAGCAAAATATGCTCGTGGACAATCTCACTGGGCAGGCGATCCACCCACGGCGTTTGCACACGCAGTCCTTTCCAGTTTTTGTCGAGTCGCCAGAGCAGCGGCGGCAGCCAGGAGACGCCCCCTTCGATCATCACAAACTTCAGCGTTGGGAACTTCTTGAAAACGCCTTCAGAAATCAGGCTGATGAGATGGGCCATGTAGCTGCCCACCAGCCCGGTGTGCCATTCAAAGTAGCTGGTTGGGTAGCCCGCCGCCGTGGGAGGACCGGAAATGCCCACCCCCTCGCTGCCAGGATGAATCGCCACAGGCAGATTGTGTTCCACAGCGGCCTGATAGATCGGGTGGTAGAAGCGCTGACCGTAGGGGATACGAGCACCGCTGCACATGAGCACCTGCACCACACCCGGATGATCGCCGAGGCGGTGGATCTCGTCTGCCGCCAGGAACGGATCGGCAGGGGAGACGACCAACGAGTAACGCAGGCGCGCGTCCACCGGCAACCACTCTTCCACAAAGACGTCGTTGGCGGCGGCGATCAAGGCCGCGGCATAGTCCGGCTCAGGGGAAAGCCCCAGTGCAAGCGTCCCCCCTGGGTTGAGGATGGCGTACTCGATGTTGTTTTCATCGAGGAAGTAGCGTCCTAGGGCGTGGGGGCTTTTTTCGATGCGCTCGCCCTCGGGCGTCACCGCATCAGGACGCATGACGCCGTTGGGATTCCAATAGCCAAGGTTGCCGGGGCCGCTGTTGCCGCCGGCGTAGCGCGTGCGCCAGGGTTCGGGCAAGCGATCCAGCACGGCTTTGCGGTCCACAACAGGATGAATGTCGGTGTCGATAATAGATTGTTTAGCAGGCATAATCGGTTTCCTCTCAAAAACAAGAATCTCTCGCCAATAACCCTCTTCGCAGTGCAGGAGAGTGAGGTGATGACGCCTCACTCTCCTGCCTACAGCACAAACAGCTTGCCGTAACCCAATGGCGCGCCCAACGTCTCTACGGGTACACGCACCACAAAAACTCAGGATCTTCCACGCCACAACATCTTAGTGATTTTCTCGCTAGATGCCGATGCGTGGAACACCCTGTAGGATGGGTTCCGACTGCCGAACTTGACGGGACCACCGGCGTGAGTTCATGCAGTCGGAACCCATCCTACGAACATAGCGAGAAAACCAATTAGTCGCGCTTGAAGAAGTACTGCTCCGGGTTCGTTGGCGCAGGATCGGGATAGGTGGCCGATTGAATCATTGAATCGGGCACGTTGACCATGTCGTTCTTCACGATGCCGTAGAGATCAGGCTGAGTCGAGATGCAGATGGTAGGGAAGTAGTCTGCCGAGATCTGAATGATCTCATTCATCAACTCGATCTGCTCTTCAAGGGTGGGTTTCTGCTGCAACGCTCGATAGAGCGACATCATCTCTTTCATCGGCTCGTCAGGTTCTTCGCCTTGTGCGCCGTTACTGGCAAACCAGGTGCCCCAGGTGGGCGCGTACCAGGCAGCATCGCGATCCGGGAAGTAGGACTGGGTGTTGAGGATCACGTCGAGGCCACCACCGCCACCCGCCGGCCACACAAAGACGTCGAACTGATTGGCGGCTTTGTGTTCCCATTGGAGCGAACGATCCAGTACCATCAGCGACGCATCGACGCCCACCAGATCCCAGTAATCGACCACGAGTTCGGCCACGGCGATGTCGTCGGTGCGGGCGGCGGCCACTTCCACGCCCAAGGTCAGGCGTTGTCCATCGGGGCGCAGACGGAAACCATCGCTGTCGCGTTCGGTGAGGCCGGCTTTGTCCAGATGTTCGTTGGCCAGATCGACGTTGTACTCGGTGTACTGCGTCTTCATCTGCTCATTCGCGAAAGGACTGTCCATGAGCGGGGCGAACTGGGACGGCTCCGCCTGCCCCACAAAGACCACGTCGATGATCTCCTGGCGGTTGATGGCGTGTGAGAGGCCGATGCGGAAGTCCTTGTTGTTGATGATCTCGTTCATCACCGGATCCTGGTGCGTCAGGTTCGGGTTGAAACAGACGGCGTTGCCCCAACTAGACTTGAGATCGAAGAAGCGGTAGTCGCCCGCTTCCTGGTTGTCGAAGAAGACCGGCTTGTTGGCGAGCACGCCGATGTGACGGCTCTGCATGTCGATTTCGCCGTTGAGCGCCTGCAGGGTGAGGACGTCGGCGCTGTTGGCAATGGTGAACTCAATACGATCGATGTAGGGCAACTGCTTGCCGTCGGGATCGACCTTCCAGTAGTAGGGATTGCGTTCTGCAATCAGCACGTCGGTGGCTTCGCCGTAGCTGCGGGTAGGCAGCCACGGATCAAACCGCGGAATCTCGGCGTTCGCCCAGACGTCGGCCTTTTGCTGGAAGTACTCGGCCCAACTTGCAAAACCGGCGGCTTCGGCCTCAGCCACGACGTCGGGGTTGTAATCAATGTGGAACTGCTCCAGATAGTGACGAGGGGTCGATTCGCCAAAGGCTTCTCCTTGCGCCAAGCGCAGTGGGAAGAAACCAAAGGGCGCAGCAAAGATCGCCTTGACCGTGTAGTCGTCGATCTTCTCCACCTTTACAAATTCGCCTTCGACAGTCAACCGGCCCGAAGGGACCGGCGAGATCTCCTCGTTCAGAGCAGTGTCTTCGTACCAAAACATAATGTCGTCGGCGGTGAAGGGGACACCGTCGGACCATTTCATGCCTTGGCGCAGGCGAATGGTGTACTCGGTGGCGTCTTCGTTGGCCTCAACCGACTCGGCGACATTGGGAATCCAGCCGTCCCATTCCGGTGTCCAGCGCAGCATGGGTTCATAGCCGATGGTGCGGTTGAAAAGGTCGTTGTCATTGCCGCCCAAGAGGCCCATACGCCAGGTGCCGCCGTATTGGCCGATCTCCTGATGTGGTGTCACCAGCATGGGGTTGACGGGCAAGCGTTCTTCCAACGGCGGCAGTTCACCGGCGGCAACTTTAGCGGCCAAAGCCGGCGCTTCCTTGGCGCTGCGGTCTGCCGTCTCCTGCACCGGTTCAACCGTTGCCGATTCAGCGGCAGCTTCGGGTGCCACAGCAGCGTCACCGTCTGTGTCCGCGGGGGCGGCGCAGGCGGCGAGTAGTGTCAGCAGCAGTAGGATTGTCACAATCCAAGCGGGGGCACGCAGTTCCGAGCGTGGTGGGGTGATACGAATCATGCGTTCGACTCCTTTCGATTTAGCAGAAACCACTGGTTAGTAGACGGATGATAGTCACAGTTGAACAGCATCCGGTGGTGTTGGCATGCGAAGGATCTACGTCAGCTGTATTCGTAACCGTACGATGAAGTAAGTATTGAAAATCGAGATAATGGGGTAGAGAGGAGAACAGTAGAAAGCCACGCGAAACCTGCCAGGTTATCTGAAACCTGGCAGGTTTTTAAACTCTTACAACAAGAGACCGGCTGCTACCTGCAATCCCAGCGCTACGGCAAGGACAATCCCCTGCCCGGCTCCGGCAATAAGGACGCGCCGCCAAAAGCGGTTCGCTTCCACGCCGGTGCGTAGGTAGTGTTCCAGGTAGAGCACCCAGATCAGAGCAACAAGACCAAAGAGCAACAGGCCGAATTTGTCCACTGCACCCATCACCCACGGGCCAATCACCGGCAACAGACTGAGGACAGCATCTCGGTATTCAAGAATCGTCCAGAACGAGAGTGCCCCGTACGCAAGCCAGAAGACATAACACGCCACGTAGTTGAAGGCAGTCCGCCATGCCGGCCGTGTATGTTCTTCATACGGGCGTTGATTCATCATCAGGCCACAACCCCAGGCAACACCACGCCGCGCAGGTTGAGTGTCTCCGCGTAGTGGCAGGAAACAAAACGGTTGGAATGCACTTCACGCAGTTCCGGCGTTACGTTGACACATGTCTTGCCGTCGCTGTAGCGGCAGCGCGGGTGAAAGTAGCAACCGCTGGGCGGATTGGACGGATCAGGCACATCCCCTTCGAGGACGATACGCTGTTTGCTCTCCCGAACCCGCGGATCAGGCTGTGGCACGGCCGAAAGCAGCGCCTCGGTGTAAGGATGCAACGGCTGGGCGAAGAGTTCATCGGTGCTGGCCAGTTCCACCAACTGGCCCACGTACATTACCGCCACCCGGTCGCAGATATACTCCACCACACTCAGATCGTGGGCGATGAAGAGGTAGGTAAGGTGGAACTCTTGCTGTAGATCCTCCAGCAGATTGAGGATCTGCGCGCGCACCGACACATCCAACGCAGAGACGGCTTCATCACAGAGCACCAGCCGCGGGTCCAATGCCAGCGAGCGGGCAATACCGATGCGCTGGCGTTCGCCGCCGCTAAAGGCGTGGGGGTAGCGCTTCATGTACTCAGGGCGCAGGCCGACACGACGCAGCAACTGGGCCACTCGATCTTCCAGCTCTTTGCCACGGGCGATGTTATTGACCTTGAGCGGTTCGCCCACCAGATCCATCACCGGCATACGAGGGTTGAGCGACGAGTAGGGATCCTGGAAGATCATCCGAATCTCGCGGTGATAGTGCTTCAGATCCTGGCCACCCATAGGTGCCAGATCGACGACGCTGTTGTCGTCGTTTCGGTAAAGAATTTTCCCCGATGTAGGTTTGTAAGCGCGGATGATGCAGCGTCCCGTCGTCGTCTTGCCGCAGCCGCTTTCGCCCACCAAACCCAGCGTTTCGCCAGGACGGATGAAGAGATTGACGCCGTCGACTGCCTTGACATGACCTACCACACGCCGAAAAACACCGCGGCGGATCGGGAAATGCATCTTTAAATTCTGTACCTGCAAGAGGGCATCGCTGCGCATGTTGTGAAGCGATCCAGCCTCTTGTGCGTGGACTTTACCATTCGTTTGCATCACACTCATTTGGCTACCTCGGCTTGTGGCGTCGCCTGTGCTCCTTCGGCGCCGCCATAGAGTAGACAACGAACCTGACGGTCGTTTTCCAACATAATCGGCGGCGGCGTAATCCGATCACACAACCCTGCCATAAACTGATCACAGCGGGTGTGGTAGGGGCAGCCGTCGGGTCGGTTGTAGGGATCGGGGACCATACCGCGGATCGAGTTGAGACGCTTGCCTGCCGCCCGCAGCCCCAGTTTGGGGATCGACCGGAGCAGCGCCTGGGTGTAGGGATGTTTGGGATCGTGGAAGATCTCGTCGACAGTGCCTTTTTCGGCCACTGTCCCCAGGTACATCACCACCACGTCGTCGGCCATTTCGGCCACCACACCCAGATCGTGGGTGATGAACATAATGCTCATGCCGAATTCTTCTTTGAGTTCCAGCATCAGATCCAGGATCTGTGCCTGGGTCGTTACGTCAAGCGCAGTCGTAGGCTCGTCGGCAATGAGCAGGCTTGGGTTACAGCTTAGCGCCATGGCGATCATGGTGCGCTGACGCATACCACCGCTCAACTGGAAGGTGTAATTGTCGATACGGTCGGCGGGTTTAGGAATGCCCACACGGCGCAAGAGTTCGATGGCCCGCTCACGCGCTTCCTGTTTGGTGATGGACATATGCAGCAGGATCGCTTCGGTGATCTGATCGCCGATGGTATGGATTGGGCTAAGCGACGTCATCGGCTCCTGGAAGATCATCGAGATGTCTTTGCCGCGGATGTCGCGGATCTGCTCGCCGCGGGGATCCAACTTCGCCAGATCAATAATCTGTTCAGCGTGGCTGGTGCCGTTCCCTTGAGCGGTGCGTTGGTGAAAGAGGATTTCGCCTTCCACCACACGGCCCGGGTAATCCACAATCTGGAGAATCGAACGGGCAGTGATACTTTTGCCGCAGCCGCTCTCGCCCACCACGCAGAGGATCTTGCCTCGTTCAATGTCGAAGCTCACCCCGTCCACTGCACGTACAATACCGTCATCGGTGAAAAAGTGGGTTTTCAAACCTTTGACTTGAATCAAAGGATCATGTTTTTGGGTCATTGCTTCATCCTATTTGAGTGATAGGTGATAAGTGATAGGTGACTAGGTCTGTCCATGAGGATGCGAATAGGAGAGAAACGGCCTTTTCAAACAGACGGGGTGCGGGCTCGCACGCACATTTCAAGGCCTAATCACCTATCACTAATCACCTATCACTTCTTACCGTCCGTACGGATCCGCGGCGTCGCGCAGGCCGTCACCCAGGAAGTTCAACGCCAGCACGGCGGTGACAACAGCCAGGCCGGGCCAGAGCAGCCAGGGTGCGGTGGCGACAGAGCGGATATTCTGTGCTTCTTGCAACAACACCCCCCAACTCACCACCGGCGGGCGCAGCCCCAGGCCAAGGAAACTGAGCGCCGTCTCGGCCAGAATCATACCGGGGATAGAGAGAGTAAGTGAGGCAATAATGTGGCTAAAGAACGAAGGCACCATGTGTACCCAGATCGTGCGCCACTCGCTGTTCCCGTCTAGGCGGGCGGACATGACGAAGTCTTCGGTGCGCAGCGAGAGGAAACGACCGCGCACGACGCGCGCCAGGCCCGTCCACCCGATGAGCGACAAGATGATGGTAATGCCAAAGTAGATACGTAACGGTGACCAGGTCGACGGCAACGCCGCTGCCAGGCCCATCCACAACGGGATTTCGGGGATTGAGCGCAGGAACTCAATCACACGCTGGATGATATTGTCCCAGGTGCCGCCGTAGTACCCCGACAGGCCGCCAAGCGCAATGCCGAGCAGGAAGCTCACCGCCACACCGACCAGACCGATGGACATGGAGATACGGGTGCCGTAGATCATACGGCTGAGCACGTCACGGCCCAGACGGTCGGCACCCATTAGGTACATGGGCGTCACGATACGCGTGGGATCACCGTCGAATTCAGTCGGTGCGATCAGGTGACGATCCATGGGGATGAGTCCCCACAATCTGTAGGGCGTGCCCTTGGCGAATAAGCTTATTGGGATAATCTGAGATTCATCAACGACGAAGGTACGGCGCAACGCCACTGAATCAATTTCAACCGTATAGCCCTTGACGTGGGGCAAGAATTCACGGCCCGATTCCGTCTGCACAAAGAGGCCGATTGGCTGCGGCGGTGCGTAGGTGTAGTTGGCGGCGAATGCCTGAGGCGAAAATGGCGCAAGGAATTCGGCAAAGAGGGCGACAAGGTAGATCAAGATCGTCACCACACCGCCGAACATCGCCAGCTTATGTTTGCGGAATTTACGCCAGATCAACGTCCCCTGCGAAGCAACGTAAATATTTGACTGAGAATCTTGCGACTCAATAGGCTCGGACGCCGGTTCGATGGGCGCTTCCGGCTGTTTGCGGTCGCGGGTAACGGGTCGAACTTCTGTAGCCATCAATACTCCCCTTTACTGAGTAAACCGAATGCGCGGATCGAGCCAGGCAAGCAGGATGTCCGAGATCAGCGTGCCGATGACGGTTAAGGTGCTAAGCAACATGATGAAACTGCCCGCCAGGTACATGTCCTGCGACATGAGCGCCCGCAACAGGAGCGGGCCGGTAGTAGGTAGACTGAGGACGATGGAGACAATCGCCGCGCCGGAAACCAGCACCGGCAACGTCCACCCAACGGTGCTGACAAAGGGGTTGAGTGCCACACGTACCGGATACTTAAGGAGCAGGCGACGCTCGGACATTCCTTTGGCGCGAGCTGTCACCACGTAGGGCTTGTGCAATTCGTCGAGCAGATTGGCGCGCATGATGCGGATCAAGCCAGCCGTGCCCGCTGTGCCGATGATCACCACCGGGATCCAGAGGTGGGCAAACATGTCCATCACTTTACCGAAGGACCAGGGTGCGTCTACGTACTCTGGGGAGAAGAGCCCCCCAACGCTCTGGTTAAAGTACTTGAAGGCGATATACATGAGCACCAACGCCAACAAGAAGTTGGGGATCGCCAACCCCACGTAACCGATCACAGTGAAGAGGTAGTCTCCCGCCGAGTATTGGCGCACCGCTGAGTAGATACCAATGGGGAAGGCGACGATCCAGGTAAAGAGCAAGGTCGTCAGCGAAAGGATGAAGGTGAGTGCCAGCCGACCCCAGATCAGACTGTTGACGGGCTGATTCCACTCGAACGATTGGCCGAAATCGCCGCGCAGCAGGATGCCGGAGATCCACTTCCAATACTGTACGTAGACGGGCTGTCCTAGACCGTAGCGCTGTTCAAGCGCCACCAATTGCGCCCGATCCACCGTTTCGCCCGTTGCAGCCATTGTCGCCACCAACGAAGTAAGGTAATCACCTGGCGGCAACTGAATGATAATGAACGAAACAATGGAGATCGCAAATAGCGTGGGGATCATGTAGAAAACACGCCGAATGATGAACTGAAGCATGCAAGCCTCCCAAAACGTCAGAACGGAACAAAATCAAAGTTTTTTATGTCGGTCTGAAAACATTTTTTCTACACACTGCTAGATTTAGCGGCTGGGCATCGCCTAGTGGACGATGCCCAGCCGGTGCAGCAGATCCTGTGCCGGGTCTATGCCGTCAGCAGGCTGTCTCCGCTACTGTTCGATCCAGTAGGTAGACGGATTGGTGGGGAAGGGATCCGGATAGTTCCACGATTCGGGCATGGCCAGGGGCACGTTGTGAAAGTTGTTCTTCACTACACCGTATTGACCTGTGTCCAGGCTGATGCCGATGGCCCAGAAGCGATCGATGGCGATATCGATGATCTCGTTCATCAACTCGGTCTGCACATCTGGATCGGCTGTGGCCTTGACCTGTTCGTAGAGTTCCATCTGGCGCTTCACGTCGTCTGGGGGTTCCTGGGGCTCGATGGTGCCTGCGCCCAAATCGTACCATGCACCCCAGGCTGGGGCAAAGGTGCTGCCGGCTCCTGCGGGCATCAGGAAAGGCCCAACATTGAGAATCGTGGCCAGGCCACCGTCGCTGAAGTTGGCGGTGGCGTCGTAATCGTTGGCCTCACGGCGCTCGGTGAGCAATTCACCGCTAATGGCGCCGATGTTCATGTCGATGCCGATTTCGCCCCAGTAGATCTCCACCAGTTCCAACACATTCACCCAGTCGGGGAAGCGTGTGCCGTCCACCAGCATCTCGAAGCTGATAGGATCACCGTTGGGCAGTAATCGGATACCGTCGGCGTTCTTATCAGGATAGAGGCCGTCGAGGATTTCGTTGGCCAGCGCTACGTCATACTCAGTGTATTGTGTAGCCAGTTCCTCGTTGTAAAAGGCGCTTGTAGGCTTGGGCGCGCCCTGGAAGGGGATACCCTGGCCTACGAAGACCACGTCGATGATCTCCTGGCGGTCGATGGCGTGGGAAAGGGCGACGCGGAAGTCTTTGTTCTGGAAGACTTCGCGCAGGGCTTCGTCCTTTGTGTTCATGTTGAGATGCAGCATGAGCGTGTTGGCCGTATCGCGAATCTGGTCGAAGAAGCTGTAATCGCCCTGTTCCATGTTGTCGAAGAAGACGGCCTTATTCTGTAGCGAGTTGGCGTAGTAGTTCATAAATTCCACTTCGCCGTTCAGCGTGCGCAGCAAAAGCACCTGGGGATCCCCAAGGAATTCCCACTCGATGCGGTCGATATAGGGCAGTTGATTGCCTTCGGTGTCGACCTTCCAATAGTAGGGGTTGCGCTCGGTAACGGCGCGGGTGACACTACCGCCGGCCGGTTCTGTGATGTGCCACGCATAGATGACGGGCAGATCCGGGTTTGTCCACGCGTTGCCTGCGTCGCGTGGGCCGATCTTCGACTTGAAGAGTTCCGTCCAGCTTGGTTGGCCGGAATCGGCGACCATTTGATCCAACGTCTCGGTGTTGTAAGCGGCGTGGAACTGCTTCATGTAGTGCTCGGGGTACTCGATCATTACAGAGCCGTCGGGTGTGGCAAGGCGCTGCAAGAAGAGACCGTAGGGCGCGGCAAAGGTGAATTTAATGGTGTAATCATCAATCATTTCGAGTTGCACGAATTCTCCGCCGACGGTGAGCCAACTGGGCTGCGCCACAGTCAGTTCTTCGTTGAGCACGACATCGTTGTACCAGAACATGATGTCGTCGGCATTGAAGTCTTCGCCGTCAGACCACTTCATTCCTTCGCGCAGATAGAAAGTGAACTCTGTGGAATCGTCGCTCACGTCCCACGATTCTGCAACGTTGGGAATCACATCATCCCAATTGGGGGTCCATGTCACCAGATTTTCGGCGCCCATCATTGAGTAGAAGCGCGAGGCCCAGGAGCCGACCAGCGGGTGACGCATGGTGCCACCATATTGACCGATGGAGTCAATGGGCTCGATCACCAGCGGATTGGCAGGCAGGCGTTCTTCAAGTGGTGGGAGTTCGCCGACAGCTACCATTTCGGCCAGCATTGGGGCTTCGTTGGCTGAGCCACCGTCAGGGACAGTTGCTTCGGATGCAGCAGGAGCGGCGGGTTCGGCTGCAGTGGGTTCAGATGGGGTGGCAGCAGGCGCACAGGCAGTAATGACAAGACTAAACAGCAGCAATAAAGCAAGTATTCGGTACAGCGAACCTATTCGATGTAGACCTTTCACTTAGTCACCTCCTTGTGGCATTGGCAGAAATGCTACATCTAGAGATGGGCTTGCCTGCGAGCACAGGCAAGCCCATTTTAAAACTTACTCCGAAATCCAGTACTGCTCAGGATTGGTGGGGCCGGGATGCGGGTAGAGCCAGGAACCAGGCATTGGCGAAAGTACATTGTGGAAGTTGTTCTTTACAATGCCGTAACCGGGCGCTGGCAATACGATGCCAATGGCATAGAATTCATCGGCTGCAATTTGGAGCAGTTCGGCCATCAACTCGGCCTGTTGCTCTGCACTACCACTGGCCTTGATCTGATCGTAGAGATCCATCTGCGCCTGTGTGGCAGCAGGCGGTTCTTCCGGCGCTGTCAACGCACCCTGACCAGAGGGATTGTTGTAGTACGTCACCCAGGCTTGGGCGAAGAGTGATTCGCCACTGTAGGGGAAGTACCAGCGCGGCTCGAGGACAACATCGAGACCGCCGTCACCACCCCAAACGGCGGCGTCGTGCTCGTTGCCGTCTTTGCGGGTGTAGAAGAGCGAACGGTCAATGGAATTGACGTTGGTCTGGATGCCAACAGTTTCCCAGTAGCCCTTCACCAATTCCATGGTGTCAATCTGGCTGACATTGACACTGGTCACCTGAACGTCGACCAAGATGGGGTTACCGTCCGGTCCTAGGCGGAAGCCGGCGGAGTTCTTCTCGGGGAAGAGACCGTCGAGAATCTCGTTGGCCAGATCCAGGTCGTATTCAGTGTACTGCTTGGCCAGTTGCTCATTGTAGAAAGGAGAAGTAGGGCGCGGGGCCAATTGGTAGGGTTCACCCTGACCCACGAAGACCACGTCGATGATCTCCTGCCGGTTGATGGCGTGGGAGAGCGCAACACGGAAATCTTTGTTCTGGTAGATCTCACGCTTTACTGGATCTTTGTGGGTGAGGTTGAGCGCAATCGCCACGCCGTTCATGCTCGACGGGATGGTGTCGAAGAATCCATATTCGCCGGCTTCGGCATTGTCGGCGAAGACGGCCTTGTTCTCCAGGCCGGCAATGTGGCGATCCTGCATGTCGATTTCACCATTGAGGGCGCGCAGCACCAGCACCTGTACATCTTCGCCGATTTCAGCAACGAAGCGGTCGATGTAGGGCAGTTGACGGCCTTCGGTGTCAACTTTGAAGTAATATGGGTTGCGTTCGGCAACGACCTGAGTGGAAGTACCGCCGTAAGGAACGGTGATGTCCCAGGCCCAGAGGACAGGGCGATCAGCGTTGTACCAGGCAGAGTCATAAGGCGTGCCGGGTACGCCACCACACTTGAGTTCAAACAAGTTCACCCAACCGGTAGCCTGATTCTCAGCAATCAGCGCGTCCAGATCGTCGTTGTACTTGGCATGGAACTGTGAGCAGTAGTGCTTGGGGAGCCCCACGGGGCCAGAGCCATCTGGTGTGGCCAGACGCTGCAAGAAGAGGCCGTTCGGCGCCGCAAAGATGAACTTAACGGTGTAATCGTCGACCTTTTCTACACGTACAGGTTCTCCACCACTCTGGATCCAACCACCGACAGGATGTGTAGCCGAATACTCAGGATCGACCAGGACGTCCTCATACCAGAAGAGAATGTCATCTGCCGTGTAAGGTTGACCATCCGACCACTTCATGCCTTCGCGCAGTTTGAAGGTAAATTCAGTGGCGTCGGCATTGGCCTCGAAGGACTCGGCAATATTGGGGACAACTTCAGACCACGCAGGATCCCAGCGCACCAGATACTCATAAGCAATGGTGCGGGTGAGCCAGGCATTGTCGTTACCACCACGCAGACCGCTGCGCCAGGTGCCGCCATATTGCCCCAGGCTCTCCACCGGGGTGACAACCATTGGGTTAGTAGGTAGACGTTCTTCGAGGGGGGGGAGTTCGCCGGCCGCTACTTTCTCGGCCAGCATAGGGGCTTCTTTCTGAGCAGTGTCGGCTGCTGGGGCGGCAGGTTCCGAAGCTGCCGGCGCAGCCGGTTCACCGGCAGCAGGCGTGTCGGCGGGGGCCGCAGGCGCACAGGCCGCCAACACGAGCCCCAACACCAGGGCTGCCATTAGAGCAGGCCAGCGCAACTTGGGCAAAATGCTGAGTGATCGCACGTTTGCTTCTCCTCTCTCAGTGAGACTAAAGGCTGGAAAATTTAAGCTGACAACAACGAGGGTGAAAGTATGACAAATTCAGCTTCGCCACAGCACAATCGTTCCAACAGATTGGGTTGTCGGGAATTGAATTTGTCTTTGTAGATAAACTGCCTCACCGGATGCAGAATGCAACCGATGGTGGGGGCAGTGATCAACCGAGTTTAAAGGGTTGGTCTCTCCACTACGTGTCTTGTCCGTGTGTCGAAGGGCAGACATTACAAGACGACCAGAGAATCGCGCTGTATCAGAGTGCTGATCGGGTACTGGAACGGTAGTCGCTGTATGAGGATGAGGGGAATACAGCTAGCGCAAGTGTAACTTATCTTGCAAGGGCTGTCAAGACTCTATTGACAACCCATTGAAAGAAATGGTATATTCCAAAAAGGTTTTCAGTAGTTTTCATCCCCATTCTGTCAAATCACCCATTTTTATCGGCCGGTTCACCCACACAACGATTGCCTGGCCGGTAAAAACAACAAGACAGTTTGGCTTTCCCCTTTTCCCATTCGACGAGCCACAAGATCAAGTTCGCTTATCATTGCCGACGACAGTTACGACAGTTACGACAGGCATTGGTGGCGGTATTGTCGCGGTATTGTCGTCGTTTCAAAATAAGGAGATCGCTGTGATAGACAACCGATCTACCGAGGATCGCAAGCCGCTTGATCCAGACGAGGCAAAAGGTCCACGCCTTGAAGATGTAGCCCGCCAAGCCGGGGTTTCGGCCACAACGGTGTCTCGTGTGTTGAACAATACAGCGCCGGTGAGTGAGCGCACTCGATCTCGCGTCGAACACGCAATTCGCAATTTAGGTTATGTCCCTCGCCACAATGGCCTGCCTACCCATGCCGAAGTGGTTGCCATGTTGGTGACAGACATCCTCAATCCTTTCTACACAAGGATTGTGCGTGGGGCCGAAGAAGAGATCGACAGCGACGGCGCGGCGCTGCTCCTTTTCGATACGATGGAAGATCCTGAACGCGAAGAACGGGTGTTGGAACGTCTGCTTTCTTGGGAGATCGAGGGGGTGCTCATTTTCGGTTCTCGCCTCCCCTCGGAAGATCTGGTAGCGTTTCAGCGCAAGCGTAAAATCCCTATGGTGGTGATGAACCGCAGCATTCGGCATAGCGACATTGCGTGTGTGATGGTGGATGCCGAACGCGCCACGTACCGCGCCACACAATATTTGCTCAATCTTGGCCACACCGAGATTGCCTACCTTTCAGGGCCACCAATCTCGGAATCTTCGCAGAGCAAACAGCTAGGTGTACAACGGGCGCTCAAGGACGCAGGGATCGAACTGAAACCCAACTTCTGTGTGCCGGGCTTCCCAAACAGCGAAGGCGGTTTTCAAGCGATGGGCAATCTTTTGGCCGCAGCCGATAAAAACCCGCCGACAGCAGTGGTCGTCTACAACGATCTAATGGCGCTGGGTGCGCTGCATGCCATCCGCAACCAGGGGCTACGCGTCCCTGAAGACATTTCCGTCATCGGCTTTGACGACATTGCCATGGCCGCCCATGCCAACCCGCCGCTCACCACTATTGCACAGCCCAAATACCGTATGGGCCGAATGGCCGTACAACTCCTGCGCGCCATGCGCCGCCGCGATCCCACGCCCAGTGAGGGCTATACGCTGTTGGAAAGTCCACTGATGATCCGCGAGTCCACTGCGCCGCCGCGAAAAGGATGAGATTGGGGGAGTGGGCGATTAGGGGATTTCAGATCGTGTTGGCGATCTGAAATCCCCGAATCGCCCACTCCCCTAATCCCCTAAATTCACTCACACCCGAGGATCTGCCCATGTCTTCGTCTTCATTCGATCCACAATCGCTCTTTGATCTTTCCGGCCGCGTCGCATTGGTGACAGGCGCTGGGCGCGGATTGGGGCGCGCCATGACCACATCACTGGCCGCAGCAGGTGCAGACATTGCCGTCATCTATCGCAGCACAATTGATGACGTTCGGGCCGATGTGGAAGGGATGGGACGGCGTTTTGTGTCGATCCAAATTGATCTGGCAGAGGCCAGTCAGCCGCAGTTGGCGGCTGCCGTGGAAGAAGCAGCGGCAAAGCTTGGTCGACTTGACATTGTGGTAAACAACGCGGGGTTGATCCGGCGTACACCGGCCATAGATTTCAGCGAAGAAGACTGGCGCACCGTGCTCAATGTCAACCTGGATGCGCCCTTCTGGATCTCACAAGCGGCGGCGCGCATTATGCAGGCACAGCCCGAGGAACGGGGTACACGGGGCAAAATCATTCAAGTGGCGTCTTTGCTTTCGCACCAAGGCGGAATTTTGGTGCCCGCCTACACAGCAGCAAAACACGCCGTGGCAGGCGTGACCAAAGCACTTTCCAACGAATGGGCACAGCACGCCATCCATGTCAACGCGATTGCACCCGGCTACATGATCACCGACAACACCGAGGCGCTGTGGCGCGATCCTGTGCGCCATCAGGCCATCCTCGAACGCATCCCCGCCGGCCGGTGGGGAGACCCTGCCGATCTAGCGGGCATCACCCTCTTCCTGGCTTCACCGGCGTCAAATTATGTTCACGGCGCAATCATTCCAGTGGACGGCGGCTGGTTGGGGCGATAGTGCCTTGGTGGATCAATACTTCTCTAAATTCGTCTTATTCTTCCTCAGTGTTGCCCAGATCGTAGAACGTCAGATCAAAGTTGAAGTCCAGCACTAGCATGTCTTCCGTGGTGCCCACGTAGGCCAGTTCGATGCCGCCCAGGCGTTCAACGATGGCCAACAGTTCGTTGATCTGCACCTGTCCTTGGGCCTGGACTGTCTCCAGTTGTGCCCCTAATAGACTGGCGGGTAAAGCCAGCCCCTCCATTGTAATCTCTTCAATCTCAATCGACATTTCATTGTCTGCTGCAGAGATCGCGACCGTCACCGTTGGGCGCACTGTCAACGTGCGGTTGCCCAACGGCACATCGGTGGTCACTGTAACGTCTATGCGGTTTCCATCGCGCAGGTTAATCTCAGGATCAGAGATGGTAAACCCATAGGCAGACAAATCAGCAATGAAGGGCATGATCTGCGTTTCAAGCTGTTCAACCAGGAATGCTTCCGTCAGAACAATACGGAAATCGCCCACCGGCATTTCCGGTATGTCACTTTGGGCGCGCACAGATGTAGGCGCAATACCTAGCACCCCAATACTCAGCACCAAGGAAAGAACAACAAATATCCAAACAACCCGGCTTTGGCGGATAAATGCGCGAACCATCAAACCCTCCGGTGGTAAACTTCGAGGCAATCTCAAAATAAAAGGGGAGATATCGGCGACGCTACAGCCCGGCTATCGCCACTGGAAGCATAGCATCATTAGCTGGATTTCGCCACCTCGAAGTTAGTCGCAATCCCTACACAAATTCGTTCTAAAAAGACTTATACCCCGGCATCGTTCTTACTCCTGTATCCAGATAGATAGCATGTCATGGGCGCAGTTGCTATGGTAGTTGCGTAGGAGTAGTCTGACGCCTGCTGGTTAAGGCGTGTCTTCGTCGGCCCGATCTGCTGCGCCCTGAATGCAGCGCGGTCTACCCCGGATGGCAAGTGACAAAACTCCAGAAAGGACAAATCATGGATTTACTATGGTGGGCAATTATTGCGCTAATTGTGGCAGTAGTTGCCGGTGTAATGGGATTTGGCGGCGTCGCCCGTGGTGCGGCCACAATTTCCCGCGTGCTCTTTGCAATCTTCATCATCATTTTCTTGGTGCTGTTGGTTGCACGGTTCTTACTGTAGACAAAGTACGAGCAAAAGAATACACACCGAATAGGAGGCATATATGAACGAAGATATTTTCAAAGGCCAGTGGAAACAGGTCAAAGGCAATGTACAGCAGTGGTGGGGCAAGCTCACCGACGACGATATTGACCGTATCGAAGGCAACCAGCAAGAATTGGTTGGTATCTTGCAGGAACGTTACGGCTGGGAGCGAGAAAAGGCTGAAGCAGCCGTCCAAGAACGAATGGCCGCGCACCGCAGCAATAAATAGCTTGTTCCTGCAGGCCAAACACATAAATCACAAAGACGCCCGACAATTTCTCATTGTCGGGCGTCTTTGTGATTGGTGACAATGGGTTTCATTTACTGCCAGTGACACCATTCTCCCACAGTAGGCAGCAAAGCTCTTCGCACAAATGTTGTCTCGCCGATAAGACTTTGGATGGAGAAGTCACCACACACCCACAGATGGTACAAGACATTTGACGCAGTGAAGTTACTAACGAATGCCTGGTTGTTGAAGAAATTGACATCTGGTGGCGCAATCGATAGACTACTTCAACCAAATGAGATTTAATCTCATTTACAACAATCTATTTTCTAGACGGATAAACCATTCACTGCTACACATCTTTTCGATTAGGAGATCTGCGATGACGTCGAGAGTTTTGCATTTCCTGCTCCCCATTTTTGTGATCGGTGCACTACTAGCAGCCTGCGTTGCGCCGACAACTGCACCAACCAATGGAGAAAGCACCACTGCCGCAGAGTCCGCCGCAGACGAACACGGTGACGAACACGGTGACGAACATGCGCACGAACACGGTGACGAACATGCGCACGAAGCTGCAACTGTGCCTGCTGAACTGCCCACATTCGCCGCCGCCGATCTAAGCGACGGGCGCAAGCTCCAGGTCGTTGCCACCACCAATATTGTGGCCGATGTGGTGACACAGGTAGCAGGTGACCGTATTGATCTATACGCGATGCTACCCGTAGGCGCAGATCCCCACAGCTATCAGCCGACACCCCAAGATCTACGCGCCCTCACCGATGCAGACATCATCTTTATCAATGGGTTAGGACTGGAAGAGGCAATGGCGTTGGCGCTTAAGGAGTTTGAGGCCAAGACGGTTGTTGTCAATACCGGCATCGAAGCAGTGGAATTTGGTGGCGCTCATGTACATGCAGAAGAAACGCACGGCGAAGAGGCGCATGAAGAACATGCGAACGAAGAGCACGCTGATGAAGAGCACGCTGATGAAGAGCACGCTGATGAGGAGCACGCTGATGAGGAGCACGCTGATGAGGAGCACGCTGATGAGGAGCACGCTGATGAGGAGCACGCTGATGAGGAGCACGCTGATGAAGCAGGCCACGATCACGCCCATGATGGCGCAGATCCACATTCATGGTTCAGTGTTCACGTTGTGGAAAAGTGGACACACAATATTCACCACGTCTTGAGTGCACTCGACCCGGCCAATGCCGAAGCCTACGATGCGGCTGCAACCGCCTATGCAGAGGAATTAGAAGCGCTGCATACCGAACTGGCGGCGTTGGTGGATGCCGTCCCCGCCGAACAGCGCAAGCTGGTCACCGACCACGATTCGCTGGGCTATCTGGCCGCCGAATACGGATTTGAGGTGATCGGCTCCGTGATCCCGTCTTTTAGCACACTCTCCGAACCGTCTGCACAGGAACTTGCCGCACTCCAGGATCAGATCCGTGCCGAAGGCGTCACTGCTATCTTTGTTGGCACCACCATCAATCCAAGCCAAGAAACCCAACTGGCCGAAGACCTGGGCATCCAGGTGGTACCGATTTACACCGGATCGCTCAGCGAAGCCAACGGCCCCGCCGCAACCTACGTTGATTTTATGCGCTACAACGTGAGTAAGATTATAGGGGCGTTGGGGGGGAGTTAGGTGACAAGGTGACTCGGTGACAAGGTGACAAGGTGAGTGGGTCACAAAATGATGATGGGATGATGGGGATGATGCTCGTTCAAATCATCATCCCCATCATCGCGCCTAAACGATTCCACTCAAACAGTCACCCAATCACCATCCCCTTCCGCGCAACCACCCCGCGCACAGATCCACCCACGTGGCCACGTGAGGATCTTCCCCCGAAAGGCCGAGGCCGTGGCGTCCTTGCGAGTAGATGTGTGGCTCGAAGGAGATATTGTGACGGCGCAGTGCCTGGGCAAAGAGCAGACTATTTTCAACAGGGACAGCGGCGTCTTCGACGGTGTGCCAGAGGAAGGTGGGCGGGGTTTCTGCTGTTACCTGCAACTCAAGTGACATTTCGGCAACCTGACTCCGCCGCGTCAAATTCCTCTTTAGGCCACAGCCAAAGCGAGCGCCCAGTCGGCTGCTCAAATTGCATCATGTCAGGTTGCCTCTTTTGTAAGCACTCGGGTTTACCGTTAGAATGGCGCGCACACCAGAACACACGCAAAATCACACTGAGGGATTATACGAGAATGCCCGATACCGGCGAAATCTACGTCCCACCTGGCGGCCCACCTCAAGTGACGCCGCCAAGCCGTGACATTTACCCTGCAATGGGTGAAGCCAACATCTTCAAAATGCTCGAAGACGTTTACCTGCTGCTTTCGCAGTCGAAGATCGCGCACATGTTTCCTGAAGATCTGATCCCCGCGGCGCACAAGTCGGCGGCCTTCTTCGTGGGGCTGTTGGGTGGGCCACCGCTCTACCAGCAGCGCTACGGATCGCCCATGTTGCGCGCCCGTCACCTGCCCTTCCCCATCAACGAAGCGGATCGGCAGGAATGGCTACGCTGCTTCGACGAGGTCCTCGCCCGCGCCGTAGACAAATACGCCTTCCCCGCTGAACATCTGGCCGGGTTTCGGGAGTTTCTGCACGTGTTTTCGGGGTGGATGGTGAACAGAGAAATGAGTAAGGAGTAAGGCTAGACGACGCTGCCTCCCCATTGGGGCATCACTTCGTCTGCACGACCTTACTCATTACTCCTTACTCATTTTTATTCCGCCGGCGCTGCTACTGCCTGCTGCGGCGCCGTCCGCTCGCGGAAGTAGGCCCAGAAGAGGAGCGCGCCGATGACGCTGAGGACGGAGGCGAGTAGGAAGAGGGTTTGGAAGCCGAATGCCGTAATCCAGTAGCCCCCCCCCAGCGCGATGACGGCGAAGATCAACCCCGACGCCATTTCGCCCGACCCCGCCACCAGGCCACGCTGTTCAGGTGACACCTTTTCCATGGCATAGACGATGAAAGCAGGATAGCGCAGGGCAGACAACCCCACCAGGCCGATAAATCCGCTCCCTGCCGCCGCCCAATGGGGCAAGAAGGCCAACGGCAAGAAGCAAAGCGCTGTCCCTAAACAGGACCAGACAACAAGGTTGAGGTTGCCGAAACGCCGCGCCAGGAGCGGCACAGACAGCGCGCCGGCAACGGCAAGCAGCCGTCCGAGCGCGGAGATGATGCCGATCTGCGTGGTGGCGACACTGAGTTCGGTATCAAGGTAAACATTAAAGAAGGTCGATGTGGTAGCAACGCCGCTCACCTGGAAGATGCGCACCACCACCAACATGGCCAGCAACATAAAGGGAGCCGCTGCTATTGCAACGTTGGGTGTCGCAGCACCGCCCGCAGACGAAGGCCGTTCCGCCAGGCGCGGATCGACGTCCTCGGTGCCGAGCATCAAGAAGATGGCGGGGAGCATCAATAGCCCCGCCACCAGGAGTGGATAGCGGTAGACTTCGGCATAATCGGTGGTCAGCCCCAACAGATCGGCGAAAAAGAGAGGCATGCGCCCGCCCAGGAGTGCGCCGACAAAGGCCGCCAATGAGATCACAGCCGATTGCAACGCGAAGACACGGTTGCGGTCACCACCGGCGACGCTGCCCATGAAGAAAGGCGTGCTGTTAACAAAAACAGCCGACACGCCGCTCATAATCGCCACGTAGCCCACGATCAGCCCCGCCTCTTGCCACGGCGACGCCAGGAGTTCGGCCAACGGCAGGAAGATCCCCCCGGCCAGCATCAGCCACAGCCCGATGACGATCATACGCTTGATGCCCCAGCGCTTGCCCCACAGCCCCACCGGCAGGCTTAGGATCGCAAACGCCAGCAACCCCGACGCATTGACGATCCCCACGAACTCGGGTCCATAACCAAGCCGCAGCAAAAAGATATTGAACAACACCGAAAAGACGCCGCCGTCCAGCGTAAAGCCGACCAGTCCCTGAACTGCCAAAAAAAGATACACATTGCGCGCAAACGTCATCCGCACACGGGGGATGGCCGACATAGTTGGAGTTTCCTGTTAATTTGTTGGGGAGGAAACGTGATTCGTGACTCGTGTTGCGTGGGTAGAGACTGTCCCCTCTGAACTTGAAAGCGATGTCGTTCAAGAGAAGAAAACAGAGATTCGTCCCACACAACACGAATCACGAATCACGCACTGAATCCAAAGTCTACAGCGCTTTAGAACCTTCCACCAAATTCACCCGAAGCGATCTTCCACAAATTTGCAGAAGCGTTCCATCGCCGGCTCAAGGACGGAAAAATCCGACGCGTAGCAGATGCGGATCGCCCCTTCGCCACCGTTGCCGAAGGCGTTGCCCGGTGCGACGGCCACTTTCGATTCACGCAGCAAATTGAGGGCGAACTGAAAGGAATCGTCGACGCCTTCGATACGGGGAAAGAGATAGAACGCGCCGTCGGGTTTGGGGACGCTCACCGCTTTGAGCGACGCCAGGGCCTGGTAGCAGAAGTCCATGCGCGCGTGGAAGGTTTCGACCATGGCGGCGATTTCGTCTTCGCCGTGGGCCAACGCTGCTTCACCCGCCTTCTGCACAAAGGACGGCGCATGCGAGACGATAAACTCGTTCAACTGCGCGGCCTTGGTCACCAAATCGCGTCGCCCCACCACCCAGCCCAGCCGCCACCCCGTCATGCGATAGCTCTTGGAGAACGAATTAACCACGATCACGGCGTCTTGGCGGGTGCACAGGCGCAGGATCGAGGGCGCAACTGTGTCGCCATAGTAGATGCGTTCGTAGACTTCGTCGGCCAGAAGCCACAGGCCGTGGCGACGGCTGAAATCGAGCAGCGCATGTTGTTCCGCCACGGTGGCCACCCACCCCAGCGGATTCGACGGCGAGGTGAAGACAAGCAGCCGCGTGCGTGGCGTTACCGCGGCTTCCAGCGCCGCAAAGTCGATGACGAAGCGCCCGCTTTCGGCCGGCATGGGGATCTCCACCGCCTTGCCGCCGAACATCTCGACAATGGCCGACCCATTCGGCCAGTTGGGGCTGAGCACCAGCGCCTCGTCCCCTGGATCGATGACACACTTGATTGCCACGTTCAACGCCTGCACCCCCGACGCCGTGATCAGCACCTCGTCCGCCGCATCAACTTGAACGCGGTGAAGCTCCTCGATCTTGGCGGCGATGGCCTGACGCAATGACGGCAGACCGGCGTTTTCGGTGTAGAAGGTAAAACCGTCTTGCATGGCCTGGGTCGCCGCCGATCTGATGAACTCAGGCGTGGGCAGGTTCGATTCGCCGAATTGGAGCCTGAGCACGCCGTCCATGCCGAAGGCGACGTTGGCCAACTCGCGAATCCGCGACGGCTGCACACGTTCGAGGCCGGCGGCGAGGGGAATGGATTGGGGCATAGGGCATGTGGCTTTCTGGTGGAAACGACGACAGACGACAGATGACGGACGACGGACGAGTTTGCCTGCCAAACTGCAAGCACCAGTATACCACCGCGCTTTGACCTTCCCGCGATTTCTGCAGATAATGACGAGACGGTGTCAACCCTTTTCGGGTCCAAACATAAGGAGCAAATCAGATGTCAGACTGGAAGGACTATTTGGCGCAGAATCAGGAGCGCTTCGACAGCGAACTGCTCAATTTTCTGCGCATCCCCAGCATTTCGGCCCTGCCCGAACACGCCAAAGACGTGCAACAAGCGGCGGAATGGGTGGCGGATCGGCTGCGCAAGGCCGGCATTGAGAATGTAGAAATCATGCCCACCGGCGGCCATCCTGTCGTCTACGGGGATTGGCTACACGCAGAAGACAAGCCCACCATCCTCATCTACGGCCATTTCGATGTGCAGCCCGTCGATCCACTGCATCTGTGGACGAACCCACCCTTCGAGCCGACGGTGGACGGCGACCGCATCTACGCCCGCGGCGCCACCGACGACAAGGGCAACATGTTTGTCCCCATCCTGGCGGTGGAGGCAGTGCTCAAGAGCCAGGGTAGCCTGCCCGTAAACCTCAAATTCTGCTTTGAAGGACAGGAAGAGATCGGCAGCCCAGAGTTATCCGTCTTCTTGCCCAAACACAAGGAACGCTTCAGCGCCGATCTGGCTGTCAGCGCCGACGCCGGCCAGTTCAGCGAGACGGAACCGGAAATCATGGTGGGGCTGCGCGGCATCTGCGGTATCCAGATCGACGTCAAAGGCGCCAAGAGCGATCTGCATTCAGGCATGGTGGGCGGTACGATTCAGAATCCGCTTCACGCCCTGGTGCAACTGCTCAACACCATGCACGATCAGCATGGCCGCATCACCGTAGACGGATTCTACGACGAGGTGGTGGAACTCTCCGACGAAGAACGGGCCGCTATTGCCCGTGTCCCCTTCGACGAGGAAGTCTACCTCGACGATCTGGGGCTGGAGCAGACCTTCGGCGAGCCGGGCTACACCACACGCGAGCGCGCCTGGATCCGCCCAACGCTGGAAATCAACGGCATCTGGGGCGGCTTCCAGGGCGACGGCATCAAGACGGTGCTGCCCAACGAAGCCCACGCCAAGATCACCTGTCGCCTGGTGCCCAACCAGAACCCAGCCCATATTGTGGAACTGCTGCAAGCCCATGTCCGAGCTAATTCGCCACGTGGTGTGACCGTCTCCACCACTGTGTTGGGCACCCGCGGCAAGCCCTACCTCGTCCCCGCCGACCATCCGGGCAATATAGCTGTCAGCGATGTGCTGCGCAAGCTCTACGGCATGGAACCGTACCAGGTGCGCAGCGGTGGCAGCGTGCCCATCACTGGCATCTTCATGGACGCGCTCAACCTGCCCACCGTGGCGCTGGGCTTCGGCCTGAACGATGAAAATATCCACGCACCCAACGAATTCTACCGCTGGAGCAGCTTCCACAAAGGACAACAAGCCTACTGCGAACTGCTCAATCGACTTGGCGAAACGGAAGGTGTGGCATGAGCGCCTACTTCAAACTGAGTGCCTTCGGCGACGAGATCGCCGACGATCTAGCCGAACAGTTGCGCATACTCAACCAGCTCAACGTGGGCTATCTGGAACTGCGCGGGGCATGGGGCAAGAATGTCCTCAAGCTGAACGACGAAGAAGTCACTCGCGTACGCCAACTGTGCGCCGACGCCGGCATCGCCGTCAGCGGACTGGGCAGCCCCATCGGCAAGTCGCCGTTGACCGATCCGATTGAAAACGAAGTGGCCAACCTGCACCGCATGATCGAGATTGCGCGCGCATTGGGCACCACACGCACCATCCGTGTCTTCTCGTTCTACCCACCGAACATCAGCACCAACGCCCACTACGATCAACACATCGACGAGGCCGTCGCCAAGCTGAAAGCGCTCGCCGACGTCGCCGTCGCCGCGGACGTGCAACTTGTCCTCGAAAACGAAAAGGGCATCGTCGGCGACACGGTGGCGCGCTGTCATACCATCCTCACTGCGGTGGACAGCCCCGCCATGCGCTTCGCCTGGGACCCGGCCAACTTCATCCAGGTGGAAGATGCCAAGGTCACCGACCGGGGCTGGCCGCTGCTGGGATCACATGTGGGCTACGTCCACATCAAGGACGCGCTGCTCAGCGACGGCAGTGTCACCGCGGCGGGTGAGGGCGACGGGCAAGTGCCCGAATTGCTCACTCAGTTGCGCGCAAACGGTTACCAGGGCTTCCTGGCATTGGAACCGCACCTTGTTGTCGCCGGTCACAGTACTGGTTTCAGCGGACCGAGCGGCATGACCTACGCCGTGGAAAAGCTGCGCCAGGTGATGGCGGAGACGGGTTGCGAAGAAGTACGATAAACGTGGTGCGTAGTGCGTGGTGCGTGTACCAGTAGAGGAAGTTGGTGTTTTATTCGGGTATTGGCGGTGTTATGCGCACCGAAATATTCCAAGTGTAGCGTCAAGAATCTCAACTGGTTCACGCACCACGCACTACGCGCTAGAAAGAGAATCACCCTCATGTTTCACAAACTATTCGGCATCATGCTCGGTTTGCTCTGTTTACTCCCTGTGGCCGCTCACGCCCAAACACAGGACCCGCCGCCGTCCAATGCATGGCGTGCCACCTACTGGAACAACCCCAGCCTTGCTGGCTTTTCCCGTGTACAGCAAACAGAAAGTGAAGATCTCAATCGCGATTGGGCAAACACAGCGCCGGTGGATGGTATCAATTCTGATTACTGGTCTGCCCGCTGGGAGAGGACCATTCAACTTCGCGCCGCCACCTACCGCTTTACAGCACTGGCAGACAACGGCGTGCGCATCTGGGTGAACGGTACGCTGGTAGTGGACGGCTGGCGAAGCCAGTGGAACCAGACGGCCAATGTCTTTTTGGGCGACATTGTGCTTGAAGCTGGTTCGCACGTAGTACGCGTCGAATATTACGATAGCACAGGTCCCGCCATCCTTCAGGTGACATGGGAACCCTACATCGGCCCCCCAACCACGGTGAAAGGCTGGCTGGCCGAATATTTCAATAACCCCACACTCAGTGGCACCCCTGCCTTCTACCGCGACGAAGAAGAGATCACGCTGGACTTGCGGGCAGCTTCACCGCAGCCTGGCGTCATCGGCGTAGACAATTTCTCGGTGCGGTGGACACGTCAACTTGCGTTACAGCCCGGTATTTACACATTTAGTATGCGCGTCGACGATGGCGGACGATTGCAGATAGACAACAAATTGGTGCTCGACGGCTGGCGCGATCAAGGACCTACCAACTTCGTGGCCCGCATCGACCATGCCGGCGGCCCACTGGATGTAGTGATGGAATACTACGAACGCAGCGGCTTCGCCCTGGCCGAGTTGACATGGGAACGTGTGGGCGATCTGCCTTCGATTGAGCCTTTATCAGTGTCCTCTGCGCCGTCGCCCGTGCCGACGCTTACCCCAGATGAGGTGCAGACGCTGTCCGCCGAAGCTATTATCGTCGACGACGGTGACGATGGATTCAGCCGCGGCGGAGCGGACAATCTATGGCGACCCGCCACCAGCGGCTACGCCGACGATTTTCTTGTAGCGGCCAACCTGCGCAGCGGGCAAGCAGATTATGTGTGGGCGCGCTGGCAGCCGGAGCCCGTTCCGGGCCGCTACGAAATCTTCGTCTTTGTGCCGCGGGCTGGGCGGGCCACCAAGGAAGCACGCTACTGGGTCGCCGCCAATGGACGCTACACCCTGCGCATGGTGGATCAACAGCGCGACGCTGGCCTTTGGGTGTCGTTGGGCGTCTATACTTTTGACGGCGTCAGCAATGAATATATCACCCTGTCGAACATCACAGGGGAGGAGACCGACAGCACCCGCGTCCTCTGGGATGCGCTGCGCCTCGAGCCTCAATAGTGCTGAAACAGAGAAACAATCACTGATCCGTAAAGCCACACTAAAAATAGATTGTCCACAGATTACACGGATTGAAAGGATTTCCAGAAGGATTTGCCTTCAAACCCTTTCTGAATCCTTTAGTCGGTGTAATCTGTGGATTTCTTTCTGATCTTCGTGTGGCTTCGTGGATCAAAATCATTTGGATGGAACAAAGACACCGAAAGGAGATGGCAGAGATGCCAATCTTGGATTCGTTTAAGTTGGATGGGAAAGTTGCACTGGTCACCGGTGGCAACCGCGGACTGGGCAGGCAGATGGCATTGGCCTTGGCCGAAGCAGGCGCCAATGTAGCGATCACCAGTCGCTCGATCCACCGCGCCGAAGAAGTAGCACAATCTATCAGCGAGGCAACGGGGCGCAAATGTGTGGGCTATGCCTGCGATGTGGCCAATCCCAGCGATGTCGAATCGATGATGGCGCAGTTGATCGACGAATTCGGCGGCATTCACATCGTGGTCAACAACGCCGGCATCAACATCCGCGGCCCGATTGATCAACTGACACTGGCCGAATTCCAAGAAGTGCTCGACACCAATGTCACCGGTATGTGGCTTGTGTGCCGGGCCGCTGCACCCTACCTCAAAGAACAGCGTTACGGACGCGTCATCAACATCGGCTCGACGCTCTCGATCATTGCCATCGCCGAACGCACACCCTATGCCAGCAGCAAGGGAGCCGTATTGCAGATGACACGTGCCCTGGCGCTGGAATGGGCGCCCTATGGCATCACTGTGAACGCCATGTTGCCCGGTCCTTTCGCGACGGAGATGAATACGTCGCTGGTCGAAGATCCGGTGGCCTACCAGAGTTTCATTCAAAAAGTGCCGCTAGGACGGTGGGGAGAACTCCACGAAATCGGGGGGCTGGCCGTCTTCCTCGCCAGCGACGCTTCCAGCTTTGTCACCGGCGCGGGGATCAGCATCGACGGTGGCTGGACGGTGATGTAAAGAGAAATGAATGATGAATGATGAATGAAGAATGAAGAATGAAGAATGGGTAGAGGATCAAGCGCCTCTACCCATTCTTTATTCTTCATTCATCGTTCATTTCTTTTCAATGAATTTCTTGAAGTTTCGTAGATCTTCAGCCAGTTTGCCTTCGGGGTTGCCGAAGATCTCGGCGACGACTTCGCCTGCCAGGCCTGCCGGCGGTACGTATTGCAACGTCACCGTGACTTCGGTCTGTTCGTCGGGCAGGCTGTTGAAGGTGACCTGTCCACTGGTTTTGATATCGCCGTCGACGCTGTTCCAACCGATACGCTTGTTGGGATCGAGGCGGGTGGTGCGGGCGTTCCATTCGATCTTGGTGCCCATCGGCCCTTCCATCACCCAGTGGCTGAGTTCATCGCCCGTCTTATACACCGAGCGGATATGCTGCATAAACTTGGGGAAGTTCTCAAAGTTCGACCAGATTTCGTACGCTTTGTCCACACTGGCTTTGACAATGATGTTCTTGGTCACCAGTTTGGGCTGGGCCGACATAGATGCCGTGTTGAACTCACCATTACGGATACGTGTCTCGGCGTCGCGGTGGGTGGTGGGCCGGCGCTGCTTGAGCAGATTGAGTGGAGACTCCCCACTCATGCCCCAGTAGAAGATGGCTGCGCCAATCCCCGCCACAGAGAGGCTACCCAGCGAACGGCGCAACCCGGCGAAGGCGAGCATGCCGCCGCCGATCATGGCGCCCCAGCGCTTGAGATCGTTAAAGCTGATCCCCTGTTCCGCGGCCATCGACTCAATGCGCTTGCGCATGCGCGATGTCGTTTCATTCTGCTCAATGGCACGGTTCACCTGATCCAGCCCAGATTGGAGTTGTCCGCGCACGCGTTCAGCTTGCGCTTCCATCTGCCGGCTGCGTTCACCGTATGCGTGCTGGTTTCCGGGTGATTGCTTTGATTGCTGGTTGCTTGTTTTGGTGTCGTCGATATGTTCTGCCACATGCCGCCGTTGACTGGCGTACTCGTTGACGTCGCGATCTTCACCCTCAGCCTGTCCAGGGGTGAGCCGTTCGTCTTCGGTTGCATCAAAGCGGGTAGCCTGGTTTTGTCTGTTACTCACAAGAGGTCTCCCTTCCGTTCGGTAACGATTACATTCTTCCAAAATTAAGAAAGCACTGCAATCGAGTGTCACATCTCTACAAGCACGCTTTCAAATTGCACTTCGTACTGTGGGGAAACGTGTTTTGGGAAAACGTGTTTGGTCCTGGAAATAAAAAAGCCGGCTGGCGTAGTTGGCCTGTTGCGGGGGGAGGGGTACAACAGGCCAACTACTTGTGCCGTCTTCCGTGATTACTGTATCACGTCCAGGGGCCGATTTCTATCTATCCGGGTAGGCTAGAGGATATAGAGATGGATATAAAGGAAAAAGGACGAGGCTAAACAATTCGATAGCGCAAGGGATCAATGGAGAGGACGGCGCGCAGATTGGTATAGTCGTCGCTGCGGCTGCGGTGCTCCGATACGGCGGCGGTGTGTGGGGTGAGGACGACATTGGCCGACGGATCAGCAGCTAAGACGCGCAGCAGACTGTCCGCGGGTAGCGGTTCCCACTCGAAGGTGTCCAGCGCAGCCCCGCCTAGATGCCCAGCGGTCAAGGACGCGGCCAGCGCATCCTCATCGATGACGCTGCCGCTGCCGCAGTGGACGATCAACGCGCCCGCTTTCATCTGTGCAAATGCCGCGGCAGCGAGCAGATGATCGGTCTCGGGGAAGTAGGGCAGCAGCGAGCAAAGGACGTCACTCTGCGCTAGGATGGTGGCGGCATCGGCATAGCGCACCCCCATTGCGACTTCCACAGATTCGGGCAGACGGCTGCGTTTGTTGTAGAGGATAGGGCACTCAAAACCACGCAGTCGCCGCGCCACCTCCACGCCGATTTCGCCGAAGCCAAGGATCCCCACCGTGCGCTGCCACAGCGTCACCGGCGACACTCGTTTCGTCCAATTAAATGCAAAGACGTTCTCATCGGTACGGCGGGAGATACCCCAATCCCCGGGCGAGAGGGCGGCGTCTTCCACTTCGTGGGCGCGCCGGGTGAGCGCCAAAATTTGCCAAAGCATGTGCTCCGCCACAGCCATCACCCCGGGGATCGGCCAATAGCAGACGGGGACGCCCCGTTGCGCCGCTGCCGCTACGTCAATGTCGTGGGTCTGCGAACCAAGGCGCTGGATCAGCCGTAGCTTGTGCCCTGCCTCGATGATCCCTTGATCTATGATCCCTGCGCGCTCAGTGATGAGGAACTCGGCGTCTGCAATTTCGGCCAGGATTGTCTCCCGATCCGGATCGCGCAGCATGGTAATGGTCAACTCCGGTGGAGCCGCCTCCAACGCATGGCGCTGGTGACGGGGGCTACGGCTGGTGAGAAAGAGGGTTTTCATGGGATTGGTGATTAGTGATTGGTGATTGGGATAGTGTAGATGGATGATGGAAGATTCATCATCCCATCATCCCTTAGCCACAGTATTTGCGTGTCATCCTACCGCTGTCTCAACACGATCGCAGTAACCCAGTCACCCAGTCTCTGCCCACATTTTTTTGAGATACGCCACCGCACCCGCCGCTTCTTCTTCAAAGTTGCGCCAGCGACATTCCACGGAGATGAAGCCGTCGTAGCCGATGGCGTGGAGCATGCCGAAGAATTCGGCGTAGGGGTAGTCTCCTGTGCCGGGGGCGAAGCGTCCACTGTCGGCCACGTGGATGTGTTTGATCCACTGGGCGTGGGTGCGCACATGTTCCAGCGCTTCGCCGTCCATCATCATGTGGTAGAGATCGGCCAGCACCTGCACCGAAGACGATCCCACCGCTGCGGCCAGCGCCACGCCCGCGGGGACGCTGTTGATCACGTTCGATTCGAGTTTGTTCAGCGGCTCAATCACCACGGTGATGCCCAACGGCTCGGCGGCCTGCGCCACAATCGAGAGGAAGCGCTTCAACTGCGCGTCGGCCTCTTCGAAGCTGAAACCGTCGGGCACATTGCGCGCCCCACCGCTGCCAAAGACGACCACACGCGCACCGATCTGGTCCACGCGCCGCAGGGCTTCGTCCACATAGTTTTGCACAGCGGGCCAATCTACACTCGGCCCCGTGATCTTCAAATCACCCGGCAAAAAGACGTTAAACGCCTTCACCGGCAGCGGCGACGCACTGTACGCTGCCAACACCGGCGCAAACTCGTCCACTTCCGGCGTCAACGAGCGGACGGTACATTCCACAAAATCAAAGCCGGCAGCCTTTGCTGCTTCGGCTTGATCCAGGCTACAACAACAACCGAATTGCATGGGGGAGTCCTTTCTGGAGAGGTTGACGACGGACGACGACGGACGACCGATCTCGTTGAGCCCATTGTCGCGTAATTGGTCTGTTGAAAACGGCTGAGACTCAAGTATTACTCACACTCTTTACGAGTTGTCAAGTCCTGAAATATGTTGACAAAGAAAGAGCGAATGAATGAGCGGAACTGAGGGCATATTTCGGACTCAGGGGCGGTGCCGAGTGTAGTCGGGTTGTCTACCTGAGTCAAGGGCTGCGCAAGTTGGCCTAAACT
>WGMT01000077.1 GCA_016124945.1 bacterium | reverse complement strand
GTGACACACTTGTACTGGTGGCGGTAGAGATTGGCGTACTGGTGACGCCCGGTGGATTGGTGGCGGACGGTGTCGGCGTCGCCGTGGGTTGCGCGCTGGTGCTTGTCGCCGTTGGTGTATGGGCAGACGACGGCGTCGCCGTTGCCGCCGGTGACGTGCTGGTTGCGCTTGCCGTCGGCGTATGGGTAGCAGTTGGCTGGCTTGTTGATGTAGCTGTCGGCGTGGCCGTAACCGTGGGTGTGCTCTGTGGCCCAAAGGAGACAGAGCCGGTAGATTGGTTGTTGTTTTGGTTGCTTTCCGCAATCCGCCCGTAGGGATTGACTACCACCTTCACTGGCACGTCGCCGCTGAAACCGGTGGTGTCCCAGTTGATGCTGACCGGCACGCTGCCGCTCACAGGAATATCCGCCACGAAGACGCTGCCGATGTACCAATCGCCCCAGCCTTCCACCGTAGCAAAGAAAGCCGCGGTGACCGGTCCACTGCCGGCCGCGCCGCTGTTGCCCAGGTTGGCCGAGACGGTGAGCATGTCCCCTTCGTTGACGTTGGCGGCACGCGCGCTGCTGCCTACGGTTAGGCCGACAGCGGTCAAGTCCACACTGCCGCCGGTCATCGTGGAGACGTAGTTGTTGAGTACAACACTCTCCGCCGCCGATGCGTAGATGCGCACAGGCACGGTGACGGTGCCACTCTGTCCACTCAAGTAGCTCGACAGGACAGCAGCCAGGTTGCCCGTCAGATAGCGATAGGGGAGTGTCACCGAGCCGCTACTGCTCCAGTCAATCGAACCGTTGTTGCCGATGTCTACGGCGACGGAGAGCGGCTGCGTGCCACTGCCGCCCACGGTAAAATCGAGCAGGAACTGGCTGTAGTTGCCCGCCTGCAAACGCACATGACGCAGTACACTGGCCGATTGGGTGACTTGCAGATTGGTCAACAGCGCCTGCGCCGCATTCGAGAGCGACAGGCGAACGGGGACGTCCAATGTGCCGGTGAGTGGGCTGCCCTGACTTGCCCAGTACGCGTTCAACGCCGTCGCCAGGTTGGGGCCGGTCCATGTGGCGGCAGTGTCCACCGCGGCGGTTTTTTCCCAATCCCAACTCCCGTCTGCACCGATGTCGAGCTTGGCCGTGAGGCTATTCGCAACAATTCCGCTGACGAGCAGATCGAGGGTAGCGTCCGCAAGATGACCGGCTGGGATGCGCAGAGTCGTGGTTTGCACGTCCGCTGCAGTGAAGTCGAGTTTGCGCCCGAATTGGACGTTGTAGGTGGCGGTGCTGGTCACATTTGCGGGCAGGTTGAGCCGGGTTGAACCGATGTCACTTTGTTCAAGGATATACGGTTCAACAACAAATTGATACAGGGCGGACACCTGCTCAGGCAATAGTGCGCGATTGTAAATTCTAATCTCATCCAGGTTTCCGTTTAGATAATATGGAAACCCTAGCGATCCACTATAACCAAACGACCAATCGTAGGAAGGGCGAGAGATTGGCATCGAATTCCTTGGCACTTCGTTGAACTTTATCGCGTCCCGATAACTAAAGACAGTCGTGTCCGAAATGACGACAGTAGCAAAGGTGTAGGATTGCTGTGATAGCGGTAACGTAGAACTGTGAGGTACGCTCACAACCACTGAAGAGTTACCCCATCTTCCAAGTCGATGGTTGATTCCACCAGAAAGCGCATATGTGAAAAATCCCAACTCAGTGGCTGCATCAGGCCCATTTGTGATTGTTGTGCTCACGTCATCACCAGCGCTTGTAGGTTTATAGTATTTAACCCAGTAAGCGATAGTCGCCTGGCTAAGGTTGGCCAATGAATTACTCTGAGGGATCTGCACATAGTCATTCCCATCAAAATATAGTCCCAGCCCCTTCACTCCGTTAACAAATGACGCACCAAAGTTTTGACCATCATTCCCATAATGGCTTTGGTCTGTTGTTGTTCCATCATCAAAGCTCCAGTAGCCAACTAAACCTTCTTTAAGGTCTGCAAGATATAGTCCGAACTCCGTCGCCACTGCGCCCACGCCTTGCAAGGTCGTGTACGCCTCATCGTAGACCTTGACCGGGTGCAGACTGGCCGGCTCCAATCCCAAATCGTAGTTGAAGGTCACCCATTCGCCCGCGCTCTTAGGACCGATCACCGCCACCGCCACATCCAGCGGACGAGATTCACTACCGGCCACGTCGCCGCTGGGTGCGGCAATCGTGCCCATGACGCGCACGGAAATACTGGGGCGATCCGGGTCGCTGGTGGCCAGGTAGATGGTCTGGTCGTAGCCGCCGATGGACAGGTTGCCGGTGCGCAACGTGAGGACAGCGTCGAGCAGGTCCGCCGCGCCGGTGACGCCGCCAGGTTGGCTGAGGTAGAGACCCGTCACCGGGTTGATGTAGGTGTAGAGCCGTCCAAAGCCGGTATTGGCCAGGGGCAGTTGGTACTTGAGTAGGTCGCCCTTCGCCACGGTGCCAAAGTTCCAGGTGAGGGGCAGGTTGCCCACCAACTGCGGCAGGGGATCGACCTGAAAACTGCTCAACGGGCGACCACCTGTGTCGATGATGTTGCCTTCCTGGTCGGTGAGGAAGGCGAGCACAATGTAGTCTTCGTCGGCGTTGTAGGCAGGGGCAAAGCTGTTGCTATTGAAATCGACCGTGGTCAGCGTCGGCCCTGGCGGCAGCGTCACCTGGGTGGGAATCTCGGCCACCACCGTCCCCGAAATGTTGATGAATTCGAGGAAGAGGTTGGCGTCGGCCAACGTGGTGGGCGATGGGTTGTTGACGAGCAGATCCACGCTGTTGAGGCCGGGGGTGAACGGCTGGCGGGTGACCAGTTCCACCCCCACGTCTTCGAGCATTTCACCGGCGAATTGTTGCAAGGGTTCGGTGGGTAAACTCAGATCCATTGCCTGCGGCGGAATCACGAAGCGATGGTTGCCCTGCGGATCGTTGTAGCTGACAATCACCAGCGGCGGCGTGAACGGCTCGCGGTTGACGGTGTACTGGAAGGTGTCGCGTGGCGTCAGCGCGTTGACGACGAACTGTTCGCCGTCCTTGACGGTGCCGCTGTAGAGCGCCAGGGTCAAGCCCAGGTTGCCCACGTTGAGGAAGGTGGGCGAGGCGTAACCTGCGCCGAAGTTGAGCGCACCGCTGTTGCCTTTGCCGTCGGTCCAGTTGAAGGTCCAACCACCCGCGCCGACGTTACAACTGCCCGCGCCACAACCGGCGACGGTGAAGGTGTAGGCGCGGTCCTCGTTGCCGATGTAGTAGCCACCTGCGCCTGGCACAGCGTGACCGTCCTGGGTCCACACGGCAGGCAGGGGCGATTCGAGCAGGATGCGGCTGCCTACCACAATTTCTTTCAAGGCGCGCACGCGGCCGGAACCGCCCACGGTGTTGTTGGTGATGGAGATCGAATCATCCGGCGCGATCATCACCGCTTCCACGCCGTAGGCGTCGTAGGGGCCGGTGTTGAGCAGCGACAACGTTGCCGTGACGTAATTGCCGCTGCGGATGCTATGGATGCCTGCCAGCAGTTCAGGTCGTGGGAAGGAGGATGCGTCTTTGGGATCGGTACCCAACTTCACCTCAGTGCGGTCGCTGAAGCCGTCGCGGTCTGTGTCTTGGTTGAAGCGGAAGAGCGCCACCGCACCGGGGATAGCCTGGGTATCCTGGAAGCCTTCGCCGCCGTCGCCCAGGCCGTCGGTGTAGACGTTCCACCAGTCGGCTGTAGAAAGTTCATGCTTGCACCAGAGCGCTCGGGCGGGGAAGTCCGTGGGCCGTCGCGGCTCCACACACCAGGACGGCGTATCGCTGCGGTATTCGGGCGTCCAGATCGCCGTCATCATGCCATTGGCGTCGGTGGCGTGGGGGAAGTAGCGGGCCAGCACGTCGAGGACGGTCTCCTGCCCCCAGGTGGGGATCAGGTAGCTGTCGATGACCTCGTTGCCGTCGGCGGTGCCGTCTTCGATGGCGATGAGCAGACCCCCACCGGCAGCGTCCTGGTAGAACTGTTCGTCCAGCCCGTAAGAGAAGTTCTCGACCACAATGCGGATGGGTTCGCCCAGGTCGATGGCCTTCATCTGCTCCAGGCTGAGCGGAATGCGCGACGAGGTGAATGTCTGCTCCTGATCGGGCATGAAGTTCTCAAAGAGGACCGTGTCGCCCGGCGTGCCGCAGGTGCCTGTGGCCAAAAAGTAGGTGCAGGCAGGGTTCGGATCGTCGCCGATGTAGAGATTGAAGGCGATATTCTTCAGTTGGTAGGCGTATTCCGTCCCCGCGTTGCGGACTTTGTAGGTGAACCAGAAATCGGCGGCGTGGGCCGAGTTGACGGCGGTGGCGGTGCGCCAATCGGTGCCGGTGGTGAAGGCTTCGCCGTTGGTGACGGTGTGTTCTTCATAGCGCTCTGTTGTCACAATCTTGGAGCCACCCCAGGATCTTCCCGTCGTCTCTGTGCGGGTTGGTCTTTGAACTGGATACGACATGGGATAGTAACTCACGGCTCTGGGATCACCGTTGGTTCGCAATTCATTTGATGCCAATCCACCCGTTGTATCAAGTGAATCCCCGGTGTAGCCGGCACGGTCGAGATTACCGGCAGTTGGATCAGGATTTTGGTTCTTGAAAGCAACTTCGCAACTAATCTGGGGTGGTAACCCGACGCTACAACTTTGGAGTTGTAGATTCTTGTCGATCCAATCTTTCGACTGGTTAATGACATCACCCGCTACTTGCTTAGTCTTCTGCCATGCGTCCGAGATTTTCGAGCCAACATATTTGGCCCCACGCTCACAAGCCCCTTCTGAAAAGTGATCGGCTGCTTCACAGGATTTATCAACTGCTTTGGCAACGGTATAGATTGCGCCGGCAACCGCTACTATCTGAGGGATAAGTGTCACTTCGCGGCCAGCGGCACCGGAGACAGGGGTGGTTTCACTCGTCTCTTCCCAGTCTGTCCAGTTTTCGCCAATGCTTTCGCTGTTGCTAACACCTTCCGTCTTTGCTGTGCTGTAGCTCTTGGTCTCCTGGCTCATCTGGCCCTGTTCAGTCGTGATCACCGTCACCGGCTCCACCTTCATCGACGATTCCACCACATCTACTTCCGGTATGGGGAAAGCCGCCACCAGCGGATGGTTCCCCGGCGCTTTGACCCAGGACGGCATGCCCGCCGTGATGATGCCCCAGTCGGCGTTGCGTGGCAGCGCGCCGTAGGAGCAGAAGCCACCCTGCCCGGTGCAGAAGGTAAGGCCGAAGAGTTCCTGGCCGTCGTCGAACTTGTCGAGGTCGGTGGATTCGCGGTCGGCGTTCAAGCCCAGTTCGAGACGTTCGGCGGCATCGGGGACGGAGTCGGAGTCGTCGTCGAAGCAGTTTTCCTTCTGGTGCGGCCACCCCTGGAAGGGCTTGCCACTGCTGGGCGGCGCACTCAGTTGGTTGTTCATCCACGCTTTCAGCCGGTTGACCTCTTCACCGTCACTGACGCCGTCGAAGTCGGAGTCCGCCATCTGGGGATTGGTACACCAATAGCCTTCCAGGGTGTCGTTGAGGCCGTCGTTGTCGCTGTCGAGGCTTGTACTCGTCGCCAGGAAGGATCGCTGTTGCATTGTGAGTGCGTGCAGCGCGGCGCGTAGTTCACCTCGCAGCGCGGACGTCGTCTCCACATCCGCTGCGCCTACTTCTAGCGCCTGTCGCAAGGACGTCGCCTGGGCAAAGAGCGCAGACATGTCCGCCGCGGTGCGGCTGCGCCCGGCGTTGTGATTGGTCAACGCTTCCAGGGTGTCGGTGCCGGTGGGGTTGTAGCGTCGCCGCGCCAGCGATTCTAGTTGCTCGTCATCAACCAGGAGCAACGCCCAGTCGTCTCCACGCTCCAAAAAGACAGGATTCATCTCCTCCAATCCCATCCACATGGCTGTCGTGCGCACGTCCACGCGGGTGCGAAAGAGCAGATCCGTCGCCTGGGCGGTGATGCCGTTGCCAATCCACGGCAGCCAGATCGGGTTGCCTTCCTGCGCCTGGACGAGCGGCGTCAACGGCGAAAAGAGCATGGACAGAACGAGCACAGCAGTGAGCACAGGGTGAATGCGGGTGCGGTGATTCATGTGGACCTCTCGTTAAGCTTGATTGGGAGGGGTGTGCCGTTAAGCGCACAAAAGCGCATGCGCAAGCAGCGGGTTGTGAGTGACACAGGCTCGATTGCGCGTGATTAGAGAAAAAGGGCAAAGATAGCCGGACAACAGCAATGAGGAGATCGATGAGGTACTGGGTGTACCTGTCCGGCCAAGCTGAGTCTAGCACAGGTTGCGAGGGGAAACACTAGTCTGTTGGACGGATTCTCACAGGTGTAAACACCATCATTGCACATTCACTGGTGACGCTGACATCTCGTTCAGTCGCTTTGTTGGCGACGGCGACACGCTGAGATGCCGTGGAGGCGCGTTGTGCCAGAAAATTCTTGTGCTAAAATCGAATGAGGCTGCCCAATAACCATGACTGCGAGGGTATCAAATTGGAATGTCTGGTGGCACTGCTCATCGGTTTGAACGGTATTTTGTGGCTGGCGGTATGGCGTGGACATACCGGCACGCGGCGCAGGCTTGACGAACTGGCACAACAAGTTGAACAGATTGATGCCGCCCTGCGTCCTCTGCTCAGCCTTCGCCGGACGGCGGGTGAAGAAATCGCACCCGCGTTGGATACGACGCCGATGTCGGCACTGGCAGACGAAATCGGGCCGACATTGCCAATGTCAGAAAAAGCAGAGACCTCTCCGCCGGTTGTCGTGGCTGTTTCCTCTTCTGAAGCTGTGGTCCCCGTTCTTTCTAGCGTTGAGCCTGGCTCGCTTGTGTCGACAGATGCACTGGCGCGCGATGTGCCTGTTGGTCTTCCCCCAGTGGTAAGTCCTGCAAGTGGATCTGTACCGCCGCCCAGGACGCCCACGACAGCGTCCCCCGAACCCAACGTGCTGGAACCGGTGATTGCCTGGTTCCGTGGCACCTCGCTGTTGGTGCAGGTGGGTGTTGTCCTTCTCTTCTTTGGAATCGCCTTCTTGCTGCGTTACGCCGCCGAACAAGGCTGGTTGTCGATTGAGCTGCGTCTGGCCGGCGCGACGGTGCTCGGCGTTGGGTTGATCGGATTGGGCTGGCGGCTGAGCCGGTCGCGCCGCATCTTTGGGCTGGGATTGCAGGGCGGTGGCATCGGGATTCTTTACCTCACCACCTTCGCCGCCCATCGCCTCTATGGACTGGTGCCACCGTCATTGGCATTTGCCATCTTTGTGGGGCTGGGCGTGGCCTCGGTGGGGCTGGCGCTGCTCACCAATGCGCAGATTCTGGCCTATCTGGCCGTACTCGGCGCGTTTGCCGCACCACTCCTTGCTGCGTCTGAGGGTGGGAGTCATGTGGCGCTGTTTGGCTATTATGCGCTGGTCAACCTTGGTATCTTCGCCATTGCCTGGTTCAAAGCCTGGCGTAACCTCAACCTGGTGGGCTTCTTCTTTACACTGGGCGTCGGTGCGAGCTGGGGGTTGACAAGCTATCGCAGCGCCGACTTCAGCACCGTGGAACCCTTCCTGATTTTCTTCTTTGTGCTCTACTCGATCATCGGCATCCTCTTTGCATTGCGGCAGAGCTCGCGCCTTCAGAACTATGTGGACAGTGTGCTCGTCTTCGGGACGCCGCTGGCCTTTATGTCGTTGCAGATTCCCCTGGTGGATCATCTGGAGCGGGGCGTAGCGTGGAGCACGCTGGGCGTGGGGTTGTGGTATCTGGGCCAGGCGTTGATCATCTGGCGACTTGTGCGGCGTACCCATCCGATTCTGATTGAGAGCGTTGCTTTCCTGGCCGTTGGATTCATCACCGCCAGCGTGCCACTCTTCTTTGACTACAACATCACCGCGGTGATCTGGGCCGTGCAGGGATCGGCGCTGGTCTGGATCGGCTGGCGGCAGGCGCGACTGTGGAATCGGCTGGTGGGCGTGCTGATCCTGGTTGGCGCAGCCCTATCGCTCTCCGGCTATGGCGCGGTCGAGGTGTTGTTCGGAGGCGGCGAGAGCCACACCTTCTTTGGGAGCGGATTGCTGCTCTCAATTGCCTTCTTTGTGGCAGGCTACGCTTTTCACCGTGCCGCTGAGGTTCGTTACCAGATGGAGATTGTGCTGCTGATTGGTCTTGTGCTGGGGGCGTTTTTCTGGTGGTATGCGAGCTTCACCATCGAATTACTCGATCGGGTAGATCAATTACACTGGGAGGCTGCCTATCTGGCGTTCCTGGCGGCCACGGCGCTGGTAGGTGAATTCGTGGCGGCCCGCCTCAGGTGGCGGATGCTCAGTTGGCCCAGTCACTTGCTGCCGCTCACGGTGCTGCCTTTTGCCGCCTACGCTCTGACCTCATTGCATCTACCCTCTCACGATTGGGGATGGGCGGGCTGGCTCTCTGTGTTTGTCGTCCACTACTGGACGCTTTCTCGCTTTACGCCGGGCCGCTTCGAGAACGTGCGTCATCTCCTCGGTTTCTGGCTGGTGCTTGTTCTATTGACGCTGGAAACCGGTCTGCGTCTACATGAATGGCTCCCCGGCGACGGCTGGAGTTGGGGTGCTGTCCTGCTGCTACCCACCCTGACGCTGTGGGCCGTCAACCGCTACGCCACATACTTCCCTGCGTCGATATCAACGAGAGCGGATCTCTATCGGGTGACTGCGTCGGTGCCGCTAATCGTCTTGTTGCTGCTGGGCGCGGTCGTACTCGGTTTGGGGCAACCGGCACCGGCAACACCACTGACCTATCTTCCCCTGCTCAACCCCCTGGACGTGGCGCTGTTCGTCCTCTTTGTGGTGGTGTTGAGCTGGTTCAACCAACGTCTCAACCGTTCGGGCCGGGAACGAACCTTTAACCTCGGTGTCTATGCACTGGTCGGCCTGTGCGCCTTTCTTGCCGCCAATGGTGCCGTGGCGCGGGCCGTGCATCATCTTTTTGGGGTGGACTATGCTTTTCTGGTACTGTTCAACACGCCGATGCTCCAGACGCTCTACTCGATATTGTGGAGCGTGGCTGCCCTGGCCTTGATGATGACCGCCAAACGCCGAATGCTCCGTCCACTCTGGTTCGGCGGTGCGGCGCTGCTTGCCCTCACCGTCCTCAAACTCTTTCTCGTCGATCTCTCCAGGGTGGAGACCATTGAACGGATCGTTTCCTTCCTGGCGGTGGGCGTGCTGGTGCTGATCATCGGCTACTTCGTCCCCCTACCGCCGGGTGACGAGACGGAAGAAAAAGCATAAACACAAAGGACCCAAGCATGAGCCTCTTTTCACAAGGACACGCCCTGCTCATCGGCGTGGGTGGGGACCTGCGCGGCACCGTCCACGATGGGCGAAGACTCGTCTGTCTGTTGACCAACGATGAATTCGTCTTTAGTCCCGCAGCGGAAATGCTGGAATACGACTTCTGCATGAGCAAAACCCGGTGACTGAGGAGAATGCAGAACTTGGGTGAAATTGACAATAGCGATGGATGTTGGATTCCTTTACGCTCACGATTACATCATCTGTTGCCGCCCCATTCCTTGAGGGTCCCTTGTGACAAGCAACCTATTTTCTACGCTATCCCGCTACGACGACAACAGCCCAGAGAACTACCTCACTGAATCTTTTGTCTATCTACTCCGCCTTCTTTATGAACGGCGACCTGCACAGGCAAGACAACTCCTAAGTAAGCTCTGTAATCAGCAGAATTTGCCTACCGGAGACATTGTCTTCCAAACCCAGAAAGCCGTACGTGATGGATGGGTCGACATTGCTATATGTCTGGGCGACGCTATGTTGGTCTATGTTGAGGTCAAGCACGATTCACCACTGGGACCGGGTCAACTGGAGTATTACTATTGCCATTTGCAGCAGGAACACGTACCGACAAAGCAGATGGTGCTGCTGACGCGTTCGCGAATCTCGGCGTTGGATACCAAGCTTGAACCAGCAAATTATCATCATGTGTGCTGGTACGAGGTGTACGACTGGCTAGCGATGCTGTACGACGTGGATGAAGTATCAATATTCGTGGTTTCCGATTTCATGGCATTCCTGGAGGAAAAGCAAATGAACCTGCGCAAGGTGACATGGGAGTACGAACGCGGTGTGCGGGCAATGTTGGACCTGGCCACTATGCTGGAAATTGCGATCACGGAAGCTATAAGCAATGGTAGTATTAGGAAGACGGCTGGCTGGAATTGGCGAGGCTTCTATGTGCAACCCGACTTCTTTGTTGGCTTTCGCTTTCATGAACCGATGTATATTACGTTTGAGAATAACAACGGCAATAGCCCAAGCTATTCACGCCGTTTCTCACTTGAAAACTCACATTTCCTAGCGTTGACCGACAGTGAGCAATTCGAGCAGCTTGTAATCTTTATCAGAGATGCTTACGAACATGCTCCTAAAAAAACAGATGTTGTAACATTCCACGAGGATGAGATCGCTGTATAACATCGTTGTACAAAACTACCGCCCCCGTGTCCTCACCTGCGCAATCGTCGCCTCCGGTCTGCCGCCCACCGGCGGATGGGCCAGTAACCCCTTGCGCAAGTAGCGACAGATACCCCAGCGGCAGGATTAACCACAAACCCCAAGTCGCCAACGTGGTGAGGAAGGCGTAATGGGGAAGCGCTAGGCGCAGGAAATCGTTGAACGAGAGGCCCAGCAGGCGCAGCTCCTCGGCCAGGTGGGCAAGGGATGGCGTGATGGTGAGGGTGCGTTTGGTATCGGACATAAAGTGGCGGTTGGCAAGCATAGCTTTCAGCCATCAGGCGTCAGCGTTCAGCACAGTTGTCAAGTCCTGAAATATGTTGACAAAGAAAGAGCGAATGAATGAGCGGAACTGAGGGCATATTTCGGACTCAGGGGCGGTGCCGAGTGTAGTCGGGTTGTCTACCTGAGTCAAGGGCTGCGCAAGTTGGCCTAAACT
>WGMT01000012.1 GCA_016124945.1 bacterium | reverse complement strand
GTTGCCCTCGTCGATGACGAAGTTGTCCACGCGCGGCGCCACCAGATCCGCCACCGGCGGCAGCACGGTGACGGTACGATGCACCTTGTTGTTGCTCTCCAACGCTTCCGGCACGCGATTGTCTGGGTCGATGACGGCGTAAAGTTCATACTCGCCCGCCGATGTCGGATTCCACGCCACCTTTGATGTGCTTTGAGACGAGCGCGGGGAGAGCATGGCAATCGTGCCGTCGCCAAGCAAGGTGCCGCCATTGTCCGGATCGCCTTCGTAGAAGCGCACCGTCACCGACACCGGTTGCTTGCCACCCTGCCGATGCACAATCAGGCCAACATCATTTTTGGATCCACGGGCGCGCAGGGCAACCGGCTCCGTCCACAGTTCGTAATCGTTGGCCTTGAGGTCGTCGCCCAGGGGATCAAAAACCGTGTATGCTCTGGCCAGAACCGCCTGCCCACCATCAGGGTTCAAGACTTTTAAATCGTAAATACCGGGCGCCACCCCCGCCGGGACAACCGCCGCCAATTGCATCCAGGACAATCGAGTCGTCTCCAGTGGGTATTCTGTTCCCGATGTCTGAACAAGATGAACAACCACCCCATCGGCAAAAGAAGCGCCGTAAATGTAAATCTCGTTCATCAGGCTCGAACGCCCGGATCGTGGGCGCACATCTTCGATCAATAGAACCGGAATGGTGCTGTTACGGCCTGGTGGGTTAGTGCTTCTGTCCCCAGTATGTGGGCCATTCAGGACAGGAGGATTGTCTGGTCCATGAAGATTAGCCAACGCATCTGCGCTCCACAGCACGGTCGCGAGGACAAGAACGAGCGGAACCAGCCACTGTTGCACTTTGCTCAACACAATCGGTTGTGGGATCTTTCGTGGGTCAGGCTTTTCCATCAGACTTGCCTCCTGTAGTTTCATTGCATCCTCAATAGTCACGGTGGAGTTCGGATTTGGCGCGGTCGCCAAAAGCCTGCAGGTAGATACCTTGCAGCACGTTTGAACAGAGTTTGAGCCTTAGATTCGATCAGGACAGAGTGCGTTAAGTCAATGACCAAACGTTGCACTGCTTCGCGCAGCGCATCCGAGACATTCGGCTAATTGACAACAGCCCTGATGAAATTCTGAGCAGCGATAACGTACTGAGAGAGATGAAGAATAGGGTAAACACAGGGGCGCTGGATAACAACGATGAAGGAAAGCGATGAAGTACAGGGTGTACCCATCCAGCCCATTTATGTTAACGAGGGGGAGTCGCCTTTTCAACCTGATTTTCAGATCAAAAATACCCTATATATCTGTGGATTTTGTGGAGTAGCACACTATGGGGCGTAGGGCAAAAGCTGATTTACAGCCAAAATTATCTGGGCTTGATGGGTTTATCAGGTCAAAATCGAACAAAACTAAGGTTGATCTCTATCTTTGTTTCCATGTACCTTCTATTGTGGTCGAATGCTGCTTACGTGCAGAAAAGGAGATACGGTGTCCTTCAAAAAACAGCTCGGTTCAGAGCAAGACATTAATCCACCTTCCTCCCTCACGCCGGATAACAGGTCAGGCAGGATACCAATGGCTGCGCCCACCGATTCGCGCCGGCCCTTTCCCATCGTGGGGATTGGCGCGTCCGCAGGCGGGCTGACTGGGTTTAAGGCTTTCTTCTCCGCTATACCCAGAGATGTAGCGATGGAGATGGCCTTTGTACTGGTACAGCATCTAGCCCCGGATCACAAGAGCATCCTGGCCGATTTGGTCAAACAATATACCCAGATGCAGGTTTTTGAGGTGACGGATGGGATGGTGATACAGCCCAACTGCACCTACATCATCCCCCACAACTGCGACCTGGCCCTGATCAATGGGCGCTTGCACCTGCTGGAAATTGACTTGCCCCAGGGCGGACTGCACCTACCCATCGACTTCTTCTTTCGCACCCTGGCCGAGGATCAAGGAGAGTGGGCCATATGCGTTGTGCTGTCGGGCATGGGCAGCGATGGTACCCTGGGACTACGGGCAGTGAAAGAGGCAGGGGGACTGGTCATCGCCCAGACTTTGGAGAGCACCGACTACGACGGCATGCCTCGCAGTGCCATCGCTACCGGACTCGTGGATTGTGTACTGCCCCCGGCAGAGATGCCGGCTCAGTTGATTGCCTACACGGCCCAAATCTTTGGTCGCAAGCCCCAACCCGTCCCCACCTACTCCGACAAACAGACAGCGGCCCTGAACAAGATCTGCGCAGTGTTGCAGGTGCAGATCGGCCACGATTTTTCCCAATATAAAGAGACCACCCTAATCCGCCGCATTGAACGGCGTATGGCACTTCACCAGATCGTGTTGATGGACGACTATGCGCGCTTTTTGCAGGAGACAGCCCCCGAGGCGAATGCTCTCTTCCGGGATCTTCTCATCGGCGTCACCAACTTCTTCCGAGACCCGGATGCCTTTGCCCTGTTGGAGAGTGAGGTCATTCCCCGGCTCTTTGCGGGCAAAGCCGCCGGGAGTACAGTGCGGCTCTGGGTTTGTGGCTGCTCCACTGGGGAGGAAGCCTACTCTATCGCCATCCTGGTACAGGAGCACCTAGACGCGCTCCGTCAGCCCTTCAATGTGACCATTTTCGCCACCGATGTAGATCCCCACGCAATTGAGCAGGCCCGCACCGGCCTGTTTCCGGCCAGCATTGCCGCGGATATACCCCCCGAGCGGCTGGCCCGCCACTTTAGGCTGGAGCCAGGCAATACCTTCTATCGCATCCAGAAGGGTATTCGAGATCGGCTTGTCTTTGCCGAGCAGAATGTGACCAAGGATCCTCCCTTCTCCAAATTAGATCTCATTAGTTGCCGCAATCTGCTCATCTACATGAATAGGACGATGCAAAAGCGGCTAATTCCCATCTTTCACTACGCCCTGAACCGGGACGGGGTGCTCTTTCTAGGTAGTTCAGAGACTGTGGGCGAATTCATCTCCCACTTTTCCGTTCTGGACCGCAAGTGGAAGATCTACCAGCGCCACAACGAAGTCGAAGGTTTGCCCCGGCCCGCCATGGGCGACTTTGCGCCATTTGGCCTGGGACATACAAATCGGTCTGGGGTGGCCCAAGCCGATGGCAGGAGTGTCCCCCCCCAAAGCTGGCGTACGATGACCGAGCAAGCCCTCCTAGAGCATTACGCCCCGGTAGGGATATTGGTCAATGGGCGGGGCGAGATCAAGCACATTTGGGGGCGTACAGGTCAATACCTGGAGCCTGCGCCAGGCGATGCGGATATGAACATCCTATCCATGGCCAGGGAGGGACTGCGCCGGGAACTGGTCATTGCACTACACAAGGCCGCCACCACCCTCACTTCCATCACCTATGAGGGACTGCAGGTGCGCACAAATGGGGACTTCATCACCGCCGATCTGACCGTACGCCCCCTGCACAAGGAGAACGACCCGAAGCCGCCGGATCTCTTCCTCGTGATCCTGGAGGAGAACCATTCCAGCCAGCCTTTGCCAACACCCGCATCCTCTTCGACAGGCCCCAATTCCCCGCCAGAGGAAGACCGGATCGAGGATCTAGAACGGCAGTTACGAGCCAAGGAAGAGTACCTCCAGACTGCACTGGAAGAGATGGAGACCGCCAATGAGGAGCTACGATCCACCAACGAAGAGATTCAGTCGATGAATGAAGAATTGCAATCGACCAACGAAGAGTTAGAGACATCCAAAGAAGAGCTGCAGTCCGTAAACGAGGAGCTTGCCACGGTCAACATGGAGTTGCAAACCAAAGTGGCCGACCTTTTCCAGGCCAACAACGACATGAATAACCTGCTGGCAGGCACGGGCGTGGGTACTCTCTTCGTCGATCATCAACTGCACGTCACCCGCTTCACCCCAGCCACCACCAAGGTGATCAACCTGCTTCAGGGCGATATTGGCCGCCCTGTGGGACACATTGTCTCGAACCTGGTGGGCTATGATCGGCTGGTGGACGATATGAAGCAGGTGCTCGATTCTCTGGTCCCGCTGGAGGCGGAGGTGCAGGTCAAAACAGGATTCTGGTATCTCATGCGCATCCACCCCTACCGTACCCTAGAGAATGTGATCGAGGGTGCAGTGCTTACCTTTGTAGATATCACCACGCTTAAACAAGTAGAGGCCGCTTTGCAGACCGCCCAGGCCCAGCTGAGCACTCAGCTTATGCCCCAATCCGGGACACTCGACCAGACCGAAGATAACAAGAAATCCAGTGAATAGCCAGGATGGAGGCAAATCCTTCGTGGAAGAAAAAGAGAATGCAGAGGAAAATCGGATACTGCGCCGGAAGACCCAGGAACGGGCTGCTTCTACGCCGGATGAGGGGAAAGAACTTGACGCGTCGGACGAAATGCAGCAGATTCTGCATGAGTTGCAAGTACATCAGATCGAGCTGGAGATCCAAAATGAGGAGTTGCGCTATACCCAGGAGTCTCTGCTTGTGGCCCAGGCCCGCTATTTCGATCTCTATGACATGGCCCCGGTGGGCTATCTGACGCTAAACCAGCAGGGTATTATTCTAGAAACCAACTTAACCGGAGCCAGGCTGTTGGGCACAGCTCGCAGCTTGCTGCCGGGCCAACCTTTCACCCAGCACATCTTGCCCGAAGATCAGGACATCTACTACCACTTTCGCCGACTGCTTACCAAAAAAGAGACGTCCCAACAATGCGAAGTGCGCCTGCGCCACCCCGCAGCGGAGCCGACCTGGGTTCATTTAAATGGGGCAATGAAGCCAGAGGAGCCGGATGGCATCCTGACCTTGCGCATTACCCTCAGCGACATCACCGCGCTAAAGCAGGCCGAAGAGAAGCTGAGCAACAACGAACGCAACATGGCAGAGACCCAGCGTTTGAATATGATCGGCCAGTTGGCCGGAGGCATTGCCCACGAATTTAACAACGCTCTGGCCGTCATCCTGCTGCGCACAGAGATGACCCTACTCCTGGTTGAACAGGACGGCAAGGCGCACCGAAATCTCGTTGATATTCACGCCACGGTTCAGCAATCGGCCAACCTGGTGCGACAGTTACTCGGCTTTGCCCGCAAGCAGATCATCAAACCGATCCCATTGAATCTGAACGAGGTGATTACCAATATACAGCCCATGTTGACCAACCTGCTGGGCGCCCAGATTGAGTTATTCTGGCAACCAGACGACTCTCCCTGTCTGCTCGATATGGACCCAGCCCAAATCGAGCAGGTTCTGGTCAACCTCTGTATCAATGCTCGGGATGCGATCGCGGGCAAGGGTAAGGTGACCATTGAGGTAGCGAAGTCCACCGCCACTGAAGTCGATCAGCCCGAGGCCCTGGCACCTGGCGAATATATCATCCTCACTGTGAGCGACAGCGGACAGGGCATAGACAAAGAGGTAATGGCCCATATCTTTGAGCCATTCTTCACCACCAAAGCGATTGGCAAGGGGGTCGGTCTGGGGCTGTCTATGGTTCAGGGCGTCATTTTACAGAACCGGGGCAAGATCGAAGTCTTCAGCCAGCCAGGGCAAGGCGCAACTTTTCGGATTTTTCTGCCCCGCCTCGTCGGTGCCCACCAGCCCAAGCAGATGGAACAACCCAGCGCATCGTTGGAACAGCCCAAAGCGCCATCCCGGCAAGGAGAGAGAACCGTACTGCTGGTGGAGGATTCCCCCCTGCTCTTGGAGTCGGTCGCTGAGTTCCTGGAGTATCAGGGATACACAGTACTCTCTGCAGTCACGCCCAAGGAGGCGCTGGCCTATGCAGAGGGGTTCCCCGGCGTCATCCATCTACTGCTGACAGACATCGTCCTACCCGATATGAATGGCCCAGAGATGGCTGCCCTCGTCCTGGCCTTGCGGCCACAGGTCCAAGTGCTCTACACCTCTGGCTACTCCGTAGAGGCGGTAGCCAGTCGCGGTGTACAGATCAGCAAGAGCCACTTCCTGCAAAAGCCCTATACCCTGGCTGATCTGGCCGCCAAGCTCAGCGAGATACTGCCGGTAGGCCCTGACTGATACAGCGATTCACAAATTCCGTTTCTATAGACTACCTATACACATCGTTAAGGATTGTTGAGTTGAGTGGCATTTTTGGCTGCATAAATCAAAACCCAGTACACCTGCTTGCGGCAATGGATAATGCCATGGCACACTGGGGACCTGATCGTCATGCGATCTGGCACGATAGCCAATGTGGTTTGGGGCAACGTCTTTTGTTCAACACCCCCGAATCGATCTACGAAAGGCTTCCTCGTGCTGTCGATGCCCCTCACCTTACCCTCACAGCAGAATCCCGCCTCGACAACCGCGCTGAACTGTGTGATATCTTTGCAATTCCTCGTGTGGAGCGACCTGAGATCCCCGACAGCGAGCTGATTTTGCGCGCCTATTTGAAGTGGGGCGAAGCGTGCCCCGATCATCTGCTGGGCGATTGGTCTTTTGCCATCTGGTTGCCGGACGAACAGAAGCTCTTCCTGGCGCGTGATCATCATGGCAACACCAGCCTCGTCTACTGGCAACAGGGTAAGGAGTTCGCCTTTGCGTCTGATCCTGTTGCGCTCTACGCCGCCGGTGCACCGCGCCGACTCAACGAGCTTTATCTGGCGCAGGTGCTTGTCTCCTGGTTCGCCTATCACGGCGCGCAGACCATTGATCTGGACATTCAGCACCTGCCCCCTGCCCACGCCATGACGGTGACGCCCGAGGGCATACGCATCTGGCGTTACTGGCGGCTTGAGGAGACGCCGCCAGTACGTCTGCCGAAACGGGAAGAGTATGTGCAGGGTTTCTTGGAGATCTACGACGAAGCAGTGCGCTGCCGCTTACGCAGCCACCGTCCTGTAGGGACGACGCTGAGCGGTGGGCTAGATTCCGGTTCGGTAACCGCCCTGGCTTCATGCGCGCTGGGTGGGCAGGGGAAGCGGCTGACCGCCTTCACTGCTGTGCCCATCTACGACACCAGCAAGACGGTAGGAGCTAACCGATTTGGCGACGAGGCCCACCTCGCTGCACTGACTTCGGCTCACTGGCAAAATATAGACCATCACCTGCTCAACAGCGCCCAGATTACGCCGATACAGGGCATTCAACGCACTTTGACGATCATGCCGGAACCGGGCCACGCCGCCGGCAACTACTTCTGGATAGTCGATCTACTCAGTCGCGCCTGCGAGATGGGGCTAGGGACCCTGCTCACCGGCCAAGGCGGCAATGCCACAGTCAGTTGGACGGGCGCGCCTGCATTGAGATCGCCGGCGGCGGCTTTCCGTGACGGGGGCTGGAAAGAAGGTGTCCGTCGCACACTCCCCCATTGGCTTTTGCGCCCCATCCTTGCCGCACGTCAATCGGGGCAGGATTGGCTCGGTACAGCCATCCATGCCGATTTCGCCCACCGGATCCACCTGGTGCAACAGCGTAATGCGGCGCTCGGGCAGGACATCAACCTACGAGAGAGTTGGCGCTCTCCCCAAGATTGCCGCCACGCCATCATTTTGCCGGGTGCCAGTCAAGTTGGCGCAATTTGGGCCAGGTTTGGCGCATCAGCCGGGCTGGAAGTGCGCGACCCCACCCAAGACAAGCGTGTGATGACCTACACCCTCTCCATACCCGATGAAGTCTTCGACGGCCCCAATGGGGGGGATCGCAGGATCAATGGCGGGGATCGCTGGCTCCTGCGCGTTGCAATGGCAGGATTGTTGCCGGATGAAGTGCGGCTCAACCCCCTGCGCGGTCGTCAATCAGCGGATCTGGCGGAACGTCTCCTCGCCGGGCGCGATGAAATGGAACGAGCGTTGGCAGCGGTTGATCATTCCCCTGCCAATCTCTACTTGGATGTGGCCAAGATGCGTCAAAGCTGGCGCGATGTAGAGACAACGCCCTCACCGATGACCACCCACCGTGCCGGCTTAATCCTGTTACGTGGGTTATTGGCCGGATTCTTTTTGAATGAGCCTCCCCTCCATCCTCTTTCTTGATATCGCCATCGATAATCAGGGCGAGCGCGCACACCGAAAACCGTTCAAATGAGTAGCTTTAAAGGTACAGGTGCTATTTCAATGTCATTAAGTTAAGGGAATCGGCTACTCGTCACGCTGCGGAGAAAGCATCCTCAGATGCGGCTCTACAGGTGTGGACTCGCATCTGAGGATGCTCTCTCCGCGCTTAACTTAATGACATTGGGTGCTATTTGCTTACAATCACACTCACATTGTCGATGCCCCAACTTTCATCTTCAAGAGCCTGCAAACCTAAAGCTAAAAAGTCGAGAACCAGCATTGGCTCGCTATGGTCAAAGGAAAGGTGGATGCGGTAGGTTGCATCTTTTTGCCAGTCGCCATAGGTATACCCAAGGGTATTGACCGCTACCGCCCCACTCTGTGCCGGGGAATCGAGTGATGGATAGTTCTGAGTGAACTGGGCCCAGTTGCTGAAGGTTGCATCCAAGAATATAGTGTCGCCACTGCGCACCTGGAAACTGTCGGGGCCAATGCGTGTAGCGGCCTGACCTTCTACAATAGGCTGGTATGGGTCGAAATCGTCTGGGAGTTCCACCTGGTTGCCGTCCCACGAACGTAGGATGTAGAGATCAAAGCTGACCGACACACGGCTGTGCGCCGGCAACTCTTCAAGGATCAGGCTTGTGCCGCCGTTGCCGAACTCACCCAGAAAGATCTCCCCACTTGGCGAAGTACTACGCTTTGAATTTGACCAGAGAGCACCAGCGTCCTCACTGAAGTTGCTCGTGTAAACTAATGTCAACTGCTGCTTCAGTAAGACAGGCAGCCAGAGGTTCATAGCGGCCGACAGCCCCATACAGTTGAGTGTGTATGTAGCCGGGCTATCTGTTGCATTATGGTTCACCGTCAAACTCGCTGTTCGCAGACCACTACTGTTGGGCGTGCAGGTAATCGTCACCGGCTGTGCTGCACCACCATCCACAATCGATAACGACGTAGGAGACACGTCGAACTCAGTAGCGTTTGATCCACTCAAGGAGAAATCCGTGACGTTGAGTGTGGCATCGCCGGTTTCGCTAATAGTGAGGGTAGTGCTCACAGATGACCCTACCATCACGCTACCCATATCAATTACAGCTCCTACCTCTGGTAAAGATCCGTACCCAGGCGCATCTTCAGAGCGTGCTAAGGTTGACAGGCCCAGGTTTACTCCATTCATAGCATGATCCACATCCAGCATGAACTCTCTGCGCCAGTTTTCGCCATTCACAGGGGTAAATCCAGGAATCGCACTCACTTCCAGTTCATAGAAGCCGGCAGGTAGTGTATCAAACCGGAAGAAACCGGCAACATCTGTCTGGACAGTACGCTTAACTGGGCCGTTCAAATTCACCGTGAAATTGCTCAATCCCACGCCCTCCGCCGGTAGTGGATTTAGCGCCGATGCATTCGGGCTCAGGTAGATACGGCCACTGACAGCACCCCGTCGCCCCATTCCAACGACCTGGTTCGTACCCGGCAATTGATTGGTTAACGACACTGTTGTGGTAACCAATTGTGTAAACAACGACGAGTCGACAATCACCTGGTATTCACCCACAGGCAGACCTATAAACTGATACCTACCGGTCACAGTCGATACTGTTTCTCGAAGTAGTGTCTGCTCGCGCCACAGTTGGACGATGGCTCCACTGACAGCCGGTTCACGATAGCTGGCAAGGCCATTTTGATCCTGATCCTCGAAGAGTCTGCCCTGAACTGTGCCGTTCACAACTGACTCGGCTACGACACGCGAACTTGCACCCCGCAGCGCCACGGCCAGTGTTGACTGTACCGACGTGAACCCGGGCGGAGATGTCACTACGATTTGATAATCACCATCCTCTACACCTGCAAATACGAAAATGCCCTGACTGTTGGCGCGAACGGTCCGGTTGTTTGATGCAGCACGTAGCTCCCCGCTCTGTGCCTCCAAGGTAACTTCTGTTCCCGTACGAGCGTTGCCGATGATACTGTTAACGGGCAGCACCGTGAAAAGTGCAGAAGCACTGGTCCCATTGGTAGGCAGATAGAGCGTGCGAGTCATTTCAGCACTAGGGAGATACCCAGTCCCTTCTAGCGATACAACCGTTGCTGTGTAAACACCAGGCGGCGGATTACTCAACAAGAATTCACCGGCAGCATTAGTAGAAAGGAGATCTTCCTGCAATTCACCAACTATCCGAACCTCTACACCGGCCACGCCTTGTTCGCCTACATCACGTAGGGTATTGCCGTTGAGATCGACAAACACAGCGCCCAGGATGACGTTGGACTGTTGCAGGCTGAAAACCGCCACACCACTCGGCAGTGACGCGCTCAAGTCGACGGGTATAGTCGTTGAGGTCAAGCTACTGTACCCGCCCGGCGCTTCAATCTCAATACGATAAGAACCGCCTGCCAGCGCAAGGAAGCGATAACCGCCCTTGATATCAGTGGCTGTTTCGGCCAATAACTGATTGTTGGTGCGTTCAAAAAGTTTGACAACTACACCGCCAATGCCAGTCTCACCAGTATCCTCCACGCCATTGCCGTTGCTATCAGCAAAGACTACGCCCTGGATCGCACCTTGTAACTGCAGCCCGAAGCTGACGCTACGCGAAACCCACAGTCTCAACCAGCGTTGTTGTAGCCACATAGACATCCGGCGGCGAGATTACAAGTTGATACTCACCAGCGTTGATATCAAAATATCGATATTTACCGTCGATGGTCGTTTCCACTGTTACCGTTGCCCCGGTATCACCCCTAGTTAATTCAACTATCAGCCCACTGAGACCAGGCTCACCCAGATCCTGCACACCATTGGCATTCCGATCCTCGAAGATCACACCCTGGATTACACCCTGAGCCTGTACTGCAAAGTTTGCCTGCGCAGAGCCACCACTCACTAGATTGACTGTTTGCAGAAGAACATCATCCAAATACCCTGCAGGTACAACCAAGTTAAGCCTGTAATCCCCTACTTCGACATCCTCAAAGCGGTAATCACCGCCGCTGGATGTCATCGCCGTCAAGCCGTTACTGAGCGTCACCGTCACACTGCCGACCCCAGGCTCACCCCCGTCCTGCACACCGTTGCCGTTGAGGTCATCGAAGACCACCCCCTGAATCACGCCCTGGGCTTGCAGCGCAAAGTTGGCCTGCGCAGAGCCACCGCTGCCCACATTCACCGCACGGCTCGTCGCCCCCGACGCAGTGTAGCCGCCGGGCACCGTCACCGAGACCGTGTAGTTCCCAGGAATGATGTTGCTGAAGCGGTAGCTGCCGTTGCCCTCCGTCGTTACACTCGTTGCCCCCTGCGTCACCGTCACACCGCCGACCCCAGGCTCACCCCCGTCCTGCACACCGTTGCCGTTGAGGTCATCGAAGACCACGCCCTGAATCACACCCTGGGCTTGCAGCGCAAAGTTGGCCTGCGCAGAGCCGCCGCTGCCCACATTCACCGCACGGCTCGTCGCCCCCGACGCAGTGTAGCCGCCGGGCACCGTCACCGAGACCGTGTAGTTCCCAGGAATGATGTTGCTGAAGCGGTAGCTGCCGTTGCCCTCCGTCGTTACACTCGTTG
>WGMT01000038.1 GCA_016124945.1 bacterium | reverse complement strand
CTGCGGTCCGCGAACCTGCGGTCCGCGGACCTGCGGTCCGCGGACCTGACGGGCGCGGACCTGACGGACGCGGACCTGACGGGCGCGGACCTGACGGGCGCGGACCTGACGGGCGCGAGCCTGCGGGACGCGAACCTGCGGGACGCGAACCTGCGGTACGCGAGCCTGCGGAGCGCGAACCTGCGGGACGCGAACCTGCGGGACGCGAACCTGCGGGACGCGAGCCTGCGGTACGCGAACCTGACGGACGCGGACCTGACGGACGCGAACCTGACGGACGCGAACCTGTCGGACGCGGACCTGACGGACGCGAACCTGCGGAGCGCGAACCTGCGGAGCGCGAACCTGCGGAGCGCGAACCTGACGGACGCGGCCCTGGCGGGCACTTGTTTGGACAGTGAACTGCGAACGCTACAGCGCAAATTTGTTCGTCAGTGTCCACCTCTGCGAACGGGAGGACGAATCGTTTACCGTACCGCTACGAACCAACATGTTGCGAGCACCGAGTACATCCCAGGGCAAACGTACATTGCACCCAACTTGAGTTTCAGTGTGGAAACCGAGTGTCACCCCGGCATCTACGCGGCCAGCCTCGCATGGATGCTGAAAAATTACCCCCACACCCAACTGGTGAAGTGCTACGTGAGAGACGGGGATTGGATCATCACTGCCAAGGGTTGTATCCGCTGTGAACGTCTACGTGTTCTAAGTTACGTCTAGCCAAGGAGAACATCATGCAGGAAGAATTGATTCGGACATACAAGGAGATCATGGAATCGTTGGCAGCGTTGCCGAACGAAATCTATGAGAGACAGATGAAGATCAACGCCGTGCAGCAGCAAGCGGACAGTTTACAAGCAGACATGGACAACCGAGAAGCAGGCTACAAGCTGGAATGGAAGGAGTTGGGCAGCAATGACACGATTCGCAAGGCTAGGCTGACCGAGATTCTGGACAATGATGACATTTACCAGCGGACCTTGCGAGAACTACAGAAGGTGCAGCGATCACTGACCACGATGCAGAACGACCTGGATCGACGCCAAAAGATGTTCAGTGCGGTCTGTTACCAGGCACGATTGCATAGCAGTCTACTCACGTTCCTCGGCAACAGCATGGAGGGCGTCAAGACAAATGCCCTGGGTGAAGTGGACTTCGGCATGAAGACAGCAAGAGCATATCAAGAGCGCAACATCACGAGCGGCCCCAGCAGCAACGGTACGCCCACTGCGGCCAACCTGAATGACATGGCGGATTTACTCGGCTTCTAACAAACGCACAAGCAACCCATAACCAATCTTATAAGGAGTTAATGATCATGACTTTTGACGCAACAGCAGCATTCAACATTGACCAGGACACTGTGGAAGAAGTCGGCCCTCAAGGAGGACCCCAATACCCCATCCTGATGCATCTGTCGGGAGACGTGAAGTTGGCCAACAAAGGGCTGACAGGGGCAGAAAGTGAAGGCGGGTTGTTCTTTGCCACCACGCCGCGTGAGGATGCGAACCAGGAAGAGCGGGAACGCATGGAACGTGTGGCTGCTGTATTGGCAGAGGCGGGATGGCAGGAAGATAGCTGGACGCCGTACAACGGTGCTCCCGTCGCTGGTCTATGGAAAGCCACAGTCGCAGCCAGCGTGATCACTATACGCGAATGCTGGGAGGTGAAAATCGAAAACGAGAAGCAGACGCGCACGGTACGCGCTCCCTGGGGATGGGATCATTTCAACGCTTTGAAGGAGCAGCACCAGGGCAAAACCCCGCACAGCCGTGTGCATGTAATGCTGATGTTGAAGGGCCTGGAAACGCTGGGGCCGCTCGTGCTGACGCTGAAGGGCTATGCGGGCATGTACTTCAAGGGACACAAGAAGTGCGAATTCATCGGCGTGCTGCACCACTTCCAACGCGTGGTGCTAAACAAGGCCAATGAACAGACGGCGGAAGCGGCCAAGAAGGCAGGCAAGACCGCGGCACGGTGGCCGGCGCGCTGCTTCTGGTTGCCCTTCGGGGCCAGCAAAGACGCCAAGGGGAAGCCACTCTTCATCACCGCGGGCAGCGGGCAACAATCAAGCCAGATCGTTGTCCCCCAGGCACACCTTCCCCATGATGCGGCGGAAGTAGACCTCAGCAAGCTCTACGTGGGACGTGAGTTGCAGAACACATTCCAGGAGCTATACCAGTCTGACGAAGTGACCAAATGGCGAGAGGAATGGAAAACCCTGGACCCCAATGCCCAGGACAGCGACAACCACGAGCACGAGGATGGGGCGACACCTGCCGCCAAACCGCCACAGGCGCCCGTGGACGCTGATTTGGAGTCGCTGGGGCTGTAACTGTAGGGCACTACAGCAGAGACCTTAGGAGGACAGTCCTGGGGTCTCTTTGACCAGACCAGGTGAGATTCTCACCTACCCGAAAGGATACAACAAACAATGCCTGAATCCAAACACACACCCGCCCCCTGGTGTGCAGCACCTGCAAAAAGCCTGACAGGCCGTGTTCTTCGTGACTACTACTGGACTGTAAAAGCAGGCGATACCACTGTGGCGGATCTATTTGGGGAAATCAACAAGAGAAGCGCCAAGCACCCCGAACTTGAAGCCAACGCACGGCTCATTGCCGCTGCACCGGAACTCCTTGAAGCATGTAAGTGGCTGCTAAAGGACCTGTCCTACAAAGCGCCGGAACAGATTGCGCCTGAAGTTGCAGCCCACTACACGAGCAGACTAACGGCGATTATCGCCAAAGCGGAAGGAAACCAGTCATGACCAACCAAGTGAAGCTGAAGAAGTTGATGGCGCAATTGTGGCAATCAGCGTGTCAGGATACGCCCATGCGCCCCAGTTGCCAGGTGGTGGACGGTCAATTCCGCCTGACCATTTCAGGCAATCGGGAGCAGTGGACGGACCTGTGCCAGGTGAACGGCGTTCCCAGCCATGCTGAGCAGACGATTGACGGCGATACGTTGACCTGCACGTGGGAAAGCTGGGCAGACACGATCTTTCAGCCGGGTGGCCTGCTGAGTCAACACCTGGAGAATTACGAACCCCGCAATGCTCAATTGTGGATGGGGCGCTTGGTGCAAAGGTCGATTGAGATGGGGTTGCCTGCACTGGTGGAAGCGGGCACCGGCACGGGGAAAACTTTCGCGTACGCAGCGGTCTGCATGGCCATGAACAAACGGGTGGTGGTCAGTGTCTCGAACAAGGCTTTGCAGATGCAGTTATGGCAAAAAGATCTGCCCTTCTTACAGAAGATCTTCCCCGGCAAGAAACTTGCCCTGGTGCAGGGCAAGGGGAATTACGTCTGCCGGGCCAAGGTGGAAGGAGATGCCACCAGCGGACAGATTCATCTGGAAGGTGAGTTACGAGACTGGTATCTGAGCACCCAGACCGGCACGGTGGAGGAAATCCCCTTTGAAACCGACTGGCAGACGTTGGCCGGCATCACGGTGGGGGATGACTGCACGGGCAAGATGTGTCCGCTGTACACCAGTTGCTTCTACTACCAGGCCAAAGCCGAGCGCGCCACGGCGGATGTGTTGGTCTGCAATCATGCGCTGCTGGTGCTGGATCGTCTTTATCCCGGCGCTCAGATCCTGCCCGAACCGGATGTAATCATTGTGGATGAGGCGCACCAGTTGGAACAGTATGCCCGCAATGCCCTGGGCGACGAGGTAACGGTACGCTCCCTGGAACGGCTCGTGGACCAGGCCGAGAAGTGGACTGGGGATGTGAAGCAGACACAAGAGGCACTGCACTTGCTGGGCAGTACACTTATAAACGCCTTGCAAGGCAACACGGATTCCCAAGTCGGCATTCCTGGTGACGAGGAATTCGTAACCGTTCAGGAGTTGGGGGATCGCCTGCGAGAACTGGCAGATGAGATCTGGACACCGGGCGAACTGCCGCGAGACCCTCAGGAAGTGAAGGCGGCGCGACTGTCGGACAAAGTGTACAGCGCAGGCGCCAAGGTACATGCGTGGGGATTGGCGACCCGCAAGGGCTTTGTGCGTTGGATCGACCAGTCGAACGCACGAGACACCTGGGGCGTGGACACAGGCAAACTGACGATGGCCGCCGCGCCTTATGACGTGGCGTACTTCCTGGGGCCCTTGGCAGGTTTCCACTACTCAGAAGAAGCCAGTGACACGCTAGACCACACATATTGCCGGAAGTGCGGGCGCAAATTGACGGCGGATGTGGTGGCGGTGTTGGAGGGTGTCCCCTATGGCCCAACCTGCATTCGAGACGTAGACCCCTTTGGCGACCACGAAAAGATCGCTCTGGAAGATTGGTTGGCCGCGGATCACAGCAAAGACGCGCCCCAACACTGGCACGACGCCACGCAGCCACCCGTGATTTTCACCTCGGCAACGCTGGCTGCACCGGACATGGAACACTTCAAGCGCAGTGTGGGCGTGGAATTCGCTTTGGAAATGCAAGTGCCGTCGCCCTTCGACTACGCCCAAAACGCACGGTTGTACGTGCCCAACGGCGCGTCACCAGATCCACATGACAGCGAATTTCGGGAACATTTGGTTCGGGAAATCCGTGAACTGGTCTTGAGCAGTTGGGGCGGTGCGTTCCTGCTGTTTACCAGTTGGGCCGACCTGGAACATTGCCGGGAAACGCTGGAACCATTGTTCACAGACATGGGGCTGCCGGTCTACGTGCAGGGCAATGGGCTGGGCAAGATGGAGATTGTGAAGCGCATGATCGAAGACAAGAACGCTGTGTTGTTTGCCACGAAGAGCTTCTTTGAGGGCGTGAGCATCGACGGTCAGGCCCTGCGCCTGGTTGTGGTTTCCAAGATTCCTTTTGAGGCGCCCACTCCTCTATCGGAGGCGCAGGCGGAACATCTCAGAACCTATGCACGGGAAACATTGGGGATGCAGGCCAAGGATGCACACTGGTACCCCTTCAATGCGCAAGTGGTACCCAAGGCCACGCTTGAACTGAAACAGGCTGTGGGGCGGCTGATTCGTACAGGTAGCGACTACGGCGTAATGGCGATCCTGGACCCGCGACTGCGCACCACCCGCTACGGGCGTTCCAGCATCCTGCCCAGTCTGCCACCTGCACCGTTGGTGGCGGGCGCTCACGAAGCAAAGGCCTTTCTGCGTGAACGACAGGACAAGGAAATGCAGACGGCAAAATCAAGAGAAGCCGAACGGGTGCGTCGGGAAAACGCGTTGTTTGTCGAAAAAGACCTGGCACGTGATGAGGACGGCCTACTGCTGTGGGCGTAACAGGACAGGATCATGACTGACATGCTGGCTCTAGGCAAATGGTACATCACCAGGGGGATCAACGTTATCCCCCTGGGGGCGGACAAGCGGCCCATCACCACAAGCGATCTGGGCTACCGTATCGGCTGGAAACAGTGGCAGACCGACCGGCAAACGGTCCAGTGGTTGGACGTGCTGGAAGCCAAGATGCCGTGGTGGCCACAGGTCAAAGGGTTTGCCGGCATCAGCGGCCCTGTGTCAGGCGATCTGGTATGCATGGACTTCGACGGCACCAGCCCCCAGACGCTAGGCGCATTCCTGGACGCGCTGGCTGTGTCTCTGGATTGGGTGGTGGAAAGTCCAGGCGGCGGCAATCACTTCTGGTGCCGCTGCCCAGGGCTTGAGCTTGAGAAAGGTAAGTTAGATCGCGCGGCCACAGACGGACGCGGGCATGTAGAGTTGCGCTTTCATGGCCACTACACGGCCTTGCCGGGCAGCCAACACCCCAACGGTGGCACATACACATGGGCGCAGCAGGCATGGCCCGACAGTGATCCGCCAACCATTCGCCCAGAACAACTGCTGGCAGCGTACGAGGCAATTACCGTGAAGAAAGAGACCAGGACGGTGACACCCGTACCGAAGACAAACGGCCATCAGCCTTATACCAACGGCGCCCAGTCAGTTAGCCCAGAGTACGCCAAGGTGGCCTTGGAACAGGAGTTGGATGAACTGGCGCGTGCCGTAGAGGGTGGACGCAACGACGCGCTGAACCGTGCTGCATTCAGCCTGGGGCAACTGGTGGGGGATGGGCTGTTGTATCAAGGTGAGGTGGCGGATCAGTTGCTCGGTGTTGCCTTGCTTATCGGCCTGGAAGAAGGGGAGAGCGTACGCACGATTGCCAGTGGGCTGGGGAGCGGGATGCAGAACCCCAGAGGACTGATCGTGGGCAAGCCCCAAGCCTACACAAACGGAACCCAGGCCCACGACCCCACCCCAACTGTCAATCAGACGGAGATGTCCGATCCGTGGACGCAAGCCGATAGAAACGAACTCCTGGCTTGGCTGGCACGGCAGCCACAGGACGATGACGGCAACGCCCTGTGCGCCCAGCGCCTCTACGGTGATCGGGTGAAGTACTGCGCCTCACTGGGCTGGCTTCACTACAACGGCAAGCAGTGGGAGACGGACAATCACGCGGACCTGGCTGTGGAGCGGCTGATCGTCAACAGTCTCAGGGACAGGATGCAGGCGGAGATCTGGGCCAATCCCCAAGATCCCAAACTCGGCTTCTGCAAACCCAATCACCATCGCATCAAGGCGTGCATGAGCCTGCTCCAGGCGCTGGTGCCCGTACAGGCGCAGGCACTCGATGCACACCCGGACTTGCTGAATGTGCAGAACGGCGTGGTGAACCTGCGCACAGGGGAACTGCTGCCACATGACCCCGATCTGCTGCTGACCTACTGCCTGCCCGTGGACTATGACCCCAACGCCGATACCAACGCCTGGCAAGAATGGCTGGCAGGCACAGTGGCGGGTGGTCAGGAGATGACAGAGTGGATGCAGACCGCACTGGGCTACACGCTGACAGGACACACACGTGAAGAGTGTCTGGTCTACATCCACGGCCCTACCCGGTCAGGCAAAGGCACCTTGACCGAAACATTACTCACCATACTGGGGCACCCTCTTAGCACAGAGGTTGATTTCGGCACATTTGCCGACCGCAAGTATTCAGGCGATTCCCAGAACTTCGATCTGGCGCCCCTCAGACCGGCGCGGGCGGTCTTTGCCTCAGAATCGGACAAATACGAACGACTCAACGAAGCCAAGATCAAGCTCGTGACAGGCGGCAACATGATCCGGTGCGCCTTCAAGTACAGGGACTTCTTCAGCTACCGGCCTCAGTTCAAGATCTGGCTGTCTTCCAATTACCCCGTCCGCGCCGATCCCGATGACGCGGCGGTGTGGGGACGCATTCGCATTGTCGAGTTCCCCCACTCGCACATCGGCCACGAGGACAAGACGCTGAAAGAGCGCATGAAGAAACCGGAGAATTTATCCAGCGTACTGACCTGGATGGTGCAAGGCGCTATCCAGTGGTACGCCAAGGGCTTGTCTGTGCCGGACTCAATGAAACAGACAGTAGAGCGGCACCGCACCGATCTGGACTACCTGGCGCAATGGCTGGAAGACAACACCACAAGCGCGCCACTGAAATTCACGTCTAGTCGGGACTTGTACCAGGACTACAAGGAATGGTGCCTGGAAAACGGGGTGACGCCAAAGGCGATCCGGACATTCAGCCTGGAAATACAGAGCAAAGGATTCGAGTGGACACGTGGCTACGTAGAGGGAAAACAGGCACGAGGCTTTGCAGGCATCCGACTAGGACAGGAAGACGATCTGGAGAGTATGGGGATCTGACAATGAGACAGATGAGACAGATAGAGACCCGTTCAAAAACCTTTTCTTATAGTGCCTACAGATTACTTTTTTTCTCTTATACATCTGTCTCATCTGTCTCACACTGCTTTTTTAATGCATTTTTAATGCATCTACCAGAGAAAAAAATAGAAAAAATAATGAGACAGATAATGAGACAGATAAGACAGATAGGGCCTGTTTTGAGACAGATAGATCCTTTCCAGCAAGCAAGAGAAGCGTAAGGAACAAGCGGAATGGCAGACAAAGGACAGGAATTGCCCTGCATTTTCATGGCGCTACTGGAACGCAAGGACGGGGCCGCGGTGACGGCCTCGGTGCGGACAAGGACCGGCTCTTTGTTGGAAGAGGTGATCGCGGTGACGGCGGCGGTGGCATGGGAGGCACTCGCCAAGGGGCTGACGGAGGCGGCGATGCTGGGCGTGGGAAGCATTGTCCTCTTCACCAACAGCCCGACGGTGTTGAACAGCCTCTACCCTGAGTTCAAGGGACCGTCACCGCAACCGGTGAGGGGGGAGGATTGGCACAAGATGAACGACGGCTGGGTAAAGGTGCCCTGGGGTGGGGACAGTCACCACTGGGACGTGCTCCGTTACCTGGCCGGGTATCCCAATCGGAACGTTGTGCAGGTGCGACCAGACCAGTTACAGAAGGCAAAGGAGATGTTGGACCATGTTCGTAGCGACGAAGGATGAATTGAAAGAGGCGGAAGACCAAACACGGGCGCTTGTGGAAAAGGCATTTGGTGCCAAGGAAGTCACGGTAGACGGGAAGACCATGCAGCTATGCCCAAGTGGGCGTCTGGCTCGTGCCTGGTGGAAGGTGGAGCAGGCGTTACAGGCCGGTGACCAGGAGGCCGCTACTGCCATGCGCACCGTGATTCAAGAGAAGTTGGAACCTGCCGTGAATGCGCTTGTTAACGAGGCGACGGAGGCCGTGAGTGCGTACAACGTGCTCTGCACGCTTGAGGAAGTGAAAGCGGTGGATCTGTGGCCCGAACGTGAATGCACATGTGAGGGTTGCCAACTGGGGAAGGCCAACGGCGCTTACTGGAACGCATTCTACGAGCTCCAGAAGGCCACAAAGCGTCTGTTGGGGCCCTGGGATATCAATGACCCGCTGCCGCATCTGGTGTCGCTGGTAGAGGCGCAGAAAGACAAGGAGGTGTTGGGCCTGACCAAGGAACTGGCGTGGGCCATGAAGAAGTATGGGGAGGCTGCCCGTGCGGTGGGGCGTGCCCCTCAGTGGGGTGAAGCAATACGAGTCATGCAGTGGTGAGTGACCATTATGGACTACTGGGAATGGCACATCTGTCACCGGAAGCGTGTGTACTGGAGTCGGGGGGAAGCCAGAAAGGCGCGTAGTCGGATGCATGACAGACATAGGGGGTTAGACGTATACAAGTGCCCTTACTGCCGCAAATATCACCTGGGAAGGGGTAAGAATCGTGCGGATCGTGATTCCGAATGAACGGCCCACCAGTTTGAACAAGTACTACAGCGGTCGGCACTGGACCAAGCGCAGCAAGGAAGCCAAGGCGGTGCACTGGGCGGTACGTGCGGCAATCCCTCGCCATGCGCCGTTGTTCTCTGAGCCGGTCGCCATCACTGTGCGTGCCTTCTTCAACAAACAACCGTTGGACGCTGACAACATCGTAGCCAAGCTTTACGTGGACGGACTGTGTGGAATCCTGATCGAAGACGACAGCCCCAAACACGTGCGCAGTGTGACCACGGAATCCAGGGTGGATCGTCAGAATCCGCGTGTCGAAATTGAGATTGTCGCTGCTCAATAAGTAAGTACACGGCATAAAAGGGGGGCTCGCTAAGGGGATGCTTCTAGGCATGGAAGAAGAGATGATCACAACAGAGCGGGTGGCCCAGGTCACGCTGTGGCTGGCACGGGGGGAAGCCTTCACCGTAGCGGAACTGGCAATACGGACGGGCATGACCTGGGAGGGGGCGTATCGAATGTTGTGCCGGATGGAACGCAAGATTCCATTGTGGCGAGATGAGGTGACCAAGAAGTGGGCGTTGATGGAAGACTGGATTGTACATCAATGAAAGGGGCTATGTCGTGGTGACGCTTCTCGCATTTGTGGGTGGCTTCTGGTTTGGCTTTTTGATCGTGGCGATTTTGCAGATGGCCGGTGATGCTGACGAGGAAGAAGAATGGCGATAGCAGGAAGTGGCGGTTGGGTTCCCTCGAACTGGGCGCGATTGCGTAATGGTCGGTTGGAGTTTGTGGCCATCACACAGAACAAGCCCAAGGAGTTGATAGTTCCCCTTGATGAAGCAGTGGATCGTCTTCAACGTGGTGAGGTGGTGACGGTGGATGCACGATGGGCATATCAACAGGCGCTAAGGGAAAGGTTGAATCTATGAAGTTGAAGTACTTGCGCATTCGCACGCGTGGGCGCTGGCTCGTCACTGTGCACCTGATGGCCGACGCGGGCATCCGTACATTGTGCGGGCGCACACTTGCCGGTTTCCAGGCGGCTACCGAGATTGGCAACGAGCAACCGGAAGGGTGCATCTGTCGGCAATGTCAAAATGAACTGGAGAAAAGAAAGGTGATTCCATGAAGAACATTCCTGTTACGACTGTAACAAAGGATGCGACACACGATCTGATCCCTGATGAGATGTACCTGAGCGGACTACGTGACTTGCTGGCCAATGGGACGCCGGAACGGGCCGGCCCCTGGACCTACCGGCAGTTGATTGAGGCCGTTGATTCCCAGTACAGCCCGGCGTGGTGGAATCTGCGCAATCGTGAGCAACGTGCACTTACCCGCGAGGGCAAAAGTGAACTGCGTTTGGCGCTGGACGATCTACCGCCGTTGCCTGCATCCGTTACCGCCGTAACAGAGCAGATGATCCACCCGGACGCCGAGATGCTGCTGATCGGGCTTTTGCCGGAAGGGGAGCGGGTACGGCGTGTGTTGATGATTGCCGACAGCGCCGAGATGCAGATCCATGTTAACGGTACCGTGCAGGCATGGCCCGTTACGCCCGTAACTGAGCCTGAGAGCGCCGGAATGGTTGAACCGGACCCAACGCCCGAACAGGACGGAAACGGAGCAGGAGAACGCTGTTACGCCCGTAACAAGCGGTATTATCGTCCGTGCTTGCCGGTGTCGCTGAAGGAAAGAATGGAGGCGGCGGGGTTGAATATAGAAGAGGTGCTTGAAGAGAAACTGGCAAGCGTAGAAAACTAGCGCCTTGCCCAAGGACGGCACTCCTTGAGCAAGGCTAACCCATCCACTGGGTGTGCAGTGGAGAGGCTACGGGGTAGTATACCCCTGGCCTTTCGATTGCACACCTCCATCAATCAATGGAGGTGTTTTGTTATGTACTGGAAATGGATTCTGATCTGTGGGGACCCGGCGCAAGTTGCACGGGTAGACCAGGAGATGAACGGCGCGTTCCTGACGCGAGAGGGCAGGATCATCACCTCGGAAATGCTGGTTGCTGCTGAACTGGCGAACTATGTGTGGGACTCGGAAGAACAGCGATGGGAGCGCGACGGCGCTGACGTGCCCATCAATCACCGCAACTATTTGAAGTATCTTGATCTTCGGGGGGAGGATGAAGATGAGGGAAATTAAAGTGCTAATCGGTGTAACGGTGTTGCTGTTGGTTACGCTGGTTTACTTCGACAACCGCGAGACAATCACGTACGCCACGCACAGATTCATCAATTCACTGGTTGACGTACTGATTGCTGCCTTGGTCCTGCTTGTGGTGGCCGGCGCCACCATCCTAGTCATCTGGACATGGAACAGGGTATCTGTTACGCGAGACCGGATGAACAGGCAACGGGATGGTGCGTTCCCGTTGCGGGAATACCGAATGCGCGGTGGGGTGCGTGTCGTCGTGGACCCCAACGCCATGATTTCGGGTGCGGGTTTCTTCCACCCTGAATTCGGATGGCAGGAACTTGTCCCCGAATGTGGTTGGGATCGACAGTTACAGCACCGGCAGCTTGTCCAGGTGACTCGGCATCTACAAGCGATGGCGACCGGCGATGATGTGTTGATGGACAAGTACGGCAGCATGAGCCGCCCCGCCAAAACGGTGATTTCCAACGCGGCGACAGCTAAGTTTCTGACAGGGCCCCAGGCGCACAAGCCTGTGACCATTGAACGTGACGAGGTTCCACGAACGGCAGCACCCCAACTGACGGGGGTGGACGCGATTAAGCAATCCACGGCGGATAACTTCATCTTGGGACAGGACGATAGTGGGCGGATCTGCGCTGTCAATCCGCGCACGGCTGTTCACTTGGGTGTTGTGGGCGCACCCGGTTGCGGCAAGACGGTGAGCACCGGTTACCAGGTGGCGTTCGACGCGCTACGGGCCGGGTACCAGCTGCTGATTTTAGACGGCAAGGGTGGCGTGGACTGGAAGGCATGGCAACAAGTAGGCGAGTGGTACGTAGCCGATGCCGGGTTATTGCCTGATCAGCTTGCGCACGTCCACCAGGAGTATGAACGGCGCATGGCGATTGCGGAGCGGCATCAGGTGGCGCACATTTCCCGGCTGCAAAGCGAGGACTTACCGCCGATCATGGTGATCGTGGAAGAGTACGGCAACATGCGTATGCGTATGAAGAACGCTGATGCGGACAGAATCGAGACCATGATTGATGACCTGTCCCAGCGTGGCCGGATGACCGATATCCATTTCTGTTTTATTGACCAGTATCCTGAGCATTGGTCCAAGCTGATGATGATGGCGACCAAGGCAAAGATCATCTACCGGGTAGGGCCGGGGCAGGGCAACCGCGTGGGCGACTGGCACGCAGAGCAGTTACCGGATGTGGGTGTCTTTCGTCATAACCGGACGGAGTACAGCGCCTGGCATTTGGAGCCGGTTGCACAGAAGCTGCTGACCACGGCGCCCGTGCGCAACCATGCCCCTATCATTGACGGCACGGCAGTACCCGTGGCGCGTTCGCAGGGCGTTCGTTCGCAGGGTTCGCAGGCGTTCACACCAGAGGTAGACCCTCCCCCCGTGAACGCTACGAACGGTGCGAACGGGGACGATGGACCTACCGATTTGCAACGGGCCGTTTGGGACTATTTAGATCAAAACCCGGACGCAACGCAGGCGCAAATTCGGGCGCGGTTCGGTACATCCAAAGGGTACACGTCGCGTCTATGGCATGAATGGCTGAATCGGGAGGATGCTGACGAGGATGTGCCTGCGTTGCCGTCCCCTGGTCAGTTCGGAGATTTGGATCTGAACACTGCGCAGGGACGTGCGCTATTCGAGCAGTTGCAGCGTTCCGGGCAGGTTCACTTTCAAGGAGACGCCTGACGCTCTGACAGGTCCCTGATTTCATACTGGCGTTGATACCCCTGCCGTGCTGTGTATTCTCCCCCCTAACAGCACGGCAGGGGTATCTGTTTATGCTGGGGCATGACAAAAGTTATGACCATGAAGATTCTGCGTGATGTGGCTGAAACGTTGCCGTTAACGTCCAGAGAACAACTGATACTGGAAGTTGGATATCTCTTGGGTTGCATGAGCGGCACCAATGAAGTTTTGGCGGATCTGCTGGAATCGCTGACGCACACCATTGATGAAGTGCAGAAGAAGACGCCCCAGTCAGGGGAGCGGATAACATGAGTGCGAAAATGGCACGTCCCGGATTACTCACGGATCAACGGCAGGCCCTGATCTGCAAGGCATTGAAAGAGGGCGCATCCTACCGGCTGGCAGCCAGCGTAGGCGGCATCTCGTACGAGTGTCTGAACAAATGGCGCAAGGCGGGCATTGCCGAACTGGAACGGCGCGAGAAAGAGGACGTAGACGACGATCCCACGGCGCGTGCCAGGCAAATGTACGTGGACTTCTATTTGGCTACGGAGCAGGCCGAAGCCGAGCGCGCCATGTTGGCGTTGAAGCGCATTAAGCGCGCAGGCGCCAAGAACTGGACGGCGGAGGCGTGGTATCTGGAGCGGCGCTATCCACAGGAATTTGGCCGGCAGATCCAGGAAGTGCAGGGGCCGGACGGCGGTCCTATCCAGGTGAAGCAAGTCGTGGTCAAGCTGAACAGACAGGAGGATTCACCTGTACAGCGTTGACGCCGAAGGCACTCTAGAACTCAGTCTACATCCTGGTCAGTCGCAGGCGTGGGGCAGTTCGAGACGCATCATCGCCATTATTTCGGGCACCCAGGGCGGCAAATCCAGCTTTCTGCCCTGGTGGTTATGGCGGGAAATCTACGGCGGTCCAGGGCATCCGGGCAAGGGACAGGGCGATTACCTGGCAGTTTCGCCGAGTTACGATCTATTCAAGCTGAAGTTCCTGCCGGAAATGCTGTCTGTCTTCGTGCAGGCGTTGGGCATTGGCTACTACTGGGCCGGGGACAAGGTGCTGGAATTGAAAGACCCGGAACGGGGAGAGTTCTGGGCGGGGCCTTCCGGCAGATCTACCGATTCAATGTGGGGCAGGATTATTCTGCGTAGCGCAAGTTCTCCTGGTGGCCTGGAGAGCGCCACAGCTAAAGCCGCCATTGTAGACGAGGCGGGGCAGGATGAATTCACGCTGGAAGCCTGGGAAGCCATCATGCGCCGTCTTAGTCTGTCTCAAGGGCGGGTGTTGATCGGCACGACCCCGTACAACCTGGGCTGGCTGAAGACGGAAGTGTACGACCGCTGGAAGGAAGGCGATACGGATTACGATGTGATCCAGTTTGCCAGCACGATGAATCCTGTTTTCCCCCAGGCGGAATTGGAGAGAGCGCGGCGCACCATGCCGGATTGGCGCTACCGCATGTTCTACTTGGGTCAGTTCACCCGGCCCGCTGGCCTCATCTATGGGGACTTCACAGACCAGATGCTGGTCGACCCATTCCCCATTCCGCTCGACTGGCCGCGGGTGGTGGGCGTGGACTTTGGCGGCGCCAATACAGCAACGCTTGCATTGGCGCAAGCGCCGGATGAGACATGGTACTGCTATCACGAGAGCCTGGCCGGGGACATGACGACCCGTGAACATGCGCAGCGAGCGATGGAGTTAGTGGACGGCTGTGAAGATGTAGAGTACGTGGGTGGGGCGCCTGGGGAGACCCAACAGCGGGCAGACTGGACGGCAGAGGGCGTATGGGTGCAGCAGCCTCGTGTTAGTGACGTGGAGAGCGGTATTGATCGGGTGATTACGCTCATCAAGTCGGGCAAATTCCGTGTGTTTCGTACGCTCAAGGGCACCCGCGATGAACTGGCACGCTACAAGCGCAAGTTGGACCAGGACGGGAACACGACCGAAAAGATTGAGGACAAGAGCAGCTTTCACCGCCTGGACTGCCTGCGTTATGCCTGCACGAAAATTGTGAAAAACTCCATGAATCCAGAAGATCTGGTGGCCTTCGTATGAATTGGATCGATAGAATTGCAAGTGCCCTGGGCTATATGAAAGCACCGCCTGTGTACAATGCCCCTGAGTGGCTCAGGGCCACAGGCGAGGCGCAACGATGGGAAGCTGATGTAGACAAGCTGGCCTTGGCGGATGCTCAATCAGAGCTCTATTTGCGTCTTTCCTGGGTGCATACAGCGGTCAGCCGAGTCGCGCAGGCGGCAGCGGTGGCCCAGTTCAACGTGATGCAACTGGAAGGTGAAGAGACTCAGGATATCCCCAATCATCTCTTTGAACGGCTGCTGGTGCGTCCCAACCCGTTGATGAGTCGCTTTGAGTTGCTGGAAGCCACCTTCAGTTTCTATCAGTTGACCGGCAATGCGTATTGGTGGCTGAACCGCACGAGTGCCAAGCGCGCCCCTCTGGAAATTTGGGTGATCCCCAGTCACCGTATTCGACCCGTGCCCGATGGCAGGCTGTTCATTCGTGGTTACCTATACGACCCTGGCAACGGTACGGAGATCCCGCTAGACCCCTGGCAGGTGGTGCATTTTAAGCGCTTTCACCCGCTGAACCCCTTTCTCGGATTGTCTCCCATTGAAGCCCTGGCCACAGTGGCTACGGGCGACATGGCCATGCAGAAGTGGAATACAAACTTCTTCGATAAGGACAATGCCAAACCGCAGGGAGCATTGGCCTTTGCCGATCCGATCGTGGACGGCAAATGGGAGCAAATGAAAAAAGATGTACGGGAGCAGCATGGCGGCACCCGGCGTAGCTTGATGATGCTACGCAATGCGGGGCAGGGGGGCGTCAGTTGGGTCAACATGGCCATGAGCCAGAAGGACATGGAGTTTCTGCAAGCGCGGCAGTTCAACAAAGAAGAGATCTTCAGCATCTTTGCGCCGGGCTTGTCCAGTTTGTTAGCCATCAACAGCACCGAGGCCAACAGCAAGACGGGGGAAAACACCTTTGCGCGAATGGCAGTCTGGCCCTTGCTCGTTGCCACGGCAGAGAAGATAACGAACGATGTTCTGCCCGCCTACGGAAATGACCTTGTGGGTGAGTTTGAGGATATCCGTGAATCAGACAAGGCATTGGAGTTACAAGAGCAGGAGGCTTTTTCCAGATTCCACACCATTGACGAGGTACGCGCCCGATTTTACAACGCGGATCCCATTGGTGACTTCCGGGGGAGTCTCCTGGCTACCGAAGTGGTTAACGGGGCGGTGAAAGACCCGGCAGACGTGCAGGAGGTGCCGCCTGCATTCATGGGGAGCAGTGAGCAGGATGACTTGGCGCAAGAACCGAGTGTCGAGACCGAGACAGAAGAAGAGGAAGATGACACCGAAACACTGAAGGCCGAAGAGATTAAGGCATTCAAGCGCTGGTGCGCCAAACGAGAGCAGCCGGATGTTGCTAAGTTTGAAACGGAACTGCTAACCGAGGCTGAAAAGGCATCTTTGTTGATGCAATGGTTCCCGTTGAAGGCAGCGGTGCAGCTGGACCCGGATGACGATGAAGCGGAACGGGCGGCGCGTGAGGCCACGGAACGGGCGGCCACAGAAGAGATTACCCGGATGTTGGAAGGGCAACTGGAAACCACTATCCCCGACGATATGACCGAGGCCACGGCACAGCAGGCGCTGAACCGGTTCGATGAAACCACCCAGACGGCGCGGGAGGCGCTCAGGCGTGCGCTCGTGGCGGGTACTGATTTGGGCGTGCGTATCGCTGTCGCTCAGTTGGAAAACGTTGGATTTGCCTTTGACTGGACGATGGCAAACCGGCGTGCGCGGGAGTGGGCCACCCAGTACAGCTATGAACTGGTGAGCGGCATCCAGGAAACAAGCAGACAGGCATTGCAGCAGGCGATCAGTGAGTGGGTGAACGACAAGCGTCCATTGCGGGAATTGATTGAAGAGCTTACCCCCATTTTTGGCGAACAACGGGCGCGGCTGATTGCCTCGACTGAAATTACCCGTGCCTACGCCGAGGGTCAGAAAGCGGGCTATCGGGCTACGGACGGCATCATCTCACGCATTGAATGGCGCACGTCTCGTGATGAACGGGTGTGTCCCATCTGTGGCCCGTTGAGCGGTGTGACTACAACATTGGACGGTAGTTTTACACATCCGGTTACCGGACGGACCTATGCGGCCCCGCCTGCGCATCCCCAGTGTCGCTGCTGGATTGTACCTGTGATTGAGGAAGATGATGGCAAGATTTCAGATTAGTTTGAGAGGTGTTGACGCTTTGATCGAAAAGATTGGACGTGTAAGAACACTACAGGCATTGCGGGCGCCTGCCCAGCGTGCCGTGAGTCGTGTGGTGCGCTTCATGGCCGACTATCCACCGGTCCCGGCTACCAGCAAGTACATTCGCGGCGGTCCCGACAGTGAACGATTGGGGCAATCCTGGAACGAAGAAGTGAAAGTGAGCGACAGCCAACTGGAGGCACGCGCCGGTAACAATGCTTCTTATGGACCTTGGGTACAGTCGGCGGAGTGGCAGGCGTGGATGCACCGGGGACGCTGGCAGACCGATGAGGATGCTGTAGAAACGCTTTCCCCGGTGATCGAAGCCGATTTTACAAGAACCATTGACGACCTGCTGAGATGACAGGTGCAGCGGTCTACCATTGGCCACAGGAGAATAACCAATGCCAAGTATGCAAACAGTCATTGAACGGGCTTTGCATTTCACGCCCGTGGGAACCCATCAAACTGACGACACAGTGAGCGCTGCCACGACGCTGACGCCACCCAATGGGGCTAATTCGGTTTTGTTACAAGCGCTAAACCAGAACGTGCGCTATACCCTGAACGGCACTACGCCCACGGCTACGACCGGTTTCAGGCTGACGGCAGGCCGTGACCCGGTGATCGTGCCGATGACCGAGCAGACCATGTTGAGGGTCATTGAAGAAGTTGCCGGGGCTGTCCTGCAATACCAGTGGGGGGCCTAATGCAACGGTTGGCCACGGGGTGGGATTCCCTTGGTATGTCACAAAGAGATCATGGGATCTTTGATAACTTACTGGCCAATCCAGGAGGGGAAGGGGAGAGCCTATCTAACTGGTTTGCGTCAGCCCAGAACGCTGAACGATCCAGCGCGGAAGCGCATACGGGCACGTACTCTTTGCGGCTAAATCCTAGTGGTGGTACGGGGGACTGGCGTGCATCTGTTTTCCTCGTGGAGGCGAACAGGGTTTACCAGGTCAGTGGTGTTTTCAAAGGTCAGGGCAGTGGTCAAACGTTTCTGACGATTCGCTGGTGGTCTGACCTGGCAGGAACGGCCTTTGTCAAAGAGGACAACATCCCCTTACCCAGCACATACGCTGATTGGACGAAAATAGCCCAGAGTTTCACGGCACCCGCCACGGCTCAGAGCGCGGATCTGATGTTCCGGTGCCCCGCCACGACAACCGCAGACATTTACGGGGATAATTTTGGAGTGCAGCGATCATGAAGGTCTTAGCCATCAAGACAGACAGTGGGGAATGGGTTTTGGATGTTTTGGGCCTGCCCTATGGCGGCCCCAACAGAGGTAGAGACACCCAGGGAGAATTCTTCAGTTCCAGAACCAAGTTTCACCTGGACAAGTTCCCCAGTCCTCCAGTAGTTCACTACCACGGCTTCGATGACAAGAACAGGCCGGCAAGCGCGCCTGAGTACATCGGTCGGGCAGAAGCGCCCACGGTGAAAGACGATGGTGTTTGGTGGCGGGTGGTGCTGGACAAAGCCAGCCAGACGGCCCGGCGCATTTGGGAGGCGGCTCAGAAAGGACTGGTACGGGCCTCGACCGGCAGCGCCGTCCACCTGGTGCGCTACGGCGCAGATGGTCACATTGACGAATGGCCTGTCATTGAATTGAGTTTGATGGATACCAGCCGGGGACACAATCCGGCCAACAGCTATGCCGTGGCTTTGCCCGCGGCCAAAGCGATTTACAGTGATCACGGCCTTAAATGGCCTGACGATATGCCGGAACCAGAGGCAGACGCTGAAGGCGATAAGCAAAGGGCGGACGCGGGAACGGCAACCAGAAACGAAGCGCAATCTGTGAAAGGAACATACAAGATGGAGACCCTCACCAAAGAGGAAGTTGCCAAGCTGGTTGCAGACGCCGTGAAGGCGGACCGAGAAACCCGCGAGGCAGAACAGAAGGCGAAAGAAGAGCAACAGGCGGCCATCAAGGCAGCCGTGGAAGAAGAGCGTCAAAAGTGGGAGCAGGAACAGGCTGCTCAGAACCGGCTGCCGGGTGGCGGCAACAGTGCGCCGTACGCGGCCAAGTTTGCCAACCTGTGGAAGTACGATCACCTGGAACCGGCTGACCAGGCTGTGATGGTGGGCATCTTGCAGGAAGCCCAGCGCAGTGGGCGCAGTCGCCACGGCGTCAGCGAAGATGCGCTCAAGGCGCTGATCGTCAAGGTTGGCGAAAGCAAGGACGATCACTATGGCGCTGCCCGCAACGCGCTAAAGGCAACCGGCTTCCAGCACAGTGGCGACGTGGCAGCCAAGGCCAACGAGTTGAACCAGAGCACGCTGGCCAGCTACGGCGACGAATGGATCGGTGTGGCGTACAGCACCGAATTGTGGCGCAAGATTGCCCAGGACACGCCCGTGGTGGGTCGTATTCCTACTGTGGTTGTGCCCCAAGGTATGGAGAGCATCACGATTCCGCTAGAAAGCACTGCCCCCACTTTCTATAAGGTGGCCCAGGCAAGCGCCCAGGACAGCAACCCCGGCCCCATCACACGCACGGTGCCGACCAGCCGCATGGGGACGGCGAACCGGAGCCTGACCGTTGCCAAGATGGGCGCAGCGGCTTACTTCACTGGGGAACTGGAAGAGGATTCTTTGATTCCCTGGGTAAGTGAACTGCGCATGTCGATGGAACGTGAAGGGGCTGAAGTTCTGGAGCATGTTGTGATCGACGGTGATACGGCCACGGGTGCCACCACCAACATCAATGACATTGGCGGCACCCCGGCAGGCAATGAAGCGTTCCTGCTCTTCAACGGCTTCCGCAAGCTGGCATTGGTCACCAATACGGCCAACAGCCGCAGTGCAGGCGTCTTTACCGTGGAAGACTTCTTGGAGACGGTGAAGCTCATGGGCCTGGGCGGGAAAAACGCCATGAACAAGGATCAGGTGGCCTTTGTCCTTGATCTGTGGACGCACTGGAAGAGCATGGAGCTTTCCGAGGTGAAGACCCGTGATGTGTTCGTAGCGCCCACCATTGAGAACGGTGACTTGACCAGCATCTACGGGTACGACGTGATTGCTACGGCCAACATGCACCGCGCCAACCAGGACGCCACCTATGGTCTTAAGGCCAACACCGCGGGCAAGGTGAACCTGGACACAGCCAGCGCCAACACCACGGGCAGCCTTTTGGCTGTGCGCTGGGACCAATGGCGACTCGGCTACAAGCGCCGGATCACTTTTGAGACCACCCGCGTACCGTCAGCGGATGCCACGGAAATTGTAGCGCTGATGAGGGTGGGCCTGATCAACCGCGACAACGAAGCCGCTGCCATTAGCTACGGTGTGACGCTCTAGATTGACTGAGACCGGGCCGGGGGCGTGACTGTCCCCGGCCTTACCTTGAAGGGACAGAAGACATGGCAGGCACATTGATTCCACGAGGAAAGCAGCAGGCGACCATCGCTGATCTGACGGATAACAGTGGCGGCACGGCGGACAGTACCGTTGCGGCGGTGAGTGGCAGCGGAGCGGACGCCACCATCAACAACAACTTTGCCGATTTGACCGCCAAAATCAACGCCCTGATCGCCGCGTTGGAAGAGTATGGCATTGTTGCCCGATAGGGGGACGGCATGATCCAGGCGCTGCAAGACTACCAGGGACATCTACTGGACGACCGGCACTTTCTGCGCGCGGGGCAGGTAGTGGATTTCCTTTCCTCGGACCAAGAAGAGGCATTGGTTGAGGCAGGCTTGGCGCAACAAGTGGTTGTCTCTGAACATGCCCTGGAGGAAGCAGATTTTGCTTTGGTCAGCGGCATCGGGGAGAAGATGGCGCAACGGTTGACAGACGCAGGGCTTATCACCTGGCAAGACCTGATTGACGCTGACCCCGAAGCCCTGGCCGCTGCCCTGCCACGCACCAGTGGTGAGCAGGTGAAAGAATGGCAGACACAAGCAATGGAGTTTACTCGTGGCTGATTACTGCACGGCAGCGCAGATAAAAGATGCCGGCACATTGAACGTAGAAGGTGCCCAGTATGACACCAGCCTGGCGCGTGCCGTTACCGCAGCCAGCCGTTGGATCGATCAGCACTGTTGGGGCATCGACGACGCGTTCAAGGCCACGGCCCAGGCTACACGCTATTACGGCAGTGATGATGTACATGGGCAAAGTCTACACGTACAAAAGCCGCTGTTGAGTGTGGCCACGTTGACCAACGGGGACGGAAACACCATTGCCAGTGGCAATTACTGGCTGACCCCGCGCAACAGTACGCCCTACTTTCAGGTTCAGCTAAAAAGTACTGCGCTGTGGACATTCACCACAGATGGTTGGATCGAAGTGACGGGCGTCTGGGGATACAGTACGGCCGTCCCTAGCCCGGTCCAAGAGGCTGCGATCATCCTTGCGGGTTGGTTATTCAAGACCTACCAGAACGCTTTGCAGAATGCGGGTCAGGTAGTGCCGGAACTAGGACAGCTTCAGTATAGCGCCAATTTTCCCAAGCAGGTCTATGGGCTGCTGTTGCCTTACCAGGAAGGGACGGGGCTATGACCCTGGAAGCCATTATTGCTGACGTGCTGGCAACCGTGGGGGCGCTGGACGGCATTGAGCGTGTCTATGGCGATCCTCCTGAGAGCTTGAACGAGTTTCCTTGCGTTTACTGTTATGTCGGTGATGGAGAGATGGAGCTGATCAGCGAAGGGTATCAGCGAGGGATTCATACCTTGGTGCTGATCATCATGCAGTCCCGCACACAGTTACCCCAGGCGGCAGACGCCATCAAGCAATGGCCGCAAAAGGTCTTTGATGCTCTGGCAGCAGATGTAACGTTGGGTGGCACGGTGGCAAGCATTGTTTGGCCCTTGCGTTATCGGGTGGGGATGATTGGGTACGGCCCTGCCAATGCGTATCTCGGCGTTCGTTTCGAGTTAAAGGTAAAGGTGCATTGATGAGTAAGCTGATCTATGTGGGGGACGGCGCTTTCATTCCTGGCGTTCCCGCGCGGGATCTGACCGAGCAGGAAGCTAAAGACTATGCGCAGGCCATTCAAGACGCCCAAAACGCGGGGCAGGTGATCTACAAAGAAACGCCCAGACCCCAGAAGAAAGAGAGTGACGAGAAATGACGTATGGAGCTTTCAGCGCCAATGTTATCCAACTGGGGCCTGAGGTTACACCGGGTACCGCGGTAGCGGCCACCACGGTATGGCGAGGCCCTGCCACAGATATTGAGGATGGCAGTCCTAAAGAATTCATTGATGAGTCAGCGGGTTTATTGGTCCCTACGGATCGTGTAATCACGCCCTATGAAATTGCCATGCTCAGCGTGCCAGAAACCGCGGCCACCTTCGAGCAGATCATGCACGTGCTCGAAGCCGGCATTCAACAGGCAACACCTAGCGGCGTGGGGCCGTATGTTCGTGACTACGCCTATGGTGTCAGTACCCCTAACGCCGTGCGCACGTACACCCTGGAGACCGGCAACAAACTGGCTGGGGACGCCCATGAGATGGCCTATGGCATTGTGTCCAGCTTTACTTTGTCCGGGGGCGCACAGGAGGCGTGGCGTCTGGCGAGTAACTGGACTGGACGGCGCAAGGTCAGCACGACGTTGACCGGCGCGCTTTCGGTGCCCAGCGTAGAAGAGATGCTTTTCCAGCGGTCCAAAGTCTATATTGACGCAAGCGGCGGCACAATTGGCACCACCCAGGTGACGGGGCAATTGGTGGCGGCGTCTGTGAGTGTGACGACAGGCATCCAGGCGATATTCACCGGAGACGGAAATTTGTATTTCGCTGCCATCAAATACACGAAACCCAAGGTTGAATTCAGTTTGACGATGGAACTTAAATCCAGTGGACAGGTGGCGACCGAGCGCACCGCCCACGCCAATCGCACTACGCGTTTGATTCGCCTGGGGATCCCTGGCGCTACGCCTGCCAACCGCAATCTTAATCTTGATCTCGCTGCCAAGTACACCAGTGTGGGCAGCTACCAAAACAGCAATGAGAACACGACGGTACAACTGAACGGTGAGGCGCGCTATTCGAGCACTGACGCCCTGTTCTTTGCCGCTAAACTAACCAACCAGGTGGCTAGCATTTAGGAGACGCCATGAGCGAAGGAATGTTTTTCACCCAGCATCAAGAGACGGTGGATTTGGGCAACGGTAACACCGTTACTCTCAAGAAATTGAACTATGGTGAACGGCAGGCGGCCCTAAGCGCTGCATCAGAAACCATGATGGGGTCGGACGGGAACCCGGAGCGGGTACGCCTGGACATGGCTGTGCTGCAAATGGAACAGATGAAACACGCCATCGTCTCGTGGGACGGCCCAGGCTTCGGGGGAAGGCAGCCCAGCCCCCGCATGATCGAACAGCTAGATCCGGGCATCATTGATCGGCTGGTGCCGACGTTCACTAAGTTGAACCGCCCAATGGGAGATGAGGAAAAAAAAGACTGAGGCGCGCGTATGAGTACGAGATCATGCACGGACAATCTCAGGCAGATCCCGGTCGGTACGCAACTGAAGTGAAAGTGATGATGGAGATGGGTTGGTCATGGGATGAGCTGTGCAAAGCGCCCGCTGACCTCGTAGACGAAATCCTGTTGCGGCTAACCTATCAAAATGAATGGTTCCAGAAGAAACAGGAACTCCAGAGAGCCCAGGCAGGCAAAGCCACGTAACATAGGGGCGGTCCCGTAGGGCTGCCCCTATGTATTTGAAGGTGAGTTATGGCAAAGAGCCGGTTAGAAATTGAGATTCTAGCGGACCACAAGGGGAAAGCGGAACTATCGGCCCTGGAGCGTCAGCTTCGTGGCTTGGACGCAGCTGCCGGTACTGCTCAGCGCGGCTTTGGCGGTCTGCAAACTGTGGTGGGTACGGGATTGGTTACAGCCGGACTTGCCGGTGTCACTGCGCTGGGTGCGCTAGGCACGGCGGTTGGTGCAACGGGCTTCCGCTTCAACGACATGGAGCAGCAGGCGTTGAACGCCTTCACCACCATGTTGGGCAGCGCCGAGGAAGCCAAATCCTTTCTACAAGACCTGACCCAGTTCGCCGCCACAACCCCGTTTGAGTTTCCGGGACTGGTGGACAGCGCACAAAAGATGCTGGCTATGGGGTGGGCAGCGGAAGACATTTTGCCTGACTTGACGGCCATTGGCGATGCTGTAGCGGCCCTGGGCGGCTCCCCAGAAAAGCTGGAGCGGGTCACAATGGCCCTGGGTCAGATCCAGGCAAAGGGCAAAGCATCCGCAGAAGAGATGCTGCAACTGACCGAGGCGGGTATTCCGGCCTGGGACATGCTGGCGGAAGCCATCGGTACCAGCGTACCTGAAGCAATGAAGCTGGTCAGCGATGGCGCCATTGACGCAGAGACAACCATTGATGCCGTGATCACGGGCATGGAATCGCGCTTTGGCGGCATGATGGAGATGCAGAGCCAGACATGGAGTGGGCTGCTGTCCACGGTGACAGATACGTTTGGCCAAATGTCCGGCACGATCATGAAACCCTTCTTCAACTTAGCCACGGAAGGGCTAAAAGGCGTTGTGGCCTTGACCAGCAGCCCGACATTCGTGGCGGGTGTCGATGCCTTTGCGCAAGGGCTGACCAACGTGATCACCGCCATCCAGGACGGCATCACCGCTGCACAGGAGTATGACAGCATCTTTGCCGGGCTTATGGAGACGCTAGGCAACTTCTTACCTGAGGCCACCATTCAACAAATCTGGTCTATGGTTGAGGCTGTTACAGCCGTAACACAGCCGATTGTAGACGCTGTGGCGGGCTTTGTGGAGTGGCAAGATGTTCTGGTGGCGCTGGGCTTAGTGGTTGCGTCCATCGTTGTTCCGGCGCTGGTGGGCATGGTGACCGCGGCGGCGCCGGTGGTATTGGTGGCTGCCGGGCTGATCGCAGCGGTAGCCGCGCTTAGAACGGCTTGGGAAAGTGATTTCCTGGGCATACGTACGTTTGTAGAGGAAAACCTGGGCGGCGTGGAAGGCATAATGACCAGCCTTCAGACAGTTTGGGGAACGGTCACAGGGGCTATCCAGACGGCGTGGAGCAGCGTAGAAGAATTTCTTGGGCCCTCCTTCCAACGTATCGCCGATGCGTTCACGGGATTGGGAGAAAGCTTTTCCCCTCTTCAAGAATCGTTCGGTGAACTGGGCGTAGCGGCCCAGCAGATGTGGGAGACGATAAGGCCCGCGCTGCAAGGGCTGGCTATTTTTCTTGGTGTAACCCTGACCGTTGCAGTATCGTTCTTTGCCAATCTCTTTGCAGCGACCCTGGAACGATTGCCCGGCATTGTGACCACGGTGGTGAATCAAATTACGTTGTTGATGCAGACCATTACCACGGTCTGGCAGAACGTAGTTACCGGCGTGACAGCAATTATGAATGGAGATTGGCAGGGTGCATGGGACGCTGCTCAGGGTATTCTGACTGCGTTCGACACCTATTGGCAGGAGACATTGGCCAACATTCTAAGTATCGGTCAAGCTCGGTTTACTGCCTTAGCTGATGCCGTGTTGAGCACGATCAGAGACATGAAAATTCTGTCTGAATCAGAGATCAACCTGATGAAATACCGCTTCCAGATCATCTGGTCGCAGATCAAGTCAGCGGTTTCAGATCAGATTACAGCCGCCAAAGACAGCGTGATCACCACCCTCGACACACTTTCGGCCGGGGCAAAGACAGCGCTAGAGACGATTCAGGGATGGTGGGGGAGTATGTGGAATACGCTGGCTAGCGCAGTGTCGCCTGTGTCTTCGGCCATTAGCGCAATCGGTGGGGCGATTGATAGTGTCAAGGGTCAACTATTGGCCTTCCAAGCTTGGCTTGCTAGTTTTAGGTTGCCAAGCATTAGTTTCCCCAGTATCCCTAGTTGGGGAGGCGGCGCAGGCAATAATGCCGCCGGAACTAGCTTCTGGCGCGGCGGTCTTACCGTTGTCGGTGAGAGAGGCCCGGAGCTAGTCTATCTACCCAGGGGCAGCAAGATTGAATCGGCAGAACGTTCTGCGCCTCTGCTACAGGGTCAGGGGGATGGGGTTACCGTGAACGTGTACGCTACGGTGTCGGGGACGTTAGACGAAGACGCATTGGCCTGGCGCATTGCACGGACGATCCAGGAGCGGCAACGATGACACATGGACTGTGGTTGAGGGTGGATGATTCGCTGTCGCAAATCAATATGGTGAACGCCACGCTAGGGTACAGATTGCTAGGCTATGCACCCGAATCAACAAGCGGGCAACAGGAGCTCGTAACCGAGACATGCAGGCTGTATGTGTCTGGCAGTACCGTTGCTGAACTCCAGGAAAGACTACAGATATTTGATACGTACTTCTCGATGGCGAGGTTGCGTGAGCAGCAAGGGACGGGCAGCAAGATTTGGGTGGAACTGAAAGTTAGCGGGGAGTCAGACACATACCGCAGTGAGATTATTGACGGACGTTGCGTCTACGATGAAAGTGCCTTGCGGTATTGGTCGAACACGGCTGTGGAGTTGACCCTAATTTGGGTACGGCGCAATTGGTGGGAATCAAAGACGTTTACTGAACTTCCCTTGAAAAATGGTAGTGTCGGCGCCAAGCAAACAGGCGGCATTACCATCTTCAACCATGACGATAGTGGCAGCGGTCATGACAATTGGATGGACATTGATGGTGACGATGTTGCCGGAGCGATTCCTGCGCCGTTGTATTTGCAGCTTCTGAACACGTCAGGTGCAAACTTGTGGGCCAATCACTTCTACGTCTCGAACAACGTTTTTGGCGGTTACAACTCCCCTATGATTCTGGAGGGGGAAGACAGCACAGGTGGCGGATCAGGCACGGCAAACGCAGCACACAGCGGCGGAGAATACCGTACCTACGCGTGGGGAAGTGCAATCAGCCATAGCACCCTTGCGTATATCTGGACACTGGACCAACTGAGCAACATGTACGGGCATTGGTTCAATGTCCTGGCACGCTTTGCCACGGCACCGCCTGCCGATACGTTCATTCAGTTGTCAGTGCGCTTTCCACACACAACGCCATTGACCACGTTATGGAAAGGACCGGAAATTGAGCTAGACGCCAATCGGCTGCTGCAAAACCTGGGGGCTGTGCCACTGCCCCCAACTGAGATTAGACCGGTCCCCTATATGGCCCTGGTTTTGACTGTGCGTAAAGCAACAGCCGGTTCGTTGAACATTGACTTTCTGCAACTGAGTGGGCCTAACGGACTGCACCATTTTCGGCAAGTCGGCTACCAGCTAGAAACAACGGATAGTGTCGTGATTGACGGACCGGAATCACAAATCTATGCACTGGATGCAAGTACCTATCGTTGGCCGATCTACTCGGAGTATTCACCTCCTGTGCAGGTGTGGCCGGGGAAAGATCAGCGGATCAGGGTGTTGTTTGACGAAGGTACCACCATGAACATTGCGCGCACGTGGACGGCAAGAGCCTGGTACAAGCCGCGACGGGTAACGCTATGACCGAATTTACGTGCAGAGTTGAAGACAGAACATTTTCAGATAAACCGCCGACCACACTACGGCTTCGTCCTACACAATGGTCTTGGATAATGCCTGGTGGCCCGTCTATGGCTCAGGTAGAGGTAATTGGCGGGAAGGACGTACTCTGGGAGATCCTGAGCTGGTTGCGCTGCCCCTTGATTATCTACAACTCAAAACAGATGCCCGTTTGGTGGGGGTATGTCAGTGAGGCAAGTGTAATCAATGACCAGATCGAACACCGGGTCAGTATTGATGAGATGGTGAACCGGATCGCCGTGGCCTATAGCTATGTCGCGCCTGGTTCGCAGGATGTAGGCACACGGAAGACAACGGCATGGGTGCAAGATGACACGAGCGTCAGCGCGTACGGCGCAAAAGAACTGCTACTGAGCATTTCCGGCGCGAGTGATGAGCAGGCCGAAAACATCCGTGATGAAACATTGACACAGAAGCGTTATCCACAGGTTGTTTCAAGCGCGACGAACAGACCGAACGGTGGTACGTTGTTGGCACGTGGTTGGTGGAGCACGCTGGATTGGCGATATTACGGACGTAGCAACACTGACAGCACGGAAACAACCGTGCAGATTTCAACCATGATCGATGCGCTTGCCGAATTCATTACCGACGTGGACGTTTTGGACACCACAGGCATTTCGTACTCAAGCTATCAAGATGGCGAAAAGACAATGGGGACGCTTGTACTCGGCTGGTTGCGCACACCGATTAGCAGGGGGAAACGCTTGACCGCCTACGTTACACCGGAACGGCGGCTTCGGGTAGAGGCCGAGGACGACACGGAAAAATGGTTATTGTTGCCGGGCAATGTGTTTCGAGATGCCACGAGCAGCCGTCCACTGCCCGCGGGCGATCTGCCGCTAGGGCAGACAGCATTGCGGAATGTTATTCCGGCTACTGCCAATCTGACATGGTTGGGCGCTCCAAGTCCGTTCCGCATTGTTGAAGCTGAATACAACGTCGAAACCAATAGAGTTTCGTGGCGTCCGCGTGGGCTGCCATCACCCTGGGATTTGTCTCAAGTCGTGGAAGGCTAGCGAGTCGTGCGACAAACAGAACTGGCCGAAAAACTAAAGCCGTTCATACTGAAATATGTCGGCAAGGGTGCAGGCACACAGAACGTTGCTGATTATGTCATTTACCTGTCGGGCAGCATCTGCCTGGCATTCAATACACGTACCGGCGAAGCAGAGTTCAGCGGCAGCAATCATAGTACCGTGATTCAAGCTGCTATCACCGCGGCGGGTGTGGACGGTACACTCTTTTTTCGGAGCGGTACGTATACACTGGACACGGCACTCAGCCCTGTGTCTGGCCAAACGTGGATGGTGGTCGGTGTGATATTTCAGCCGGCTGGTAACAACAGCATCCTCAACATTTACGAAGTCGATCACTTTACCTTGCTCGGCGCGCTACGCATTGACGATCCATCGTCTCTCACAACATCTGTTCCCGCTGTTACTGCGTATTCCTTGCGTTATGCCTTCATCCAGCACGTCTTCATCACCAACTATTGGCGCGGCTGGGATCTGGAAGGCAACACCAGCGGGTCCGGTACAAATGAAAACTCGTTCCAGAATCTTTACATGCAGGTGCGTGACAGGGGCATCAACATGTCAGGCAGTTGCCATGATAACCACTTTAATCAGGTTTGGATCAAAGGTCCCGCACCTGACAACTGGGCAAGCGGACCAGGGTTGCGCATTGGTACGGGCGGCACGCAGGGCGGTAACGCCTTCACGTCAATCCAGATCCTTGACATGGACAAAGGCATGGACCTGCCAGGTGCGTTTGAGGCATGGTTTGGCACTGCCATCATTGATAATGCCTTGGGTGCGGGCATTTACATGGCCGGGGCGTGTGAACGTGTCTTCTTTGGTACAGTCTGGACCGCTAGCGGCGGCGATGGCTTGTATATTGAGGGCAACCCCGACGCGTTACCGGTCAGCTATGTGGACAAAGTTCATATCGGCAAAATCTACAGTTGGCTGAACGCCAATTACGGCATCCGGCTAGAAGGTTATGTGAAGCAGCTGACCATTGACGCAGCGGTGATCCAAAGAAATGCCAGAGGTTTGGCCTTTAACGGCCCCAGCAACGAAGATGTTGTAATCGGGACTCTGGTCAGCCTGGAAAATACAGAATTCGGCGTAGATGCCAGTAGATGCGGACCCAACTGCATGATCGGCAATGCCCTCATCTATGACAGCATTATTGGTCAAGCGAACCTGACCAAGCTGGAAGGGTCCAGGCCGGGCGTAGGACAACTGCAAAATCACGGGGTGGCCACCATTCTTTCCGGTCAGACGACAGTAACGGTCACACACGATTTGGAAGGCACCCCTTCTATGGTCTGGCTTGGCCATGAAAGCACCGAAACAACCGGCGCCTATGTCTCTGCTAAAACCAGCACTACATTCACAATCACGGTACCGGCAGCCGTAACAGCCAACCGTGATGTATCATGGCGAGCAATTAGCGGACGAAAGGCAGGCCCGGAACTGGTCAGTAATCCCGATGTGGAAACAGACACAGGCGGGGGAGTCCCTCGAGATTGGTTTGCCAGCGCCACAGGTACACAATGGTCCACAGCGGAATACCATACGGAAAACCATAGCCTGAGGCTGAATGTAACGGCGGCCACGGCGGATTGGCGCTCTTTGCACTTCCTGGTCAACGGCAATAGAACCTACCGAATCAAGGTAATGGCAAAAGGCACAGGAAGCGCAGATACGTACCTCACGATTCGATGGTTCAGCAATACGGACGGCACCGGCTTCATTAGCGAGCAAAACATCGCCTTAAGCAGTACGTACAGCACCTGGACCGTGATTGAGCAGGACATTGTAGCACCGGGTACAGCCCAAAGTGCTGATCTGGTTTTTCGCTGCCCATCGGCCACCACAGCCGATATTTATGGAGATGATTTTTCGATACGAGAGTTGACCTAACACGGTCGCAGACGATTGGCTCTATGGTTGAAGAAGGCGTATCCAATTTTCTTCAACCATAGGAGCCTCCATGAATCGTATCCGTATCCTCTTAATTGTTGCCTTTCTGCTGTCCCTGCTACCCACTGCTACCTTCGCCCAAGAAGATCCCCCAGTTGATATGCCACTGGTAAGTAACGTGTCAGATCCCGATAAAATACCCCCGGAAGCATATCGGCATCAAGGTATCTTCAATGGATTGGAACGGGAATGGTCAATTTCTGAGCCCGATCAAGACGGTATGCGCTATGTTTTCCCCGTTGTAGAGATAGATCCAGATGCACCAGAACCAACAAAACCAGAATGGGTTCAAGTGGAAACCCCCATGCGTTTGCAGATTCTGCGTGATGAACTAGGGATTCCTCTGAAAGAGCTCGAAGCCAAAAGTGATGAAGAGATTATGAATCTTTTCGTCACAAACGCTCAAGAACTTAAGATTGACGTGTTCCACCATGACGAAAACGGTGAACGCCATCAGATTGCCTTTGGTTTGAGCGGCGCCGATGGTGGTATGCACCGGGTGAAAGATCAGGAAGACGATCCGGAACTTCAAACCGTTACTGATTCGGCAGCACCCACAGCGCAGTACACGCGCGATCCGGGCAACATTTTTGATTTGATGTTCGTTACAGGAGAAATTCATTACTATTTACGGAAGTTAACCAGAGCTTTCGTGGCGTGGGACGAAGGAATGACCAAGGAGTATATGGGTTTTCCACTGGCCCTTGTAATTGAAGGATGGAACAAGCCGGATAGTCCACGTATTGCCGGCCACTACTACAGTGATCGTAGTAAACCGTATATGAAAATCACCCATAGCGTGATTGCTCAAACCTATGAGCTGATGGATCAAACTTGGGATGCTGGGCATGACTACGATTACGGGGAACCCGTTATCTGGGCAGATCGTTACTATTACCCATTTGATCCGAACAACTGTAGCACCGACAGTGTAGTCTATAGTGTCTCGGTTCGTAGCTACGGAGACACAAAGCCCTATGTCGATCTGATGTTTGATTACAACTATAAAATTGTTGATAACCTGGGCTTGACCCGTCTACCGATCAGTTGGCAGCTAGGCATGGATCGGTGCCTGGACTTAGCCACCGGTCACGTTGGGCCCATCGGCATTCCAGCGGCGCGCTACACTTTGCGACATGCAACCCACATGGGCGTCTATGCTGAAATTTTGGCAGGGAATCAGGCTGTAGCAGACGACTTGTTAAATACACTTGTCAATGCTAATGGCTCGCACGATCTTTATAAGCCTATGTTTGGCTGGGTCGGCTCCAAAACTAGCGATTGGTTTTTGGGAACAGAACCCTACTATGATTGCTTTGCGCCTGGACCTGCAAATGGAACAAATCAGGCGCCTTATCCTTGGGGTATTGAAACCAACTGGGCACGGTATCCATACGAAAGCAAAGTGTGCACATTGGGTGTGAACAACTATGTGACACTGAGCAAACAGGATTACCTAGTACAAGCACTCCAGGCAATCCATGTATTGGTTAAGCATCAGTCACCTGCCTACCAATACATTGGAACTGGTGGTGGCCTCACGACACCAACACAAGTTGCGCGCAATCTAGAGGCTATCGCCTGGAACGGCAACGGCATCAAAATCTTCGGGAAGAGTAGCTCCTATACAAGTGGCGTCCGTACGGCGGCGTTCACGGTCCTGGAAACGATTTTGGGCTATAAGTATGGGGACCAGACCAGCAAGAACTATGCCGATGCAGCCATGCAGACACTGGTCTATACACCTTGGGGGTTGGACTACTCAGTAGGGACATACTGGGGGGAGACGGTTGAGAACGGTCTACTCTTGCGCCCCAACCATTACGGTGGCCCGCTGTTGGCGTGGCAAACAGTGAACCCGTTGCCCTACGGCCTGCCGCCCAAGACATTCCTGAGTGAGATTATTGATCACTTCGGTATGCCGGATGAGGTTGACGGTGTGATCCCGACAAACGCAGAAACTGCCGGTACAATCATGCAAGCAATGCGGGCCTATATGAAGTACCGGCATAACTACTATTTTTTGGGAAACCAGAAACTACCGTAGTGCCAACAGAGCGTAGGCGGTCGTCTCCGTATTCGTATCCCCCACGGGCTGGCCTGAAGCATCGTACATAGCCACAAAGCCACCAGATGGGGCCTGCTTCGACAATAGAACGTCAAGCAGGCCCTCACCTGGTGGCTCACCAATTTCAGTAGCTACAATCACAGCCAGAGCAACTTTGTAGGTGGCATACCTGCTATCGGCATGGAAAGCCTTATCGGCAAAGCCCACGCCATTCCAGTGAGTTGTTACGGCCTCAGTGTATAGCTGATGTGCCAATCTGGGCTGACCGGCATTGTGAGCGTTCAGCGCCCCATACAACAGCAGGTCTGTATAGTCTCTCCAGTCTTCAAAGACACCTTCCCCAGTACGTCTTTCCTGCCAAACTCCTGGCGCTACTTCAGCTTGTACCACACCCCTGGGCGGCCACTCCACTACTTGACCGGTCAAAGCTTCTATCAAACCATGCTGGGGTCCCTTCCACTCCCCTGTCAACGCATAGACAGCCAACAAATTGTCGGTAGCCAGCCAGTGACGATCTGGGGCTGTTTCAGGGGATTCCCGATACAGCCCCAGGGTTGGGTTATATTCCCCCTGTAGATAGGTTACGGCTTGTAGGGTTGCGCTACGCGAATTTAAGTGCAGCTGCGAACCGGACAACAAGAAGCAAATGAGCAGCAGTTTCCCTAACATCACAACAGGTCCTTTGCTGTTTACTAGTAGGCACAGACGATTCATTTTCGTGTTACTGACGAGGGAAACATGGATTTCATTAAAGAGCAAAACATGGAATGGATACCGACGCTAATCAAGGGCATTGGCGCGGCGCTGGCTATGTTGTGGGCGAATACGCCCATTGTGGTGCAAGTTCTTCTAATCATGCAAGCCGTAGACATTGTTAGCGGCGTGCTGGTGGCTGGCTCGAACGGAGAACTGAATAGCAAAGTCAGTTTTAAGGGGATTACCAAAAAGGCGCTCGTCCAGCTAATTGTTGTCATGGCGGCAGTACTGGAACAGTACTTAGCGCCAAGCATTCCCATTCCCCTGGTTGAAGCGGTGGCGGGGTTCTATGTGGCCCATGAAAGCATCAGCATTTTGGAAAACGCCGTTAGATCGGGGCTGCCTGTCCCCCAGGTGCTCCAAGATACGATCAAAAAGATAAGCAATAAGGACCAGGCTACCACTCCCCCAAACCCTCCCAAATAGTCCCCTGGTACATAAACGTTGGTTGACGCATGTCCAAACGTGCGAAAGGTCGTTCAGCATAGCGTTTCTCAGGTTTTTTTGATCGGTGGGATGTAGTGGCATCATTGTAGCGCAGTTAGGACACCACAGCCAATTCCCAGGTCTGCCCAGGGTGTATTCAGCGCTGGGGGTGAAAGTGCCGGGGACTTCACGAAGAAGGTGGCGGTACGGGAGAAGGCAGTGGCGCTGCGACGAAAAGTCCCGGCACTTGGCATGCCCCGAAATTGAAATACACCCATCTGTCCAAGACAGAACAGTTTGCTTACACAAATGAAAGCTACCTTCCATTTGCATCGCCTTAGAAAGCCAAATATACTGCACCCATAGAAACACCTTACAAAGTCATTGCCCTTGCCAGCACGTGTTCACCTTGCGCACAAGCGTTAGACGCACAGTCGTCTATAGCGTCTACTGGGAAAGGTACATCCCATGTCCAACGGCCTAGACCGTTCTTTCAGCGACAAGACACAAGGTGATGTTCGCTCGCCTAACGAGGTGCATTACCAGGCCATCGTCGAGAGTCAGGCAGAGATGATATGCCGCTTCCGCCCCGACGGCACCATCCTTTTCGTCAACAGTGCTTATGCACGCGCCCGCGGCACCACTGCCGAAGCATTGGCCACAGCCAACTTATGGGAATTTGTCAACGAAGCCGATAGACCGTCGGTGCGCATTCAGCTTGCACAACTAAGCCCAACCACACCTGAAATTCGCATTGAGAATCGCTTTGAAACAGCCTACGGTGTTCGCTGGACGTTATGGACGAACCGTGGGCTTGCGTTCGACGCCGACGGAAACGCCATCGAAGTTCAGTCCACCGGCATTGACATCACCGAACGCAAGCTTGCCGAAGAGCAGTTGCGTGCCTCTCAGGAACGCCAACGTATCGCCACAGAAGCGGCGGGCCTTGGCGTCTTCGAGTGGAATGCGCCCAACGATTATGCCGTTTGGGAAAATGAGCGCATATATGAGATCTTTGGCCACCAACAAGCCGATGCACCTTTTGACAGAAGACAGTTTTTTGATCGCTATCTGCACCCAGAGGACATTGCCGAGTTCAACCAGGCAATTGATACTGCGATTCAGGAAAAGAGTGCCCTACACTACGTTGGCCGTATTCGGCGTAAATCCGATAAAGAAGTGCGCTGGATCAGCATTGATGGGAATTTTGCATTTACTGGCAATGGGGATCCGTTGCGACTTGTGGGCGTCGTAGCCGACATTACAGATCAAAAGCACGCAGAAGAAGCGCTCCGCCACATCAACGAGACCCTCGAAGACCGTATCGCCGAGCGGACGGTACAGGTGCGCGCCCTGGCAGCCCAACTCACCGTAGCGCAGCAAGAAGAACGCCGTCGCATCGCCCAAATCCTCCACGACGACCTGCAACAGCACATTTTCGGCGCGCAGTTTCAGCTTCAGGCATTGCGAAACGCATTGCATGCAGGCGACAGCGAACAGCTCTTCAATCGCATCGACGATATTGATCAGACGTTGAAGACCTCAATCGGCGTAACTCGACGGCTGAGCATGGATCTCAGCCCCCCCATCCTCAGCGCCAGCGGGTTGACCGAAATCATCAACTGGCTGGCAGCACAGATGCAACAGCAACATGGTCTGACAGTCCACGTGCGAGCTGTCAACGAAGTGCGCTTGCCGGATCAGGATTTGCGCATCTTGTTGTTGCAGGTGGTACGTGAGTTACTCTTCAATGTGGTCAAGCATGCCAAGGTGTCAGAGGTCTTCGTAACCCTGGTTCGGGTAGAAGATTGGATTCGTGTTGAGGTGCGCGATCACGGCAACGGGTTCAGCGCCGATGAGACAGGCAACAAAAGTGTAGGCAGCCACGGCTTATGGCAGACGACGCAACGGCTGGAACTCATCGGTGGACGCGTGCAGATCGAGTCGAAGCTGGGGCACGGCACTACTGTGACGGTGGATTGTCCGCTGCGGCACGAGACAGCGTGAAGGGGCGATCACGACTTTCGCACATGCGCCACTTCATTGAGCCTCCACCTCATCGAGTAAAGACGGATACTGCCCCACCAACGAAGACAGAAACGCCCGTGCCGTGGCCTTGAGCGGACGGTCGGCGCGCCAGAGAAGTTCGATGGGGCGGCGCAAGGGCTGTTCCTCGATGGAAAGCAAGTGAATACGCCCTTCGTCCGATTCGCGGCGCACGGCGCAACAGGGCAGGATCGACGCTTCCATCCCCTCCATCACGGCGCGCTTGATCGCTTCGGGATCGTCGAATTCGGCAACAATGAGTGGAGAGACGTCGTAGCGACCAAAGATCTCGTCTGTCCAGGTGCGGGCGGGGTTGCGCGGCGAGTAGGTGATAAAGAGTTGTTTGTCCAATTCGCGCACCGACAATCTGTCTCGGCTGCGCCAGGGGTGATCCTCGCCCACAACCACACGCAGTTCCGAATCTTGTAACGGCAGGTGATGCAATCGCTGTGTCTCCGGCCACGCCCCTTCTACGAAACCCAAATCGATTTGATCAGCCAATAGCGCCTGCACGATGGCATCTGCGGACTCAGTCTGCAACGACACGCGCAAAGACGGATAATCGCGGCGGAAATTGCGCACCCACTGCGGCAACAGGTAGACGGCCGCCGTTGACGTCGCGCCCAGATGAAGCTGTCCTTCGCTGAGGTGGGTGACATCGGTCACGGCGCTTTCAGCTTCGGCCAGCAGCCAGAGGACACGCTCCACATAGCCGAGCAATGTCTCTCCGGCAGGCGTCAACGTGGCCCCACTGCGCCCGCGCACAAACAACTCTGTGCCCAATTGTGCTTCCAAATCGCGCACATGCTGGCTCACCGCCGACTGTGTCAAATACAACTGTTCCGCCGCCGCGGTGAAGCTGCCCGCCTCAGCGATGGTGGCGAAGATGTTGAGTTTGTGGAGGTTGAGCATCATTTCCAACTTTCCATAAGTTTTGCTAATGTCCATGATAAGCGATTCGTCCTTGTTCGCCAAGCAGGCGGGGCGTATAGTGGGGACACAAATGCAGTTAAACGAAACGCTTAACACGATTCATTCGGAGGGAAAACCATGGCTTTGCTTTCAGAAAAAGATCAAAACTACCTGCGCGAAACCTTCGCCAAGCTGGAAAACGGCGTCAAAATGGTGATGTTTACCCAGGAACGTGACTGCGAATATTGCAAAGAGACTCGCCAGATCGTCGAGGAAGTCGCCGGCCTGTCAGAGAAGATTGCAACCGAGATTCTCCTTTTGGAGGCGGACGGCGAAGCAGCCCAAAAATATGGCATTGACAAGGTTCCGGCCATCGCCCTGCTCCAGGACGGCGACGAACCCAAGGATTACGGCATCCGCTTTTACGGCATCCCATCAGGCTACGAATTCAGCACCCTGGTTGAGGGCATCCAGATGGTGGGATCAGGCGACTCTGGTCTTTCGCAAGCCACCAAAGACGAGCTGGCCAAGCTCGACAAGGCTGTACACATGCAGGTATTCATCACACCTACCTGCCCGTACTGCCCCAAGGCCGTTCACATGGCACACCAGATGGCCATGGAAAGTCCTTTCGTACACGCCGACATGGTCGAAGCAATGGAATTCCCAGAGCTGTCCAACAAGTACTCGGTGATGGGCGTACCCCGTACCATCATCAACGAGGACACCCACGTCGAAGGCGCCATGCCCGAACCAATGATCCTGCAAAAAGTGTTGATGTCGCTCAACTAACGCAAACTACCTGTTCGTCATAGTTGTCCTCTCTCCTATCGTTCCGCCAAGCGACCCCGTTCCGTGCATGGACGGGGTCGCGGCGCGCGCGGAGAAGACGACTGACGACAGACGACTGACGACAGACGACTGACGACGGCGTATAGACGATCCACTGCTGACTTGTTGACTCAGGTTGTGTCATTTGATGGATCTCCCTCACAACAAACCGCTGCTGCCAGGACACCCCCATCGCCTTACAATAGACATACTAACTTCTCTGGGTTACGCATCATGCGTTACGCATTACTACATCTTTAGGAGATGCAGGATGATGACCATGAAACCGATTCTCCGCAACCGGCCACGTTTCACGGCGGCCCAGGTGCGTATCGTCCTCTGCACGGGGATCGGCATCAGCCTGGGCATTGCCCTGGGGATTGCTACACAGAATCTACTGATCGGCCTCTTCCTCGGCCTGGGCATCGGCGCGGGGACAGGCGCCGCCATCGAACAACAGCAGCGCAACGCACCCCACGATCTCGATCCGACGCTGTGGGCATGCACGTCGCTGCTTGTCTTCGCCGTCGTCGTTGTCGCTATCTGGTTTATGTAGGTAACTAAGGAGTCAACAAATGCTAAACACCTCCCGCTCCGATATTGATCCCAATCATCCTGTCACCACATTCAGCGCCAGGCCGATTCCAATGGGTGAGCCAATCGTTGAGTTGATCGGCAGCCTGATTCTGCTTTCCATCTTCAACGTGCCGCAGACCTGGTTGACTCTTCTGCGCGCCAATGTACCGGCAGACGTCTTGATCCCAGTCTTTTCAGTGGAGTTCCAGAGCTATTTGCCCATGTTCAACACCTACCTCGGTCTGGCTGTGGTGCTGGCGTCGGTGATGCTCTACTACCGGCAACGCGTCCCCGGTATCCTCATTGCGGAGTTGGCGCTAGCGATTTTCGGCATTCAGATCGCCATCGATCTCCTGCGCGGAGGACCGCTCATGGCGCTGGACGCGGCCTGGGTCGCCGCACAGAATGCCGGCGTCGGCCAGATCGGCGAGTGGACAGAGATCCTCGACCTGATCAACCTTATGATCAAAATCGGCATCGGCCTCGCCATCTTCGGTGCGGCAGTGGACATTGTTACGAAGGTGCGCGATCTGATCGGGTCTATGCGCGTGCGAGCGTGATGACGTCGGTCGTCCGTCGTCGTTCGTCGGTCGTCCGTCGTCCGTCGTCGTTCGTCCATCGTCCGTCGTCTGTCGTCTTTTTCATAAAATCCCCAAATAGCTGCTACACTATGGGATGCACTGGGCAGTGAATCGTGCCGGTGCATCCCATTTTGGTTTCGTCTATACCGCCGGCCCAGTCCAAAGCGAGACACACGATGAAAAAGCTTTCAACCAATCAAATTCGCAAATTGTTTCTCGAATACTACAACGAACTGAACCATGCCATTGTAGACAGCAGCAACCTCGTCCCCGCAGACGATCCTACGCTGCTCTTTATCAACGCAGGCATGAACCAGTTCAAAGACGTCTTCCTGGGCCTGGAAAAACGAGACTACAACCGCGCAACCACCTCGCAGAAGTGTCTGCGTGTCAGCGGCAAACACAACGATCTCGAAAATGTTGGCCCCAGCCCACGCCATCACACCTTTTTTGAGATGCTGGGCAACTTTTCGTTCGGCGACTACTTCAAACAAGAGGCCATCCAGTTCGCCTGGCACCTGCTTGTCAATGAACTTGAGCTGCCCCTGGAGCGCCTCTGGTTCACCGTCTACACCGATGACGACGAAGCCGAGCGCTTGTGGATCGAAGCCGGTGCGCCCGCGGACCGTGTCCTCCGCTTCGGCAAAAAAGACAACTGGTGGGCCATGGGCGACATCGGCCCCTGCGGCCCCTGCTCCGAGATCCACTACTACTGGGGCGATCTGGCTGTACAGAACAAAGACGGCGTCAACAAAGACGACGAATACCTGGAGATCTGGAACCTCGTCTTCATGCAGTATGAGCAGAAGGCCGACGGCCAGATGATCGACCTGCCCAGGCCCAGCGTCGACACCGGCGCGGGGCTGGAGCGCATCGCCTCCATTTTGCAGGGCCACGACAACAACTACGACACCGACGCCTTTACCCCCATCATGAATCGCATTCAGGCGTTGCTCGGCCACGATGCCCAACAGCGCCAGGAACATCTGGTGGGCTACCGCGTCATCGCCGACCACAGCCGCGCCATGACCTTCCTCGTGGGCGACGGCGTGCTGCCCGGCAACGAAAGCCGCAGCTACGTGCTGCGCATGATCCTGCGCCGCGCCGCTCGTTTCGGCAAACGCATCGGCTTTACCAAGCCCTTCCTCGCCGAAATCTGCAAGGTGGTGATCGACCAATACGGCGGCCATTACACCGACCTGCCCGCCAAGGCCGAGTTCATCCTGAGCACCGTCACCGCCGAGGAAGAACGCTTCCAGCGCACACTGACCACCGGCCTCAACCTGCTCGACGAGTTGATGGACGAACTGCGCGCCGAGGACAAGAGCGTCGTCCCCGGTGCCGACGCCTTCCGCCTGTGGGACACCTACGGCTTCCCGCTGGACATTACCCGCGATGTAGCCCAAGAAGCAGGCTTCAGCGTAGACGAAGAGGGTTTCCGCACCGCGCTTGAGCAACAACGCGAGCGCGCCCGCGCCAGTTCCATCACCACCGAAGCCAGCGATCTCTCCGTCTACGGCCAGGTGTTGGCGCAGTTAAAGGAGAAGGGCGTGCTTGGCCCCGAGGGCGTCAAACACCTCATCTACGAAAACTGCGAAGACGCCGACACCACCCTCGCGGCCATCATCGCCGACGGCAAAATCGTCGACGAAGCCAGACAGGGCCAACAGGTGGAAATTGTGCTGCCCGAGACGCCCTTCTACGTTGAATCCGGCGGCCAGATCAGCGACAGCGGCGAAATTTACTACTATCCCGAAGACATCGACCAGCCGATCTGGACCGTCCGTGTGCGCGACACGCGGCGACCTATCGCCGGCCTCATCGTCCACATCGGCGAAGTCAGCACAGGGACGGTCAAAGCGGGCGATCCCGCTTACGCCATCCTCGACGTTGACCGTCGTTGGGACATTATGCGCAACCACACCGCCACCCACATCCTACACATGGCGCTGCGCAAGACCCTGGGCGATCACGTCCATCAGGCCGGTTCGCTGGTCGCGCCCGACCGCTTGCGCTTCGATTTCACCCATCCTCAAAGCATCAAGCCCGAGGACCTGGAGACCATCGAGCACATCGCCAATGAGACGATCCTCAACAACTACGCCGTGGGCGACCGCTGGACGAGCCAGGACCGCGCCATTGCGGAAGGGGCCATGGCCCTCTTCGGCGAAAAGTACGGCGACACCGTGCGTGTGATCACCATCGGCAACCGCGAGGACGATCCAGTAAGCATGGAGTTGTGCGGCGGCATGCACGTAGACAGCACCGCCGAGATCGGCAGCCTGCGCATCGTCAGCGAAGCCAGCAGCGCCGCCGGTGTGCGTCGCATTGAGGCCGTCACCGGTCGCGCTGCCGAGGAACTGGTGAAACAGCGCATGCACGTCCTTGCGCAGACGGCGCAGTCCTTGCGCACCCGGCCCGAAAATGTCACCGAAGCTGTGGCCCAATTGCAGGAACAGAACCGCAAACTCCAACACGAACTAGAACAGATGCGTGTGCAAACGGCGCGTCAGCAGAGCGAATCGCTCCTCGACCGCGCTGTGCATGTGGACGGTCTCGCCGTCCTCGCCGAGCAGGTGCAGGCCGACGACGCCGACACCCTGCGCCAGATGGCCGACTGGTTCCGCGACAAGTTGGGCAGTAGCGTAGTCGTCCTCGGCGCGGTGATCGACGAAAAGCCACTCCTCATCGCTGCCGCCACTGAAGACGCCATCAAGCGGGGCATCCACGCCGGCAACATCGTGCGAGACGCCGCCAAAATCGTAGGCGGCGGCGGCGGCGGTCGCCCCAACATGGCGCAAGCCGGCGGGCGCGACAGCGACAAATTGCCCGATGCGTTGAAGATTGTGCCCGAGTGGGTAGAGAAGAATTTGAAGTAGAGCGGATTGCGAATGGCGGATTGCGGATTGCGGGTTTGTAGAGGACGTAGGCTCGTCGAAGGGAACAGTTCACGGCGAGTCTACGTTTCACCGTAGCTGCACGCAACCTGCGTGCGGTTCACCGAAGACTCATTCACGCACCCATCACACGGCGCCATCGAGCACCTATTCCCGCAATTCGCAACCCGCAATTCGCAATTTCCCAGGAATCGCACCTTGACCGAACTTCTCCACATCGAACCCGATACCAAACCCGAAGCTATTCGCCGCCGTCTGGCCCGCCTCGGCAGTGGACAGGTGGCCGTCATCCTGCCCAACGGCTGGAGCGAATTAGACAGCTTTGCGCGCATGCGGCTGCTGCAAAGGCAGGCGCGCCTGCGCAAACAGGATCTCGCCCTCGTCACCCAGGATTTGGAGACGCGGCGTATTGCTCAGGCGTTGGGCATTCCCGTCTACGGCAACGAAGCGGGCATCGTAGGTCGATCCTGGCGCATGAAGCCCCAACTGCCCGACATCGATCCACGCGACCCGGCATCGGGCCTGCCGGAACCACCGGCATGGCGCAACAGCCGACTCCTCAACAATACCAGCGACAAAACCATCGAGTTGCTGGCTCGGCCCAATCTCCATCGCAGCCGCCAGCGTCGCATCCGCGCCGAAGAGAAATACCGGCGCCCCATGCCCTTCTGGCTGCGCTTCATCGGCTACGTCTTCGCCGGGTTGGCGATTGCCGGCATGCTAGGCGCGTTCCTCTTCTTTGTATTGCCCGCCGCCACCGTCACTGTCGTGCCTGGGCAACGCCCACTGGAAGCCGGCGTCACCCTTACCGCTGATCCCAGCATAGACATTGCCGATCTTGAGATCGGCGTGATCCCGGCGCGGTTCTTGGAAACCTACATCGAGCGCACGGGCACGATTGCCACCACCGGCAGCGACCAGGCCGCCACCGACCGCGCCGGCGGCAATGTCGTCTTCACCAATCAGACCAACCGCACCATCCGCATCCCGGCAGGCACCGTTGTCTCTACCAGCACCGGCGACCGCGTCGATTTTCGCACGCTCCAGGACGTGGATCTAAACGGCCCCACCGGCACGCGTGTCACCGTGCCGGTCGAAGCCACCGCCCCCGGCACACGTGGCAACGTGCGCGCCAACACCATCGCCACCGTCTCCGGCGCGCTGCAAGGACAGGTACAGGTGACCAACCCAGGCGCAACCGGCGGCGGTTCGTCCAATCTCGTGCGTGTGGTTACCCAGGCCGACCGTGACACGCTCTACGATCAAGTCTTTGCAGAAATCGAAGCAGTGGCCTACAACGAACTCCAGAGCGAATTGACTGAAGGCGAATGGGTGCCCGCCGATTCGATTCAAATCTTCATCATCGACCGCTTCTACGATCACTTCAACGACGAACCCGCCGACACACTCACCCTGGCCCTACGGGTACTCGTGCAGGGCGTTGCCGTGGATCAAGCGGTATCCAGCCAAGCGGCATTCCGGGCACTCGAAGACGCCGTCCCCGAGCGGGGCAAACTGGTGGCCGACTCGATCCAATATTTTGCAGCCACCGATGCCACCGTCACCAACCGCACTGTGCAATTTAGTGTGGTGGCGCGGGGCAACTATGTCATCCCAATTGAGACACGAGAAGTACGCGAATCCATCACCGGCCTGACTGCGGAAGAAGCCGGCGCCGTCCTCCAGCGCGATTGGCTGCTGGCCGGCCCGCCCGAGTTCTACCAGGACCCCGACTGGTTCGGCACACTGCCCCGCATCGGCAGCCGCATCCAGGTGCGCGTGGACCTGACCAACGCCGTCGGTGAGCAGACTGCACCATGACCGCGCCCGGCAAGATCCTTGCCTTCGACGTGGGCGAGGCCCGTATCGGCGTCGCCTCCTGTGATCCGTTGTGGCTCTCGGTCAAGCCACTCACCGTGATCCACCGACGCAGCCGCCACCAAGATTTCGACGTCATCGGCGCGCTGATTCGTCAGGAAGCGCCCGGCGCCTTGCTCTGTGGCCTGCCCCTCAACATGGACGGCAGCGAGGGCCCACAAGCCGAAAGCACCCGCCGCTGGGCGCGACGGCTAGCCCAGGCGCTCAAACACATCCTGGGCAGCGCGCCGCCCATCATCTTTTGGGACGAACGCCTGAGCAGCTACGCCGCCGATGAGATCCTGGAAAGCCAGGACAATCGCAAAACCAAAGTCGGCCAGGACGCCGTCGCCGCCGCCGTGATTTTGCAAAGCTATCTCGACGCTCAACGCCGCGGCGCTACCGAGCATTATGGACGCATCTGAGTGAGGTGACTCGTGATTGGTGATTAGGTCTCGAAATACCGTAGAGAATGTACGCATCAATGTGCTGTACAAGACTATGGAATACCCATTCTCTGTCCAATCGAGAAGCCTAATCACCAATCACCAGTCACCAATCACTTCCCTGCTACCTATTCAGAGAGCATTACAGGAATCATGAACCGAACCCATCCACTGCGCCGCATGTCACTGCGACGGCCTCAACCCAAAGACAAAAACGCCCGCTCCTTTTTCAGCGTGCAGTCGATCCTGCTCAATCTCGTGCGCGTCGGCTTTTTAGCGCTGGTGCTCGGCGTGCTGTGGAGCATCTGGTCGGTTGCAGATGCTCACCTCACAGAGCAATTCCTGGCCGTGGAACGGCAAAACGCTGCTCTCATTGACCCCAGTGCAGGCAGAAACGCGCTGACGCCCGAAAACATTGAGCGGCAGATTCTTACCTACAACCTGCGTCTGCGCGAAGACGAACTCAACCAGCCTGTGGGCGACGACCCGCGGCCGCGTCCTTTCCAGGTCATCCCCGGCGACGCCGCCCGCTTCATTGCCGCTAGGCTCCAAAACCAGGGGCTGATCAGCGATGCCAGCCTCTTCAATCTCTACCTGCGCGTTACCGACATGGACAGGCGCATCGAGGCCGGCAACTTTATGCTGGCCGAAACCATGACCATGCCCGAAATCGCCGAAGCGCTACAAGAAGCCCGCTTCGAGGAGATCCTCGTCACCATTCCCGAAGGCTTCCGCGCCGAAGAAGTGGCCGAGCGCCTCGCCGAAAACTACGTCATCGACGCCGAGCGCTTCCTCACCGCCGTGCGCCAGCCACGCAGCCTCAGCACCTTCGGCGACTACGACTTCTTGCAAAATTTGCCGCCCGAGGCCTCGCTGGAAGGATTCCTCTTCCCCGACACCTACCGCTTCCCGGTTAACGCCACCACGCCGGATCTAGTGCTGGCCTCATTCCTCAACAACTTCGAAAACCGCATCGGCGACGACGGACTCGTCGGCGGCGGCAGCGGCCTGAGTGGGCGCGACCTGCTCAACCTGGCCGCTATCGTCGAGCGCGAAGCCGTTCAGGCCGACGAACGACCGGTTATCGCATCGGTCTACATTAACCGCCTGAGCAATCGCTGCGCCGATTCGGGCAACTACCTGCAAGCCGACCCCACCGTCCAATATGCCCGCGGCACTGTGGGCGACTGGTGGTGGAAACCGCAGAGCATCGAAGAGTACAGCAGTGTCATCAGCCCGTACAACACCTACCTCAACCCGGGTCTGCCGCCTGGCCCGATTGCTAGCCCCGGCCTCAGTGCCATCGAAGCCACACGCAACCCGGCCAGCACCAACTATTGCTTCTTCCTCGCCACCGGCGACGAGGGCCGCCACGTCTTTGCGCAGACACTGGCCGAACATCTTCAGAACCTGCAAATCTATGGGTACAATCCATAAGAACGGATTGCGAGTTGCGGATTGCGTGCGCAGAAGGCGTGGACGCTATCTACGCAATCCACAACTCGCAATCCGCGCGACAGCAACACTCATCATCGCCGCCATCCTCCTGGTTTCCTGCACCTCCAGCCGCCCCGTCACCAAGATCGCCCTGATCGCTCCCTTCGAAGGGCTTTACCGGCAGACCGGCTACACGGCGCTAGAGGCGATGCGGTCGGCCATTGCCCAAAGCGACACCGGCGGCATCGACATCATGCCCCTTGCGCTCGACGGCAGCGGATCCGCGGAACAGGTGCGACGGGCCACGCAAAAAGCGCTGCGCGATCCGTCCGTTGCAGCGCTGGTGGGGCCGTTCAACCCAGCCAAAGCCGACGCCGTCGCTGATCTCCTATCCGTCGACGGCCGCGCCTGGTACGCGCCATCCACACAAGTTCTCACCGACACCATCACCGCCATTGCCCATGCCGATCCGCCTCACAATCTGCTCCTGGTCGGTGACAGCGAGCTTTTGGCCGCGGTGAATGCGGAGATCTTGACCACTCGCCTGGATCTTCCCGTGCGCGTCGTCCTTGACGCCGCCGCACCCCCTACCAACGAGGACACCGTGATCTGGTTGGGCGACGCCGCCACCGCCGCCGACGAGTTGTTCAGGTTGCGCATCAACGCGCCCGAAACGCCCTTCTGGCTCGCCTTCAACGGAGACACCCCGATCTTCGCCCAACGTCTCCTGCGCACTGCCGGCCCCAACGGCGAAATCGTGCTGCCTGGCCCTGTCTACTGGGCAGCATGGCTCGACGACGGCTACACGTCCTGGGCGGAAACACACCAGCCAAACACGCCCACAGCCTACGTCACCTACCGCGCCACCCAGCGCGCCATTGCCCAGATCACCGGTGCGGAAATCGTCGACGCGGCCCAACACCTACACGTCTTCCAACTGCAAGCCGACGGCAGCAGCCGATTGGTATCAGAATCGCGTTGACCCAAAGTGCCGGGGACTTTTCGCAACAGCGAGACAGCACCATCACCCTTGCTGTCACGTCCAACGTGAAGGCCCCGGCACTTTCTGTACAAACTCAATTCGCACCAACAATCTCAACCGGTAGACGCACTACGAAAGACAGCGACCAGCCCGTGAAACCAGCCACCGTCCCCACCCTGGAACACGAAATGCGCCTCTGGCAACAGGGTTTCATCGCCGTCGCCGGGATTGACGAAGCTGGGCGCGGCGCGTTGGCGGGTCCTGTAACGGCGGGGGCGGTGATCTTGCCGCCGGGCAGCGCCTACACCGGCATCTGGGCCACCGTCAACGACAGCAAGTTGCTCAAACCGTCCCAGCGCGCAGAGATGGCCGAGCAGATCAGCGAGGCAGCGCTCGCGTACGCCGTGGGCAGCGCTTCGGCGCAGGAGATCGACGAAATCGGCATCGCCCCGGCCACCAAACGGGCCATGCAGCGAGCGGTGACAGCGCTCACCGTCACCGCGGACTATCTGCTCATCGACTGGGTGCGACTTGATCAGATCAACGTCCATCAGGAGAGTTTAACCAAAGGCGATCAGCGCATCGTCTCGATTGCGGCGGCATCCATCCTCGCCAAAACCACACGAGACGCCGAACTCATCTCGCTACACGAACGATACCCAGCCTATGGTTTTGCCGGGCACAAAGGCTACGCAGCGGCCACACACCTGGCGGCGCTGGCCCAACACGGTCCTTGTGCGGTGCATCGGCACAGTTTCGCCCCCATCCGCACCCAACACAGCCTGTTCGACAGGTAAACATCATCCCGTCATCCCGTCATCTCACTCACCAGGACAAACCATGCTCCGCAACTCCGTCCGCCCAGATTGGCAAATCGGCTTCGGCCTCTCGGTTTTCACCGCACTGCTCTTTTCGCTTTTGCCGATTGCGCTCAAAGGGCTGCTCGGCGGCATGGATCCGATTACGATCACCTGGTATCGCTTTTTCTTTGCCACGCTTTTCCTCTTGGGCGTGATTGCCAGCCAGCATGGCTTCCCTTCATGGCAGACCATGCGCAAGGCGGGATTGGGGCTGCTGCTGTTGGCCAGCGTCTCTTTGTGCGGCAACTACCTGCTCTATCTACTGGCGCTGGAACACCTGACGCCGGGCAGCGCACAGGTACTGATACAGACAGCACCGGTCCTGTTGCTACTGGGTAGTTTGGTCTTCTACAGAGAACGCTTTAGCCGTCTTCAGTGGAGTGGGCTGGGGCTGGTGGTCATCGGCATGGGCATCTTCTTCCACAACCGGCTCAACGATATCTTCGGCAACTTCGGTGATTACAGCATGGGTGTGTTGATCATGATGGGCGCGGCGGTGGTGTGGGCCATCTACGGGTTGGCGCAGAAACGCCTATTGGGCACCCTTTCGTCACAGACCATCATTGTTTGCATCTACGGCACAGGAGCGGTCCTCTTTTTGCCGATGGCTAAACCGGCTCAGATCGAGTTGTTGACCGGCGTACAGTGGATCTTTCTCCTCTTTAGCGTGGCGGCTACATCGTTTTCGTATGTGGCATTTGCCGAGGCGATGAATCGCTGGCAGGCATCCCGTGTCAGCGCCGTGCTAGCGGTGGTGCCAATCCTTACAATCACCTTTGTCAGCATCGGCGCGTTGATTGTGCCCAGTGTCATCCAGCCCGAATCGTTGACCCTCCTCAGCCTCAGCGGCGCCGTTCTCGTGGTGGTAGGATCCATCCTCAGCGCCTTGGGAAAAAACTAAGCGATTGACGATTGACGAACGTTAAGCACGATCAGATGCACTACATTCGTCAATCGTCAATCCTCTCCTACTGGCTAGTCTCTCCCCCATCAACTGACCGACCCTATCCCCGACAGATGACAGTGTTCAGTTCCTTCAGGGCGCGCTAAAGTATAAGGACAGCTTACGTAATATTCAGTCTGCCCCCATCGGTCGCATCTCGGCTGAATTCCGCCTAAAGAGGAAAACACCATGATTAGTCACAAGATGAGCCCGCTTTACCCCATCCAACCCGTGGATCATTTCTCATTTTTGGAGGAATGGAAGAATGAGTTACGGCTGTTCGCCACAGGCGCAGGTGTCGGCACAATCTTCGGCCTCGTCCTCTGGCTAAGCAGCACGTTGACCGCTGTCTAGGCGTTCCACAACCGAACCAGCCGGCAACAGAGAGGTCGTCGGCCTAAAATCAGCCGATAAGCACATGCGTGTTGATCTCGAAAGATGTCCGGCTTCTCCGGCATGTGGAAGGTAGTTATATCAGGAACTCAAGAGTACGGAGAACGAATGGCATCAAGCGCAATTCGTTCTCCGTATTTCTTTTTGAACTGAAGTCGTTTGTCCACAAGCGAGGAGCGCATCAATGAAACAAGTCAGTACAATCCCAGGTAAGTCGAATTCAAAGCTACCCAAGGAATCAGAAGGCGCCAGCACCAACATCCTGCCCTTTGCCATTGGGCTTGTGATTCTGGCCGCCATTTTCGTGGCACTGGGTATGATGGGGCAAGGCAGCGAACGCGAAGCGTTGCCGCTGCTCTGGTGGTTAGGACCGATTGGGAGCCTGATTGCACTGGGTTTTGCCGTCTACTTCTATCAATCGGTGATGAAAGTCAGTGAAGGCACGCCGCGTATGGCCGAAATCGCTGCGGCAGTGCGTGAAGGGGCGATGGCCTATCTCGGGCGTCAGTACCGGGTGGTGTTCATCGCTTTTGTGGTGCTCTTTATTATCTTTGCGATTTTGGCATACGGGTTCGACGTACAGAATCGTGTCGTCCCCTTTGCCTTTATCACGGGCGGTTTTTTCTCGGGGCTGTGCGGCTACTTCGGCATGAAGACAGCCACCAGCGCCTCGGCCCGCACCACCAATGCCGCTCGCCAGAGCCTGAACGGTGGTTTACAGGTAGCATTTCGCGCCGGCGCGGTGATGGGCATGGTGGTAGTTGGTTTTGCCCTGCTCGACATCAGCCTCTGGTTCCTGGCGCTCTACTATCTCTTCCCCGGGAGTTTCTTTGATGGCAATCCGTTGCCCCAGATCACGGTGATCATGTTGAGCTTTGGCATGGGCGCGTCGACACAGGCGCTCTTTGCCCGTGTAGGCGGTGGTATCTACACCAAAGCAGCGGACGTCGGCGCAGATCTGGTGGGTAAGGTCGAAGCCGGTATTCCCGAAGACGATCCCCGCAACCCAGCCACTATCGCCGACAACGTAGGCGACAACGTGGGCGACGTAGCCGGCATGGGCGCGGATCTCTACGAATCCTACGCAGGCGCGATCCTGGCAACGGCGGCGCTGGGCGTGGCCGCAGTCACCACCGAAGCGGCGCGCAACAGCGGTTTTCTGCCTGCAGGCGTTTCGGAAATTGGCATGCAGTTGCGCTATCTGGCTGCGCCGCTGGTGTTGGCCGCCATTGGTGTTGTCCTTTCGCTTTTTGGCATCTTCACGGTGCGTACAAAAGAAGACGCCACCATGGGCGATCTCATGGGCGCCATCAACAACAGCATTACCTACAGTTCCATCGGCATCGCCGTTGTGGCGCTGGGCGTTGTCTACGCTTTGGGGCTGCACAATCCTTTCATGCTCTGGCTGGCGATTGTAGCCGGCTTGGCTGTGGGAATTGTCATCGGCCTAGCCACGGCTTACTACACATCCGATGAATACGCGCCCACCAAGGGCATTGTGCAGCAGGCGCTTACCGGCCCCGCCACTGTGATCATTGACGGCCTGGCTGTAGGTATGCGCTCTACGGGTATCCCCGTGGTGGCCATAATCGTCGGCATTGTGATCAGCTTCTACCTGCCCGGCGGCAACGAAAACGCGCTCTTGGGTCTCTACGGCGTAGGGATGGCGGCGGTGGCGATGCTCTCCACCCTCGGTCTCACCCTGGCCACCGATGCCTACGGTCCTATCGCAGACAATGCAGGCGGCAACGCCGAAATGGCCGATCTGCCCGAAGAAGTGCGCCGCCGCACAGATCAGTTGGATTCTGTAGGCAACACCACTGCCGCTACCGGCAAAGGCTTTGCCATCGGTTCCGCAGCGTTGACGGCGCTGGCACTGTTGGCCGCCTACCTTGAAGAGATCCGATTCAGCCTGCTTCACCTGGGCGAGAGTACCCAGCACTTACAGATCGGTGAACGCACGGTTGAAGTAGCCAAGATGACGCTACAGGATTTCGCCACCTACTACGACATCACCTTGCTCAACCCTGCTGTGTTGATCGGCCTCTTTGCAGGCGCCATGACCGTCTTCTTCTTCGCTGCCATGACAATGAGTGCTGTAGGCCGCGCCGCCGGTGCCATGGTGCAAGAAGTGCGCCGCCAGTTCAAGGAGTTCCCCGGCATCCTGCAAGGGACACAGAAGCCTGACTATGCCCGTTGCGTAGCCATCAGTACGGCAGGCGCACAACGCGAGATGATCGCTCCCTCGATTCTCGGCATCGGTGTGCCGGTGGTCATCGGCGTCCTCTTTGGTGTGGCGGGTGTGATGGGGCTACTCGTGGGTGGGCTTTCCACCGGTTTCGCCGTGGCCGTCATGATGGCCAACGCCGGTGGCGCATGGGACAACGCCAAGAAGCACATCGAAAAGGGTGCACTTGGTGGCAAAGGTTCCGAAGCGCACAAGGCCACTGTGGTGGGCGACACCGTGGGCGATCCCTTCAAAGACACTACCGGCCCTTCGCTCAACATCTTGATTAAGTTGATGGCGATGGTTTCTATCGTCTTCGCCGGTCTTGTGGCGCAGATGGGGCCGGGTGGCCTGCTGGGGATGTTGCTCGGTAACTAAGCCAGTTTATCCGGTTGTTCCAACTGACAACTAAAAAGAAAAGACGGGAGTGGTTCGTATGAGCCACTCCCGTTTTTATGTCTGCGTTCTGCCGCGGAGGCGGCGGCTCCACCGCGGCAGAATTGACGATGGCCGATTTTCGATGGCAGCGTGGCGACAATACTGAATGGTCAAAGTAAAACTTTGTAATCGAAACGATGCCAACAAATGTATGACGGCGCCGGCCACCGTCACCCAAGAGCCAATCAGGTAGGACGGGCAAACGTCGGAACTGTCCACTGTGCCGCCGTGGAGGCAACCGCTATGCCACGAGAACAAGCCACATTCCGCTCAGCAGGCAACCGGTTACAGTTAAACGAGCGACAGGGTACCACAGCACTTTGTGGCTGGGCAACTTTACACCTCACCAACGTTCACCACCATTGTCACGCGCAACTTTTCAGTGTGGAAGGTGTTTAATCTACAAAGCTTTCATCAAGTTCTTGTTTCAAGTTCTTGTTTCAAGTTCTTGTTTCAAGTTCTTGTTTCAAGTTCTTGTTTCAAGTTCTTGTTTCAAGTTCTTGTTTCAAGTTCTTGTTTCAAGTTCTTGTTTCAAGTTCTTGTTTCAAGTTAATCGTGTAGGATCGACAAAAAACCTGCACACATCGCCGTTTGGTGATAGACTAATTCGATAACAAACCGTTCGCGTGGGCGCGCACAAGCAGCGCCTTTCTACGCGCCAGTTAGAGGACTTACACGCATGGCAGAGCAGAGTGTTTCGCCCCATTCCAATGGCGCCGGCCACAACGGCTATCCGCCGCGGGTGGTAATTACCGGCGTGGGCGCCGTTACCCCACTGGGGCTGAACGTAGACGAAACCTGGCAGAATCTCCTGACCGGTAAATCGGGCATCGATTACTTTTCGCGCTTCGATGCCAGCGACATGAAGACCACTTTCGGCGGCGAGGTGAAGGACTTCATCCCCGAAGATTATCTAGATCGCAAAGAAGTGCGACGCATGGACCCCTACATCCAGTTCGCCATGGTGGCCACAGCCGAAGCGGTGCGCGATGCCAAGCTAGACTTTTCGCAAGAAGATGGTAGCCGCGTCGGCGTCATCATCGGCAGCTGCGTAGGTGGCATCCAGACGATCCTTGAAAGCCACGATGTGATGACCGCTCGTGGTGTTCGGCGCATCAGCCCATTCACGATCCCCAATATTTTGGTAGACAGCGCCGCCGGCCGTGTGGCGATTGAATATGGCTTGCAAGGGCCGAACTTTGCAGTGGTCAACGCCTGCGCCAGCGGAACCGCAGCCACAGGCGAAGCGTTTGAAGTGATCCGCCGCGGCGACGCCGATGTCATCATCGCCGGCGGATCCGAGGCTGCGCTGGTGCCTGTAATCGTGGGCGGCTTTGATGTCACCAATGCCATGAGCCGCCGCAACGACGATCCGACGCGGGCGTGCCGCCCTTTCGATGTGGAGCGCGATGGCTTTGTCATGAGCGAAGGCAGCGCTATTCTGATCTTGGAATCGTTGGAACATGCCCAAGCACGGGGTGCGCGCATCTACGCCGAGGTGATTGGCTACGGCAACACAGCGGATGCCCAGAGCATGGTGGCGCCCCATGAACAGGCAATGGGCGCGATTGGCTCAATGCGAATGGCATTGCGCAAGGCGGCACAGTATGGTGTTTCGGCCAAGGATGTAGATTACATCAACGCGCATGGCACGAGCACGCCACTCAATGATCCACTGGAGACACTGGCGATCAAGGAAGTGTTGGGCGAACATGCCTACAGCTTGCGCGTCAGCAGCACCAAAAGCATGTTGGGCCACCTGCTGGCCGCCGCCGGGGCCATCGAGGCAGTTGTCTGCGTTAAGACGATCCAAACCGGCTGGATTCCACCCACAACCAACCTGGACAGCCAGGACCCAGCCTGCGATCTCAATTACACGCCAAATCAGGCGGTGCAGACAAAGGTTCATGTGACGATGAGCAACAGCTTTGGCTTTGGCGGCCACAATTCCTGCATTATGTTGCGCGAATATGAGGACAAACCGGCATGAGCAATCAGAACGATCAAACGGATCGCGAAAATGGTGGACTGAACGGCGTCCATGCTGAAGGTGAGCGTAGCCACAATGGACATGCGCCTGCCAATGGCGTATACGAAAACGGAAAAGGCAGCACCCCCGACAGCCAACCACGGGCAGAGGCAACCTTTACCCCTGCACAGGCGCGGTATGCCCAGATTGTAGGGTGGGGCTACCATGTACCCAGCAAGGTGATTACCAACGCCGACCTGGAACAGATCGTCGATACCCAGGACGAGTGGATCCGTTCACGCACCGGCATTGAGGAACGCCATGTTGCCGCGTCTCCGGCGGAGACATCGGCGTCGTTAGGTGTGCTGGCTGGGCGTAAAGCACTGGACATGGCCGACATCCACCCCAACAAGATTGATCTGATCATCTGCGCCACCAGCTCACCAGAGCACATTTTCCCGTCTACAGCCAGCATCATCCAGGACGGCTTGGGCGCAAGCAACGCAGGCGCATTTGATCTCAGCGCGGCTTGCTCCGGCTTCGTCTATGCACTGAGTATGGCGCGCGGCCACATTCTGGCGGGCGATGCTGAGTATGTGCTCGTCATCGGCGCAGAGACGCTAAGCCGCATCGTCGATTGGACGGATCGCACCACATGCGTCCTCTTTGGCGACGGCGCCGGCGCGGTGTTGGTGGCGGCCAGCGATGTCCCCGGCGGCATTATGGCGTCTGTCCTCGGCAGCGACGGCTCGGGCGCCGATCTGCTTACGGTGCCGGCAGGTGGCAGCGCCATCCCCGCCAGTTTAGAGAGTGTGAACACCGGCGGCCACTTCATCAAAATGGATGGGCGCGCCGTCTTCCGTTTCGCCACGCGTGTAATGGCAGAAGCGACGACGCAGGTTCTCGCCAAAGCGGGCCTCACTGTTCAGGACGTCGATCTGGTGATCCCGCATCAGGCCAACGAACGCATCATCCAGAACAGTGTGCTGAAACAGTTACAGATCCCCGCGGAGAAGGTCTTTATCAATTTGCAGAAGTATGGCAACACGAGCACAGCCAGCATCCCCATTGCGCTATGCGAAGCAATCGAGGCAGGGCGAGTGAAACCGGGAGACAAATTGGTCTTTGTGGGCTTTGGGGCTGGGTTGACGTGGGCCGCTTGCGCCGTTGAGTGGCGCACGCCAGTGGAGAAGCCGGAGGCGAATTGGTGGCGCAATACGCAGCGTCAGGCCACCTATCAGGCCGCGGCAGCCCGCAGCATGTGGAAACGCGCCATCCGCCGCGTCTACAGCCAGGTGCTGCCCACGCGCGAGGAACGTTGGGATAAAAACGAGGAGTAGAGCACGAAGTGTGGTTAGGAAAATGAGATTGAGCGATTAGGAGATTGAGCGATTAGGAGATTGAGTGATTAGGAGATTGGTCGTCTGTCTCAATCACCTAATCGCCCAATCCCACAAAAAACGCCAGGCTTCGAGAAGCCTGGCGTTTTTTATACACATCACATCACATTACTGCCACTTATAGGTCGCCTTGGCGCCCTGTGGAATCTTGTCGAACGACTGCATTGCCTGTCCGCGGGCGGCTTTGAGACCGGCACGTTCGGCGATGATATGGGCAAGTTCAGGATCGTAGGCAATGTCCTCGCGGTTGATCACAGTCGATCCTTTGGTCACATGATAGATTTGCACGGTCACATCTTCGCGCTCGGCCTCTACTTGACCGACGAGGACGTCCATGCGGTTGATCTGGGCCCAACTCCACACCCGCTTCGGTCGCCAAAAGATGAAAGGCGTGAGGATCACCAGCGAATCATCGGTGATTTCGTAGCGTGTGGCGTAGTCGGAAAGGTGATTGTACATCAACAACGCGCCCCAGATGGTGAAGGTCCACGCCATGGCTTCAACAAAATAAACATGGGTAATCCCCAACGTGAAGGCGACTACACCGCCCACAAAAAATGCCAACGCCCCCACAATCGACTTAGGTTGGGTACGGAATATCTGATTTTCGGGCGCTGTTGTCTGCACATTTTCTGCCATAAAACCACCGCCTTCTTGTCGTAGATCGAGGGATCTGCGGGAAAAGTCCTGTATGCTACAATCCAAATGGTCATGGATAGTATAGCGGGTTCAGGTCAGATCGACAAGAATTCAACCGCTTGGGGGAAAATTCACAGAAGGCTACGTTAACGAGCAGTATGTGAACGCCGGTTTGCTAGCATTTGCTGGTATTTTGCTCCTGATTTTGGAAGTAATAAACTAAGAGAAGGCCAAAGTACACTCTTGCTCGTGGTATGCTAAACGCACATACCATAACGCAGATAGAAAGTTGGAAGATAAAATGGCACTGACGTTAAAACTATCCGCCGGTGATGAGGAACAACTGGAGATTGAAGCGTCCCAGCAAGGTCTCTCTGCAACGGAATACGCTTGCCGTCTTTTGGAGGAACATCTACGTCAAAAGCACCGCCAGACGGAGGCGATTGCTCAAATTGAGTCCTGGATTGTGGACGGTGACGAAGAAGAGCAGCGAGAGACAGGTGACTATTTGATTGAGGCGCTCGATGTTAACCGCGCCCGAGGCTCGTCCTCTTTTCCCAGCTGAACTGAAAGGGAAGTCCTGGTGATAGAAGTAGTCATTCTGGACGCTGGACCGCTTGGCATGGTTACCAATCCTCGTCGGTCACCGCTGAACATGAGTTGTGCGCGCTGGTTGCAGTCCCTTTTTGCGACCGGCAATGGTGACGTCATCCTGGCGGCACAGGCTGTGACCCTATCTACGCCATCCTTTGTAATTGCCACGACCAATGTTGGGCACCTTCGTCGCTTTGCGCCCGCAGAGCTTTGGACGGATCTCCAGCCCGGTTAGCCTGAGCTACCCCAACCTACGATATCGATAATACGCCGCACAAGCCCCTTCCGACGAGACCATTGGCGCGCCCAATGGCTTGTCCGGCGTGCAGAAGACGCCGAAAGCCGGGCATTCGTGGGGATGTTTGAGGCCCTGCATGATTTCGCCGCTGATACAGACGGTGGATTCTTCGGTGTGGACGCCGCTGACGTTGAATTTGTGTTCAGCGTCGTAGGCGGTGTAGGCGGGGCTGAGGCCGAGGCCGCTGTAGGCGATCTCGCCCAGGCCGCGCCATTTGCGGTGCACCACCTGGAAGACTTCTTGCATCACCTGTTGGGCAGGCAGATTGCCGTTACGGGTGACGGCGCGGGCGTATTGGTTTTCCACTTCGGCTCGGCCCTCTTCGAGCTGTTTCACCGTCATGTAAACACCCTGCAAAATGTCCAGCGGTTCGAAGCCGGTGACGATGAGCGGCACACCATGGCGCCGCGCCAGCGGTTCGTATTCGGTATAGCCCATGATGGCGCACACATGGCCCGCCGCCAGGAAGCCCTGCACCTGGTTCTGCGCCGATCCCAAAATCGCTTCCATGGCCGGCGGCACAAGGACGTGCGACACCAGGATCGAGAAGTTGGTGATCCCCTGCCGGTTGGCCTGGTAGACGGCCATGGCGTTGGCCGGCGCAGTGGTCTCGAAGCCCACGGCGAAGAAGACGACCTCTTTGTTAGGATTCTCACGGGCCAGATTCACGGCATCCAGCGGCGAGTAGACAATGCGCACATCGCCGCCACTGGACTTGACCGAGAAGAGGTCGCCGCCGGAACCGGGGACACGCAACATGTCGCCAAACGAACAGAAGATGACGTCGGGGCGGGCGGCGATGGCCAGCGCTTTGTCGATTAGCTCCAACGGCGTTACGCAGACGGGGCAGCCAGGCCCATGCACCAGCCGGATCTGCTTGGGCAGCAATTCGTCGATGCCGAAGCGCACAATGGCGTGGGTCTGCCCGCCACAGATCTCCATAATCGTCCATGGGCGGGTGGTGATGCGGTGGATGGCCTCGGCATAGCGCTGGGCGGCGTCGGGATCGCGGTATTCGTCGATGTACTTCACGGCGTGCCTCGCGTGGACAGGTCCACAGCCCCGTTGAAAGCGTCGGCCACGGTCAACTCCTCCAATTCGCCCATCTGCTCCAAATAGTTGAAGACCAGCTCAGCTTCTTCTTCATCCACAATGCTGATGGCAAACCCTACATGAACGACCACATAGTTACCCACCACGGCTTCGGGGACATAGGCCAGGTTGATCTGTTTGACGATGCCGCCAAAGTTCACCCGTCCACTGCGCGTGATGGGGTCGGTATCGACAATTTCGATGATCTGACCGGGAACGCCGAGGCACATAGAGAGATCCTTTCAGAAATAGTGATTGGTGATTAGGGATTGGTGACTGGGGCAGAATTTACCTCTGCCCCAGTCACCAATCCCTAATCACCAATCACCTGCCCTACTGCAACGCCACCGTCATTCGGCGGGATGCGCTTGTGCCAGTGGACACGGTGCCCGCTCTGGCGCAGACGCAGGATGAGGGACTCGGTGAGCAGTTTGTTCTGGAAACAACCGCCACTGAGGACGATCTCTTCGATTTCGAGACGGTCGTCTAAGCGGCGGACGGTTTCGACGGCGGCTTCGACGAGGGCGTTATGGAATTTGAGCGCCATGCGCCCGGTGCTGCTGCCCCGCCGCACGTCGGCCAGGATCTGGTCGATCATGGTTGCCCAGTCGAGGATCAGACGGTCGCTGCCGTCCTCAGCCGCCAGGACAGGCAAGAGATAGTGTTCGTTGGTGGTGTGGGCTTGCAGGGCGGCAAATTCCAACGCCATGGCAGCCTGTCCTTCAAACGCAGAAATGGGATGTAAACCCAGCAGCGCGGCAACACCGTCGAAAAGACGGCCCATGCTGGTGGTGTTGACAGTGTTCAGCCCCCGGTTTAGCATCGTTGCCAGGACGGTGCGTTCCTCTTGGGTGAATTCGGGCAGGGGCTGCCAGAAGCCCGGGGCGTCGATGCATTTGGTGGCGTGGCGAAGGCCCAGCGCCGAACGGCGCGGTTCACGCACGGCAGCATCTCCACCGGCCAGTGCAAAAGGACGCAGGTGAGCGACGCGCTGATAGCCGGTTTGATCGACAAGCAAGAACTCGCCGCCCCAGATCGTGCCGTCGTCGCCGTAGCCGGTGCCGTCCCACGCTAGCCCGAGGACGGGCCCACGCACGCCGTTATCGGCCATGCAGGCGAGGATGTGGGCGTAATGGTGCTGTACTTTGGTGAGCGGAATGCCCCGCTGCTCGGCCAGATCCGCGGCATAGCGCGTAGACAGATAATCGGGGTGCGCATCGCAGACGATGGCGGCGGGCTCTACATCGTAGAGGTTACACAGGCTGTCGACAGTGTGGCGAAAGGCGTCGTAGGCTTGGGGTGTTTCCAGATCGCCGATGTGTTGGCTAAGGAAGAGCTGATCGCCCACAGCCAGGGCTACGCTGTTCTTTAGGTGTGCGCCTACGGCCAACACCGGCGCGGGGACAGGCTCGGGCAGGCGAATGGGCAGCGGCGCGTAGCCGCGGCTGCGGCGCAGGATCTGCACTTCGCCGGCCACAATGCGCGCCACGGAATCGTCCACGGCGCGGGCGATGGGGCGATTGTGCACAAGGAAGAAGTCGGCGATGCCGCGCAGGCGTTGCAGCGCTTCATATTCGTCGATGCAGATGGGTTCGTCGCTCAGGTTGCCGCTGGTGGCAACGACGGGGAAATTCAACTCGGCCATGAGCAGGTGATGCAGCGGTGAGTAGGGCAGCATCACGCCCAGGCGCGGGTTGGCAGGGGCGACGTTGGGTGCAATTTCGCTGCGCAGCCGCTTCGCAAGCAGCACAATCGGCGCAGCGGACGAGGTGATCAGATCCTGTTCTTCGCCGGAGAGCGCACAGATGCACTCCACTTGCGCCACACTGGGGGCCATAATGGCGAAGGGTTTGGCTTCGCGGCGCTTGCGGTGACGCAGCCGGGCTACGGCCTCTTCGGAGCGGGCATCGACCATCAGATGAAAGCCACCGATCCCTTTGACAGCCACGACCCAGCCTTGGCGAATGGCGTCGGCAGCGGCGAGGAGGGCATCGTCTTCGTCGATGAGAAGCAGGCCGCGACTGTCCCAAAAGGCGAGCTGTGGCCCGCATTGGGGGCAGGCGTTCGGCTGCGCATGGAAGCGCCGATCGGCGGGATCGTCGTATTCGGCCTGACAGGCCGGGCACAGAACGAAGTCGCGCATGGTGGTGTGTGGCCGATCGTAGGGGATCTCCTCGATGATGGAGTAGCGCGGCCCACAGTTGGTGCAGTTGATGAAGGGATAACGATAACGCTGATCGTTGGGATCAAAGAGTTCGCGCAGGCAGTCTGGGCAGGTAGCCACATCGGGAAGGACGAACGTGGTGCGCGGTCCACCGCCGTCGCTGTGACGGATCTCGAATTGGTGGTAGCCCACCGGCGGCAAGGACGTGGCAATCACGTCTTGAATCTGTGCCTGGGGCGGTGCATCGTCCTGGATGCGGCGGCGGAATTGTTCAAGCGTGGCGGTGTCTCCTTCAGCTTCCACAAAGACACCTTGCGCCGAATTCAGAACCCAGCCGCTGAGTTGTAGCTCCATCGCCAGCCGGTAGACGAAGGGGCGAAAGCCGACACCCTGCACCACACCGGAAATGTGCAACGCGAGGCGGGCCTTAGTCGATTGTGACGTCAAGTTTCGGAATTGTGTTGAAATTTCCACACCAGCACCCTCCTGTGCAGCCCCGTTCACCTATTGCTTGCAAAATGCGGATTCTGCACAGTGTTGGGGTCTGCGCTCTCTCGATTTTAAGAGAAGGAAAGGTTCGCTGCACCCGACATACAGGCTGTGTTACTCCTGGCTGATTGGTTAGGTTTGTTGGTTTGGGGTGAAAATTTAGAGTGAGGGCCCGCCCACGATTTCCCTTACCTGCGTCAGGACGCCGGGCAACGCCGCTTCGACGGCAGGGGACAATGTTTCGGTGTAGCCAAAGCTGCCGCCGTTGACGGTGATGAGGTAGCCGGTGGGGGCGTGGCCGTAGAGCGTGTGCGCTGCGGTGAGCAGGTCGGCGGGGGCGACGTGGTGGGTGAAGGGCTGTGCGGCGAGTTCGCCTGTCCGCTCGACGGCGCGACAGTGGACTTCGCCAGCGGGTCCTTGGGCGGCGGCATCGATGAAGATGACGCGTGACGCTTCACTCAGCGTTTCGGCCAGTTCGGGCGTCAACTGATGGCGCGTTAGGACCTGCACCTGATCCTTGAGTTCACGCGCGAGCAGAATGGCGGCCTGCCAGCCCACGCCATCGTCCCCGCGCAGGGGGTTGCCGTAGGCGACAATCAAGGTTGAATCGGCGAGCGTCACATCGTACATGGGAAGATCCTTTGAAATTTCTACCGCGAATACGCTTTCCACCGCAAAGGCGCAAAGGACGCAAAGAGGAGAAAGATGAAGGGACACGGATTTCAGGATTCTCAGGATTTTCAGAAGAATTTTGATGATAGAACACGAACGGGGTGGATTGTACGCATAGTAGGATGCCAGACAAATTTATCAGAATCCGCCTTGCTCTGCTCAATCCGCCCCATCCGCGTTCTATTGCTTCTTTTCTCCTCCTGAAAATCCTGAAATCCGTGTCCTATCTTCTCTTTGCGTCCTTCGCGTCTGTGCGGTGAATCTATTATCTTTGCAACACGTCGATCACTTCGCCGTCCGCTGCCATGAGTTGAACCTGGAGCGGCATCTGGCCGACGGCGTGGGTGGAGCAACTTAAGCATGGATCAAAGGTGCGGATCACAGCTTCGACGCGGTTGAGCATGCCTTCTTCGATCTTGCTACCGTTGATGTAGTGCTTGGCCACCTGTTTGACGCCCTTGTTCATGGCCATGTTGTTATGACCGGTAGCAATGATCAGATTGGCTGTTGTGATCAGGCCGTTTTCGTCGATCTTATAGTGGTGCATGAGCGTACCGCGCGGTGCTTCAGAGACGCCGATCCCCTCGCTGCGGTTGGGGCTGGCATAGGATCGCACATGGTCGCTGAGGATCTCAGGATCGTTGAGCAGTTGCTCCATGCGCTCCACACAGTAGAGGATCTCCACCAGCCGCGCATAGTGGAAGTGGAACGAACTTAGCACCGCACCCCGCTCCAGCGAACGGAACTCGGCCCACTCCTGGTCGGCCAAGGGAGTGCCGCAGCGGTCGATCAGGTTGAGCCGCGCCAACGGCCCCACACGATAGACGCCTTCCGGCCCCATGGGCTTGTAGTAGGGGAACTTCAGGTAGGTCCACGGCGCAACGGACTCTTCGATGTAGTCCTGGTACTTCTCGGGCTTGAGCCTGTCGGCGACGATATTGCCGGTGGAGTCGACAATGCGGATGCGCCCATCGTAAAACGACAGGCTGTTGTCGTCTTCGCTGACGAGGCCCATAAAGAGCGTGGGGAAGTTGCCGAAGGTGCGGATCTCTTCGCGGTAGTTGTCTACCACGGTTTTGAACCAGTCCAGCGTACGGATGGCGATCTGTTTGGCTTCGGGCAGCGCCGCCATGATCGTGGCGTGACGGTCTTCGTTGAGCGGATCACTGACGCCGCCGGGCACCACCCACGCCGGGTGGATGCGCTTGCCGCCCAGCAATTCGATGATCTCCTGGCCGAACTTGCGCAGGGCGATGCCGTCTTTGGCCAGGTAGGGGTGCTGTTGCGCCACACCGAAGATGTTGCGCACGGCAGGATCGGCGTCCATGCCCATGAGCAGATCGGGCGACGAGAGGTGAAAGAAGCTAAGCGCGTGGGATTGGACGATCTGCGCCAAGTTCATGATGCGGCGTAGATTGGCCGCGGTCTCGGGGATCTGCACTGCCAGCAGAGCGTCACACGCCTTGGCGGAGGCCATGAGATGACTCACCGGGCAGATGCCGCAGATGCGCGCCATCAACGACGGCATCTCGTAGAAAGGACGTCCTTCGCACAGCTTTTCGAAGCCGCGGTATTGGGTGACGTGGAAGAATGCATCGTCGACCTTGCCCTGATCGTCCAAATGGATCGTGATCTTGGCATGTCCTTCGATGCGGGTGATGGGATCGATGCTAATTGTCTTGGGCATGTTGACCTTTCTTCCTGGCTACTTCCCGAAGCGGGTGAACTGCTGTGGCTCGGGGGTGCGCCCCGCCACCAGTTCAGTGAGGACGTAGTAGATGGCGTCTCGATGGGGCGGGCAGCCCGGCACAAAGACGTCCACCGGCACAATTTCGTGGACGGGCTGCGACTTGGGCAGCAGCGGCGGGATCACCTGATTGGGGATCTGTTGGCTGCGCTGCGCGTTCTCGATGTAGGCCCGTGCCAGCACCGATTCCACGCTAAAGGGGTTGCGCATGCCCGGCACATTCGCCGTCACCGCGCAGTCGCCCAACGAGACGAGGATGCGCGTGTGCGCCCGCACCTTGCGGATCTTGTTTAGATCGTCCTCGTTGCTCACAGCGCCTTCGATCAACGTCACATCCACCATGTCGGGGAAGACTTTGTTGTCCACCAGTGGGCTGTAGACCAGATCCACATGCTGCGCCAGTTCGAGCAGCCGTTCGTCGATGTCGAGGAAAGACATGTGGCAGCCGGAGCAGCCGTCAAGCCAGACAGTCGCCATCGTCACCTTGGCCGTTGCGTCTGTGCCGTTGGTGCTCACTTCTTCGCGTTCAACCGGATCGCTCATCATTCCTCCTCGCGCATGGCGGTCAGATAGGGCAAGAATTGCCGCCGCTTTGTCATTTCGGCCACTGATTTGCCCTTTTCAAAGAGCGCACCGGTGGGGCAGACGTGCACACACTTGCCGCAACTGGTGCAGCTTTCTGAATTGCCCCACGGTTCCATCAGGTCGGTGATTACACGGCTTTCGACGCCACGCGCCATCACATCCCACGTATGGGCGCCTTCGATTTCGTCGCACACCCGCACACACCGCGTACAGAGGACACAGCGATTGTGATCGAGGACGAAGCGTTCGTGGGAAGCGTCGATAGGCAGTTTGGGGTAGAGATAGGGCATCGTTACGTGCGAGACGCCCAGGTTGACCGCCAGATCTTGGAGATCACAGTGACCGTTGGAGACACAGACGGCGCAGACGTGGTTGCGCTCGACAAAGAGCATTTGCACGATCATCTGCCGGTAGTGATCCAGTCTGGGCGACCGGGTGTTCACTTCCATGCCTTCCTGCACCGTGGTGATGCAGGCAGGCAGCAGTTTGTTGGATCCTTTGACTTCCACCACACAGAGGCGGCAAGCGCCAATGTCCGAAAGGCCGTCCATGTGACAGAGCGTGGGGATCTCGATGCCGTTCTCACGCGCCACCTCAAGGATGGTCTCGTCACCGCGGGCGCCGATGTCTTTGTCGTCAATTTTCAGGGTTACGATTTCAACCGTACCACTTCGTCTCATCACGCCACCTCCACCTTCTGGGGCTTGTGAATCTTGCAAACACCGGCAGGGCATTCCTTGCCTTCGATATGTGCAATGTACTCATCGCGGAAGTAGTGCAGCGTGCTCACCACCGGGTTGGGGGCTGTCTGCCCCAGGCCGCAGAGGCTGGTGGTCTTCACCACGTCACACAACTCTTCGAGCAGAGCCAGATCGTTCATCGTGGCCGTGCCCTTGGTGATCTTGTCCAAAATATTGTGCATCTGCACCGTGCCGACGCGACAGGGGATGCACTTGCCGCACGATTCGGTCATACAAAATTCCATGAAAAACTTGGCGACGTCGACCATGCAGGTCGATTCGTCCATCACAATCATGCCGCCGGAGCCCATGATCGATCCCAGCGCGGCCAGTGATTCATAGTCCACGGCACTGTCGAGATAGTCCGCCGGGATACAACCACCGGAGGGGCCGCCTGTCTGCACAGCTTTACACGCCTTACCGCCGGGGATACCGCCGCCGATCTCGTAGACGATCTCGCGCAGGCTGATGCCCATAGGCACTTCGATGAGGCCGGTGTTGACAATGCTCCCTGTGAGCGCGAAGACCTTCGTCCCCTTGCTCTTTTCGGTGCCGATGCCGGCATACCAGTCGCCGCCGTTGCGGACGATAGGAGCGATGTTGGCAAAGCTTTCCACGTTGTTGATCAGCGTGGGCTTGCCCCAAAGCCCCGATTGGGCCGGGTAAGGTGGACGGGGTCTTGGATGCCCCCGCTTGCCTTCGATGGACTCGATCAACGCCGTCTCTTCACCGCAGACGAAGGCGCCGCCGCCCAGGCGAATCTCGACGTCGAACTCAAAGGGAGTGCCGAAGAGGCCGGTGCCCAACATGCCTTGCCGTTTGGCAAAGCGAATAGCCTTCTTCAGCCGGTCCACAGCCAGGGGATACTCACCCCGCACGTAGACGTAGCCTTTACTTGCACCCACGGCATAACCGGCAATCGTCATCCCTTCAAGGACACGATAGGGATCGCTCTCCAACACACTGCGATCCATGAAGGCACCGGGATCGCCTTCATCGCCATTGCAAATGATGTATTTTTCAGCCGAAATGGCCTTGGCCACCGTCGTCCACTTGAGGCCGGTGGGGTAACCTGCACCGCCACGCCCGCGCAGACCGCTGCGGGTCACCTCTTCGATTACTTGAAGCGGCGTCATCTCGGTGACGGCTTTGCGCAGCGCTTCGTAGCCCCCCACAGCCAGATAGTCTTCGATTTTTTCAGGATCAATGTACCCACTGTTTTCGAGGACAATTTTTACCTGGCGGGTGAAAAAGGGCGTTTCGGTGTGAGATTGAAGCCGCGTCACCACCTCTTTGTCGATGGATTCGACAATGGCGGCAGCGTCGCCTACTTCTACATTCTGGTAGAGGACGGTCTCTTCGTGGTGGTGGCTGTCTTCGATGAAAGGACGAATCGAAACAAGCGGTCCTCGTGAACAGAGGCCGCGGCAGCCCACCCCCTTCACCTCACAGCGATGTTCCAACCCATGTTCAGCCAGTTCTTTTTCAATAGCTTCTTTTACCTGATCGCTCTGCGCCGAATGGCAACCCGAAGAAACACAGACTGTGATTGTCTGCTCGTAGGCCGGTGGCGGTGCTGCTTCTTTGCGCGGTGCGGGGCGTTTCACTCGTTCAGTCATTTTCGCCCTCCTTCCACGTAGCGATCTTGTCGAATGTCTTTTCGGATGTCAGTTTGCCCATCACACTGCCGTCAAAGACGCCCACCGGTGCAATGCCACAGGCGCCCAGGCAGCGCGCCGTCATCAGAGACACTTGCCCGTCTTCGGTGGTTTCGCCGGATTTGAGACCGTACTCTTCTTCGAACCGGCTAAGAATTTGAGCGGTACCCTGCATGTAGCAGGCTGTCCCTGTGCAGATGACACAGGTATGCTTGCCCGCAGGCTTTAAAGAGAAAAAGTGATAGAACGTGGACACACCGTAAACCTGGCTGAGTGGTGCATGTAGCGAAGCGGATACGTAGCGCAGCGAATCTTCATCAAGGAAGCCGAACGCTTCCTGGATCGAGTGCAGCGTTTCGATCAGTGCATCGCGTTTAAAGCCATTACGGCGCATGGTGGCATCGACGATTCGCCAGCGCTTGTCGTCGGACGGGGGAGCAATGGTGTTGCTAGTGCGTGCAGTCACCGGTACCTCCTCTACGATAGACTTAATGAGGATACGCAGGACGGGAGCCTGCGGGAGAACCAAACGGTCAAATCGCGAAAAAGGCGAGAATCCGCCTCCCTGCAAGTGTATGCAAATCGACCAGTTACTACGTCGGGCAATCGATGGGTGCAGGGCCTAGACATGTGACTAGTTTCACAAACGAACCACTTTTGCTAAGACGAGGCAGCGGGGTGTGGTTGCCCACACCCCGCCATAGCAGGAGGAAAGATGGAGATGCCAACCTGGCGTATCCTGACGCACGGACAGAGGGAGATGCGCAATCGTCGTATTCAGGAAGCTCGCCGTGGATCAAAGCCCGTAATTTTGGACGCTCGGGCCGATTGACAATGGATGATTAGCTCTTGCCGTTCAGGGCGGCATGAGCTGCGGCCAAGCGCGCCACAGGCACACGGAAGGGCGAACAGCTTACATAGTTCAGGCCTAACTTATGACAGAGCGCAATCGACTTGGGATCGCCGCCGTGCTCACCACAGATGCCCACCTCCAGGTCGGGTCGAGTGCCACGACCTAACTCTACAGCCATCTGCATGATCTTGCCCACACCCTTTTCGTCGATACTGGCGAAGGGATTTTCGGGCAGGATGCCGCGTTCCAGATACTCAATCAAGAAGCCGGATTCAGCGTCGTCACGGCTGATGCCGTAGACGGTCTGGGTCAGGTCGTTGGTGCCGAAGGAGAAGAACTGCGCCTTTTCGGCGATCTCGTCGGCGGTGAGGGCGGCACGTGGGATCTCGATCATGGTGCCGAATTTGTAATCGACTTTGCAGCGTTGTTCGGTCATCACTTCTTGGGCGATTTTCAGCAATGCTTCCTGCTGCACGTTCAGCTCGTTGACATGGCTGGTGAGCGGAATCATGACTTCGGGGTGAACGTCTACGCCTTCCTTGGCGACTTCACAGGCAGCCTCAAAGATAGCGCGGACTTGCATCTGTGTCAGTTCGGGCATGATGATACCGAGACGCACACCACGGGTCCCCAGCATGGGGTTCGATTCGCGAATGCTCTCGACACGGGCCAGAATGCGTTCTTCTTCTTCGAGTTTTCGTAGCAAGTCGTTGATCTCTTGCAGCGTGCCGGCCTTGCTCAGGCGGATTTTGTGATCGGCGATTTCCTCAGCCAGTTCGTCGTGCCCAGGCAGGAACTCATGCAGCGGCGGGTCGATGAGGCGAATGATGACAGGGTAACTGTCCATCGCCCGGAAAAGCCCCTTGAAGTCTTCCCGCTGGAAGGGCAACAGTGCTTCCAATGCCTCGCGCCGTTCGGTGGGGCTATCGGTCATGATCATCTTCTGCACAATGGGCAGACGTTCAGCTTCAAAGAACATGTGCTCTGTGCGGCAAAGACCAATACCCTGGGCGCCATACTCACGTGCACGACGGGCATCATGCGGGTAGTCGGCATTGGCCCAGACGCCCAACGTGCGGAATTCGTCGGCCCAACTAAGCAGCTTGATCAAATAAGGATCCGAAAACTCAGGGACATTGGTATCCATCTGGCCGATAAAAACTTCGCCGATGGTGCCGTCGATGGCGATGAACTCACCTTCTTTGACTTCCAGGTCACCCACACGCATGACACGGTTGATCATGTCGATTTCCAGGGCCAGCACGCCCACGACGGCAGGCTTGCCAAATTGGCGAGCAACCAGGGCGGCGTGGCTTGTGCGTCCACCGCGGCTGGTGAGGATACCCTGGGCGGCCAACATACCATGAACATCGTCGGGCTTGGTTTCGGGGCGAACCATGATCACCTTCTTGCCCTCTTCCTTGGCCCATTTTTCGGCCAGATCGGCGTCGAAGGCAACCACACCCACGGCGGCGCCAGGGGAGACGTTCAACCCGGTGGCGAGTAGACGTCCACTTTCCTTGGCCTCTTTCTTGGCACTGACCGAGAACTGCGGGTGAAGGAAGAAATCGATCTGTTCGGCAGTGACTCGGCGCACGGCCTCAGCCTTGCTGATGATGCCCTCGTCGGCCATGTCTACAGCGATGCGGACGGCGGCCTGGGCGGTGCGCTTGCCGTCGCGGGTCTGCAACATCCAGAGTTTGCCGTGTTCGACGGTGAACTCCATGTCCTGCATGTTGCGGTAGTGGCCTTCGAGGCGGCGGGCGATGGCATCGAACTCGGCGTATGCCTCGGGCATGACTTCGGCCATCTTCTCGATGGGGTCGGTAATGCGAATACCGGCGACAACGTCTTCGCCCTGGGCATTGACAAGGTAATCGCCTTCGAGTGTCTTTTCGCCTGTGGTGGCATTGCGAGACATGGCAACGCCGGTGGCACAGTCATTGCCCATGTTACCAAAAACCATGGTGACAATGTTGACAGCCGTGCCCAGATCGTGGGCGATGTTGGCGGCGTTGCGGTAGTCGCGCGCCCGGCGACCATTCCACGATTTGAAGACGGCTTCGGTGGCCAGTTTGAGCTGTTCAATCGGGTCGCTGGGGAATTCTTGACCGGTGAAGCGCCAGATGATCTTCTTAAACTCGATCGTCATCGCTTCCCAATCCTCAGCGGTGAGATCGGCGTCGTTGGTGACACCACGCTGACGGCGATACTGCTCGATGACATGTTCAAAGGGTTCATCAGGCACGCCCATGACCACAGAGCCGAACATCTGGATCAGGCGACGGAAGGAATCGTAAGCAAAACGGGGATCGTTGGTGTTGCGGATCAGGCCTTCGACAGTTTCGGCGTTGAGGCCGATGTTGAGCACCGTGTCCATCATACCGGGCATGGAGAACTTAGCGCCCGAGCGGCAGGAGACCAGCAGCGGGTTGCCGGGATCGCCGAACTTCTTGCCGGTGACTTCTTCGACCTTGCGCAATGCGGCAATTTCTTGCTCCCACAGACCGGCGGGGAACTCTTCTCCCGCGGCAAGGTAAGCATTGCAGGCTTCGGTGGTGACGGTAAATCCAGGGGGGACGGGGACGCCGATGCGCGTCATCTCGGCCAGGTTGGCGCCCTTGCCGCCTAACAATGCACGGACTTTGTCCCACTCACCGCCGACCTTGGCTTCGGCCTGGTCAACTTCGTCGAAGAGATAGACCCACTTCGTTTCAGCGTTGGTGGGATCTTTCGCAACAGGTTCACGTTGAACAATAGACATTTGTTTCTCCTTCCAAATCGCCAGCCGTAACCACTACGCCTGACACCTTTGGTGTGTGACGAACCATTATAATGAACTTCAACAAGAACAAAGTTGGGTTTACTATCGCTTGTTCAAGGATAGGTGTATGGAGCTATTTCAAGTACCGTCTATTGTTGGGTATTGCGGCTAGCCAGCGGTGCGGTTGGGTGGCTGGTCACGTGGGGGGGAGGTGGACAGGAGATCGTAAGGATTGATGCAGATTGCGAATTGCGAATTGCGTAGCCAAAGAGGAATCGGCAGGGAAAACAAGGTTTACTGGTGCAAAAACGAATCTGGTTTATCCGTTCGATTCACCAGAATTTCTAATATAAATCAGGAGCGATTCTTAGGACTTTTAGCCTATAGTGAACTTACACATGGATCGTATGAGCGACAGTTAAGGAGACAGTACATTGATCACCCAGACTACTTCCGTGCAGGAACGGCCGTCATTTCCACCGCTAACACTTCCAGCGCCTTCACCAGCAGCACCCGCCAAAACTCGTCTTCGTCAATGGGGACATAAACCGCTTCGCGCCCGACATGGATGGCGTTTTCGGGGATAAATTCGCCGTCGTCGTTGGTGTGCCCCAACGACATGCGTAGTTGCTGCTGGAGTTTGCGGCGGCGGCTGTCGCCCACGTCTTCAATGAAGATGGCGATCTGATCACGACGGCGACCGATATTGGCGATGCCGGCCTTAAGCGCCAGCCCTTTGACCAAAATCTGGTAGAAAAGATTTTCCACGGCATCGGGAACGCGCCCATCCCGCTCTTCATCGCCGCCGAAGCGGTCGAGCAGTTCCTGGCGCATGGTGTCGATCTCGCCTTTGTCGGTGAGGCCGGCGATACGGCGATAGAGTTGCAGGCGCAGATTTTCTTCGGCCACATAGTCGTGAGGGATTTCGGCCACAATGGGCAGATCGAGGATCACCGGCGGGGCCAGCGGATCTTCCAACGCGAAGGCCAGCGGTGTGCCGTCATCGTCGGTACGTGGCGACGGACGCCTGGGCGTGATCTCAGTGACGACATTTTCGCCGCCACCGTTGGCGGCCATACGGTCGAAACGAGCCTTCTTGTCTCGCATGTCGTTGATGGCCTGGGCCAGCAGACGTGTGTAAAGATCAAAACCCACAGCGGCAATCTGTCCATGTTGACGGGCCCCCAGCAATTCCCCTGCCCCCCGGATTTCCAGATCGCGCATGGCGATGCGGAAACCAGCCCCTAATTCCTCGCTACTTTCCAGCAACGCTTCAAGCCGCAGCCGAGCGTCAAACGAAAGCGACGTATGTTTGTCGTAGAGGAGATAGCAATGGCCGCGCATAGAACTGCGCCCCACCCGTCCACGCAATTGATAAAGCTGGGCCAGGCCGAAATGATCGGCGCGGTTGATGATCATGGTGTTGGCGCGGCGAATGTCCAGCCCATTTTCGACGATTGTGGTGCACACCAATATATCGATTTCACCCTCTGCAAAGCGGATCATCACTTCCTCTAGGTCACGCTCTGACATTTGACCGTGGCCCACGCCCACCACCGCCTCCGGCACAAGACGGTGAATACGCGCCGCGATCTGTTCGATCCCCTGCACACGGTTGTGCACAAAGAAGACCTGCCCATCTCGATCCAATTCACGCTGAATCGCCTGCTTCACCAGCACTTCGTCGTATTCCGAAAGGACGGTGCGCACCGGCAGCCGTTCTTCGGGCGGTGTGTTGATGGTGCTCATGTTACGCACGCCGCTCAAACTCATGTGCAATGTACGCGGAATAGGCGTAGCGCTCAGGGTGAGGACGTCAATCTGTGTGCGTAGTTGTTTGAGCCGCTCTTTGTGAGAGACGCCGAAGCGCTGTTCTTCGTCTACCACCAGCAGGCCGAGATCCTTAAATTCTACGTCTTGACTGAGCAGACGGTGGGTGCCGATGACAATGTCTACGCTGCCTTCGCGCAGTCCTTTCAGCACCTGTTCCTGCTGTGAGGCCGTGCGGAAGCGGCTGAGCATCTCCACCCGCACAGGGAAAGGACCCAACCGGCGACTGAAGGTGCGGTAATGCTGCTGCGCCAGGACGGTGGTCGGCACCAGTACGGCGACCTGACGGCTGTCGGTGACGGCTTTGAAGGCGGCGCGGATCGCCACCTCCGTCTTGCCGTAGCCCACGTCGCCGATGATGATGCGATCCATGGGCTGGGGCGCTTCCATGTCGTGTTTTACCTCGTCGATGGCGCGCAGTTGGTCTTCGGTCTCTTGGAAGGGGAAGGCTGCCTCCATCTCCTCCTGCCAGGCGCCGTCGGGGCTGTAGCTGTGGCCCACCACCACCTCGCGTTCGGCGTAAAGCGCCAGCAGATCCTCAGCGATGTCTTCCACCGCCTTCTTGGCCCGCTCTTTCACCAGTTGCCAGTCCGCCGTGCCCAGGCGCGTAATCGACGGTGGCACCCCTCCGTCACCAGCGCCGACATAGCGGCTCAGCCGGTCGGCTTGATGCACGGGCACGTAGAGCTTGTCGCCTTGGGCGTAGTTGACCTGGAGATACTCGCGTTCTGCGCCGCCCAGCATCAACCGCACCAGCCCTTCGTATTGGCCGATGCCATGCTCCATGTGGACGACGTAATCGCCTGATTTGACGTCGGCGAAGAAGAGTTCGGGCGCGACGGTGGACTGCGGCTTACGCGACTTGCGCGCTGCCGCCTTGCGCCAGCCGAACAATTCCACGTCGGTGTAGAGGTGTAACGTGAGGTTGTCGCCGCGCAGAACGAAGCCGTCCGCTGCGATGCCTTGCAAGAGGGTGACGCCGGGCGCAGGTGGCTGCGTCAACTCCGCTTGCAGGCGCACGGGGATCTCGGCTTCGGTCAACTCTTCCTGGACGCGGGCCGCTTGCCGTGTCACCAGGACGACGCTCTGTTCGGCCTTGATGTGCTTTTCCACCTCGCGGACAAGCCGCTTCGTCTCGCCGCCAAAGCTCGGCCCAGGCACAAAAGCCCGCGCCAACGGTGTGTTGGCGCTTTCGGCTGTGCCGTCCAACCCGCCGAAGCCCAACAGCAGCGGACGTCGTGTGCGCAACTGCTCGCTGATTTCCGCGGCGCTGAAAAAGCCACCCACAAAGCTTTCGGGCACCTCGCCCGTACGCAAAAGTTCGGCGTGTGTCTGCTCGGTGCGCCGTTCCATCTCCTGAATTTCGGTGAAGACGGCTGCACCGTCGTCGACGAGCAACAGCGCATTGTCGGGCAGATGATCCAACAGCGACGCCGGTCGGCTGTAGACGTAGGGCATGTACCATTCAATGCCGCGAAAGCTACGGCTATCGGCCAGTGCCTCGGCTTCCTGACGAAGTTCTTCACGGATGGCCAGCAGCAGGCGTGGGTCGTCGAGCAAAGTGTGATCCAACGGCGAGACGGCGGCATGAGAAGGGACGTACCCGTTGCCGCGCTCCAGCCGTTCCAGCACTTTGGGGCCGTACTTGCTCAGCGCTTCACTGCCAGGACCGATCTCAATGCGATCGACGCGCCGCTCGGAACGCTGCGTGGCCGGATCGAAGACGCGCAGACTGTCCACTTCGTCGCCGAAGAGGTCGATGCGTACAGGATGGGGCAAGTTGGGCGGCCAGATGTCCACAATGCCGCCGCGACGGGCAAAGGTACCGGGCTCTTCCACCACCTCGACGGGGTTGTAGCCATTTTGCGCCCAGCGTTCAGTCAACTCATCCAGGCGCACAAAAGCGCCCACGCTTAAGTTGCGCAAGGCCAGCCGCAGTTCCTTGGCGGGCAGCGTCTTCTGCATCAACCCAGCCACCGACGTCACCACAATCGGTGGCGGCCCAGATCGGCTTTGCAGCGCCGCCAGCGCCGTCAACCGCTGTTGGCGTGTGCGGTCGCTCCAAAAGATCCGTTCATAGGGCAGCGCGTCGGGGTCCGCAAAGAAGAGGGGGGAAGGTCCACCGTCCTCTGGTGGGGGCAGAAAGTTGGGCAGTCGCTCAATCCAGCGTTGGGCCTGTTCGGCATTGGTTGTCACAATCACCAGCGGGGCCTGGCGGTGGACGGCCAAACCAGCGGCCACAAATGGGCGCGCCGCTTCCAACAACGCCAGCGGTTGGGCGTTGTCTGCACTGTCGCGTCCTTCGACAAACTGCATGTCGAGCAACTGCACAAAGGCAGGCAACTGGCGCAACAGCGGAAGAAGACCGGATAGGTTCATAGCGAGATCCCCAAGGGATGGGGACTTTTGATTGACAATCTAAAATCGTCAATCAAAAATCCCATTATGTTTGTTCATTGCCGCCTCTACGCCCTCGAAGATCCAACATTCAATGGCGTCGGCGGCACGTTCGCGCAGTGGACCGAAGAGTTCTTCTTCTTGGGCCGTGAAGTTTTGCAGCACATAGGCGGCAGCGTCCATGCGCCCGGGCGGTCGACCAACGCCGACACGTAGACGTGGGAACTCCTGTGTGCCAACACGTTGGATAATCGACTTGATGCCGTTTTGCCCGCCGGAGCTGCCGTTGGGGCGCAGGCGCAGGGTGGCCGACGCCAGATCAATGTCGTCGACGATTACCAGCATGTCGGCGGGATCAATGTCGTAGTAGCGCACCAGTGGCGCTACGGCTTCCCCGCTGCTGTTCATGTAGGTAAGGGGCTTGATCAGCAGAATCTTCTCGCGCACGCCGCTGCGCTGGATCCAGCCATCGCCGATGCGCGCCTTGTTCTGCATCTTCGAAAGCTCAATGCCGTGGCGCTGGGCGAGGATGTCGACGATCTGAAAGCCCAAATTGTGTCGATTGCGCGCATACTGTGGGCCTGGATTGCCCAGGCCCACAATGGTTTTCATCTTTGCCACCGGTTCGATCCGATCTGGCTGTTTTTTAGAGAACAGGTTGCGCAGAAAGTGCATTACCCTGCCCGACTGATGGTCCACTCTAACAGGCGCTTACCCGCAAAAATCGCAAAGACAATCAGGAAGATCCCGGCGCTGTAGCGGACACCTGTCATGAAGCGTTCACGTAAACGATCAATGGCAACGGCGGCGCCAAGTTCTTGGGTGAAGCCGGCGGTGACGCTGGTCTGCCCCGTTGTGTTTTGGGCTGCTGTCACCGGTGCAGGCTCTTGTCCTAGGGCAACGAGTGCAGGCGTGGGTGACGGTTCAACCCCGGTCTGCCCGCTCTGCGCTGCGCCGCCACCGATGTTGGGCTGTTGCACTTCCACCACGGCGGGGGTCGGTTGCGGCACCGGCGTCGGCGTGTCGATGGGGATGGGTGTCGGCGTTGGGCCGGTATTTTCTTCTTCTTCAGGTGTGGAGGTAGGTGTCGGCGTGGGTGGTTGGAGGTTCACGTTCAGATTCGGCGCAAAATGCTCCGAATAGTTGCCGTCGGCTTTCACCACACGTAACCGGATCGTATACGTTCCGGGGGCAAGGTCGCCTGTCTGCCACACCCCTAATTGCCCATTGGTCACCTGACGTGTGTCACCGTCGAAGTAGATGTAGGCGTCGTCGCCGTTGGGCTCCTGCTTGTAGTAGAGTTCGTAGCGCTGAAATGAGTCGATGGCGGCGGTGCCGATGACGGGCACAGGGCCACCCACGCCACTTCCAGGCGCGGGTGAGGTGATCCCTGATCCCGACTGCGCCAGGATCGGTATGGCCGGTTGCCAGGCGCTGAAGATTGCCAACAACGCCAGCAGCAGGCATAAACGACGGAAAGTCTCTGCGCTACCCAGAAGTTGATCCACGAAGCCACACCAGGCAACACTCAGTCTTCTTCTGCACTTCGTGTAACTTCGTGTGCCTTCGTGGATCAATTTCTGGAAATCTTTTGAAGATAATGCTTTCATGGTTGTTACTGCATCCCACTAGGATTGGTGCGTAAGTAGGCCACAATGGCCAACAACTGCTCATCGGTTAGATCAGGACGGCCGCCACTGGGTGGCATCACACCGCCACTGGTGTTTCCTGGCGTGCCCGGCATGCTGCCACTGCGGATCATTTCAAGCGCATCGGGCCCTTCGTGGGCAAGGACAACTTCCGAGTCTGTCAAGCTGACGCCTAAACCGGCGACACCTTCACCCTCAAGTCCATGACAGGCGGCGCAGGCTTGTTCAAACAGCGCCTTGCCCTCTGCGATCAACGCCGGATCCACATCTCCTGGTTCCACAGGCGTTTGTTGATCGCTTTCAGCAACTGTCTCCACGATGAAATTCTCGCCGGCCTGGGTCACCGGTGTTTCGATGGGCTGGCTAATCGACACGAAGAAAAGCACAACCGCGGTGACAATCGCCACCACCGGCGGCCAGGGCACCGATTCCTCTTCACCGGCGGCCAGTTCATTGCGGTAGATGGCCACCACGCAGAAGACGGTGATCATCATGAAGGCCATCATCGCCAGGAAGGGGATAGTGACAAAACCAAACCAGTTGATGTAGGCCGTAGAGCAAGGGACACCTGCATTACACGCCGTTGGTGCGCCGAAGATGGTTGTCTTTTGAATCAGGTAGTGATAAGTGGCTACACCTTGGCCGATGACCGAGAATGGAAGCGCCAGATAGGCCAGATGACGATCCCGACGCAGTAGGCCGGCAGCCAGCAGAATCGCCAGTGGATACATCAAAATGCGCTGATACCAACAGAGCGCACAGGGCACATAAAAGCGCACTTCGCTAAAGTAAAGACTGCCCAGGGTGGCAACCCAGGCCGTGAGCAGTGCGCCGTAGTAGCCGTAGTGGTAGAAACGTCCTAAAAACGTTGTATTGGTGTTGGTTTCGGTATCGTTCATAGATGGATGGTTAGTCTGCAGCTTCAATCAAGCGACGAATTTCAGCGGTTAATCCCTGATAGTCGAACCCATTATCGAACAACTGACCATTGACAAGAATTGACGGTGTACTGTTGAGCCCCATTGAAATCGCCTGGCCGACAGAAGCTTGCACCTCGTTGGCATACTTCTGGCTAATCACACACTGCGACAGGGCATCACCATCCAGGCCGACTTCATTGCCATAAGAGCGCAGCCGATCCAACGTAAAGCCGGCAGGCCCTTCGTTGGTGGCATTAAAGAGGCGATCGTGATAGACCCAGAAACCACCTTGATCGGCTGCACATTCGGCAGCCTGCGCCGCCAAAAATGCAGTTTCACCATGACTGGTCAGCGGGAAGTAGTGGTATTCAAAGCGTACACTGCCACCAGCCACGGCGCCATCGGGTGAAAGATAATTCTCCATCAACTGCGGCTTGATCGTCTGATTCCACTGCGCACAGGCAGGGCAGCGGAAGTCTTCCCAACCCTGGATCACCACCGGCGCGTCGGGGTTCCCCAGAGATCGTCGCGTCACCCACTCCGGCGGAAAGCCCTCGTAGACTTCAGCCGAAACAGGCGCAGGGCGATTGGCAAAGACCAGGACAACCACCAGCAACACGACGACTACCGCACCACCCCCCACAATCCAAACACCTGGCGGAATAGACTTGCGCTTGACCACAGGTGTCGCAGCACCAACAGGACGGGACGTTTTCTTCGGACTTTGAGTCATATTGACTTTGTACTCCTCTTCGAACAAGACTCGGCACGGGTTCAAAATAACATTCGTATAAAATATTTAGACGCGGCACAAAGGCAATCACAGCCATGTGTTGCCAAATAGCACACGTGCAACAGCAAATCTGCACACTCGATTTCTTTGCTTAAACCAAAGCAAGTACAATCGGACCATGATTATAGCTTTTGTGGACAGATGGTGCCAAACTTCCAAAGACTCTGTACAAGAAAGGATCCAGTATGGATCTTCGAGATAAAGTTGCCATTGTCACCGGGGCCAGCCGTGGCATTGGCGCGGCCATTGCCGCTGAACTGGCGATGGAAGGATGCCATGTGGTATTGGCCGCACGCAACGAGGAACGCACCCTGGCCCTGGCCGAACGTCTGCACCAACTCCACGGGGTGCGTACACTGGCATTGGCCGTAGACATTGCCGATCCTGGCGCGGTGACGGCGATGGTAGAGCGCGCCGTGACTGAATTCGGCGGCGTTGACCTTCTGATCAACAACGCCGGGATGGGCATCTACGGATCTATAGACGAAGTGAAGATGGCCGATCTGCGCCACGTTTTCGATGTGAATTTCTTCGGCGCGATTCAGGCGATGCAGGCGGTGGTGCCGACGATGCGACGGCGCGGCGGCGGTGTCATTGTGAACATCAGCAGCATTGTGGGCAAGTTTGCCTCTCCGCTGGGCGGAGGCTACACGGCCACCAAGTTTGCGTTGGAAGGAGCCAGCGCTGCCGCCCGCGCCGAACTGAAACGCGACAGAATCAAGGTGATCATCGTGCGGCCAGGGCTAACGGAGACCGAGTTTTCGCAGAATGCGCGGGTCAGTGTGCCAGGGGCAGAGCATCGACAAGGCGAACGGCACGCGCCTATGCGTGGCATCAGCGCAGAGAAAGTCGCCCGCCGCACCGTGCGCGCCATTCAACACGAGGAACGGACAGTCTACATCACCTGGTTCGACAGGCTGCTTGTCTTCGGATCGCAGTTGTTGCCGGGCCTGTTCGCATGGGGATTGGTGTGGGCGGCGGCGATTCGGCGCAAGCGATTTGAGGAAGCGAGGTAGGTGATTGGTGACTGGGGATTGGTGATTGGGTCTCAAAATTCGAGAGTCGATTTACGCATTCATGTGGTTAAAAAGAGTGTGGTTTGCCCTTTCCGTGACCAATGGACAAGCCTAATCACCAATCACCGATCACCTCTTTAAGAGTATGCGATACCGGTAATGGTCACCGCAGACGTGTCTTGTTCATCTGCGGGGCAGGATTGGTAGGCCATCTCTTCACCGTGGACAGCGCCCATCAGCTTGAGCGCCAGGTAGCCGGGGGTGACACCACAGACGTTGTTGCGGTTGCGGATGGCGCCTACTGCCTGGAAGAAACTTTCGGCGTCCCCGGCGACGAGGTGATCGATGAGGGTGCGGTCGGCGCTGCGCACTTGTAGACGATCCTGTGCCGTGAGCGGAGATCCGCCGAAAGCCGGGCCGACGTGCGCCAGGTCCCCCGAAGCTACAACCAGCACGTTGCACCCCTGCAAGTGATTTTCCAACGTCTCCAAAAAAGTCTGCACCGGCGGATGGGTGGCTGGGCTGCGATCTTTGCCATAGAAGCGATGCAGCGATCCCACCAGCACCGGCACCACCGCCAGCGGACGTCCTCGGCGCAGATGGTGCAGCCAGACGGCGACCAGTTCCAGTGAGTGTTCATTGACGTGACGAAGCTCGCCGGCGTAGGCGGCGTCTTCGCCCAGCGCCGCAGCGAGCGAATCGACGATTCGGCTTTCGGTGGGCAGTGTGCCGAAAGGCGTGGCGTAGTGTTGTCGAGTCAAGGTGAAGAGATCGTCGCCGTTGTGATCCGTTCCGATGAGGACGGCCAAATCCGCCCCATCTACAGCGTCCTCCATTGCCCTCCATGCATGGGCGTAGACCGTCCCCCCGCGGGGATAGTCGATGTGAGGGCTGAAGATGCCAGGACGGGCCGAGCGTCCTTTGCCGTTACTGTTTTTGCGTGCCGTCTGCGCCAGGTACTCATCGAGCAGGCGCGCCAAATCCCGTCCTTCTGCGGGATAAGAAAGCCCCGCCAGCGCCGCCACCCGAAAAGGACGTTGCCGATAGACTTCGATCTTGCCACGCAATGCTTCCATCGACCGCTCGTTTTCGAGCAAGAGTGCTTCGTCTAATGCCGCAAGCACCTCTTCAATCGTCGCCACGTCGAACCCCACGCCATAACGGGCAGTCAACGCCCACGCCAGCGCTTTGGCGTCTTCGTGCGCGCCGTCGCATAGCGCCAACAACGGCCCAAAAAATTGTGGCACCAGCAGCGATCCGTCGGTCAACGCCAGTGGATCGTGCAACAGGTAAAAGTCCGCGCCATTTTGCCGGTAGGGACGCACGTCTACGGCGCGCAGCTTGGGGAATAGGAGGTTCTTGTCGCGCAGCATGGTTGTTCCTTTGAGAAGAAATGAGTAATGAGTAAGGGTAGCGCACACATTCATTTCACTTGAACGTGACTTTGTTCAAGTTTGACGAATGCTACGCATCCCCTTACTCATTACTCGTTGTTTACAGCGCCACCGGCATCATCCCGCGGATTTGCGCCACGATGCGCGGCAGCTTTTCGAGGACGTAGTCGATCTGCTCAGGGGTGTTGCTGCGGCCCAGGCTTAGACGCAAGCCACCCACGGCCAGCCGCGACGGCACACCCATGGCTTCGAGGACGTGGCTGGGCTGTTGCGCGGCACTGGTACAGGCGCTGCCGCTGCTGGCCGCAATGCCTGCCAGGTCAAGCGCAATCAGCATGCCTTCAGCTTCGACGCCGTCGACGACAAAGCTGGCATGGTTGGCTAGCCGATGGTTTGGTGAGCCGGTTAGTTGTGCGCCGTCCACCGCTTTGAGGATGTCGCCGATTAGCCGGTCGCGCAGGATTTGCAAACGCGCCATTTCAGCCTCACGTTCTGCTTCGGCCAACGCCAGCGCCTTCGCCATTGCCACGATGCCGGGCACGTTCTCCGTCCCCGCACGGCGGCTGTTTTCATGGCTGCCGCCGGTGAGGACGCTGTGGAAGGGTGTCCCCTGGCGCAGGTAGAGGAAGCCGACGCCCTTGGGGCCATAGAATTTGTGGGCGGTGGCACTTAGCGCGTCCACCTGCAACTCGTCCACGTGAATGGGCAACCTGCCCACGGCCTGTACGGCGTCGGTGTGAAAGGGGATCCGCCTGACGCGGCACAGGGCCCCAATTTCGCCGATGGGCAAGATCGTGCCCACTTCGTTGTTGGCGTGCATCACGCTTACCACAGCCACATCGTCATCGAGGACAGCCTCTACGGCGGTGGGATCAAGTTGTCCGTCGCCGTCGACAGGCAGAATCGTCAACTCGAATCCGTAGTGATCGCGCAGATCAATGGCGGTTTCCAGCACAGCTTTGTGCTCAACCGGTGTTGTCACAATGCGGTTGGCGCCGCTCTGTTCACGGCGAGCCAGGGCAATGCCACGCAACGCGGCATTGTCTGATTCTGAGCCGCAGCCGGTGAAGATGATCTCGCCTGTCTTCGCACCGAGGATCTGGGCAATGGTACGGCGTGCCGCGTCCAAACCGGCGTGGGCTTTGCGTCCTGTGCGGTGGATGCTCGACGGATTGCCGTAAAATTCGCCCAGGTAGGGCAACATCGCCTCCACTACTTCCGCCCGCACCGGCGTCGTGGCCGAGTGATCGAGATAGATGTTCATGGTTGTGACCTTTCGTAGGGGATTGGGGATTGGGGATTGGGGATTGGGGATTGGGGATTGGGGAATGAGTAGACACAGTCGTCTGGTAGTTCCCAAATTTCCTAATCGCCCAGTCTCTTGCCCAGAGATCAGACTGCCGACATGAAACAAACTCTACCCAGTCCCTAGTCCCCAGTCCCATTTCCCCCGATTCTAGCATCGCGATCCCCACGGGTCAACAAACGGAGATTTGGCCCGAAGTTGCCTTCAACGCGGTTGGCGTCTACAATAGTAAAATTCCCTTAAACCGGTACAGTTGAATCTCGTTCAAGCGTCTTTTTGAAAAGGCCCAATATGTCGAACTCACCGCAGAAAAATGACCCAAAGCCTGAACGCCCCACACATGATCCGTATGCGGCGTTTCGCATTCCGGCCTATCGCTTGTATGTGGTGGGCTGGTTTATTGCCATGGCAGGGACACGCATCCAAAGTGTGGCCATTGGCTGGGAGATGTACCAACGGACGGGCGAAGCGCTGTCTTTAGGACTGGTAGGGCTGGCGCAAGCGGTGCCGACCATGCTGCTGGCGCTGCCGGCCGGCTATTTGGCCGATCGGTTTGATCGGTCGCGACTGGTGATGATCAGCCTGGGCGCGATGACGTTGACTTCGTTGGCGTTGGCGGTTCTCTCGTACACAGAAGGCTCAATTTCGTGGATGTATTTCTTCCTCTTTCTTGATGCCGCGGTTGTGATGATTGGCCGCCCGGCGCGGGTGGCGTTGTTGCCGCAGATTGTGCCGGCCCACGCCTTCCCGAATGCGGTGGCGTGGAACACGAGCCTGATGCAGATTTCGGGTGTGGCCGGCCCTGCGTTGGGTGGGTTGGTGATTGTTTTCAGTGTGCCCCTGGCTTATGTGGTGGCGGCAACCAGTTCGCTAGTGTTTATTGTGGCGCTGTCGCGCTTCAAGTTTGATTTCGACACAAAGCCCACAGGCAATGCGTCGTTCAAGAACCTCGTGGCAGGGATCCACTTTGTGTGGAACACGCGCATCATTCTGGCCATGATCTCGCTCGATCTCTTCGCTGTGCTGTTGGGCGGTGCGGTCTATTTGCTGCCCATCTACGCCGAGGAAATCCTCAACGTGGGCGCAACCGGTTTCGGCTGGCTGCGCGCGGCCCCGGCCATCGGTGCATTTTTCATGGCGGTGACCATGATCTACCTGCCGCCGATGCAGAAAGCCGGGCGCAACTTGCTGATCACGGTCGCCGGCTTCGGCGTGGCTACAATTATATTCGGCCTCTCCACCAACTTTTGGCTTTCGTTCGCCATGCTCTTCCTCACCGGCGCTTTTGACAACGTCAGCATGATCATCCGGCAGACGTTGCAGCAGTTGCTTACGCCCGATCACATGCGCGGGCGGGTGTCGGCTGTGAGTAGCGTCTTCGTGGGTGCATCGAATGAGTTGGGCGGTTTCGAATCGGGTGCCGTGGCCCAACTGTTTGGCCCTGTCTTTTCGGTGGTGAGTGGTGGCGTGGGCACGCTGATCGTTGTAGGTGTCACCGCTTGGATTTCGCCCACCCTGCGTTCTTTCGGTGCCCTCAACGACGCCAAGCCGATTGAGGATGTGAAGGAAGTGAAGGCGAAACCGGCGGAGTCGCCGGCAGATTAGAGATTAAGCGACTGGGTAGGGGATTTTCGATCGTGTACACGATCGAAAATCCCCTACCCAGTCGCCAATCCCACCCTCATGACCAGCCCACAACCTGACTGCAATTTCATTGGAGATTCCCCCAAGCTGCGTTATAGTTGACGGTGGACAATTTTGGTGTGCGACAGGTTGGCCGCGGCAAAATTGTCGGCATCAGATAACATTGCATTTACAACGACTTAGGAGGTCGGTTTTATGACAACCATCGAAGCAATTGTCGGCCGTCAGGTATTGGACAGCCGTGGCAACCCGACAGTAGAGGTGGATGTGGTGCTCGAAGGCGGCGCGTTGGGACGAGCTGCCGTACCCAGTGGGGCCAGCACCGGCGCCCATGAAGCGGTGGAACTGCGCGACGGCGATAAGGCGCGCTACGGCGGCAAAAGTGTGGAACAGGCCGTTGACAACGTCAACACCGTCCTGGCGCAGGAGTTGGTGGGCGCGGACGCGCTGGATCAGGTGGCCATCGACGAGTTTATGATGGAGCTGGACGGCACCGAAAACAAGAGCAACCTGGGCGCCAACGCCATCCTCGGCGTAAGCCTGGCCGTAGCCAAGGCCGCCGCCGATGCGTTGGGCCTACCGCTCTACCGCTACCTGGGCGGTGTGGGCGCCCGCACCCTGCCCGTACCCATGATGAACATCCTCAACGGCGGCAAGCATGCCGTCAACAGCACCGACTTCCAAGAATTTATGGTGATGCCGGTGGGCGCTGAGTCGTTCGGCGAAGGGCTGCGCTGGGGTTCTGAGATCTACCAGTCGCTCAAGAAAGTGCTCCACGACGCCGGCCACAGCACCAACGTGGGCGATGAAGGTGGCTTTGCCCCGAGTTTGGGTGGCAATGTCGCCGCGGTGGAAGTGATCCTCCAGGCGATTGAAAAGGCCGGCTATCGCCCCGGCGAAGATGTCTACATCGCCCTCGATCCTGCCATGACCGAACTCTACGACGAGAGCAGCCACCGTTACAAGTTGCCCATCGAAGGGGTGGAACTGAGCAGCGAAGAGCTGGCCGATCTGTGGACGGATTGGGCCAACCGCTTCCCCATCATCTCGATTGAAGACGGCATGGCCGAAGACGACTGGGACGGCTGGAAGATGCTCTACCAGAAGATCGGCCACAAGGTGCAACTGGTGGGCGACGATCTGCTGGTGACCAACGTCAACCGCATCGAGCGCGCCATTCGTGAAAAAGCATGTAACTCGCTGCTGTGCAAGGTCAACCAGATCGGCACGCTCACCGAGTCCATCGCGGCCATCGAGATGAGCCACCGTGCAGGTTGGTCTGCCGTGGTCAGCCATCGCTCCGGCGAAACCGAAGACGCCACCATCGCCGACCTTGTGGTGGCCTTCAACACCGGCCAGATCAAGACAGGCGCACCGGCGCGCAGCGACCGCGTCGCCAAGTACAACCAACTCCTGCGCATCGAAGAAGAGTTGGATGCGATTGCGATCTATGCCGGGATTGATGCGTTTCCGCACATGCGATAGGAAGTAATGCGTGATGCGTAATTGATAGGCGACGTTTCGCCGTCGATGAGTAATCTGCAACCTGCCAGGTTTTCTGAAACCTGGCAGGTTTTTTATTGCCGTTCATCCCCCACCACAACCACTTATCGCCATTTACGACCGCTTGTCCGCGTACCAGATACAAAACCGGCGCTGCCTGCTATGCTGGCGCACATGCCGTGGATGCCACACGGTTTGTGATTTTGAACCTTCGCCGCAAAACCACGGAGGCGCTACCTATGCACATACTTTCGCGACGGTCGCTATTGACCTGGCGCTCACCCACCGAGGAGACGCCGCGCCTGGATCGGCCACACCAGGATCGCTCGATCCAGCCTACGTTTGCCGCCGATGCCGAGATCGTCCACCTGCTCAACCGCATCACCTGGGGGCCGCGGCCCGCAGAAGTCGCCCATGCCCAGGCCATCGGCTACAACGCCTTCCTCGAAGAACAGCTTGCGCCACAGAGTTTGGACGACGCTGCCGCGGATGCGGCTGCCGCCAAAGTCGCCATTTTGGGGCTGTCGCGCGCCGAACTCTACCGCATGCACGACAACGAAGGACGTTGTCGCAAGGCGCTCATCGACGGCTTCCTGGCGCGGACGGTACACAGCCGCCGTCAACTCTTTGAGCGTGTGGTGGAATTCTGGGCCGATCACTTCAACATCTCCGCCGATGCCTACACGCCGGATCTGGTGCTCTTCCAACGCGAGGTGATCCGCAAACATGCCTTTGGCCGCTACCGCGACATGCTTTTCGCCACGGCCAAGTCCCCCGCGATGCTCTACTACCTCGACAACTTCGTTAACGTGGCGGCGCACCCCAACGAGAACTACGCCCGCGAACTGCTCGAACTGCACACACTGGGCGTGGACGGCGGCTACACCGAAACCGACGTCAGAGAAGTCGCCCGCGCCTTCACCGGGTGGACGGTTCACCCACGCACCCGTGACGGTTTCTACTTCAATTCCGCCGAACATGACACCGATCCGAAAACCGTCCTTGGCCACAACCTGCCTGCCGGTCGTGGCCTCGAAGATGGGCTTCACGTGCTGCACATCCTCACCCATCACCCGGCGACGGCGCGCTTCATCTGCCGTAAGCTCTGTGTCCGCTTCGTCGGCGACAGACCACCGGCCGGCTTGATCGACCGCATGGCCGAAATGTGGCAACAGACCGACGGCGAAATCGTGCCGGTGTTGCGCGTGCTCTTCCAATCCAACGAGTTCAAGGCCGCGACAGGACAGAAGTTGCGTCGCCCACTTGATTTTTTTGTGGGCGCGCTACGGGCCACCGGCACCCGGGTGCTACGCTGGTGGCGGCTGGAAGAGATCCTCTCTGATTTAGGACAGCCGCCTTATGGCTGGTCGCCACCCAACGGTTACCCCGACGTGGCCGGGGCCTGGATCAACACCAGCGGCATGCTGGCGCGCTGGAATGTGGCCATGCTGCTCACCCACAGCGCCTACAGCGACGCCGGCAACAGCGGCTACGCCCTGCTCGCCAACCTGCGCGAACGCATCGGTAACCCGCAAACCGCAGGCGATCTCGTCGACGCCGTAGCGGCCCAGGTCTTCGGCGCACCGCTCACCGGCGCTGCGCATGACCAATTCGTCCGCTACATTGGCGACGATTTCACAGCCCACACACCCATTTCGTCCATCACCATCGGCAAAAAGCTGGCCAGCCTCTACGGGATCATGCTGGCGTCGCCCTATTTTCAGTGGAGATAGGAGATTGGTGACTGATGATTGGTGATTGGGACAGAAGTTGTGTTGACGAGAGATGATGGGATGACGGGATGATGATTCTTGACGCCCCCATCATCGCATCATCCCATCATCTCCTCTCGCCCCCAATCACCAGTCACCAATTCCCTCTCCAAAAGGAGAACACCATGACCAAAATCGCTACACTCAATCGACGTGATTTCCTCGGCGCGATGGGATCGGTGGGGGTGCTGGGGGCGAGCAAGTCGCTCTTCCCGGCGTGGATGCCCCGGCTGGCTTTTCGCGATGTAGAGCAGAGCCAATCCGCCGCGCCAGGGGACGTGCTGGTGAACATCTTCCTGCGCGGCGGCATAGACGGGCTGAGCGTGATTGTCCCCTACAGCGAGGGGGGCAATTACTACGACGCCCGGCCCAGCCAGGCCCTTGCCGAGCCAGGACGGGCCGGCGGTGTCCTCGATCTGGATGGGCAGTTCGGCCTGCATCCCACGATGGCCGCGCTCAGGGATCCATTTGACGCCGGCGATCTGCTCTTTGTCCACGCCACCGGCTCTATCGATCCCAGCCGATCCCACTTCGATGCCATGCAGTTCATGGAAGCGGGCGTCCCCGGCGACAAAACACTGAGCACGGGCTGGATTGGCCGTCACTTACAGAGCGCGGCGTGGCAGAACAACTCGCCTTTCCGCGCGGTGGGCATGGGTGCAATGGTGCCCGCGGCGCTGCGCGGGCCAGTGTCGCCGCTCTCGATTCGCTCGATTGCAGACTTCCACTTCAAAGGCCGCCAAGACGAACTCCGTCGCCTGCAACAGACGCTGGCCATGCTCTACACCGTCGATGCACCCACCGACGCCCTGGACACGCAGGCCGGTCTCGTCTTTGAGACGCTGGACATGCTGAGCAAGATGGACGCGGTGGGCTATCGACCCGAGAACAACGCCGTCTATCCCGAAACTGAATTCGGCCTGGGGTTGCGCCAGGTGGCACAGTTGATCAAGGCGGACGTTGGCCTCGAAGTGGCCTGTGTGGACCTGGGCGGCTGGGACACCCACGAAAACCAGGGCACGACCGACGGCGAATTTAACGCCTTGCTCGGCGAATTGGCTGCCGGGATGAGCGCCTTCTACGCCGACATGGGTGAGCACATGGCCCACATCAGCGTTGTCACCATGAGCGAGTTTGGCCGACGGCTACAAGAAAACGCCAGCCGCGGCACCGATCATGGACACGGCAACGTCATGTTCCTCATGGGCGGCGGCATGAAGGGCGGGCAGGTCTACACCGACTGGCCCACCCTCGCCCCCGCCGCGTTGAACGACGGCGATCTGGCCATCACCACCGACTACCGCGACGTCCTCGCCGCTGTGGTCAGCAGGCGGTTGGGCAACCCGGCGCTGGATCAGATTTTCCCCAATCACAGCGTCACCGCGCTCGATCTTGTTCATTCAATCTAAGAAGGGATCCTGATATGAGACGCATGATCATGGCGATATTGTCTGTGACTGTCCTCTTGAGCACGTCGGTGGCGGCGTGGGCGCAGGAGGGGACGTCGGTCTTTTTGCCTGGGGTGGTGGCCGCGGGGAAAAACGCCACCGACAAGCCCACTGAAACGCCCGAGGAACGGGCCATCGCCCTGGTGGCTGCCGCACCCAACATGGCGCTCCACCTGGCCAACTACCCGGATTGGACAGGCAACGCCTGGGCCGAAAACGACGAAGGGACGATCTACGGGGTGGATTTCTGGAGCGATGCCGCCCAGGAGTGGCTGGGCAACGGTCGCGTGGACCTGGACCAGAACGTTGTCCTCAACTACTATGCGCCGCGCGACCTCACGCCCGAGGAATTCCAGGTGGGGCTGGCACGCGTCAAGCCCTTCCTCGACGACGATCCAGAAGTGCAGGCACGCCTGGCCCCCAATCCTGATTTCTGGTACGAGGGCATCTACTTCAACCGCTGGGATCAGGTGTGGGAAGCCTACTACGAACGGGGATTGGATGCCTTCATCGTTGCCATGCATGTCGACGCAGACAACATCTACGTGGATTCGGTCTACGATCCCTATGGATTCGACGAAGCCGAAGCGCTCGAGGAGCAGCGCAACCGCGCCATCTCGCTGGCGTGGGAAGCCCCCGGCATTGACGTTGCCATCGAGGGCGTAGATAATTGGGCGACCTACGCCGAAAAACAGAGCGACGTCCTCTGGACGGTGGAATTCGCCGCCGAAAATCGTTCGCTCTTCGCCGCCTTTGTCAACATTGAAACATGGGAAGTGATTGAAGTGGGGAATTAAGTGTTCGTGATTAGGGATTGGTGACTGGTGACTTGGGCAGAGCGTGATGATGAGATGACGGGGTGTCGAGAATCATCATCTCATCATCCCTTGTCAATACAACTTCTGCCCCAATCACCAATCCCCAACCCAGAAAGCAGACGATGAGAACACCAGCACACGCAACAGCCCAACCTCGCGCCACCTTCCCCACCCTGCTTCAAGCCGGTTGGGTACGCCGCGTGTTGGCGATCACCGGGGCGACGGCGTTGCTGGCGCTGTGGACGTGGTCGATCCGTTCCTCACGCGTGGACTGGGATCCGCCCTTCACCGGGCTTGACAGCCTCAGCTTCAACCCCTACTGGTTGGGCGTCTCGGCGTTGGAACTGGCGCTGCCGGTGGTGATCTTGCTTGTTTTCAGCCGCACCGCCCTCTTCCGCCGCGCAGTGACGTCGATCACCAGCCGCGGTACTGTGGACGCACAGGACGCGCCCTGGCTGTTGCTCGTGCTGGCGCTGTTGCAGGGGATCGCCATCTTCTACCAGCACAGCATCGACAGCATGATGCAAGACAGCACCATGCTCGGCTATTTCGTCGTCCTTGCGGCGGGGATGTTGGGCGGCTGGCGCATTGGGCTGATTACCGGCGTGGTGGCCATGTTCGGCATTGGCACCCAGGAATACCTCACCTGGGAGTGGGTCGAAACATTCTCGCTGGCCGAATACCTGGGCTATGCCATCCTCGAAAATCTGTCGGTGATGGTGGCACCCTGGCTCGGCTTTGTGGCCGGTCACATCTTTGACGGGCTGCCGCGCAAGCGACGTTTCAACCCCGGCATTGCCCTGATCATCGCCCTGCTCCTTCACCTGGGGATCGGCCTCAGCGTGGCCGTGGGCTACGACGACCTGGGCTACTACTCGGATCGCTTCCTGCCCAGCGCCCTGATGGCAGGGCTGGCGCTGGTGACGGTGGCGTTGATGGCCCGAGACGTACAAGGAGAAGAAGCGCGCCGCCACGCCGAAGCCGCCGGCCTGACCCTGGCCCAAACCGAACGCGATCTGGCGCAAACACAACTGGCGTTGGCCCAGGCCGAACTACGCGCCCTACACGCCCAAATCAACCCACATTTCTTTTTCAACTCGCTTAACACCATCCGCTACTTCATCCGCACCGAACCCGAAACGGCACGCGATCTGCTGACCAAGCTCTCCGAGATCTTCCAGCGTTCGCTTAGTGCCGGGGAATTCGTCCCACTACGCGAAGAAATCAGCCATGTGGACGCCTACCTCGCCCTGGAAAAAGCGCGGCTCGAAGAACGGCTCCAGATTGTGTGGACAAACCTGGCCGAAGAACAGCTTGATTTGCTTGTGCCCACATTGATCCTGCAACCCCTGGTGGAAAATGCCGTGATCCACGGCATCAGCCCACGCACCGAAGGCGGCGCGCTGCACATTGTGATCAACCAGGTGGGCGACGATCTGCTCCTACAAGTGGACGACAACGGCGTCGGCTTCGAGCCGCCGCCCCTTTCCGGCAGCACGCCCCCCGACGTCCCCGACGTCCCCGACGTCCCCGCGGAGGAGGCGCGCAGCCGTCCTGCGATTGGGTTGCGCAACGTGGACAGCCGCCTGCGACGCCTGTATGGCCCGGCCTACGCGCTGATCCTCACGTCCAAACCCGGCAAAGGGACACGCGCCATTGTCAAGATACCGGTGAAGACAGGGCAGAAATAAGATGATCCACGAAGGCACACGAAGGATCACAGTTTCTCTGAATTGGCGCAAAGGTGAGGATACGACATGAAGATCCTAATCGTGGACGACGAACGGCCTGCCCGCGGGGAGTTGAGCTTTATGTTGGGGCAGATCGAGGCGAGCGCCGATGTAGACGAAGCCCGCAACGGCGAAGAAGCGCTGGCCCATGTCGCCCGCCACCGCCCCGACGTTGTCTTTTTGGACATTGCCATGCCCGGCATGAGCGGCCTGGCCGTGGCCGCTGCCCTGCTCGACGAACCCGATCCGCCGCTTATCGTCTTCGCCACGGCGTTCGATGTCCACGCCGTGCGCGCCTTCGAGTTGGCCGCGTTGGACTACGTGGTAAAACCGGTGGCCGAGCAGCGCCTGGCACAGACCATGATCCGCATCCGCGCCGCCCTCAAAGGACGTGATCTGCGCCGTCAACAGCAGGAATCGGTGCGCAGCTACCTGCAAAAGTCCCTCCCCGCTGACGCCCCACGCCTGGACAAAGTGTGGGCCGAGCGCGAGAACGAAACCGCCATCCTCGTGGCCTACGCCGATATTCTGTGGGTGGAAGCCGACAACAAAAAGACTTACCTACAGACCGCCCAAGGCGAGCGGCTGTCGTTGCGCGCCACGCTCAAAGAGTTGGAAGAGCGCCTCGCCGCCCACCAAATTGTACGTGTCCACAAGACCTACCTGGCCAACCTCAACCACGTCGTCGAGATCGTCCCCTGGTTTTCGGGCGCGTACGTCCTGCGCATGGACGACGCCGCGGGGACTGAGATTCCACTTTCGAGGCAGTTTGCGAAGGTGATTCGGGATATGAGTAATGCGTGATGCGTGGGTAGAGGAAATTGCTTCTTCATTGGAAGGAATATTCGTCAAGCATAGTGCGTAGTCCGTTAACGGAATACGGACTACGCACTATCTATATCAAGATCGTTCCAACCCAAAAAGCCAACACACTTTACCCATGTATCACGAATCACGCATTACGTTACAGCTTCAGCCCATACCCAATCCACCCCCAGTGATCGTAGTTGACCACTTTTTCGAAGCCGATCTTCTCGTAGAAGTGGATGGCGCGCTGGTTGTGTTTGGCTACGCCCAGGTGTACGGCGGAGACGTTTAGCTCGCGCAGCCGCGCCAGGAAGGTTTCGATCATGCGACGACCGTTGCCCTGTCCCTGGCCGATGGGGAGCAGATCAATGTGTAGGTGCGCGGGGAAGTCCGCCAATTCAGGATGCGCCGTCGACGTTTCGTGGAAGGAGCGGATCATGCCGGCGTCACGTGATTTGTCTTCGACGGCGGGGAGCGGATAGCGCGCCCGTAGCACAGGATACCAATCCCGTTCGCAGCGGTCGGCAAAGGCGACGCTGTCGCGTGTCCCCAGCACGTAGCCCACAGGCACGTCGTTGTGGGTCAGCGTGAAGGCGAGATCCGGTTCGTAGGCCAGGTAGGGCGCCACGTACATGTGGCCCAACAATTCCCGATCCTGGTAGAGATGGGTTGCGTCCTCGCCACTGTCGCCCGTCTTCAAACAGACGTCGTACAGCGCGCCAATGTCGGTTGGGTGATAGGAACGAATTGCGAATGACATAGAACCTCGTGTTGCGGATTGCGAATTGCGGATTGCGAGTCAATGTCATTAAGTTAAGGGATTCGGCTACTTGTTACGCTGCGGAGAGAGCATCCTCAGATGCGAGTCTACACCTGTAGAGCCGCATCTGAGGATGCTCTCTCCGCGCTTAACTTAATGCCATTGAATGGCGAGGGACGAATGTCTACGAGACACTTTTGCCTTTTGCACTTTGCCTTTTGACTTTTGCCTTCTCTCCTACCCTCCCCACCACAGTTCTCCTTCGGCGCGATGCGCTTTCAGGTAGTCGTGGTCGAGGTCGAGTCCTAGCCCCGGCGCAGTGGACACCTTCATCTTGCCATCTTTAATCACGATGGGGTTCTGGGTGGCCCACTGGTATTGATCGGCGCGGGCGGAACATTCCATGAGTGGACAGTTGAAGAGCGCGGCAGAAAACTGCTGCGATGCCATGTTGAGGATCAAGCCGCTCACGTTGTGCAGGCAGATGGGGATGCGGTAGAGCGCCGCCAGATCAGCCATCTTTTTGACGCCGGTGATGCCGCCGCTGTTGATCAAGTCGGGCTGGAGGGCATCGACGGCCTGATTTTGCAGGAAGGGCAGAGCGTCTTCGGCCAGTTCGAGGTTTTCGCCGGTGAAGAGCGGTAGCCGCGTGGAGCGCCGCAGCGCAAGCCACGATTCTGAGTAGGCTGGGGCCAGCGGATCTTCGTAGTAGAGCGGTTCGATGTGTTCCACCGCCGCCGCCACGCGGATGGCGCTGGGCACGTCCAATTCATTATGGCAGTGGACGATGATGTCGATGTCGTCGCCGAAGGCTTCGCGCGCCAGCGTGTAGGATCGGTGCACGTTGCGGGCATCTGCGGGGCTGATGCTGGGCTGATACTGCTGCATCGGCACGCCGAGGATGTGGTGAATGTCTACTTTGAAGGCGGTGAAACCGCGCCCGTCGCCGGTGAGTTTGTCCACGCGGTCGCGCCAGGCGGCTTTGTCCAGCATGTCACCGCCGCCACAGTGTGAGTAGAGCTTAATCTCGTCGCGGAAGTTGCCGCCCAACAGCTTTGATACCGGCTGCCCCAGCAACTTACCCGCCAGATCCCACAGCGCGATGTCGATGCCACTGAGCACACGTGTCACTCGTCCACGTTGCGGGTAGGCGTAGAACATATTGTGAAAATGCACCTCAATCGCCAACGGGTCCTTGCCGATCAGCCCCAAATGGGGCAGCCGCGGCCCTTCCAACGCAGCGATGGCGGCGCGGGCGTACGATCCGCTGCCGTGACACTCGCCGTAGCCGTCAACGCCGGCGTCCGTCTCGATCTTGATCAATGTGCGGTGATCAGCCAACTCCATCGCCTTGATCGCCGTAATCTTCACCTGTCCAGCCGTGCTGGATGTTGTCAATCTGTCCATTATATCCCTCAATTTCCATTCAATTGCCGCTGCCCGAGAGCATGCGAAGCGGAACCCCTGCCTAACCCTCCCCGCGATGGTTCAGTTTGACAATTTGTTGAGCCAGTGAGGCGGAGAGGGAGCCGTTGTCACGATGACGAAGTGATGCCGTATGGCCATGCCCCCAATACAGCATCACAATCTCTACAAATCAACAGTCCCCTCTCCGCCCGCTGTCCTCAGCGGCTGCGGGGAGGGTTAGGGAGGGGTTCCCCTGCTGAAGCGCATACGCCAGTTGCAGCACGCCGAAATCGTCCTGATGACGGCCCACGATCTGCACGCCTACGGGCAGGCCGTCCTCGGTGAAGCCGCAGGGCACCGAAATCGCCGGGTGGCCGGTGACGGTGATGTAGTAGCAAGATTTCATCCAGTCGATGTAGGTCTCCATGGGCACCAGGCCGTTGGCGGTGTTGATCTCGCTCACGAATTCCTGATCCACTGAGAAAGGCGGCACCTGGTTTACAGGCAGGATCAGAAATTCGTACTCTTCCATGAAGACACGCATACGCTGGTAGAGTTCACTGCGTTTCGCCTCCGCCCGCCCGATCTGAGGACCCGTCAACGCCGCGCCTGCTTCGATGTTCCAGATCACCGTCTCTTTGATCTGGTCGCGGCTCGCCTCTAACAGCTTGCCGTAGGCCAGGTGGAAGGTCCATGCGCGCCAGACTTTGAAAATCTCGTCTGCACCGCTGAAGTCTGGGGACGTGGCATCTACAGTACAGCCCAAATCCTCGAAAACCGGCAACTTGCCGCGGATGACGTCAGCCACACGCGGATCCACCGGCAGCTCGCCCAGATCCGGCGTCCAGGCGATGCGCACGCCGCGGAAATCTCGCTGCAACGGATCGGCGAAGCGGCTGCCCGGCTCGGGCAACGCAATCGGCGAGCGGGGATCGGGCCCAGCCATCACCTGCATGAGCAGCGCCACGTCCTCGACGGTACGCGCCAGCGGTCCTTGCAGGGCAAAGGTGGCCCACGCCGTCTGGCTGGGCCACACGGGCACCCGTCCTGGCGAAGGACGAAAGCCGACCACGTTGCAGAAGTTGGCCGGGTTGCGCAGCGATCCGCCCATGTCGCTGCCGTCGGCGATAGGCTGCATGCCGCAGGCCAACGCCACCGCCGCCCCGCCGCTGCTGCCGCCACACGTCTTCGTCAAGTCGTGGGGGTTGCGCGTCGCCCCGAAGACGCTGTTGAAGGTCTGCGAACCTGCCCCAAACTCGGGGACATTCGTCTTGCCCATGGGGATCGCGCCCGCAGCGTGTAGTCGATCCACAATCAGGGCGCTGCGCGCCGGGACATGATCGCGGAAGATGGGCGATCCCCAGGTGGTGCGGATGCCCTTCGTCTCGATGGTGTCTTTGTGGGCGATGGGCAGCCCGTGTAGCGGACCGACGTCATCGCCGCGGCGCCGGGCAGCATCGGCGGCGCGTGCACCGTCCAGGGCGCGTTCGGCGTGGAGCGTCACCACGGCGTTGACTTGCGGGTTGATCCGCTCGATTTGGGCCAGATGTGCCTCCATCACTTCGACGCACGAGACGTCCCCGTTGCGGATCTTCCCCGCCATTTCCACGGCAGAGAGGAAACAGAGTTCTTGGTTTGACATGGCGACTCCAGGGTGGTGATTGGGGATTGGTGATTGGTGATTGGGGGAAGCGATTAGGAGATTAGGAGATTAGGAGATTTCAGATCGTGTACATGATCTGAAATCTCCTAATCGCTTAGTCCCCTAATCCCCTGTTTTACCGCGTCAACATGGGCAGGAAAAGCTGTTCACTCACCGTTACCTCTTCCGGGTACCCTTCCGGCCCACACTTGGTCAGGGTGCGCAGGCATTCGAGGCGGTTTTCCAGGACAGCGGGTTCCCAGGCATTGAAAAAGTCGCCGTGGGCCGTGTAACCAGGACCGGAAGAGAGGGTGAAGTTTTCGCCGCCGCGGGTGGCGTAGCGTAGTTTGAACTGGAGTGCAGGCACCACCACAGGATGGCTGCTTGGGCAAGCGCCGGCGGCGCTGTAGGCCATGTGGCTCTTGTGGTCGGCACTGTCGAGGTTGACACCGTCCCAGCAGTCGGGGAAGTTGAGGAGCAGTTCCAGGCGCGAACCTGCCGGGCATTCCACAATGTTGCCGGTGCTGCTCACCCCCGATCCCAGGCAACTCCACTTGATGTGCTCTGCCTCGCCAGGACGGGTGGCAGCGGCGTTGCCGGCGATGACCTTCAGCCCGAGTGGATAGGATTGCACATCGGCGTGGTTGTCCACATGGACGAGGTAGTAGAAGGTGCCGTTCTCAAAAGCGACCGGATTGCCGCTGCCGTCGTAGAGCGTGGGCACCCAGTAAGCGGAGCGGTCGCCGATGGGATCGCAGGTGGTGTCGCTGTTGAGCAGATCGGTCAACTGCGTGGCTGCATTGGTGACGACACTGCCGAAAAAGTCATGGTTGTGCGATCCCCCAGGCAAGCCTGGCAGCACAATGGGATCGTCCTGTGCGCGGTGGCTGAAGTCGCAGAAAGCCACGAACTCACCTATTTCTGCGTCCTCGGCGGCGGAGACGGTCGATCCCTGTGCAGCGCCCAGGCTGATCAACGCGCAAAAGAGCAACACCAACAGAACAGAACAACGTCCTAACCAGTACGGTTGCATGGCAATCCTCCAGGGTAGAGAAAAAGAAGAACTTGTTCCGCACCACGCTGACACGGGAAACCGACTGAAGCAGCTTCTCAGCATCAGTCGGCAGTTACGACAAACGAGACGGTTCACTCACGTCGTAGGTCACGCTACCAGCGTGACGAGCCTCCTTGACGAGTCCACTCACCCACTGTGGGAACGTGATCTCGTATCGGAAGTTCTGCGGTTGGTAACCGCAGCTACGACTGCCCCAGTCACCAATTCAGGGATAGACCTGTGTCACCAACGGCAGGACACCCTCGTACACCTCAACAAATTTCACCTCGCGCTTGCCGCGCGTCCACCGATAGCGATACCAGCGGTGTTCGCGATTGTCCTGTATAAATAAAGTGTCGTCAGTAATCGAACGAAATACAAGATTGTCGTACCATTCGCTCAACGCCTGCACATCGTCGAAGGTCTTGATGGGCAAAGAACGGCCTTTCTATTTACGATTTTCGATTGACGATTGTCGTGTTGAGGATGTGATTGTGCTGTGGGCAGCTCGTTTCGACAACGAAGGTGAACTACGCCGCTGCAATTTACAAGCCGCCCAATCGCTTCCTTGACACGACAATCGTCAATCGTCAATCGAAAATTCTTCATAGTTCGGGTGCGCGGCGCGCCTGGATCAACTGTTCCAGCGCATAGCCGAGCCGGATCAGGGTGGCTTCGCTGTAGGCGCGGCCCATGAAGGTAATCCCCACAGGCAGTGGACCGACGAAGCCGGCGGGCACGGTGAGCAGCGGGTAACCGGCCATGGCGGCAGGACGGGAACTGCCGCCGGTGAATTTGTCGCCGGTTTCGTAGTTGACGGCCCAGGCAGGGCCGCCGGTGGGCGCGACGAGCGCGTCCAGTTGATACTCATCCATCACGGCGTCGATGCCTTCTTGGCGCGACATGCGGCGGCTCTTGGCGATGGCGTCGAGATAGGCCGGATCGGTGAGTGGCCCTTTGGCGGCGGCCATTTCGAAGATCTCCTGGCCGAAGTGGGGCTGTTCTTTGTCGGCGTTGGCGTTGTTGAAGACGATGAGATCGGCCAATGTGGCCGGCTGCGGCGTTGACGTGTCCACGGGGATGCGGGTGGACAGGTAGTCGGCCATGTCGGCCTGGAACTCGTAGAGCAGCACTTCGTACTCCGTGTCGCTGGCTTCGTTGGTGCCGGCGTAGGGCACGTCGGCAGGGTCAACGATGACGGCACCGGCGTTGCGCATCACTGCGATGATCTGCTCCATGAGGGCGTCGGTTTCGGCATTGACACCGAAGAACCCGTTGCGCGCCACGCCAATGCGAGCGCCTGCCAGCCCGTTGGGATCGAGGTAGGCCGTGTAATCGGAGACAAACTTGCCTTCGCTCTCCGCCGTCGCCAGGTCACGTGGATCGACGCCCACCAACGCGCCGAGGATGATGGCGGCGTCGGCCACGGTGCGCGTCATCGGGCCGACAGTGTCCTGGCTGTGTGAAATGGGGACGACACCGGCGCGGCTGGTCAGCCCCACGGTGGGTTTGAGGCCCACAATGCCGCAGCGCCCAGACGGGCAGACAATCGAGCCGTTGGTTTCCGTCCCCAGTGCGGCCACGGCCAGGTTGGCGGCAATGGATGTCCCTGAGCCGGAGCTGGAGCCGCAGGGGCTGTGGGTAAGCACGTAAGGGTTGCGACACTGTCCACCGCGGGCGCTCCAGCCACTGCTGGATTTGGTGGAGCGGAAGTTGGCCCATTCGCTCAAGTTGGCCTTGCCCAGAATGACAGCACCTGCTTCACGCAAACGGGTCGCCACGGTGGCGTCTTGGGCGGGGCGCGAGCCGAGCAGTGCCAGCGAACCGGCAGTTGTCTGCTGTTTGTCGTCGGTGTCGATGTTGTCTTTGAGCAGAATGGGGATGCCGTGCAGCGGCCCGCGCACCTGACCGGCAGCCCGTTCACTGTCCATTTCGGCGGCGATGGCGTCGGCGTCGGGGTTAATCTCGATAACGGAATGGAGTTCCGGCCCGGCCCAGTCGATGGCATGGATGGCAGCGATGTAGTCGCGCGTAATCTGCTGCGACGTCATCTCCCCGCGCTGCATGGCAGCTTGTAGGCCGGCGATGGTGGCTTCGTGTAAGTGATCGTTCATGGTGTGTCCTGTGGTGGAAGACGGAAGACGATGGACGGAAGAAGAACGTCAACGTGTGGATTGAACTGCTGCATTTTAGCACAAGAGCGGGGATTGGATCAGCGAAAGAAACGGGGGATGGTGTTTATCATAACTTATGCCGCTTGACTCCGGTTCGGAGCGACAGACAGTGCCAGGCACTGTTGCCGCGGTACCCGAAATGCATCCGAACGACAGAAAACCCGCCGGTGACCGGCGGGTTTCCCGTAATCTCTTTTCACTTTGAACTGTCCACATGAACGTGAATTCAAATGAACGTAAATTCAAATGAACGTAAAATGCTCACCTGGATACAAGGTACAATCACAACCTATACGCGTGATCGCCTCGTAAAGAGCCCTACGATGAACAGCAGAATGACTGCGCCGAGAATCGCCACAATCAGGCTATACAGGTTAAAGCCACTTGCACCGGAGGCGCCAAAGAAATTCATGACAAAACCACCAATGACGGCACCCAGGATGCCGACGACAATGTTGGCCAAAAGCCCCATGGACGCATTACGCCCCATGATGATACTGGCGATCCATCCTGCAACAGCACCTAGTACAATCCATAGGATAATGTCGAGCATGTATCTCTCCCTTCGTTGATGTACATCAGTTGGCAGACATAAAGTCATTCAATGTCTATCTACCAGAGTACATAAGCGTCAAGAGGATTGCTACTAGGGATTCTCTGTGTCTGGCGGTAGGGGAAACCCCATACAGACTATATCTTTTCGCCTCTTGCCACTGGGCGCTGCGGCGAATACTCAACCAACTGCATGAACTCGCTGAATTACACCCCATTCTCGTGTCCGTTGACACTCCTCCGCAGTGGACGTAGAATTGGTAGTGTCACCCTACCAACAACCCCACATTTCGTTACGAGAGGTTCTGCACATGGAACAGCGACGTTTCGGCAATTCCGACCTCACCGCATCCGCCCTGGGCTTCGGCACCTGGGAAATGGGCGCCAGCCAGTACGGCGACATTGACCTCAGCGAAGCCGTGCGCGCCGTGCACATAGCCATTGACCACGGCATTACGCTCTTCGACACTGCCGAAGTCTACGGCCCCTACACCTCAGAAGAGTTTCTGGCGAAAGGACTCGGTCTTCGCCGCAAGGATGTGGTTGTCGTCACCAAAGTCGGCTACATCTTCCACGATGATCCGTCCTTGCGCGCTGGGGCCGCTATCGCCGGGCGACTGGCCGAAGCGGCCCACATCACTGCCCGCACAGAAGGTTGTCTGCGTCGCCTCAACACCGACTACATCGATCTGCTCCTCATCCACTGGCCCGATCATAAGACGCCCCACGCCGACACGATCGGCGCACTGGAAAAGCTGAAAGAAGCGGGCAAGATCCGCCACTACGGCGTTTCTAACTACAGTGTGCCCATGATGGAGACGTGCGAGCAGCACGGTCATCTCACCACCAACCAGGTGGGCTATCATCTTTTTGACAGGCGTATGGAAGCCGCCGTGTTGCCCTACTGCCAGGAACACGGCATCGGTTTCATGGCCTACGGCACCCTCGGCTTCGGCCTGATGACCGGCGCGTTTACGTCTGAAACCACCTTCGTCGATTGGGATTGGCGCAGCAAGGGCAATGCTTTTGGTCTACCCCTCTTCCAGCGTGAGAACTTCGTGAAAGCTGTGCGTGTGGTGGATCGGCTCAAGGAGATGGCGTCCGGCTACGGCAAAACCGTGGCGCAACTGGGCATTGCCTGGGTGCTCGGCCACCGCGCGGTGACGGTGGGGCTGGTAGGCATGCGCAACGAGCGTGAACTGCAAGAGAACGTCGCCGCCGCCGACTGGCGACTCAGCGCCGCCGACCGCGCCGAAATCGATCGCATCTTCGCCGAAGAGGGTGTCCCCACCTATGTCGACTCCGAACAGGCAGCGTGAATCGCACGAAACCTGCCAGGTTACAGAAAACCCGGCAGGTTTGCCTTGTGCCAAGAATCAAAAAACGAGGGTAACTATTCAGGTGCGACGCACTGGCCAGGAGAGCGACCTGTATGCGGCAACGTTTGGGCCAGTGCGTCGCACCTGAATAGTTACAAACGAGGATCCATAAACAAGCGGACGCCCAGAAGGCGTCCACTTTCCATTCGTATTCCCAATTCAGCACCAACAGCCTCTACTGGTACACGCACTACGCCCCAAGTTCCTCCATCAACGCCTCCGCCTGTGCCGCAAAGACTGCATCGCCCGTCGCAGCGAAAGTAGCCGCAGCCTGTCGGCAGTAATCCACCGCCTGTTCGCGATCACTCAAATCGTGGTAGAGGAAGGCCAAGAGGATCTGCTGTTCGCCGATCAATGCTTGATCTTCGAGTTCGCCGGCAAGTGACAGCGCCCGCTGCACGGCGTCGATGCCGGCTTCGGTGTCGCCCATGTCGGCGAGGACAGCACCCACACGTCCTTGCAGTTGGGCGACGGCGGGCTGATCCTGAAGCTGTTCGGCCCAGCGCCGCGCTTCGGTGTAGGCATCCAGAGCCGGGGCGAGGGCTTCGATCCGGTGTTGGGCAAAGCCAAGGTTGGTGAGCATACTCAACTGCCAGGACCAATCCTCTTGGGCACGCGCGATTTCGAGTCCCCGTTTGAGGTAGAGGATCGCCTTTTTCATCTGCCCCTGTTGCAAGAGGAAGGCTGTGAGCAGGTTCAAATTCGTAATCTCGGTCTGGGTGTCTTCGTTTTCGCGCGCCAACTGCGCCAAGCGGTCGGCATAAAGGACGGCCATCGACACCTTTTCCGCCGCAATTTGGGTGCGCAGGAGGCCGTTCAACGCCCGCATCTGTGTGACTGTCTCTTCGTGGGTTTCGGCAATTTCCAGCGCTGTCTCGAATTGCTCGGAGGCGGATTCTGTCTCGTCTACACTGAGGAGCACATTGCCGATGCTCACCTGAAAGGCCGCCGCGGCGCGAGGATTGCCCACTGCTTGCGCCGTCTGTAGGGCTGCGGCGAAATATTCCAGCGCCTTGTCGGTGGCATCCATTGCAAAAAAGATTTCACCCAACTGGGCGGCCACCAACATCTGGCGCGTGTGTTCACCGGCTTGCGTGGCGATACCGAAAGCCTGTTCCAACCGCGCGATGGCCTTGGTTTGCTGGCCGGTATTGGCGTGAAGATCGCCGATGCGGGTCAGCGTGTCGATGATCAGCGCCGTCTGCTCCGTCTCTTGGGCGAGATTTAGGGCGCGGAACAGGGCGCGCTGGGCGAAATTGGTATTGCCCAGACGCAACAGACACATCCCCTTGAAGCCCCACAACCGCGCTTGGACAGATCTATCTTCATTCGTTTGGGCGATTTCAAGCGCATCTTCAAACTGTGTTAATGCCTTAGGCGTGTTGCCCGTTTCCAGATACGCCTGCCCCAAGACAATCAACGCGTCGATCTGGGCGCGTGGCTCCTCCGCGGCGTGACTGCGCATCGCTTCGGTGCTCTCTTCAAGTTGGGCAAGCCGATCACGGACACTTTCTGCAACAGTAGGTAATTGATTTGTAGTCATCGTTGAAGCTCCGTTGGTGAACGATGGACGATGGACGATGGACGATGGACGATGGACGACGTGCGAGATCTCATGCAACACTCGTTCACGCACTACGCACTACGCACTACACACCACGCACTACGCCGAAAACCCCTCTGTCTGTATCTCTTCCATCGACTTGGTCACAAAAAGCGCTGCCGTATCGGGATGTTGCGCCAGCAATGCCTTGCCCCGCTCAACACCGAGGACCATCAAAGCGGTGCTCAGGGCATCGGCTTCGGTGGCTGTCGGTGCCAAAACCGTGACAGCAGCCAGATCAGACGGCGAAATGCCGGTGCGTGGGTCTACAATGTGGTGGGCGCTGAAATCCTGTGCCAGATAATTCATGTAGTCGCCCGACGTGGCCAGGGCGGCATCTACGAGATTGACCGTGGTCAGCAACGCGCTGCTGTTGCGTGGATGGGCCAGCCCGACGCGCCAGGGTTGTGCGTCTATGCGCGATCCTCGCCCGGCCAGATCGCCGCCCGCTTCGACTAGGACGTGATCATACCCCAGGCTGCGTAACGACGCCACCGCTTCGTCGATGACGCGCCCCTTCGCCAGCCCATCCAGGGTGACGGCCATGCCCGATGTTTCGAGATAGATGCTGCGACTGTCTACGTGCAGGCGACGGTAGTCGACCAGGGTGAGGAGAGGCGCAAGATCGGCTTCTCCACGGCGGCGAGCATCGAGGAGCGGCTGCACGGTGACGTCGAAAGCGCCTGCACTCTGCGCGCCGATTGTCTGCGCCAGCGCCAGCAGCGCCGTGAATTCAGTGGGTGCATCGTACACAATACCGTCGCGGTTTAGCATGGACAAGGTGCTGTCGGGGCGGCGGTAGTCAAAAAGGGCGATGAGCCGCTGCATGGCGGCAAAGGTGGCCTCGATGGCGGCTCTGCCGTCCGATTCACTGGGCGCAACCACTGCCAGGTGAATGGTGGTCCCCATGAGCAACCGCTGCTCGCGCACGTTGATCTGTCGGCGCGGGCGGGTGAGGTTCACGGCCTGACCGGCTGCCAAAAGACCGCCCGCCACGGCGGTAATGGTGAGAAAAGAACGTCGCGTCATACGCGGCTGCGCTGGTGTGGCTGCGACGTTGGGTGAATTGGTGCGTTGCCAGGGAATCTTCATGCAGGCGTCCTTGAAGGGCGAGGTTACTCGTCCTGGGTCACGTCGAAGGGATCGACGGTGGGTTCGGGCAAATTGTCTTCGGTGATGGTTGCGGTCGGTGTTGCCGATGGCAGCGAGGTGGGCGTTGCCTCGGGCGCAGGTGTGGCTGTCACCGCGACTGGGGGCAGATTGCCGGATGGTTGCATGGTCGGTACGCCGCGCACGTAGGCAGGCGTCTCTTCAGCCGGTTCGCCCAGACCGTCGACCCAAATCAACCCCACCAGGGTGACAGAGATCACGATAAAGAGCAACAAGAGTCCTTCTTTTAACTGTTCGCCGGTTTTGCGCGCCACGATGTCCACAGCTCCTTGGTCCAGCGTCGGCCGGCGGCAATGAAGTCCACCACCGGGTCTACAGGGCAGAGATAATTGCAGAAGGGGCGAGAGATGATCAAACTCGCCAATATGATCAGAATCAGCAAGGCCCAAGCTACGAGCCCGCCCTGCAGGTTGAAGAGTGTGCCAAAGGGTTCGTAGCCGGCTACCCCAGGGCGACGGAGCGCCAGCCCCAGCACAATGGCTGCCAGGGCCAGTCCTCGTTGCAGCCAGGTGAGTGCTTCGGCCCACCGGCGTGGACGGTAGACTTTGGCCCGTGTAATCGCGCCCAGGCATTCCTGAAAGGCACCAAAAGGGCAGAACCAGGTGCAGTAGGGATTTTTGGCATCGACTGTGGTGACAAATAGAATGCCGCCGATGAGCAGGTACCAGTAGAGGTTGTTGTGCCAGTCGGGCCAGTAGCCGCTGAGCAACGAGACAACCATGGTGATGGTCAACGGCGCCGTGTAGAGGAAGCCGATGAAGATCAGCCCCACGAGTAGCGTTCCCCAGCGCATGCGATGACCGAAGTAGGCGGCGGCGAAGAGGAGCAAGAGCACAATTTCGGGTGCACCGAAGCGGATCGGGCGATCCTCGGCAGGCAGTGGCGTATCGAGTGCAGAGGCGGCCACGTCACGTACGGCGGTGCGGACGGCAGTCGCCACACCTTCGGCGCTCATGGTGGCACCGGAAACGGCGTTGAGATCGTCGCCCAGTCGCAGGGGATCGGTCATTGCGCGGCCCGTATAGCCGGGGACAAGCCCGCTGCGTGTTACCAGGCGGAAGAAGCCGGGCGACTCACGTTGTGCCACAATCTGCGCGCCGGTGATGTTTCCGTTGGGGTCGACGCCTACCAGCATTTCAATCGGGCCACCGTAGCCGGGAGCTTCGGCGATGGCGGCATAACCCATCACGTTGCCGGTGTCATCGCGACCGACAAAGAGGGTGCCCTGCGTCGTTACCGAGGTGACGCCGGGCAATACCTGCGGCACCAGGGGGGCGATGTCTGCGCCACTGGTGAAGTAGCCATAAACCCACGCCACCAGCACAAGCGCCACCGTGACCAGCAAAAAGAGCCGTTCCCGACGATTTTTGCGCTCACGCACAGCAACTTTGGCCTGGCGGCGTTCCTCTACGGATGAAGGAGCAGATGATTCGAGTTGTGGCGAAGTCATGCAGTGCGTCTTTGCTGTGGATAGGTGTGAAAAGAATCAAAGAAGGAACACGTAACGCAGGGGATTGTCTTCTGCCTTCGTGTTCCTTCGTGTCTCTTTATTTGAGTGTCGTTCGGCTGCCGTTAACGTCGACTGCGAATGAACCAGACAACGGCGCCACCCAAGAGCCAGACCACCAGGCTTACCCAGAAGATGGTGGCGGCGCGGGGTTCAAGTTCTTGCCCACTGGCCACGGCATTTTGTAGGAGGAAGACCGCCAGGAAAAGCCAGAAAGCCCAGCCGACCCACTCGATGAGCGAGCGAATGCGTGAATTGGTCGAAGTCTTTTCAGTCATGATTACCCCTCGTGAACAGGCTGTGTGGAATCGATTCCGTATTCGGGTAGGTCAAGGCTCCACCATTCTTCGGCGTTGGCTTGCACACCGTAACCGAAGGCATCGTCCATGGTGCGGAAGAAGCTGTCGAGCGACGGCATGAGCGCAGAGCCTGCACTGACCCAGGCGTGTACCCACGCTTTGTCCTTCTTCGAGAATGGGCAGACGGCAAAGCAGATACCGCAGTTGGTGCCCGCCTGTTCTCGCCAGTAGGCCAGACAGGTGGTGGCATCTTCGAAGTAGGCTTTGTGGCCACGATTGCCCCAACCGCCTTTGGGTTCCCACGACGGTTCATCGTCGAAACTGAGCGATTCGGACGGGCAGGCTTCGGCGCATTTCTTGCAGCGTTTGCAGAATTCCATGATGCCGGCGTCGATGGGTTTGTCTACGGCGACGGGGAGATCGGTCAACACTTTGAAGACACGTACCATCGGGCCGAATTCAGGCGTAATCATGCGGTTCAAGCGAGACATTTCGCCCAGACCAGCCAGAACACCCATTGCAGGTGAGATACCCAGCGCATTCGTGCTTGCTTCACCCAGACACTGATAGCCAAGACCTCGCAAGAACTCTTGGGCAGACGCCTGGATCGTTTCTGCTCGCTTGTAGGCCAGCGAAGTGGTCTGCGATCCCAACATGGTGGGGCTACGGCGCATCGTCTCTTGGGACATTTGCACGGTAAAGACGATGGCATATTTGCAGTTGTTGGGGACGAAGCGGGCCTCGTCGGTTTCGGAAGCCATCTCATCATCGGTGAAGATTACTTCCTTGCCGTCGGGATCAATGGCGTAGATCAGCTTGCGGGTGTTTTCGTTCAATTCAATAAAGCCGACGGTGGCGGCGCCAAAGTGACGGAGCGCTGCACGCAGGATCTTGGCGGCTTCATCGGGGCTGCCCGTCCACTTGGGCACGCCACGTTCTTCAGGGGTGGGGGCTTTCTGCGGCCCCAGGAAGCTCTTGCCGATGCCGACATGGGCGGACATGAGCGCATGATCCTTGAGCGTGTAGCCGTCCACATGGTTGAGGATACGCTGAAGTTGATTCTCGGTGGCGGCGGCGCTAAGGCGATCCACCTCGTCTTGCCCCACGTAACCGGCCATGCCGGGTCCGCGGACGGTGCCGGTGCGCTCGTTGTAACGCTGCATCACGTCCCAGTCGACCTCGGTGGTCGGTTCATCTACGGTGCGCACCCACCAGGGGCGATTGGGGCGGCCTGCCGGGTCGGTGAATTTGGCAACGGTTGGGGCTGCCTTGGCGACAGTGGGGCTGCTTACTGTGGCAACGGCCGCCGCGCCAGCGCCTAAACCAGCCACACGTAGAAAGTCACGGCGTCCTAGTTTCAAATTGCCTTTGTCAGCCATCATGACTCCTTATTGGAAGTGCGAAGAATATAGAGTGAAGTGTGGGGCGTGAAGTCTGGAAAGACTTTTCACGCTAAGATTAGTGCTTGTGTCCACTCTAGCACCGCCAAGGAGAAGGGGGTAGCAGGCAAATCCTGATTCTATGTAGGAAAATTTCGGACAACGAGACTCGTCGGTCGTCTGTCGTCAATCGTCTGTCGTCAATCGTCACTCCATCGGGCTTTTGAAATCGTCCAGCAAACCGGCGCGGACGGCGAACTTGATCAGCGCTGAACGGTGTTCGAGGTTGAGCTTTTCCATGGCGCGCTGGCGGTAGGTTTCCACCGTCTTCGAGCTGATGATCAGCTTTTCGCCGATTTCGCGGCTGGTGAAGCCTTGCGCCGTCAAGCGGAGGACGTCCTGTTCGCGTTCGGAGAGGGCTGCAAACTGGGCCGTCTCCGATTCTTCGTCTTTGAGCGCGCCGATGAGGGAAGTGGCGGCTGTAGGATGCAGGTAGCGCTCGCCGTCGAGGACGGTGCGGATCGCCTGCAACAGGCTGGTATGTGTAGACGACTTGGGCACGTAGCCGTCGCAGCCGGCCTCGATGGCGGGCACCACAAACTCGCGACGGCTGTACATGGAGAGCACGACAATGCGCACGTCGTCCTTGCGCCCGCGGAGGGTGCGGATCACATCCAGCCCACTGATGTCGGGCAACCCCAGATCGAGGACGATGACATCGGGGGTCAGCGATTGGGCCATCTCCAGCGCCTGCGCGCCTGTCCCCGCTTCGCCTACCACACGCAGATCGCTTTCGTCTTCGAGTAGCACGCGTAGGCCATCGCGCAGCACTTTGTGATCGTCTACCAACAGGATGCGCACCCCTTGGTTTGCGGATACAGTCTCATTTGCAGATAAAGTCATGAACGAATGCTTTCTTGAATCGGGACGAAGATGTCGATGGTGGTGCCCTGCCCGGCCTCGCTGCCGATGTGCAACGTGCCGCCGACCATTTCTGTACGCTCGGTCATGCTGATCAGGCCGAGGTGGCGCTTCCCGTTCTGGTGAGACGGCTGGTGTGGGGCAAAACCGCGGCCATTGTCGTGGATGCGCAGGCGAACGCCGTCGTTGCGCTGTGTTAATTCTAGTGTCACTTCGCTTGCCTGTGCGTGGCGGATGATATTGGTCAATGCTTCTTGGGCAATACGATACAAGGAGACGTCAACGCCCTGAGGCAGCGTCACGCCGCCTACCTCGATGCGGCAGCGCGCCTCGATGCCGGCGTCTTCGATCATCTCTGCTACCAGTGTGCGTAAGGCCACGGCCAGCCCAAACTCTTCCAGCGCGGCGGGGCGTAAGCGGTATGAGAGATCGCGCACCTGCTCGATGGTCTCTGAAACCATGTCCAACGTAGATGCAACGGTTTTGCGCACCGCGGCTGTTTCGGACTGATTCTCCAACGTCTTGAGACGCACCAAGAGCGAAGTGAGCATCTGCCCGGCGCCGTCGTGGAGTTCACGGGCCAGGCGGGCACGCTCTTCCTCTTGCGCCTCTACCAACGATTCGAGCAAGTATTGGCGCGCTTTTTCCTTTTCGGCCAGCTTTAGACGCAACCACGCATTGGACACTACTTCGGAAATTTGTGTGCTGATGGCTGAGAGTAGCTCCAGATCATCGTCTGAGAGAATCTGATCTTCTGATGTGAGCAGGTTCAAGACGCCCAGCCGTTGTTGGCCGGCTTCAATGGGCAGTGTCAGGTGTGTGGGCAGGCGCGTGGGTGCGAAGAATGTCTCCAATCGCCCGCAGCCACAGACGTTAACGCCTTCTGTCAACTCACCGGCAAGGAACATCTGCTGGCAGCGGCAAAGTGGACGTTCCGGTGGGTGGAGCAGTAGTGTTTCCAGATCAGGCGGCACGTTGCGCCAACTAGCCAGGTGATAGCGATCCCGTTCGGGATCGCGCAGGTAGACCCAGCCCATCTCCAGGTTGAGGACGTCGATCAACGTGCCCAGGATGCTGTAGAGCACATCGTGGATCTCACTCTGCCGATCCGCGGCCTGGATCACACGGTTGATGGCCGTCAAGCGCCGATTGGTGCGCTCAAGGTCGGTCTGCGCTTGCACGAGGTGATCGGTCATGGTGTTGATGGCCGTCGCCACCTCGCCGATTTCGTCTTTAGAATAGACGGGTGCTCGCGCCTTCAAGTTGCCCTGTGCCACCTGGACCGCCATCTTGCGCAGTTCCTGTAGCGGACGGGTGAGCAGAAAGGTCAGCAGCGTGGCCAGGAGGATCGATCCGGCCGCAGCCAGGACCGTGACCAGGGTGACGCTGCGCCTACCGGCGTTCATGGCCGCCTCTACACGCACATCGGTGAGAATGTACGAGAGCCAATCGGAAAGGCCCATGGTTACCCAGTAGTTCAGCGAAAAGCCGAGGATCAGCACAGGCAACAGCATGATCCCTGCAATCTTCACATTCACCGGCACCGACAGGATTAAATCGTAGACTTTGCGCCAAAATCGATCCCACGTGTCAGAAGACATTGTATTCCCCCCGAACGAAGCGCTTCCCGCAACGAACCGCACGGCGCAGCCACAACGTGCGTATCCAAGTGAGGCCATTATAGATGAACACAAAGGCTAAGGGGCAAAACCGAAATCAACAGTCGCCTGTGGCTACGGCACAATTACAGCCTTTAATGTCTCCTGTCGCTCGGCGGCAAGGACGGCTTCGTTGATCTGCGCCAATGGGAAGCGGTGGGTCACCAGCTTCTCAAGAGGGATTTTGCGCAACAGGTGTAGCCCACGCAAAAAGTGTCTGTTCGAGGCGGACCAGACGCCGGTGATGGTGATCTGCTTCTTGTTGATTAGGTGCGGGTTTAAGGAGACGGTGCCAGCGTCGCCGTAGTGGCCGGCGATCATGTACTTGCCGTTGACGCGCACCATCTCCAATCCTTCGGCGACGGCGGCGGGCACCCCGGCGCACTCAAAGACGACATCCGCGCCGCGTCCGTTGGTCAACGCCAGTACACGCTGAATGCGCTCCGTCGCGGGGACCTGGGTGATGTCGATGACGGCGTCTGCGCCATATTCGCGCGCCAGTTCAAGCCGCGCCGCCGGCGCGCCAATGACGATCACCTGTCCTGCGCCTGCATCGCGGGCGAGGATAGCGCCCATCAGCCCCACAGCGCCGCTGCCCTGCACCACCACCGTGTCGCCATATGCCAACCCGCCGATGCGCTCCAGCCCGTGAACCATGATGCGCAGTGCATCGCCCAGCACCACAGCTTCGGGGGCAAGATCCGGCGGCAGGACGACCAGATCGCTGCCGGGGAGGATCCAAACGTACTCTGAGAAGCCGCCGACAAGATAGGGAAATTGATCGGCGGGGACGACCCAGCCGCCGTAACCCACCCGCTTTTCACACTTCGACGGATCGCCCAGGATGGTGCAGTTGTAGCACTGCATGCAGGACTTGGGCAGCCAGGTGATGAGATCGCCCACCTGTACCACTTTGCCGGTGACGTCGCGGATCTCGTCCTCGCCGCCGATGGCTTCGACGCGGGCGACATTTTCGTGGCCCAACACCGCCGGCGTCCGCACAGGCACCTTGCCGTGCAAGATGTGTACGTCCGTGCCACAGACACCGGCCAGGACCATACGGCCCAGGACAGCACCTGTTGTCAACGGCGGCACTTCGACTTCTTCCAAAACAAAAGGACGGTCGGCGGGTACTCTGATTTCGGGCAGCACGGCGACGCGGGACATAACCATGATTCACTCCATTCGGGTAATGTGGGGCCAAATTCGGGCAGATACGTGAATATGCGTTCATTTTCCGCCGTGCGGCGCGGATCGTCAACTTGAAACAGACAGTGCCAGGCACAGGCTAAACGCACAAGCCAAAACAGGCAATTCGTCGGCCTGTGCCTGGCACTGTGGCGCACGACCACAACTTGAATTACACCCCTTCCTCTCGCTGAGATTGACCACACCCACCAATTCAGCGATCATAAACACCACAAACTCAACCCAATCCCCAATCCCCAATCACTATTCACCAATCACTATTCACCAATCACTATTCACCAATCACTATTCACCAATCACTATTCACCAATCACCAATCACCAATCACCAATCACCAATCACCAATCACCAATCACCAATCACCAATCACCAAAAGGAAATCGTCATGCCACAATCACTTCCCCTCTCCGGCAAAGTTGCCCTGGTCACCGGCGCCACCGGGGACATTGGAACGTCGACGTGCCGGTGGCTGGCGGCAGCGGGCGCGCAGGTGATCGTCAACTACCGTAGCAGTGAAGAGAAGGCACAATCGCTGCTCGCTGCACTGCCTGGCCAGGGACACGGCCTCGTCTACGCCGCGGTGGACAACAGCGCCGATGTGCAACACATGGCCGACTTCGTGGCCGAACACTACGGGCGGCTCGACGTCCTTGTGAACAATGCCGGTTTCACCCGCTTTGTGGCACACGCCGATCTGGACGCGCTGGATGATGATCTGATTGACAGCATTTTTCAGACCAACTGGCGTGGCGCGTTTGCATGTATCCGCGCGCTGCGTCCGCTGTTAGCGGCCGACGACGGCGGCGTGGTGATCAACATTTCGTCGATTGCCGGGCGTACGGGCCTGGGCAGCAATGTGGCCTACTGCGCTTCCAAGGCGGCGTTGGATTCGATGACACGCTCGCTTGGCCGCGCCCTGGCGCCACAGATCCGCATTGTTTCCGTCTCACCTGGCCTGGTGGATGGCCCCTACGCTGCTACCTTTGACCGGGCCTTCATCGCTGAGCAGACAAAGCGCACGCCGCTGGGGCGTCTCGTCACCGCCGAAGACGTGGCCGAGACGATCTACGCCGTCATCGTGCACATGCCAACGCTCACGGGGACGGATGTGCATGTGGATGGAGGGCGACCGCTGAACTGAACAATTTACGATTTTCGATTGACGATTTACGATTGTCTTGTCCAGGGAGTGAGTGGACGAAACAGGATTTTCCGACAAGGGCAAAGATCGTTCTGAACGGAAGATTGAACGAAAGAACCATCACACACTCAACGAGACAATCGCAAATCGTCAATCGTAAATCCAACAACTCCTGTCCACATGACGGGTGCCCCGCCTCGACCACTGCGTTATTCTCTGAGATGTTTACCTCTGTATAGCTTTGATCAATGTGATTGCAGCTCTTCTGTACATATTTATCACAACTGCTTCTTGTACCCCTGATTCAGGCCCCCAACTTTGGAGACCTTATGTCCAACGCGTATAGCGCAATGTCGTTCTCGAGCGTCGCGCCACGGTATAACCAAATCAACGAACTGCCTGCACAGTCGGCGGCAGAGATTGGGCGTGCCCTGGCGTCGATGATCGCGTCTGCTGCGCCGGTGTTGGATGCTGGTTGCGGCGCAGGGCGGATTGCGATTCCTGCGGCGGAGGCTGGCCTGTCGATGGTGGGGCTTGATCGCAATCAGGCCATGCTCAATGAGGCGGTGCGGCTGGCAGGCCAACGCTCGTTTTGGGGCGTCCACGGAGATGTGGCCTGCCTGCCTTTTACGGCGGAGAGCTTCAACGCCGTCCTTTCGATCAACGTGCTGCATCTGGTGCCAGCGTGGGAGCAGGCTATCGCCGAAGTGGTGCGAGTGCTGCGTCCAGGTGGCCTCTTCATTCAGGCGCGTGGTTGGATGGATCCAGAATCATGTGCCTCACAGATTCGGGATCACATGCGCACCGTGATTATGGAGCTGAACCCTGGTCTGCGCCCGACGGCGGCCGCGTCCCCTGCGGTGTTGGCCAAGGCGCTGGCCGAACTGGGCGGCGTCACCGAGGACGACCAAATCGTGACGCGCTGGCAGGTGGAGACCAGCCCCGCCGAGATCCTGGTGCAGATGGCGGCGCGTCAACACAATCAAACCTGGATGCTCGACGACGAACTCCTCACGCCCCTTGTCGACCGCATGAACGACTGGATACACGTCACCTGGTCCAACCCGGCGGCGGTACAGTCAGTCGATCATGGTTTCATCCTCACTGTTACCCGCGAACTCAAGTAACTGGATAACTTGTCGAGTTTTGCGCCGCCATCGATTTCTTGAAGTTGTAGCTGTACAGGCGGCACCTTTCGTTTTTACTTACGTAGTTCAGAGTCTTACAGACGCAAGTGTTTTCAGATTGTAGTTCAGACTCTGAAACACAAGCCGCTGGTACTTAAACGCACTCTTTCCCACAGTGCGTTCATAGCCCCAAATGTGACACGCACTACGCACTACGAAACAAGCCCATCTCTTCCACCGTCTCCTGCCGCCGGCAGAAAGGACACCGACATGAAAAAAGCGCTGCGCTCACTGGGAACCGGCATCAACATCCTCCAATTCACCCTGCCTAAAATCGGCATGGCGTGGATGTTTGCGTTGCTGACGAGCAATTTCAACCGCATCACCATCTACGAACTGGGCGTCGTCGCCGTGTTGGTGACGACCATGATCGGCCTCGACAACTTCCTTTCGCCGGTACAGGTCTACTTGGGGCGCTTCATCGACCGACATCCCATTCTTGGCTTCCGGCGTGGCCCGTATTTGCTGGGCGGACTTCTGCTCGCTTCGTTTATCTTTCCGTTCTTGCCGCGCATTGCTGTGGGGATGGGCGAAGGCAACACCTTCGCTTTCGTGGCCGGCTTTGTGCTCATGATCATTTTCGGCATTGGGCTGGCGCTGTCGGGGAGTTCGCATTTGGCGTGGATAGCGGATCGCACATCGGAACGCAACCGCGGCATTGTGGTGGCACTGGTGTGGACGGTGATGATCGCCAGCATGATCGTCGCTGCCTCGGTGATGAAGCAGATCATGCCGGACTACGATCCAGTGGGCATGCAGCAACTCTATAACCTGGCGACGCCGATTGTACTGGTGACAACGCTGTTGGCGTTGCTGGGCAATGAGCGGCGGCTGAACAAAGACGAAACCGCCGTCACCGTAGCCGAGGCGCACAAGTCCACGCCGCCGGGGAACATCTTCACCGCGCCCTTCGCCATGCTGCGCGCCAATCGAGTGACACGCAACTTCTTTTTCTTCGTCTTCTTCTCGACGCTGGGTGTCTTCTTGCAGGACAGCATCCTAGAGGTCTTCGGCGCAGAGGTCTTCAACATGAGCGTGCGCGAGACCACATCGTTTCAACAAATCTGGGGCGGCGGCGTCCTGTTGAGCATGATTGTTGTGGGGACGATTACGGCGATTAAGCCTTTCAGCCGCCAGAACGTGACCCTTATCGGCAGCATCGGCACAGCCATCGGTCTGCTGCTGTTGTCTATGACGGCTTATCTTGAAATGCAGTCGCTGTTGTATCCTTCGCTGCTGGTGATGGGCGTGGCAACCGGCGTCTACACCGTGGGTGCGCTCTCGGCCATGATGGAGATGAGCGCTGTGGGCGCAACCGCCACCTACATGGGGCTGTGGGGCATGGCGCAGGCGCTGGGCAACGGGCTTGCGTCGATCCTGGGCGGCGGGCTGCATACGCTCTTCATTGGCAGCGGATTCCTACCCGCCAGCACTGGCTATGCCGCTATCTTTGCGCTGGAATCGTCGCTGATGACCATCGGCGCGTTGTTCCTTGTCCACGTGAGTGTCACGGCCTTCCGCTCAAGCCTCACGCGTACGGATGTCAGCCGCGCCATGGAAGCAGGAACGGCCTAACAGAAGAAGACAAAAGACGAACGTTAAGGCCGTCAATGGGCTCAACGTTCGTCTTTCGTCATCCGCCGACTACAAAGGAGACGACCATGCGTACAACGATCCAGTTTATGCTTTCCAAGTTCGCCATTGCGTGGATGTTCGCGCTGATCACCATCAACTTCAACCGTGTGGCCATCTTCGATCTGGGGATCGTGGCGGTATTGGTGACAACGATGATCGGGCTGTACCCGTTCTTCGGCCCGTTGCAGCCGATGTTCGGGCGGATCACGTCGCGCTACCCCATCTTCGGCTACCGACGCAGCCCCTATTTGCTCATTGGGTTGATGGTGGGCAGCTTCGTCTTTCCGCCGCTGCCGGCGCTAATGGTCGCAATGAGCGAAGGATCGCCGGCGGCCTACGCGGCGGGCTTCGGCCTCTTCTTCGTCTTCGGCGCCATGATCGCCTTGATGGCCAACACCTACCTCGATCTCATTGCCGAGTGCACCACCGAGCAGACACGTAGCAAAGTCTTCGCGGCGGCATGGGCCGGGCAGACGGGCATCATCGTACTGTGGGCGTTGGTTTTCCGCTGGATGATGCCCGAGTTCAGCCTCGAAGCGATGCAGCGGCTTTACAACCTAACGCCGCTGGTGGTGCTGGTGCTAGGTGTGCTCAGCATTTGGGGATTGGAGCGACGCTTGACGCCCGCCGAGGTGACAGCAGCACGACACAATCCGCACATCACGGCGGATGTGGCGCCTGTTCGCGAATCGTTGGCGTTGCTGGCCCACCCGGCTGCGCGCTCGTTCTTCTTCTTTGTAATGCTTTCCTTCCCTGCAATCTTCCTGCAAGACTCGCTACAGGAGGTCTTCGGCGGTGAAGTGTTGGGCATGACGGTTGGGGAAACGACACTCTTCCAGCAGATCTTCAACGGGATGGTGAGTATCGGCATGGCATTGACAGGCGCGCTAGGTGCACGTCTTTTGGGGATCAGCGGCGGTGCGGCGCTGTTGCCCATGTCGGCAAAGAAACGGATCGCCGTCCTCGGCGGCAGTGGGGCCACAGCGTCGTTGCTGTTGCAGGCTTACGCCGCAGCCACGGCATCGACGATCCTCTTCAACTTGGCGTTGGGCCTCTTCGGCCTGACGGTGGGTATCTTCACTTTCGCCGCCGTGACCATGATGTCGGACATGACCGTTGAAGGGAAGACGGCGCGCTACCTCGGCTTATGGAGCCTGGCGCAGGCGGTGGGCCTGGGATCGTCCTTCCTGTTGGGCGGCGCGCTGCACTCGATCCTTATCGGCAGCGGTTGGCTGGGCGCGACCACGGGGTACGCCGTCATCTTCGGGCTGGAAGCGCTGGGCATGGCCGTCTGTGTCTGGTCTGTGCGCGGTGCCAGTGTAGCCGCGCTGCGCACACCCGCCCCGACTCTCTCTCTTAGTCAGCCGCCGGCCATCGCCCCAACCACAAGGAAGGGCTCTTCGCCACGCGCGACAACGTCGGGGAGGGTGGTGTCGGGCGGATCGTGAGATCGGTCTTCGTTGCAGGCGAAGAAGCGCACGAAGGCGCGCCGCTTCTTAGTGCCGTGATCGCGGATCGTACCACGCAGCATCGGGTAGGCATCTTCCAACGCGTCGAGGACACGCTCGATGGTCACCGGATCGGCTACGTCAACGGTCACCTCTCGGGGGACGCCTGCCAGATTGCGCAGATGAGCGGGCAAGACAACACGAATCCCCGGGCGAATCCCAGCGCAGGTCACGGCAAAACCTGCACTTCCACCGAGAGGACCTTGGGCAGATCACGTACAATGGCCTGCCAGGTGTCGCCGCCATCGGGCGAAGCGTAGACTTGACCACCGGTGGTGCCGAAATAGATGCCACATTCGTCCATCGAGTCGACGGCCATGGCGTCGCGCAGGACATTGACGTAGCAATCTTGCTGCGGCAGGCCATGGGTCAGCGCTTCCCACTCGTTGCCGCCGCTACGGCTGCGGTAGACGCGCAGTTTGCCTTCCGGTGGATAGTGCTCCGAATCGCTCTTGATGGGCACCACGTAGATCGTCTCCGGCTCGTGGGCATGGACGGCAATGGGGAAGCCAAAATCGCTGGGTAGATTGCCGCTGACCTCATGCCACATGTCGCCGGCGTTGTCGCTGCGCATCACGTCCCAGTGTTTTTGCATGAAGACAACATCGGGTTGGGACGGGTGCATGGCCAGGTTATGCACACAGTGGCCGACTTCTGCGTTGGCGTCGGGCAATTCAAAGGGCGAAATCAGCCCCTGGTTGATGGGCTTCCAGCTTTCGCCGCCGTCGTCGCTGCGGAAGGCGCCAGCCGCCGAGATGGCCACGTATATGCGCTCTTTGTTGCTTGGATCAAGCAAAATCGTGTGCAGACACATGCCGCCGGCGCCGGGCTGCCACAAATCTCCTTTGGTGTTGCGCAGGCCGGGCAATTCGTGCCATGTGCTGCCGCCGTCTTGCGAGCGGAAGATGGCGGCGTCTTCTACGCCGGCGTACACGGTGTCCGCGTCATGAAGCGAAGGCTCCAGGTGCCAGACACGCGTGAATTCCCAGGGGTGCTGGGTGCCGTCGTACCACTGATGGGTACCGGTGACGCCGTCGTAGGCGAACTCGTTGCCCACCGGTTCCCACGTCTTGCCGCCGTCGTCGGAGCGCTGGATCAACTGGCCGAACCAACCCGTGGATTGTGAAGCATAGATGCGGTCGGGGTTGAGCGCCGACCCTTTCATGTGGTAGATCTCCCAGCCGGCGAAATGTGGCTCACTGATCTCCCAATTCTGGCGCTTCTCGTCTGACGTGAGGATGAATGCGCCCTTGCTGGTGCCTACCAATACACGTACATTGCTCATCTCTCTCTCCTCTGGTTTAGGACCTGCATCGATCATAATACTGCTTCATTCAGAAGAAATCACCGCAAAGAACGCAAAGAAGAAGTGAGAAAGCAGAAGATTTGGACACGGATTTCATAGATTTTCAGGACTACCAAGACAATCTTTGCCACTTTCCGCATCCAATATCCGATTTCGGCTCTTCATCTGAAAATCCTGAAATCCGTGTCTGCAATCTCTCTGATCTTTGCGCTCTTTGCGCCTTTGCGGTGAACCTCCTCGTTGCTCAATACGTGTGCTGCGTTACGCAGATGGTGGTGTCAGGATGCTGAAGGTTGCGCCGAAAGGATCCCCGATCACGGCGATCCGGCCATAACCTGTGTCAAACGGCGCTACGTGGACGGTTCCACCGGCGGCAGCGGCCTTTTCGGCGGCTGTGTCTACATCCTCCACCATGAAATACTGCATCCAGTGTGGCGGCAGGTCGCCCCAGTTCTCATCCATTTGCAGAATGCCGCAGACACTTCTGCCATCGCGTTGAAGTTGAAAGTACTCCATGCCGTCGATCTTACTCGGCGTAAGATTGAAAAGTTTGCTGTAAAATTCCGAGGCCCGGACTGAATCGCGGGTGTTGACCTCAGACCAGGCCATGGTGCCCGGTTCATCTTCGATGGAAGCGCCGATGTGCTGGCCGGACTGCCACAACCCAAAGACAGCCCCGGTGGGATCAGCACAGATCGCCATGACACCCAATTCACCCACGGGCATGGCGTCCATGATCACCATGCCCCCCAGTTCGGCGGTGCGGGCTGCATCGGCGGAGGCATCGTTGCTGGAAAAGTAGACTGTCCACGCCGAGGGCATGTCGGAGCCGGGCTGCATCGGTGCCATACCGGCGGCGCTTTGTCCTTGTAGCATGGCCATGTTGTAGTGGCCGAAATCTGGGCCGCTGTCAAAAAAGTTCCAGCCAAAGAGTTCGCCGTAAAATGCTTTGGCTTTGTCCAAGTCCGGCGTGGACAGATCTGTCCAAATGGGTTCGCCTGGGGCGCGTTTGCTGGTAAGAATTGTCATGTTCTCTCTCCTTGGCTTGGTGGCACTTCTTACGATTTAAGGACACACAGGGCTTGTCGAATCTCGCCCAGATGATAGGCTGTATGAACAACCATGCCGATGGCGCCGCCGATTTCACGTTCGCTGGGCCAGTCGTTGGTATCGCGGAGCAGCGCTTTGATCCGATCATAGCTCTCACGCAAGGACACATTGATCTCATCCCATTCTTCATGGGTGACGGCGGACGTTTCGCGCCAGATCTGGCCCCAATCCACCCGCTCAAATTGCTGTGTGCGCACCGCTTTTTCAAGGACGTCCAGGTAGAAGGCCGTGTGTTTCACTTGTGCAGCCAGGGTGGCGCACTTGCCCCCCACAGGGAGCGATGCTTCTTCCGCCGAAATCGTGGCCAGCGTCTCAAACATCGACGTCCCCTTGTCCAAGAAGATGCCGTGAACGCTGTCGAAGGTTTCATCCAGGAGCAGAAAAATGGCCGACTTGAAGTGATCTACTTGAATGTGTGTAGACATACACCGGTCCTGAGCAAGGATTGAGCGAAAAAGAACTTTTGTTCTACGATAGAGTACAGAAAAATCATGGGAATGTCAAGGCTGTTTTCAATATAAATGGATACAAAAAAGACCTGCCAGGTTTTTGAAACCTGGCAGGTCTGGCAGAATTCTGCTCTACTCTTTGTCTTTGGCCACCGGGCGTTCAGGATTGGTGATCCACTCACTCCACGAGCCGGGGTAGACACGCGCCTCGCCGATGCCGGCATAGAGCATGGCCAGGGCGTTGTGCGTTGCCGTCACACCTGAGCCGCAGTAGAAGACAACCTGCTGCGAGGGACGTGCGCCGATAAGTGGACCGTAAAGTCGTTTCAGATCTTCAGGCGGCAGAAAGCGTCCTTCGTGGAGGTTGTTGGCATAGAAATGGTTGACGGCGCTGGGGATGTGCCCGGCAACGGGATCGTTGGTCTCATTTTGGCCGTAATAGCGTTCGGGTGCGCGAGCGTCTACGATCAGCAGGTTGCCGCTGGCGATGCTGCCGGCCACTTCCTCGGCGTCGGCCAACAACTCGGGCCGAGGTCGCGCCGTGAATTTTGCAGGTTCCCGTCTCTCCTCGCCACCCCGCACAGGACGCTCTTCGCCTTTCCACGACGGCCAGCCGCCGTCGAGCACAGCCACGGCTTCATGTCCCATCCAGCGTAGCATCCACCACAGGCGGGCCGCAATCGCGCCGCCCCAGTCGTCGTAGACAACCACCTGGGTTTCGTCGCTGATGCCCCACTGCGAGAGCGTCTGTTCGAATTCGTCCATGGTGGGCAGTGGGTGGCGGCTCGTCTTGCCTGGCTCCAATGCGCCCGAAAGATCCTCGTCGAGATGGGCGTAGAGTGCGCCGACAATGTGCGCTTCGCGATAGGCGCGTCGTCCTTGTTCGGTGTCTTGAAGAGAAAAGCGGCAGTCGATCACGGCCCAGTTGGGATCGTCCAGGTGCGCGACCATCTCTTCAGTTGAGATAATGGTTGTGTATGGCATCGGGGGTCCTTTCGGTAACAGATCAAATCATTGACGCTCAATCGTAAGTTCGATCAGATCAAGCAGTTCGGCGACATGGAGTACTTCCGAGGGTTGAACAATCTCTTCACTACCAATGTGACAATGGTGTGGGAAGTTTGGCAAGTGGGGAAAGTGTGGTGCGTCGTCCCAACGACGGCGGAGCTGCGTTTGGGTACTATCCATCCACTGATATCGATAGCTGCTAATGTTCGGTGTGTTTTCGTTGAGTGTCAACCGCAGTGCGATTTCAAGAAAATCGTGATTAATTAGCTCACAACGAAATCGCAGGTAGCCGTCAAATCTCGTGGTGATTTTCCTGATGAGCTTTACACTGCGCACAATCCGATGATTTACTGCGGAGGCATATTCAGTATCGAGATACTCTTCTAGAATCATTTTTCCACTAACTGGGCCTCTAGTAGATCGGTAAATCCTTGCAGGCGCATGTGCATCTCGTACAGCGCACTCCACTCAAACATCTCTATATCGTCGCCCATCTCACCGCGCTGGTACTTTTCATAGAATTCAGGCGACATCATAGAAAACTGTCTCTCGTAACGTCTTAGATCTGCTCCGAGTTCTTCCAACCTTATTTCATCACGTTGCAGTTGGCTCTCGATTAGCTTCTTAACCGTTAGATCGACAACCTGGTCAGTGAAGCCACTTTCATACATTTCGGCCAAAGTGCGCAATCGTTCCAAAGTTACTGTACTTGATGTCATCGCAACCTCCACTTGTCGTATCTCTGTTCAGATTATAAGATTTTGCTTTTGTTAGTGTCAACTGAGTTTATATCGTCTTCGGATACAATTATTGACTAGTGCTTGACAAAGTAATCATAACACTGATTTCAGAGAGGGGGGTAGCGATATAGAAAACAAGACCGACTCAAGCAGCTTCTCCCTAAAAAAGGAGATCGGAGACAGCGACAACATCCTCTCGCCAATCCCCGATCTCCTAATCTCTTAATTGCCTACTCCCACCATCTCCCAGCCTTACCCGATCTTCACCTCTTCGCCCAACTCCGCCGAGCGTAGTAGACCTTCGATGATCTGCACGGCGATGAGCGATTCGCGCGGGCTGATGACCACCGCCGTGGGGTCGCCGTCAAGGTGACGCACGAAGTTTTCGATTAGCCGTCCATACGAATTTACCGGCGCCGAAGAGATGTCCGGCTTGATCACCACGTCCTGGCCGTTGAGGTTGGTGTAGAGTTCGATCTGATCACGGTCACCGATAGAGGCACCGCCTTCGGTGCCAAAGAGTTCAGTCTGGAATTGGGTTGGAATGTGCGCCGCCCACGACACTTGGAATTGCAGCGCCATGCCATTGTCGAAGCGGACAAAACCCCAGGTGAGATCATCGACGTCGAAGCGGGCTTTGGAGGTGCCGGGCTGTCGGTCGACGCCCCAACCACCCAATCCCATGCCGCGCGGACCAAACTTGGCGTAGGTGGCGCCGCTGACGGTGACGGGCTGCGGGTAGCCCATCAAGTAGAGCGCCCGATCCAGGGCGTGGATGCCGATGTCGAGCAGCGAACCGCCGCCGGCCAAATCATTGTTGGTGAACCAGCTCCCAAAACCGGGGATGCCCGAACGACGATGCCAGACGGTGCGAGCGGCGTAGATTTCGCCGAAGAAGCCTTTGTCCACGTGGGCTTTGGCGGCCTGTACCGGCGGCGTCCACCGGTAGTGGGTGCCCACGGTGAGGACACGATTGTTGGCGGCGGCCACGTCCATCATTTCTTTGGCGTCGGCGTAGGTGAGCGCCAACGGCTTCTCACATAGCACGTGCGCACCGGCGTTGAGCGCGTCAATGGCCATGGGCTTGTGGAAGGTGTTGGGCGTCGCCACCACCACCACATTGGGCTTCACCTCGGCCAACATCTTTTTGTAGTCGCTGTAAACGTTGACGATGCCGGCTTCGTCGGCCACCAGCCGCGCCCGCGCCTCGTTGACATCAACCACGGCCACAACTTCGACGTTCTTGATCTCTTTGAAGCGGGGGATGTGGCCGACCTGGACAATCGTCCCTGCACCGATCATGGCGACGCGCCAGGTTTTTTCGGAGGATGTTGCTGTCATACATGTCTCTCTTTCTGAAGGGTGGAGATGAAGGGAGTGGAGATGAAGTGATTGGTGATTGGTCAATGTCATTGAGTTAAGCAGTGTGGGCGACTGTTGCAGGTTGCAGGTTGCAGGTGACACGCGAAGTCACTTCTGCTGTCGTCCGTCGTCCGTCGTCCAGCCTTAACGTAATGACTTTGACCAATCACCAATCACCTTTACGCTTCACTGCGGATCAGCGCTTCGATGTCGTCGAACAAGATGGCGTGGACGATCTTGGGGCCGTGGACGCCCAGGGTGAGCAGGCCGCCGATGTCGGCAGATTTGCTCGGCCCGCTGATCAGGCTGACGTTGGCGCTTTCGTGCAGGTAGCTGATTAACGTCCCCTTGGTGCGGCGTTCAGCCATCCACGCTTCGACGGTGGGGTAGAGCTTGCTCAGGGGGATGAGCATGAGGTGGCGGAAGGGGGTAAGGCTCGCAGAGCGAGGACGTCCTTTCGCGCCGCCCACAGCCACACTGGCTGTAGACGCGAAGGCAGCGTCCACGCCGCTGATGCCCAGGCGCACAGGACGTACACGGTCGCGATCTTCGGCCTTGTGTAGATCGGTAGGCACCACCAGGCGGAAGCCGGTGTCGGTAAGTGCAGCGGCAATACCGGGCACGGGCAACAGTTCCGGATCCCCCAGGATCACGTCCCAGTCGCCGCGCTGATCGGGGTTCTCGATACGCCGTTCGGCTTGTTCCTCTTGCACCCAGGCGTTGAGACGGGCCAGCAGCGCCATGCGCGCCTCAGCAGCAGTCTCCACCAATTCCGCCGTACCGTGCAACGCCTCCAACTCTTTCTTGAAGCGCGCCGCCAACGCCCAGCGGTCACCTTCGGCGGAGGTGACCGTCATTGGTTTCTTCAAAGCTACCGTTTCGGCCGCGGGGAAGCGCAAATTCGGCTGCTTCAGGGCGGAACGGAGGCGGTTTAGGATATCGTCGCGTGAACTCATGGTTATTCCTTGTGATTGGTGACTGGTGACTGGTGATTGGGCAGAGGCGAGATCGTTGATTCTGCCCCAATCACCAGTCACCAGTCACCAATCACCGATTACTGATCCCGATTTCTCAATGTTTGTCTTTCCCCCCACCACTCTCGAAAACTCTTCTTGGCGAACGGGGGGAAGTCGCGGTGTTGGGTCCAGCCGTTGAGGGGCGGGGGCATGAACTTGATGTTGCCGCCGCTGAGGTTCGCCAGGACGTTGCTGCCCAGGCTGGCCAGTTTGCCGCCCTGTTCGTAGAGTTGGCGGCTCCCAGCCATCTTCACAAAGGCCTGGATGCCCAAATGTTCCGCTTTGTTGCCGGCATTCTCTTTGACAAGGTCGGCGCGCAGATCGACCAACATGCGCGGTAGGTCAATTTTGACGGGGCAGGCGTCGCGACACGCGCCGCACAGGGTGGTGGCATGGGGCAGATCTTTGGCCATTGCCAACTCCGGCGAGAGGAGCGGCGTGATCACTGCGCCAATCGGGCCGCTGTAGGTGCTGCCGTAGGCATGGCCGCCGATCTCCTGGTAGACGGGACAGACGTTGAGACAGGCGCCGCAGCGGATGCACAAGAGCGCCTCGGCGTAATCACGCTCGATCATGCTGATGCGCCCATTGTCCATGAGGACGACGTGCATCTGCTCAGGCCCGTCGGGGTGACCGGGGCGGCGCGGGCCGCTGCTCATGGAGCAGTAGACGCTGAACTGCTGGCCGGTAGCGCTGCGCGTAAGCGCTTGCAGTTGTAGCATGCCATCTTCTACGGTGGGCACCACCTTTTCGATGCCCATAAGCACCACGTAGATGCGCGGCATGGTGCTCACCATGCGCCCGTTGCCTTCGTTGGTGACGATGCAGATGGTGCCTGATTCGGCAATGGCAAAGTTGCAGCCGCTCACCCCCATCTGCGCGCCGAAAAAGTCTTTGCGCAGACGGACACGCGCCGCCGAGCAGAGCGCTTCGGGGTCGAGTGTGGGCGGCATGTCCATCTTTTCTTGGAAGATCTGGGCGACGTCTTCGAGGCGCTTGTGAATGACCGGTGCCACGATGTGGCTGGGGATCTCCCCGTTGATCTGAATGATGTACTCGCCCAGATCGGTCTCCACCACGGTCATACCCACTTCTTCCAGGGCGTGATTGAGGTGGATCTCTTCAGTGGCCATGGACTTGGATTTGACCACCGATTCGACGCTGTTTTGCAGGCCGATTTCGCGCACGATGCGGGCAGCTTCGGTGCCGTCCTTGGCCCAGTGGACGACGACGCCGTTGGCAATCAGATTCTGCTCTAACTGCTCCAGATACTCAGGCAGATGACGCAGCGTATGCTCCTTCATCTGGCGCACTTCGTCGCGCACTCGCTCCCCATCCACTGCCGTCATCGACGTGACGCGGCCATTGACCAGCCGATCCGTCCCCCGCGTCAAGGCCACGCCCAGATGCGGATCGCTTAGCGCCTGCTTCACACGGGTCTTATAAGGTGCGTTGATGTCAACGGTCATAGAAGTTCCTTTGGGAATTTTCGATTGACGATTGACGATTGACAATCGTAAATCGTCAATCGCAAATCGTAAATCAAATCATTCGTTTTTCCACCGCCGAGGATGATCCGGCGTGTTCGGAGCGGGCGGCGTGGGTTCACTAAGCCGTTCGCCCAATTGGTTGTTGAGGACCTCGGCCACATGCACACCGCGGCAGCGGATCCCCTCGCGACTGAGGACGCCGTTGATGTGGGTCAGACAACTGACGTCGCACATGGCGACGACGTCGGCACCGCTCTTGTCGAGGTTGGTGGCTTTGCGCCGCCCCATCGCACCGCTGATGTCGCTGTTCTTCACTGCGAAGAGACCACCGAAGCCGCAGCAATCGTCCCCTTCGGGTAGATCGACCATCTGTGCGCCTTCCACGTTGCCCAAAAGGGTACGCGGTTGGCGGTCGATGCCCAATTCCCGGTAAAGGTGACAACAGGGATGGTAGGTGATCTTGCCATCTAATCGAGCGTTGGTGTCGTAGACGCCCAGCACATCCACCAAGAACTCGGTGAGTTCAAAGGTGGACGCCGCCAGGAATTCAGCCCGCTTCCGCAGCTCAACTTCCTGTGAATCCTCGAAGAGCACCGAATAAAAATGGCTCGTCATGGTGGTGCAACTGCCCGACGGGGCGACGATGGCGTCGACGTTGCCGTTTTCGACCATCGGCCCGAAGACCTGCAAAAAGCGTCGCGCCAGCACACGCGCTTCGTCTCGGTAGCCGGCGTTGAAGGCAGGCTGCCCGCAACAAGTCTGTTCCTGAGGGAAAATTACCTCAATCCCCTGACGCTCCAACAATTCCACCGACGCAATCCCCACGCCGGGGTAGAGCATGTCCACCATACAGGTGACAAAGAGGGCAACACGTTTTGGAGGAGAACTGAAGGTTTTTTTATGCATGGGTTATGTTAGGAATGACCTTATGATGAGGGTAGAAAGGGGATTGGTGATGGGTGATTAGTGATTGGGCAGAGCCGACGAGATCACCTCTGCCCAATCACTAATCACCCATCACCAATCACAGTCGTTCGCTTAACAACGCAATCACTTCGCGCTGCCGCCCAGGCGTCACTTCCAACCGATCCGCATGGACGATACAGTTGACTTCAGTGCGGATGCCCAGGCCCTTGGGCGTGGCGCTGTCGTCCCAGTTGAGATCGGGCAGGTAGATGCCCGGTTCAATGGTGAACATGACACCGGGGATCAGGCGGCGGCGGTCCTGTGTTTCTAGATTGTCCAGGTTGACACCGTTCCAGTGGACGAGCGGCCCCAGGCTATGACCGGTGCGATGCAGGATGCCATGCCCATATCCCGCCTCGCGGATCACGTCACGCGCCAGATCGTCCAGTTCGTAACCGTGGATCAGGCGATGCTCGCCCAGCGACGCTTCCACCGCTTCGATGACGGTATCCCGCGCCCGGGCAACGGCGTTGAAAATGTCCTGTACAGTGGCGGGGACATCTGCGCCGCAGTAGGCCGTCCACGTTAGATCGCCGAAACAGGCGTCGGGGGCGTATTCCTTGGCCCAGAGATCGATGAGCAGCATGTCGCCGCGGCGGATGGGGCTGTGTCTTTGCGCCGTGGGGGCGTAGTGGGGAAGCGCCGCGTTTGCATTGACGGCCACAATCGGCGGGTGATCCGGATCGAGATTGGCTGCGGCGAAGCGATCCATGATGAACTGCTGCACATCGTACTCACTGATCTCGGTCCCCGCGCGCAGGCTTTCGGCCACGAAGGCAAAAGCGGCGTCTTTGGTGTCGAGGCAGACCTGGGCGGCGCGGCGGTGGCTGTCCATTTGCTCGGGTGAGAGGACAGCCTGCATCAACTGCACCAGATCGGCGCTGCTCACAATCTCGGCGCCCGTCACCTCGGTTACCAGTTCCAGCGTGCCGGCGTCAACTTTACTGACGTAGGGCACAGCGCCCAACGGGCTGTACTCCATGGCAATACGCAAGGGACGCTTGCCGTTGCTGCCCACAAAGGTCGGTAGGATTTCGGCGAGCTGCTGCCAACCGATGTAGATGTGTTTGTTTCCCTCCATGTCGGGGGCGACGTCCATAAAAGCGCCGCGTTCGATGGCGTGAATCAGCCAGGAGGGCCGTCCTTGGGCGGGGATCCAGAGGAACCAGCGACGGGTGCCGCTGTCTTTGATGCCGGCCACATGTAGCGCAATTGGGTTCTGTCCACGGAAATCGTAGAGCAGCCAGCCGTCCAGGTGATTCAACTGAAGATAGGCTTGAATGGTCTCCAGATTCACAATCTGCTCCAGTGTGTGGCAGGGGCGGGGATATTTGACGACGAAGGGGAAGCCGTCGCCAGCCTTTGCCGCATTATCCCATGCTTTGGGGAGATCGTCTAGTTTTTGGGAAATGTTGGGAGAGTGGACGACCGACGACCGACGACGGACGACAGCAGAAGTGACTTCGCGTGTCACCTGCAACTTGCAACCTGCCACATTCAGCCACACTGCTTAACTGAATGACACTGACTACGCACTATTCTGGACACGAAAGCACCCTAGCGAGGGTGAAAAACCCCCTTCCCATGAATCATACACCACACAAGAGTTGCTCGTACTAACCCCATCTAGTATAATACCCTACGAGAGAACAAATTTTCTAGTAAGGATTTCGATCATTGACATTGAGACGAGTGCCGTACTAGAATTTTGCCAACAATTTGCTACCTTCCCTCGACATTGACGCGTTGCCATTTACAAACAAAGGAGTCTCTTTATGTATCAGCAAATCACGTTGGTAGGCAATTTGGGGTCTGATCCAGAAATGCGCTACACCCCCAGCGGCGTAGCGGTGACGACGTTCAACCTCGCCGTCAATCGATCGTGGACCTCGCAGGACGGGCAACGCCAGGACAAGACCACCTGGTTCCGCATCACTGCTTGGCGTGGTCTGGCCGAAACCTGCTCCAAGTATCTCACCAAAGGACGTCAGGTCCTTGTGATTGGAGAAGTGGAAGACGCCCGCCCGTGGACAGATCGTGACGGAAACAACCGCGCCTCGCTTGAAGTCACAGCGCAGACGGTAAAGTTCATCGGCAACCGCAGCGACGCCCCCGGCGGCAGCAGTGGCGAATATACGCCGAATGAGCAGGCGAGCGATGCGGGGAGTGAAGAGGATATTCCGTTTTAAGAATAGTGCGTAGCAGGTTTGTCAATATTGCGCACATAATAGGATAGTCGTAGCGTTCAGAAGAGCATTTTCAGGTGTGAGTGGCTTTGCCAATCGCATCTGAAAATGCTTTTTTGTGTTGGTGAAAGGATAGAGGTCTTTAGAACCCCTCCCCAACCCTCCACGCATTGGTTGAGTGTGTGGCTTCTTTGACACTCTTGATGCGGGGAGGGAGCCGTTGCCGCGTAGACGAAATGAGCGTACATTTGATGTATTTGTCAATCGCAAATCATCAATTGCAGTTCTTCAATCGAAAATCGTCAATCGAAAATCGTCAATCGCCCCATGCCGCACTGCGTTATAAACTATTGTCAGATCGCCGTTCTTTGCGTACAATAGAGGTATGCCTTACCCCACACAGCCGCTCTGTTCTGTAAAGAAGGTGCTATGACCAATCGTCCCGAAGCAGCCCCCATTCGTATTTTGACGCTGGGCACATTGCGTGTCCTGCGCGACGGCGTGGAAGTGGACGAGCACGATTGGCGCACACGCCAGGCCCGCCAACTGCTCAAGATCCTCGTCACCGAGCGGCCGCGGCCTGTGTCCACGGATCGGATTATCGAGATCCTTTGGCCCAACAGCACACCGAGCGCCGCCTCCACCACATTGCGCAGCGCTGTCAACGCCCTGCGCAACGTCCTTGAGCCGGAGCGGCCCAATCGCGCGCCGTCATCTTATATATACACACAAACGCCGGGCTACGCCTACCGCAGCCACCCCAATCTCTGGCTGGATGTGGAAGCCTTTGAGCAGCATCTCGACGAGGCCGCCCGTCTACCCGCCGCGGAGGAGCGGCGAAAGCACGTCGAAGCCGCCCTCGCGCTTTACGCAGACGACTACCTGATGGACGATCCCTACGCCGATTGGGCCAAGGCCGAACGCGAACGGCTACGCGAACGCTTCTTCGATGCTCTCCTCGACCTCGCCGCCCTCCACGCCCAGGACGGTCACTACAGCGCCGCCATTTCGGCCTGTCGTCGTGTGTTGGCGCGGGACGAAGTGCGCGAAAACGCCTATCAGGCCCTCATGCGCTACCAGGCCGAGTCCGGTGACAGCGCCGGGGCGCTGCTCACCTACGAACGTTGCCGTCTGCTCCTGGGCGAGCAACTGGGCGCGGACCCCAGCCCCATGACCCAACAACTGCACACCCGCATCCTCAACGGCGAGATCGACACCGTCGCCGTGGAGACGCTGACAGCACACGCAACGCCGTCGGCCAGGCCGGTGGTGGACGCGCCGATGCTGCCGCAGCACAGTCTGTTGCCACCCCAGGAACGCTCCGACGATCCCTTTGTGGGTCGCAGGCAGGAGACGGCCACCATCGAAAGTGCGTTGCAGCAGGCGCTCCACGGCCAGGGATCGATTGTCGTCCTCGCCGGGGAGATGGGGGTGGGCAAGTCGCGGCTGGCCTACCAGATGTTGCGCAGTGCAGAAAGCAGCAGCGCCACGGTGATCAGCGCCACCTGTCAACGGTTGGAACAGAGCCTGCCCTACGCGCCTCTGGCCGATGCCGTCGGTCGTTACCTGCAACTGCTGCCCGACGGCGTGCTGCGCCGACTGTCGCCCGCCGTGCTGGCCCAACTGGTGCAGATCGTCCCCAGTTTGCAGGACCGGCTGCCCAACGACATCGCCCCCCAAGATGCGCCGCTGGGTGCATCGTTCGGCGCCGAGGAAAATCGACGGCGGCTGATCGACGCCATCGTCACCTTTTTTGTGGATCTGGCGCAGCAGCGTCCGTTGGTCTTGTTTTTGGACGATCTACACTGGGCCGACGCCGAGACGCTTGCGGTGGTGAGTCGCCTGATCCCGCGCATGCAACGCCATCCTTTCCTGCTGTTGCTGGCCTATCGGCAGGGTGATCTGGTGGAAAACGTCAGTTTGCAGACGCTGCTCCACGCCCTACGTCGCTCGCCGCACAGCCAGATCCTGCCTGTGGATCGCCTGAGCCAGGACGACGTGCTGCATCTGGTGCAGCAGTGGCGCGCCGACCCCGACTTCCCCGCCGAAAAGCTGGCGCAGATGCTTTACGCCACCACGGCGGGGAATGCACTCTTCCTCGTGGAAGCGATTCGGGCGCTACAAGAACGGACGGCGGCGCGCCCGTCCCTGGCGCAGCCGGTGGACCGTCACCTGGCCGATCTCAGTCGCCGGGAACGGGTGCAAGAGATCATTCAGGAGCGCATCGAACGGCTGCCCGGCGAGGCGCTTTCCGTCCTCCAACTGGCGGCGGTGATTGGCCGCGACTTCAGCCTCGATCTGCTGGAACGCGCCGTGTCCGCCGATCCGGTGCAGGGATTGGACGTGCTGCTGCGTCGCCAATTCCTGATCGAACGCCTCGACGACCGGCTCGATTTTGTGCATCAGGTGGTGCGCCAGGTGGCGTACGACGGCCTCAACGCGCTGCTGCGCCGTCGTTTGCACCGACAGGTGGCGCTGGCGCTGGCGGCCAAGGACCAACACGACCGCAACCCCGCCGAGATCGCCTTCCACTTCGGCGAGGCGGGGCGGCTCAACCAGGCCGAATACGCCCAATACAGCGTCCTGGCCGGGGAGCAGTTGTTGCGCTCATTCTCGCTCAATCAGGCGCTCACCCACTTTGACAACGCCCTGTCCGTCTTTGAGGAATTGCCCGACGCTGACGCCGATCTGGTGCGTCGCGCCTGGCAAGGACGTGGCCTGGCCTACGAAAATCTGCTCGACCCCGACGGTGTCACCGACACCTACACACGGCTGCGACGTTGGGCGCTGCAGACTGGTCACAAGGATCTGGCGCTACTTGCCCACACCCGCCTGACCACACTGTTGGGCCTGGTGGGGCAGCAGGCCGAATCCAACGCGCTGATGAAGGAGTTGATCCTCGACGAGGGCAGCACGCCCAGCCGATCCCTGGCCGATCTGCTGGACCGGCATCAACGTCTTTTCAGCCCTGAAGAGTCCGAAGAGGTCGAGGACGCCGACAGCGCCGTGGGCTGGGCCGCCTTGCAGCCGCCTGCGTCGGCGCCTGCCGATCCTGTGGGCGAAATCAGCGCCGAGATGGGACACGTCCACGCGGCGCTGCCGCTTTTGATCTACGGCTGGGCGCTGCAAGTGCAAGGACAGCTCGCCGAGTCGGCGCGGGTGCTGGCGGCGGCGGTGACGCTGGCCGAAAGCACCGAGCAGCGTTCGCTGGCCGGCCTCGCCTATCACCAATTGTCGGTGACGGCGCGCCTGCAAGGAGAAACGGTGCGCAGCCACGCGCTGAACGAACAGAGCAAGGCGCTGAACCAGCAGGTCCACGGCACAGCGGCGCAGTTGGCGAGTGTGTGGCCGCGCATTTCCAGCGCCTACCAGGCCCTGGCCCGCGGGGATCTCGATCTGGCGGTGGAACGGCTCCAGCGTATCGAACTCTTTTTGGCCGAGCGCGACAGCTTCCGCACCCACCACAACAGCACCGTCATCGGGCTGGGGCTGGCCGCCCTCGCCGCCGGTGACCTCGACCGCGCCGACGATCTCCTCGCCCGTGGCCTGGCCGACCCTGTCAACCGCTATCCGTTCACCTTCGTCAAAGGGCTGTTGGGGCTGGCCCAGATCGCCCACCGCCGCCACGAGGACGAACGCTGCGTCGCCATTCTCCAGCGTGCCCTCCACTACGCCGGCAGCCGCAGCCTCGTGCGCGAATACACCGACTGCGTACAGGCGATTGTGGAATTGGTCCCCGCGCGGGCGCCCCTCGCCTGGCTGCAAGCGCAGACGGCGGCCGAGAACGCCTCGCATGTCAATGGGCAGGGGCGGGAGAGGGTTGTCCATGCGGGGAGGTGAAATTGATGAATGAAGAATAAAGATTGGGTAGAGACGTCGGTTTCTCGAAACGGAGATGGCGTGTCTACCCAATCTTTATGCTTCGTAACTGTACAGCGCCCAACACTAGCACCAGTGGAGCCGGTACAGTCAGCCAATATTCTTCATGCATATTTGTCCGTAAGTCAGCATATAAGCCTACTACGGATACTAAGGAAATGTCGCAACCCCATTGACAATCCCCCCCCCACACTATGATAGTATATGGTTACTTCGTCTGATAACTACGCTTCTGGTCGCTTTCATCGTTGACCACACCATCGCCAGCCTCCTAGAAGTTTCTTTTTGCCTTACGTCCGCTGTTTTCTCCGATTGGTTGTTTACGCTCATTTATTCGACGCGCTTTGAGAGAACATATAGCCCTGCGTTCGAATGATGCAGTGGAACCAACCACGCTTTGTCTTCGCTTGAGTCGTACTGATCTACACATCGTTTTACTAGCACCAAAGGAAGTTCTATGCCTCGTAAAAATCCGTCCTCCTCGTTACGTATTTGGATGTCTCTCTTTGGTATTGGAATCTTGGCGGCGCTGTTTTTGGGATTGGTATTTGTGCGTCAAATGCTGCCTGATTCAGAATCGAACGCCCAACCTTCTGCCTTGTCACCGAGTACGTTGCAAGGTCAACTGGTAGCCTCAACCCCACCGGCAGTTGCAGAGGTTCAAGTCCAGGGGCCGGATGGGCAGTGGGGTCCATTGGCAACATGGACGCCGTTTCCTACGCCACCTTTGCCGCCAACACCGACTCTTATTCCAGGGCCAACAGCAACGCCGATGCCTATTGCAAAACCAGCAACTGACGCATCAGGTTCTATTTTCTATGCTGTGTTAGGCAGGCCAGACCCATCCGCCTACTTCGACTCATACAATAGTCTAGCACTTTATCATGCACAGATGGACGAACATGGCATTGTAAAAGGAAAACCGGAACGTCTATTTGAAGTGGTGGAAACTGAGATAGACGAGATCTATCCATCGCCTGATGGCAGCCGTATCGTGCTAGTTGGGCCATGGGGTGGTCGCCATGTTTTCTACACGGACAGTGGCAAAGTCGAGCCTATGTTTCGAAATGCACTTGATCCCATGGGGCTATTCTTTGGCTGGCATCCCAATAGTCGGCAGGTTCTGATTCGGGCCGAGGATAATTACACAGATGTTGGATTATGGTTGGTAGATGTCGATGATGGAAGTCACATCACGTTGCTTGCTGACTTTCCTTCGCCCAAATTTCAAGGCGGAGCAGTCTCTGCGGATGGGCAGAAGGTTGTCTACTCATTCGGCGGAGAATTCACGACGCCGGCTGAGCTTTGGATGACAGACACTAAAGGTAGCGACCACCGTCCTCTGTCTAGCTTTGGTGGTAGTTTTTATGCCATTACCTGGTCACCGGACGGTGAAAAGATCGCCTTTGTGGGTGATGGCTTGATGATCATCAATGCAGATGGTTCTAATCCTCGTACGATCAGTGAAAGGTTTGGCGGTGAGCGCGGGTTTATGCCTGTCTGGTCTCCAGACAGCAAAACGATTGCATTTACTACAGGGTCTACACCCGAAGATATAGCGAAAGAAGAGTTAAATAAAGCCTACAGAGATCCATTTGCGTACAGCGTCATCTACTTGGTAGATGTGGAAACCGGTGAGGAAAGACCACTGCTTTCTGATGGTAGCACTGGGCATATTGATCCGGCATGGTCACCGGATGGCACTCAGATTGCGTTTGCTTCTATGCGTAGTGGCAACAGTGAAATATGGCTGGTTAATGCCGATGGGACGAATTTGCGCCAGATAACAGATACGGGCGAACAAGTTCGCTTCCCCTATTGGGTAGCGCCAAAGCCGCAACAGGTACAACCGTAGTACAAAGGAGAGAGCCGTATGTACAAGTGGGATTTCGTTCGATGGGCTATTGTTACACTTATGACGGCGTTTGTCACGTTGAGTGGAACCTTGGCCGTTTCATTGCAGCCAGCGCAAGCTCAGGAGCTTCCATTTCTGATTACCCCCTACTTTGGAGCGAAGAACATTACTTCGTACTTTGATCATGAATACCCAACATACCAAACTAATCAAAGTATTGTCATTTATACAGGTGAGCGTCGAACGCCGGCATCCATAGAAAATTGCCTGTTAGGGTTTAGTTGCTATGATGGTCATAATGGTACCGACTTCTCGATGTTCTATGAACCTGTGATTGCTGCCGCCGCTGGCACTGTTACTCGATCAGGGTGGTTTAACCCTAATGACCGGACTACCCTAATGACCGGACTAGTAGTTATGGCCTAACCGTTGAAATTCGACATGCGAATGGTTACACCACGCGCTATGCCCATCTTAGCAGTGCTGCTGTTTCACTTGGTGACACTATACATGCCGGGCAAATTATCGGAGCTAGTGGCAATACTGGTAGATCAACTGCACCACATCTGCACTTTGATGTAAGAAACCATTCTGATAATGCTGTTGATCCATTTGGATGGACGGGAAACTATACCGACCCCTGGCAAGCCTATAACGGCACTATCAGTAGTTGCCTATGGAAAGATGGAGAGTGGGCCAATCTGTGTGGAGGCGTGCGACGCCCAATCCCAGCCCCGCATAGTGGAGGCGAAATCACCGTTGCGGATTCGCCGATCAATGCCGGTGGCTTTGCCAAAGGTGGGGGTGGAATACCCAACAACGCCTGTGCGGGCAACTGCCAGTCCTGGACTCGAACTGCATCCGGATTTATGTACTATACCACGGCGGATAGGGGGAATAATTCACATGATCAGTGGGCCAGGTGGCAGCCGCCTTTGCCAACCGATGAGGGCATTTATGAAGTTTTGGTATACGTCCCCAATCAGTATGCCACCACGTGGCGTGCGCCATATGTCATTTTGCACCGCAATGGCACAAGTTCGGCCATGGTCGATCAGAATGGCTTGAGCAACCAATGGGTAAGTATCGGCACATATCGAATGGCAGCCGGAGATTATGTCTACACCCATGACGCTACCGGCGAAGGTTCAAATCAACGTTGGTTGGGGGTAGATAACGTCAAATTCGTGAGGCGCAGCACAACCTACGCTCCTCTCATTAACCAGGGAAACGGTTGGTCATCTACTTTCTATGTACGTAGCAACGGCGGCGACGCCAGGGCAACATTCAACGTGTTTGACAGCAGTGGCGTCCGCCAGTGTTACGGAACGGCGATGATCACCGCACATTCCAGCGTTCCTTTCGCCTGTCCTTTATTAAATGGAGTGTATTCGCTTGTTGTGGATGGTAGCCAAGACCTGTCGGTAGTGGTCTACACAGACGGCGCCGCCCGCGGGTCTCTGGACAACGGCTTCCTGCCACAGGGCGTCGGCGATGCAACCTTCGAGCAGGCAGGCACGGTCTTGTATGCACCGGCCTTCTACAAGAACTATTTCAGCATCAATTCGTCTGTTTCCATTGTCAATGTCGGCTCTGTGCCGACCACCGTGAACGTTGAGTTCATCGGGCGCACCGGCTATACCAACACTGTTCATACCACACCGAACATCCCCGCCGGTGGCCGCGTGACGGTCAACGGCAGTCCCATTCCGCAAACCCCTTGGGTCGGCTCGCTTCGCCTAACGTCAACCGGGGTGGGGTCGTCACCGGCCCAACCGATTGTGGCCATGGTGAATGATGACACCACCGCCAACCCTGTGTATAGCCGTTCCTACAATGCCACCAAGTTTGGTTCTCCTCTTGTCTATGTGCCGGCGGCATATCGCAACCAGTGGGGGTTCAACACCGGTCTGGTGGTGCAGAACCTGGGTACCTCCACAACCGATGCCACGTTGACCTTCTGTCCACGCCTGGTCACCGATCTCTCGAACGAGTGTCACCCCTTCACAATCAATAATTTGGAACCGGGGAAAGCACAGGGCGTGTTACTCTCGAATCTCTCTTTCCTGAGCGATGGATGGACTGGCTCGGTGAAGTTGCAGACGACCACGAGCGGCGTGCCAATTGCCGTCGCCGTCACCAATAGCTACGACAATGTGGGCGGTTACAACTTCAGCGCTACAGGTCGCGGTGGGCGTACTGTCTTCTTACCGTATGCCGCCAAAAACGCCAACGGCATCAGCACAGGCTATACCGTGCGCAACACATCGGGTATGACAATTACCGTTCAGGCACTCTACTACAACCAGAATGGCACGCGCCGAACCAATGCAGAT
>WGMT01000032.1 GCA_016124945.1 bacterium | reverse complement strand
GAATTTTTTACCGTGAGGACGTGATCCGTGATCCGTGGGTTGAGGTTGTGATCTCTGCATTGGGAACGCTTTTGGTTGAAGATAGTGCGTAGATCGTAGACGGACTACGCACTACCTTGACCCAACCAACAATCCAATTAAACCGAATCATGCTCCACCCACGAATCACGGTTCACGAATCACGGTTCACGCATCACATCCATAAGGAGAGATCCCTCCCATGCACAAAATCACCATGCTCGGCACCGGCCTGATTGGCATGTTCTACACGATGACGTTGCACGCCAACCGTGGACGCGACCGCGTGGCAATGGTCTATTCGCGATCCGAGGAACGGGCGAAGGCGTTCGCGGCGGAGTGGAATGTGCCGCGCTATAGCACGGATTTGGCAGAGGCGATCAACGATCCGGAAACCACAGTGGTGGTGATCGGGTTGCCCAATCATCTACACGAGGAAGCGGTGCGGCTCTCGGTGCAGGCAGGCAAGGCCGTTCTGTGTACAAAGCCGCTAGGACGCACCGCCGCCGAAGCCAAACGCATGTTGGACATGATCGAGGAAGCCGGTCTTTTCGGTGGCTATCTTGAAGACCTGGCCTACACGCCCAAGACGTTGAAGGCGGTGCAGTCCGTGCGCAACGGCGCGCTGGGGAAGGTGCTGTGGGCGCGCTCACGGGAGACACATCCGGGGCCGCACAGCGACTGGTTCTGGGACAAAGAGCAGTCGGGTGGTGGCGCGATTATCGATCTTGGCTGTCATTGCATCGAGATCAGCCGCAACTTCATCGGCAAAGAGGTGCGCCCCGTCGAGGTGATGTGCTGGGCCGATACGCAAGTCCATCCCATCGACGCTGAGGACAGCGCCGTCGGTCTTGTACGCTATGCCAACGGCGCGATTGGTCAATTTGAGGTAAGTTGGACCTTCCGCGGCGGCATGGATCTGCGCGACGAGGTATCGGGCACAGAGGGCACGATCTGGCTCAACCACTGGCTGCGCACCGGCTTCGAGATGTTCACCGCCGAAGGAGAAAAGGGCTACGTGGCCGAAAAGGCCGAAAGCGACACCGGTTGGCTCTTCCCCGTGGGCGACGAAGTGGGATCGCTGGGCTACACCGCCATGTTCACCGACATGCTCGATTCGCTGGATCAGGGCAAGCAGCCCATGGAAAGCTTCTACGACGGCTACATCGTCAACGCCATCATGGATGCCGCCTACCGTTCGGCGTCCTCGAAGCAGTGGGAGACGGTCGTCCTCGACGACTGGCGCGGCTCCGACGAAGCCGGCGGCGGCGCGGTCCTCACCGACTACGACGACGAACACTACCTGATCAAAGAAGAACGCATGCCCGACGGCAGTAAAAAGCTGATCCTCAAACACAAGACGACGGGCGCGATGTCACAAATTGCGGCGTAGCAGAAGTTCACCGCAAAGCCGCAAAGAGCGCAAAGGGCAGAAAAGAGAGACAAAAATGAGATCCACAGATTAAATGGATTAAAAGGATTGCAGAGATTTGAGAAAAATCCTCTGGAAATCTTTAAAATCCGTGTAATCTGTGGATCTTTTTCTTGCTCTCCTCTCTTCTGCCCTTTGCGTTCTTTGCGGCTTTGCGGTGAATCCTTTACAGCGCCAAAGCGATTTCGGCGGCCACCCGCGCGTTGTTCTTCAACAGCGCCAGGTTTGTGTTCAGGCTACGCTCTCCGCTGAGTTCGGCGATGCGGCTGAGGAGGAAGGGAGTGACTTGCGCCGACCGCAATCCCTGTGCATCTGCCTCGTTGACGGCTTGTTCGATCACAGGTTCGATCTCGTGGGCCGGGATTTCGGCGTCCTCGGGCACGGGGACAGTGACGAGTATGCCACCGGGCAGGCCGAGTTGGCGTTTGGCGCGCCAGAGATCGGCCACGTCGGCGGCGGAATCGCAGCGTACATCCACGGGCAGGCCGCTGCTGCGGCTGTAGAAAGCGGGGAACTCGTCGGTGCCGTAGCCCACCACCGTCACGCCAAAGGTTTCTAGATATTCCAGCGTGGCCGGCAGATCGAGGATCGCCTTGGCGCCGGCGCAGACCACGATCACCGGCGTCTGCGCCAGCTCTTGTAGATCGGCGCTGACGTCCACACTCGCCGCGCCGCCCACCCCGCGGTGGACGCCGCCGATGCCGCCGGTGGCAAAGACTGCAATCCCCGCCCGCTCGGCGATCCACATGGTGGTGGCGACGGTGGTGGCTCCGTCCAATTTCTTGGCCACAACGATGGGCAGATCGCGGCGGCTGACTTTGCGCACGTCCTTGGCTGTGGCCAGGTGCTCAATCTGCGCCGCGGACAGCCCCGCGATCAGCTCCCCGTTTAAAATTCCAATCGTGCGCGGCTCTGCGCCACCCCGCCGCACGATCTCCTCCATCTCCCGCGCCAACTCCAAGTTACGCGGATAGGGCAACCCATGCGAAATGACAGTCGATTCCAGCGCGACGGAAGGGGAAGTTTTTTGCGTCATGGTTCTTCTTTCGGGTGGTGTCGTAGGAAAGATGAATGATGAATAAAGATTGGGCAAAGCACGCTCTCCGCGCAATGGCTGCTTCTGTGCAAAGAACGTACTCGCCCCAATCTTTATTCATCATTCATTTCTTTATCCCCCCGGCGTCGGTGACGGATTTTCCGCCGGCGGCGCTGGGGTGGGTCGTTCGCTGTCGGGCGGCGGCAGGGGCGTAGGTTGCGGCTCCGGCGCTACCGTTTCTACCGGGATCGGCGTGGCTGTGGGCACGACCTCAACCGGAATTGGGGTGGCCGTGGGCGGCACTTCCACTGGGATCGGCGTCCACGTCGGCGTCAGTGTCGGCACTGCGGTGGGCGGCGGCGCGGCGTCGATGAAGACACGGGCGCGGCGCTCGTATTCAGAGCCGAATTGGTCGCGGATCACCAGCCGTAGTGTGTGCGGCCCCGGCTGGAGTGTGGACGTGTCCCAGTAGCCGAGGATGTCGTTTTCTATCGGGTTGCCCACCGGCCCCCAGATAGCGGCGCTGAACGCGCCCGGATCATGGGTGACGCCATATTGCAGTTCGTAGTTGGCAAAGCCAGGGACGTTGGCGCTGCCCCGCACTTCCACCACACCTTGCAACACGGCGCCCTCCACCGGCGTGACAATCGACGCGTTCGGCTCCTGGGTGAAGACGTCGCTCTGTTCGCTGGGCGGCTGCGGGATGCCGTTTTCTTCAGCCCACTGACGATAGGGTTCCGGGTAGATCTTAAAGTCACGCTCGTCGATGGCCTCGGCAGGTGTGAACTCGGTGGCCAGCTTGCCCGAAACGCGATCAATGCGCACCTTCTGCCACAGGTCCTGTTCGGGGGGACGGGGCAGGCGCGCCTCGGCGAAGGGGAACTGAATCCGCTCGGGGCACGCTTCCGACGGCTGCGATCCGGTGTCGGCGCAGATTTCGGCCATGCGCACGCCCGCCGGTATCGGGAATTGCTCGGCAGGCACAGCTTCCAGCGCCGTCAGCATAAAGCGATTCCAGATCTGCGCTGCACCGCTGGCCCCGGCAATGCGATCCATGGGTGAGTTGTCTGTGTTGCCCACCCAGACCCCTGTCACCAATTGTGGTGTGTAGCCCACAGTGAGGGAATCACGGTAGTCGTTGGTGGTGCCTGTCTTTGCCGCGGCAGGACGGCCAATGTTCAGCACCGAGTTCAGCCCGAAGACAGGCGCACGTGCCGCGTTGTCACTCAGGATCGCCGTGAGCAGGTAGGCGTTGGCGGGGTCCACCACCTGTTGCGCGCCTGCATTGCTGCCAAAGCGACACGCCACTTCCGAACCCTCGCCACAGAGGATGTTGCCCTGCGCGTCCTCAATTTTAAGGATCGTCACCGGCGGCTGGTAGATGCCCTGCGCCGCCAGCACGCCGAAGGCGCCGGTCAATTCGAGCAGTGGCACTTCACCCGCGCCCAGGCTCAGGCTCAGCCCATAGTCAGGACGGATCAATGTGGTGATCCCCACGCGTTGCGCTGTTTCGAGGAACTCGGGGATCGTCACGTTTTGCAGCGCCCGCACCGCCGGGATGTTGTAGCTATTCGCCAGCGCCGAGCGCACGGTGACCATGCCATGCTCTTGCAGATTGTAGTTGGTGGGCACGTAGGGCGGGTTGACGCCGTCGGGGAACTCTTCCTCGATGTCGGCCAGCAGCGTGCCTGGCGTCCACGCCTGCTTCTCGAAGGCGGAAAGGTAGACGAAGGGTTTGATCGAACTACCGGGCTGACGTGGGGCCAACGCCATGTTCACCTGCCCCGAAATCTCCACGCTGCTAAAGTCGGCGCTGCCCACCATCGCCAGGATCTCGCCGGTTGTGGGGTCCATCGCCACCAGCGCGCCGTTGGAGACGTCCCTGGGCGCAAGTGCAGCCACCTGATCGGCCACAATGCGCTCTGCCGCTTCTTGCAGGTCGGGGTCGAGGCTGGTGGTGACGACGAGGCCGGCCTTGTAAAGCCCTTGCACACCGTCTTGCTGGAAGAGCGATTCCAACTGCTGGCGCACGTAAAGTGTGAAGTGGGGCGAACGGAACTCGAAGCGCAGCGGCACGTAGTTCAGAGGCTCCTGCCAGGCGGCGTCGGCTTCCTGCGCTGTGATGTAGCCCTGTTCCACCATCAAACGCAACACCACGGCTTGGCGGTTCTTGGCCCGTTCGGGATAGGTGTAGGGATCGTAGTAGGCCGGCAATTGGGGCAGACCGGCTAAGAGCGACGCCTCGGCCAGGGTCAGGTCGGCGGGGCTTTTGGCAAAGTAGGTTTCGGCAGCGGCATTGATGCCGTAGGCCAGATTGCCGTAGTTGAGTTCGTTGAGGTAGAAGGTCAGGATCTCGTCTTTGCTGTAGGTGCGGCTGACCTCCGTGGCCAGGATCGCCTCTTTGATCTTGCGTTCGGCTGTCTGATCGGCCAACTGCCCTGGCTCGGTGAGGAAGACGAGTTTCACCAACTGCTGTGTGATGGTCGACCCACCGGAGACGAACTCTCGCTCCAAGAACGCATAGTAGACAGCGCGCGCCAGCGCCACTGGGTCCACCCCGGGATGGCGGTGGAAGTTGGCGTCCTCGGTGGCGATGGTGGCGTTGACCAGGTAGGGCGAAATCCGATCCAGCGGCACCGAAACGCGGCGGCCTTCGTTGGGATCGAAGGCTTCGTTGAGCAGATTCCCATCGCGATCATAGATGCGCGTACTCTGGAAAGTGCTCAACTGGCTGCTCAGTTGACTGGGCAGTGGCAGATCGGTGGCAATGCGGGCATAGCCGATAATGCCGCCGCTGACGACCAACAGCGCCACGATCAAAAAGGTCAACGTGCCCATGAGCACGCCGCGCCAAAGCCCACTGCGCGGTGACGGCGGCGCAGGCGGCGGCGGGGTGGGAATTTCGTGTAGGGTGTATTGGTTGCTCAAAAGTGTGTGTCTCCGGTAATAAAGGGATTGGTGATTAGTGATTGGTGATTGGGAACCGTGCCAAGTACCTGATCGCGAAATATGAATCTTCTATGGGAAACGCTGACTTTGTCTTTCGCGCCCACCAAGTGTTCACATCCCCCTCACGATTCCCAATCACTAATCACCAATCACCAATCCCCTTCTCTCTACGGCCACTGCCATGGGACGCGATTCTGTGCGATCCAGGCGGCAGTGTGAAGTGTCTGCAATACAATCAGTGGAATCAGGGCGGCGCGGTGCACTCGGGCATCGGGCCACAGGCGCGACGACAGGCGGATCAGCAGCAATGTAGCCGGGATGGCGGCCAGGCTGAACAGATCCCAGTCGCGTTGACCGCCGTAGTCGGGGTTCCACACCCAGGTGAGCAACAGGTGGAAACCCGCCGCCAGCCCCAGGAAGATCACCTCGCTGGAAATCTGCTCCCATCCGCTCGATCCGCTCAATCCGCGTTCTATTCTATCTTGATTGCCATTTCCATCATCAAGATCTAGACGCCTGCGCCGCCAAATGGTTCCGATCCAGCCGAGGATCAGAGTGGGCAAAACCACCGGCGCCACCAGCAGTTGCTGATTGATGAAGTCGCGTAGGTGCAGCCAACTGAACATTGTGTAGTGCTCCCAACGCGTGGACGTGGCAAAGAGCGGCACCAGCCAGCGCCCGTCCCCGCCGCCGGGGCGGTCTGTAGACAAGAGCGCCGCAATGCCGTGACCGCCCACCTCCATCAACAGGACCGTCCCGCCGGCCACCACCAGCATGGGGATCGCCACCGCCAGCAGCGCGGCGGCGGCGTCTCCGCTGCGCCGCCATCCGACATAGGCCAGCCAGAGCAGGCTGGGCGCGTAGATCACCGTGCTGGGGTGCGTGGCATTGGTCACCGCCAGCACCATCGCCGCCAGCCAGAGTGGACGCTCCCCGCGCAGCACACCCAAACCAATCCACAGATACGCCAGGATGCCCACCGCGGCAAAGCTGTAATTCTCAATGTAGCCAAAAAATAGTTGGACAAGACCCAACGATGCCAGCAAGCCGAAGGTGACCCAACTGGGGGCGTTGCGTTTGTCCAGGCTCAAGCGCACCACGATCCACAGGTACAATCCACCCGCCAATGGACTCAGTAGTTGGTAGACAGGCACAGCGTCTTGCCAGCCCAGCGGCCCGCTCAACCAGTGCCAGATGCGACTGTGCAAGTAGACATCCAACGGCGCCTGCCAGGAATGGGTCAACCGCAGCGCCGGATCAGGCCAGCCGATGGCGTTGGCGAGGATATATGCGTCGCCCCAGCGGGTGTGCACAATCGGGAATGCCCAGAACGCCGCAAAAAGCAGCGCCGCCGCCGTCCACAACCACAGCGCGGAGACATGCCATTCGTCGTCGCTGTCTGCGTGTACATGCCGCCAACCCCACAGCACCGTCACTGCCACCACGGCAGCGCCCAGCCACACCAGCCAACCAGGCGCGTAGGTCACCGGCCACAGGCCCCACCAGGCGCTTTCGGCGTCCTCGGGGCCGGGGATGGGCGTAGGCGTGGCCGGCAAAAAGGTGACGTAGACGTGCAGCGCGGCCAGAATCAGCGCGGCTGCCGCCGGCAGCAGGCGATTGGTGATTGGTGATTGGTGATTGGGTGAAGTTGGAGATGACAAGGTGAATGGGTGAATGGGTGACTCGCTTGGTGGGGTTGAAACCCCCTGCTGACACCAAAAAGTCGCCTCAGCGACTGCCGAAACATCTGTAGCGCCTGAGGGCGCTTTTCTTTGTCAGGGCGGGATTTTCAATCCCGTTGCGAGTTTGTCTCATCAAAATGCGGCGTGAGCGTCCTCAGAGGCGGTGCTCATGGATAAGACCGGATCTGAAGATGCTCACGCCGCCGTTTTCGTGTATTCCCCGGTTACGCCAAACCGTCCTGAACGACTTTTGCGCTTTGCCGTTTGACTTTTGCCTTCTCTTCTCCTACTGCACCGGCGCGCCAATCGTCACAAACTCGGTGGCGATCCAGCTCGGCCCCGGCACTTGAGGGATGTTGATCAACGCCCAGGCACCGTCTTCACTCACGGCGACGACTTCGTAGGTTTCGCCGCCTTCGAGGAATTCCTTCAACTCGGCTTCCGCAGACGGAGCGCTGCGTACACGCAAACGAGCGCCGTCGCTGGTGGCCACGGTGACGCTGCCCAGGGTAGGGATCAGTGTGAGATCTTCGGTGATGGTGACAAATTCGCTGGAGACCCAGCCCACGCCGCCTAGTTCGGGGATAGCCAGGCCCACCCAGACGCCGTCTGCCGATCGCTCGGTGGCGACGTAGTATTCGCCGTTGCGTGCCCCCCACACAATATCAGCGTCGGCGGAGGGTGCTTCGCGCACACGCAACGACTGTGGCGACCCTGTGTTGACGGTGGCCAGCAGATCAGTGACGTTGAGCCGGATCGGTGCACCCACGGCCAGCGGCGCTCTGGTGGCTTCGGCTTCCGGTTCAGGGGTGGCCGTGGCTTCTTCCTCCGCGGCAGGGGTGGCGGTGGCTTCGGCAGCAGCTTCCGGCGTAGAAGTGGCCGGCGCTGCGATGGCGGCGCTGATGTCCACCGCATCCGGCACGAGGACGGCGTCGATCACGTGGATCACTCCGTTGCTGGCTTCCACGTCGGTCAGGGTAATGTTGACCCCGTTGACGGTAACACTGTCGCCATCCACCGCGAAGACGAGTTCTTCACCTTGCGCCGTCTCCACCGTCAGGCCGTCGCTGATGTCGGCTGCATTGACTCGACCCGACACCACATGGAAGAGCAGCACCTGGCTCAACGCACCCTGCGGATCGGTCAACAGCGCATCTAGCGCGCCGGCGGGCAGGGCGTTAAAAGCATCGTTGGTGGGGGCAAAAACGGTGAATGGACCGTCGCCGCTCAACACTTCCACCAGCCCGGCGACATCTACCGCTGTAACCAGCGTCGAAAAGTCGCTAATCGCCGAGGCGGTCTGCACCAGATCAATCTGGGCCTGGGCAGGCACAGCGGTGGCGGTGGGTTCTTCGGTGGGGGCCGGCGTGGCGGCGGGTTCAGACGTCATCGTGTCTTCGACGCTGCCGTCGGCCAGATTCAGCGTGGCAATGTCACCGCCGGCCAGTACAAACTCAGACGAAACCCAGCCGTTGCCGCCCACATCGGGCACTTCGATCTGCAACCAGGCGCCGTCGGCGGTGCGGCCTGTGATGCTGATCTCCGTCCCCGCGCGTAGACCGGCCACAATCGGCGTATCGACGGTCGGACCCTGGCGCACGCGCAGCGAACGGGTGTTGACGGTGCCACTCATGGTGACCGGGCCGGCCTCTTCCACCGCTTCGGGGGTGGCATCATCGGCTGGGGGACTGGTCACATCGTCACCGGCGGTGGGTGGTGTGCCGATGACGACGGCGCCCTGCTCATTAACGTAGCAGCCGCTGAAGACAAAGGCGCTCAGCAGAACAACCACAAACAGACTTAACTGGGAACGGTTCATAGTTCCTCCTCATGTGCGGTAAAAATGTGCGGTAAAAATGTGCGGTAAAACTGATGGTTTACTCAAAAATTGAACCCATCACCAGGCGGCGGATGGGCGTGAGTCGGTGATGTGCCTATGCTCAATCAGGCTTGCACAAGACGTACCCGCTATTATGGCACGCCCCCAACCAGTTGACAAAAGATCTACTGTAATGGAATTTCCACTCGACCCGCCTCGGCCAGCGTCTCTTCGTCGTAGACGATGACGAGCAACTGTGTTGCGTCCGCGGGCAGTGGCAGATCGTGGACATCACGCACAGCTTCCGTAGGCAGCCAGTCCGCCGTAGAGGCGACCTGACGTAGCGGGAAACGATCTTCCTGGGCGAGCTGTGCGCCGTCGCCGTCGAGCAGCCGAAACGAGAGTTTATAGCGCTGATCCAGCGCTGCCTGTGGTTGCCAGTACAAAACTATCTGTAGCGCAGGGCCGCCGGCCAATTCGGCCACGTGTCGATCATAGCCCAACAGCCGCAGCGCGCCGTCGGCCATCTCGGCCTCGGTGCGGATCGACGGCGATCCGGTCTCGGCTTGCCCGCGCGGCCACACCCGCACCAGGGGGCCTTCCCCGCTGAACGAATATTGGTTGCCGATGCCGTCGAGTTCTTGGGTGAGAAAGAGGGGAATGGCGGAGGTGACCGCGCTCGCCACATGATCGCGTCTTTCCTCGGCGTCGTCGATAGCCACCGGCGTCGCCGACAGCCCCAACTGCTCGGCAGCCTGCATGTAGGCCAGCGCGGTCATCTGTCCGCGCAGGCCGACGACTTGGCTGTTGGGTGGGAAATCTACCTTTGCCATGGCCACGGCGTAGTCGTGGACGGCCCAATCACCGGCGCGATCCACCACGGGTCCACGATGGATGGGGAAGAGAAGAATCATCCCCGTCGCTGCGCCCCCAACGAGTAGACGTACCCAGCGTGACGTCAACAATGAAGACGGCAGAACAATGACATTTCCAATAAAAATAGACAGACACAACACGGCGGGCAGCGCGAAGACCTCGGCATCGCCCACACGGTAGTTGACGGCGAAGCCTAGATTGACGATCCCGGTGACGGCAATCAGCGTCCACGCCGGCCACCGTTGCCGTGTGCGCAGCGCTGCCACCATCCCCAACGCGGCCAAAATCAGCCCGATCCAGCCGACCTGGGCCACGAAGAAAGCGAGCCAGTCGCCTGCGCTGCGGGTGACGGCGAGGAGATTGTCGGCAAAGAAGCTGCTGTAGAGGCGCGCCAGGACGTGATCCCAGAATCCCGTCCACGTATTCGCGTAGTCTCCTTCGAGGTCGCTGATCCCGGCGGCGGCGCGCAGGGGCAGGTAGGCGTAGAGCAGCAGCGGCGTCAGCAGCGCCGCGATCCAGCCGATCCAGCGCGGTTGTGGGCGCAGCAGTGACGGCTCCTTCCACAACAGAAAGAGCGCCAATCCTGGCAAAATCAGCACGCTGGTGCGGTGGTGGGTGAGCGACAATCCCACCAATCCCAGCAGGATCGGCATACGGTGTGCAATCGGTGTCTGGTCATCGGCAAAGCGTACGGCGGCGTAGAGAAGCGCCGCCACGAAGAGGCCATGCAGCGCGTAGACTTCGGCCAACGTGGTCTGCTGCCACCAGAGTGGGCTGAGGCTGAAGGCTGCCGCGGCCAGGATGCCTGCCCACAGGCTGCCGCTGATCCGGCGTGTCAACGCGCAGAGGAGCGCCACAGTGGCTGCGCCTGTTACTGCGCTGAAAAGATTAAGCCGCCACGCCCAATTACCTGTGGGGATCAGGTGTGTCCACGCGCCGCCCAGGAGCGTGTAGAGTGGGTAGCCGGTGGGGTGGGCAATGCCGAACGTGGGGGCAACCAGTTGAAACTCCAGGCTGTCGTCGTAAAGAAAGGCGATGCTGGGCGCGGTTGTGGACGCGTAGAGCACAAACGCGGCTAGCCCGATCAACAATGGCCAGATCCACCCTCGCTCTGTATCGAGCAGGCGTAGATCTCTCCACGCAGGGGGCTGACTGCCTTTGTTTTTCTCTGCTTCGTGCACTTTTGTGTGCCTTCGTGGATCCAATGCCTGGTTCTGTAAACGCTCGCGCATAGATGCGATTATAGGTGTGTCACCCGTAGATCTGCCAATCGCCCATCGCCGTCGATGCAGTTTGCGCGGGGGCGAACAGTGCCTGGCACTGTGGCGCACACCCCGAAATTACATGACACCCATCGCCGGTTCTGCGCTTCAGTTTTGTCTCCCATTCGCTTTCTGGTATGATACGGCAGACCTTACACCCCATTTCGTTAGTCGGGATGCTCTGTCCTGTCTACACGCCTAGTTGGTCTCTCGCCTCGTACTGCGTCGCAAAGTGGCGCTTTGTGTGTACCGTGAGAGTGCCACCAAAGTGAAGAAGCCAAACTATGGATCTTTCGCACCATTGGTATCTCGTCGCCGCTGGACTCTCCTTTTTGATACCGGCTGGATTGGTTTTGCTGGGCGCTGCGGGCATGTCGCCGCAGCGTGCCTGGGATGCTGCATTGGGTGGGCTTGCTGCCATCTGTCTGGCCGGCTTTGGCTATTGGGCCACTGGTTTTGCCCTACAATTCGGGGGTATTGGTCTCTTTTACCCCGATCCACAGTTGAGCGATCTGGTGTGGGAGTGGAGCGCACTGCCGGTGGATTGGGGCGCAGGTTGGGGGATGGCCGGTTTGCGCGGCTGGTTCCTCTCGGGTATTGCCACCACACCTGCCGTCTATGCGCTCTTCCTGGCGCATCTGCCTTGGGCGGTGACGGCGGCGCTTTTGCCGGTGTTGGCCCTGCGTGGACGCGCTCCGGCAGTGGCAACCTTGCTCGTTGCCCTCTTCACCGGCGGCGTTTTCTACCCCATCGCCGGGAATTGGGTGCGTGGCGGCGGCTGGTTGGCTGCCCTGGGCAACAACCTGGGCCTGGGTCATGGCCTTGTCGATTTCGGCGGCGCGGGGACAGTTTTCGCCGTGGCGGCGGGGATCACCTTTGCGGCGCTGTTGATCTGGCTGCCACGCAGCGCCCCACGTTCTCTCTTTGATCCCACGTTGCCTCCGGTCCACTTGCCGTTGTTGGCGGTGGTGGGGGCGTTGCTTTTGCTGGTGGGCGTGCTTGGCTGGAATTGGGCCAACCCGATTCAGGCGTCTGTACTGGGCGAAGTGGCGCAACTGCGCGGGGGCGTCAATGCGCTGCTCTTTGCGATGGGCGGCGGTATCGTTCCCCTGCTCTATACCTGGTTTGTGACAGGCGAGAGTGACCCAAGCATGACGGCGCGCGGCGTGGCGGCGGGTGTCATCGCCGGTTTCGCCGGTGGGCCTTTTGTGCCGACAGCGGCGGCCTTCTTGGTTGGTCTTTTGGCGGGGGCGACGGTGCCTTTTGTCACCTTTGGTCTGAATCGGCTGATCCGCTTGAATGATTCTGCCGGCGTGGTGGTGATGGCGGGCATTCCTTCGTTGATTGGTTTGCTGGGTGTGGGGTTATGGGCCGACGGTTTAATGGGTGTGGGCTGGCAGCGTACCGGCCTGGAAAGCTACCTCGGTGTGGTGGGGCAAGGTGTTTCGGGCCTCTTTGTGGCCGATGGTTTCGTCTCCGCACCAGGACAGCTTCAAGCCCAGGTGGTGGGTGCTGTCTCTCTGCTCCTGTGGGGCTTCATTACCGGCACCCTTGTCTGTGCGCCACTGGCTGTGCTCTTCCACGGCGTCGAGGTGGCGACACGTTCCACGGGCGGGCGGGCGCAGAATACCTCGGATCGACCGGCTTTGCCTGCCAACGGTCGCCAGCCTTCGGCGACCTCTTCAGTCGCTACACCTTCTGCGGCTCCCCACGCGCGAGATCGCTGGGAACATGAGCAGATGCGCCAGGAATCTGGGTACACGGGCAGTCGGCAGCCGGAAGGATGAAGACAACAATGAATGAAGAACAATGAATGAAGAACAATGAATGAAGAACAATGAATGGGTAGAGGGTGTGTCGCCCTCTACCCATTCATTGTTCCTCATTCATTGTCTTTTGGATTCTAAAACTGGGTTCTAAAACAGCGCGAACACCCAATCCAAAATGCCGAAGAAGTGCAAGATCGAGTAGATCACCACCATGATGAGCAGGTTGCGTACCCAGACGTTGGCGTTGGGGTTGCTGACGGCAAATTTTGCCGCAAGCCAGGCGCCGATGCTCTGCCCCACGGCCATAATGGCGCCGATCCCCCAATCAATCTCCAATGGTGACAGCATAAACACCCCCAGCGCCACCACCGTCAGCGCCAGGACAATCATAAGCTTGATGGCATTGGCATGAACAAGCATGTAGCCCGTCCCCAGTACCATAGCAGTAAGAATAAAGACGCCCACCCCGGCCTGAATGAAGCCACCGTAGATGCCAATCACAAAGAAGGCAAAGAGCGTGAGCAGGCTGGGGCGACCCGGCTTCACCTCGGATTGTGGACGCAGCCACTTCTTTGGATCAAAGAACATCGTCGCCAGGACGATAATCAGCATGGCCCCGATGGCGGCGTTCATCGCCTCTTTGTCGAGGATCGTGGCCACCCATGCCCCCAGCACCGAGCCAAACATGGCCGGCACTGTCAGCCACAGGCCGCCGCTAAGGTTCATCTTTCCACTTTGCTGAAAAGTAGCAATGCCAACCACATTCTGCACCAACACACCAACCCGATTGGTGGCGTTGGCCACACTTGGATCCAAACCCAAAAAGACGAGCATCGGCAGCGTCACCGCCGAACCACTCCCTGCCAAAGTATTGATGATGCCTGCCAAGATCCCTGCTGCAATCGCCAGGGTGTATTGAAGGATGTCCATACGTGTGCCTTTGTTGGGGGGGACAGAGGATTGGGGATTGGTGATTGGTGAATAGGATCTCGTAAAGGATCTGAACTCGCTGAATGCGCCAATCGCTCTTTTGGGCGATTGGCGCATTCAGCGAGTTCAGACAGTCAACATGATCCTAATCACCAATCACCAATCCCTAATCACCCGCCTTCGCGGATGGTCGATTGGACGGTGTGCGATCGAGGACGCCGGCGAGATCGGTGCCGAAGGTCCAGGCTGCGTCAGTGGTCATTTCGTTGAGCGCTTCCTCGTCGACTTCGAGGCCCAGGCCCGGGCCTTCGGGGACGAGCAGGTGGCTCTGTTCGTAGCGCAGCGGCGTCTTGACCACGTCTTTGAGGTAGAGGTGGGGGCCGGTGTTGTCGCTAGGATAGTCGAGGATGCGCGCCGCCGCGCCCAGGTGCGCCACGGCGGCGGTGCCCAGGTTCAGTTCCTGGGTGGTGCCAATGAGGACACCGGCGCGGGCCGATTCGGCCAGGGCAATTAGGCGCATACTGGCGCGCAGGCCACCCAGCAGGTAGGGCGACACGTTGAGGATGTCCACACAGCCGCGGCTGAGCAGTTGCCAGCCGTGGTGAATGTGCAGCACATGTTCCGAAATCGGCCAGCTGCTGCGACGACGGAATTCTGCCGTACCGTCGAGATCATTGCGCGGCGCGGCGCTTTCCACAAGCATGAAGTCGGCCAGTTCGCCGTAAATTTCGAGGAGGCGATGGGATTTTCGCCACTCCAGCAAGTTCGAGAAGTCGAGCGACTTGATCTCCACCCGTCCTTTGAAGCGATCTGTGAACTTGCCCAGGAAGTCGATGTCGGCCTGTTCGTTGACCCCCACGTAGACGCGCACCAGGTCGAAACCTTCGGCCAACTTCTCTTCCACCCGATCCAGGTTCGGGTCCACCTCTTCCACCGAGCGCATGCGGAAGATGGGGTAGCAGACACGCATGCGGTCGCGCATCTTGCCGCCCAGGATCTCATAGACCGGCTTGCCGTCGACACGGCCGATGAGATCGTGCAGCACCAGGTCCACGCCCTGCCGCACCAGTCCCGAACGGCTGTACATGTGTCCTTCGTCGGGGAAGAAGCGAATCAGGTCGTCTTCGATTTTGGCGAAGTTGCGCGGATCGCGTCCTTTGAGCAGTTCGTTGAGCATCTTCTCCAACTCAGGCAGATCGAACTGGTACATGGGCACGTGCGAGAGATCGCTCATCTCGCCCCAGCCCACCGCGCCGTCGGTCGTCTCCAAACGCACGATTACATGCTGGTTGGCAATCCCCGTCTGTCGCGGCGAGGCAACGGGGAAGAGTTTCAGTTGTTGGATTTTCATGGGGTCTCCGAGGAAGTGATTGGTGAATGGTGAATGGTGATTGGGAGCAGAGATTGGTGGCTTGGGGTCGTCTTCTTCTGGCCCAGTCACCAATCACTCATCACCAATCACCCAAGCTGTTTCAACTCCTCTTCAATCGCCTTCAACTTGGTGGGCGTGATGCCGGATTCGGGGTAGTAGGAAATCTCGCGCAAAGACATATGCATGGCCATGGGCAGATCCGGGTGTTTGGATGCACCGGGCAGGTGCTTTTCGACAATGGCGCGGGCTTCTTCGTCATGGATGAGATTGCGGATGGGAGAACTGAGTGTGAAAGGCATCGTACACCTCTTTGTGTGAAATGAATATGTGTGAAATGAATATGTGTGAAATGAATATGTGTGAAATGAATATGTGTGGAATGAAGATCACATTTTGTGTTTTATAACATGTCGCATACCATTGGACAAGTTCCCGGGAGATGAGAGGAATTTCTGATAGTGCATTTCAGACAATGCCTGGCACTGTCTGAAAATGCCCACGGCACGCCACCCTTCCAGAAAGAGAAAGTAGATGACCCGCAAAGTACTCCTCACCGGCGCGTCCGGTAATATTGGTAGCTTCTTCCGCACCACCTACGCCGACCGTTATGACTTTGTCCTCACAGATGTGCGCCCGCCCAAGGACGTGACGGATCAACCGTTCACCCAGGCTGATCTAAGCGACTTTGACGCGATCTGTGCACTCTGCGACGGCGTAGACACCGTCATTCATCTAGGCGCGGACCCGCGCATGGAAGCGCCCTGGGAAACACTGTTGCCCAGCAACGTGATCGGGCTGTACAACGTCTTCGAGGCGGCGCGGCTGGCCGGCTGCCGGCGGGTGATCTTTGCCAGCAGCATCAACGCCGTCTGGGGCTATCCGCCGGAACTACAACTGCGCACCGATGAACCGGTGAATCCAGCCAATCTTTACGGGGCGACCAAATGTTGGGGCGAAGCCGTGGCGCGTGTCTACTCGAATGCGCATGGCCTTTCCAGCCTCTGTCTGCGCTTCGGCGCAGTACAGCCGCGGACGTCGGAGATCATCAGCATGGGCAACGAGTGGCTCGACATTGTCCTCACTTACGAGGATTGTGTGCGTCTTATCGCTTCCGCTGTGGACGCGCCCGACGAGCTCAAGTTCGGCATCTTCAACGGCGTCTCGAACAATCGCTACAAGCGCATGGACCTGCGCGATACGTGCGCGATCCTGGGGTACGATCCGCAGGATGATGCATTCGTACTGGCGGAGGCGAAGGAGAATGAATGAAGAATAAAGATTGGGTGGAAGCGCTGCCCCGACGAAAGCGTACACTCTTTTCGAGACAGCGATTCCACCCAATCTTTATTCTTCATTCATTTTTTACACCTTCATTCATACTTCATTGAAACGGATCGAACCTATGCAAACACCTTTGGCCGCCGAACAAGAAAAGTGGGTCGACACCACCTTAAATTCTATGACCCTGCCGGAGTGTGTGGGGCAACTTCTATGCCCGAACATCCCCCGCGCCACGACTCAGGATCTGGTCGATCTGATCAAGAAGATTCCGCTATGAGCAAGGAAAGAGGCATCTACGTTGAAATTCCGATACACACAACAATGGATGCACTCTGGGTGCATACACAAAACCCCGATCTTCATGAGCAGTGGGATCTACGCTTTTCCACCATTGATTATCTGCCCAAAGCAATCGCGGACGACCCGCAGCGTTTTCTCTACACAACAAATATTGGCTTTGGGTTAACGGTTTCAGGTGAAGGCGAGAGCGTAGGGACCCGGACAGGCGCTGACGGCGAGTGCACCTCGGCATTAAAATTTTGGTCTGACCAAAAAATCTCACTGATTCGAACTGGCTCCGGCTACTGGAAGTACGTGCCCGACGGTGAGAAAATCCGATTCCTAACCTGGTACGACTATACAGTCCGATTTGGATGGGCGGGCCGGTTGTTTGACCGGCTTCTCTTTACACGTTGCCATTCCTCTATGTGGGGACATGGCGCAATATTATGTTTCCTGCCAGTGGACGCAACATCCCTTTCACCATTGAAAACTATGCCTACCAAGACGGTTTTGGGCTCGAAACCGTCACATGGGTCCGTAAATTTCAGTTTGCAAAACGGATCCGGCGCTTCGACGCCACCATGATCTACAGCCACACCCGCCGGCGGATCGTCGACTACCTCGGCACCCACCAGCACCTGGCCGTGGACATCGATATCTCTGTTGATGCCAATGGCGGCCTACGGCTTTCCTCTGGTGAGCAACGCTTCTACGAAAGCATGGTCGGTTTTCGTTTCCCCATGTACTTTTCAGGAAATGCCAACGTGCTGGAGTGGTTTGATGACGAAGACGGCAAGTTCAAGATCGAGGTGACTGTCACCAATCGCAACTGGGGGCGGCTCTTCGGCTACAAAGGTAGTTTCGATGTCGAGTATGTTGACGTAAGTACTGTACCGGCAGACGTCAAACCTTTGCGTGAAGAGATGCGAGAATAATTTACAAAAGGATGAAATCATGACTTCGGACAATATTGCGCTACTCTATCCTGTTTTTTTCGGCATATGGATTTTGCTCACGCTTCTCTCCGCCGGCTTTCTCTTCTTTAACAAGAACGCTGCGCTCAAGCGCAGAATTTGGCCGGCCTTTGTCATTTCGATAGGTGTGCTTTTTCTGGCGTTTACTGCGGCCAGAGGAACACCGCCCCAGTCTCTCCTTGTGATTGCCCCCGTGATTGCGTTGATTACCTTTCTCAACCTTCGCCTCATCAAGTTCTGCGATTCATGTGGCGCCACCCTTACAAGACAGAGCCGTTCTGCGAAGTCTGCTTCTTGCCCGAAGTGTGGTGCAGCGCTATAAAAATGTCGCGCCCCTAGGAGGCGAAGATGACAGAGGCCCAACAGATAGCTGCGGCGATCAACAATGCCCGCTGGTGTGATTTGATTGCACAGTCACATGGCGTGCCGGGAGAATTTCATCACGGCTGTTGGATCAACGAGCAGCGCATGCCGCCGTTCTACCCCAACATGGTCACATTTGGCGCGGCGCAAGCTGCCAACGACATTATGGACTGTCTGGAACGGTTAAAGCAGAACCCACCATCGGACGCCTGGGCAGTCAAAGACAGTTTTATGGAACTTGAACTTACCGAGCAGGGCTACAACGTCCTCTTTGAAGCGTCCTGGATCTGGCGCGATGCCCATGTGGAAGAAGGACCGTCTGCGGCGGACGCCATTGATTGGCTCACCGTCGAGGACGCCGATCAATTGCGCGAGTGGGAATGGGGCTGGATGCAAACCGACTCGGCGGAAGGCGACTACCAGGGCATTTTCAAGTCGTCGCTTCTCGATTCGCCGGATGTGGTGATTGTAGGCGGCTGGGCGCGTGGTCACTTCGTGGCAGGCGGCATCGGCTTTGTCACCGGCGACGTGGTGGGCGTCTCCAATCTTTTCACGCCGCAGGACGATCCGCTACACTGCTGGCAGAGGGTGACCTATCTGATCCGCGAGCGTTTCCCCGGCAAGTCGATGGTGGGCTACGAAGCGGGCGATTCTCTCGTCCTCGCGCGTGGGGACGGCTTTGCGCCGATTGGTTCGCTGCGGATCTGGGTGTATGCGGGGTAGTGCCGTGAGGAGAGGGGACAGCGTTGGATATCGCAAAAAAATCGTCCATCAGGTAACGCAAAGCAGTGCATCAGAATCCACAAGAGGAAACACATGATCCTATTCATCACCGGCCCCTCCGGCGCCGGGAAGTCCACGCTGGCGGCGGCATGGGTGAAGGCGCAGCAGCGAGACATCGCCCTCATCGACCCCGACCAAATCACCTCATGGATGCGCAACGGGGATCAACGCGCCGTTAACATTGCACATGCCGAAGGGCCGGTGGAACGCATCGCCCAGCACTACCGCATCACGGGAGAGATCTATGCGGCGGCGGCTCAGGTCTACGCCGCCAACGGCGTCGACGTGGTGATCTCGCAACTGGCCGGCTTTGATCCGCCGCCCCCGTGGTCGAAAGGATGGGATCGGCTTGACCCACTCAATCCCATCTTCATCGTCCTTTACCCGACGCGCGAAGCGTGCCGAGAACGCCGCATCGCCCGTGGCAGCTCGCCCGACGACGGCTCCTACGACTTCAATTGGCCCGCCTGGCAGGCGCATCCCCGTGCCCGGTTGCTCGACAACTCCGACCTTTCCGTCGACGAGTCCGTGGCGGCGTTGGACAGACTGTTGGCGGCGTTCGTGGGTGATCTCGGGGAGGATACCTATGTACCAAAAGTACAGGTAAATTGACCGTTATTGCATTCGGCGAATCTTAACTAAACATCTGCTTTCTTTACAGAGAATGATCCTGTTGGTTGACGAGAAAGTAGATTGTGGCTATAGTTGGGCGCAGGGAATGTCGACACAGCAAGGTGCCTTTCTCGATAGATTCGGATCACCGGTCTGGTTGACGGATTGATAGTTAGCTTCTTTGTGGATTCTCCAACTCCGTACACTTATTTCGGAGTAACTTCGGCTGAAGCTCAGCTCACAACTATAGCGAAGAGGTGTGATGTTACGTATTCATCCAATTCGAACAGGCTCCGTGCGAGTACGTCGTTCGCAACGCGAGCGCCAGCCTGGCGGTATGTTGCGCATCCTCCTCGACTCCGAATGGACGGAATGGCTACCAATCTATGCCTGGGCAATTGAACATCCTGAGGGTGTTATCGTGGTGGACACCGGAGAAACTGCTCGGACGAGTGCCCCCGATTATTTTCCTCGCTGGCATCCATACTTCCGTCGTGCTGTCGAGATGAATGTATTGCCCGAAGAGGAAATCGGTCCTCAGCTACAGAAGTTGGGATTTACCGCACAAGACATCCGGGCAGTTGTGCTCACGCACCTTCACACCGATCATGCCGGTGGGTTGCACCACTTTCCTAAGAACCGAATTCTTGTCTCTGACCTGGACTATCGCATGGCACGCGGTCCGCTAGGCAAAGTACAGGGTTACCTCCCACAGCACTGGCCATCGTGGTTTGCGCCCGAGCCCATTCACTTCACTTCAGATCCGCTTGGGCCTTTTCTCGAAACGAGTGTCCTTACGCAGGCCGGAGACGTTGTCGTTGTGCGCACACCAGGACATACGCCCCATCATATCTCGGTCATTGTGCGAGAGCCGGAGAGAAGCTATTTCCTCGCCGGCGATACGGGCTACACACAAGAGTTACTTCAGCGGCGCATCCCAGACGGCGTGGGGGCGAGCGCTCTTACTGCCGTCCAGACACTCGAACGGATCCTGGAGTATGCTGACGGACATCCTACGATATACTTGCCGTCGCATGATCCTGCGGCGGAGCAGCGGCTTATGCAGCATCAGGTTGTTACCAGGTTGGCCTAACCACGTTCTGCAGACGCAGGACTATTTCCAACCAACCCCATCCAATCCCACGGCGCCCAATCTGCATCCCCGCAAAGGACACAACCCTTTAAACCTCACCCCAATCGCGAGGACAACCCCACCGCCGCCCACCCCGCGCTAGGACACGCCTGCGCGCTGGGAACTTCCTCGCTGTAGAGGATGTGGGCTCCTTGACGCTGAAATTATCACAGAGTATAGTTGCCTTACGGTCAGGCGTAGATTCGATATTCCGAGATCTGACTCGTTTCATCATTGAGGTAAACACGATGGCATTGACTCAAACGATTGAACTTCCTATCGATCTCGTGCAGTTTGAATTGCCGACAGCGGTTCAAGCAAGGCTGCAATTCTTGCTCGATCGCCAAGATGCGGGTGATGCACTGTCATCAGAAGAGCAACAAGAAGCAGCCGGATTAGTAGAACTGGCTGAGTTTCTTTCATTGTTACAGTTGCGTGCGCGGCGAACGTCTCAGCAGTCGAACTAAGTCATGCGCTATATTCCAGATTCGCTGCGTCAACTCGTCGTCGACCGAGCCGGCAATCGATGCGAGTATTGTGGTCTAGCCCAGGCTGGTCAAGCTGCTACATTTCACATAGATCACGTGATTCCGCTTGCCGCAGGAGGCGCGACCAACGCAGAGAATCTGGCTTTGGCATGTGTTTCATGTTCACTGCGTAAGGGCGCGAAATTGCTGGTACCCGATGCTGTCAGCGGGCGCGAAATTCCCATTTTTAATCCCAGAACGCAAGCGTGGTCGGACCATTTTCAATGGGATGAGGCAAGAGTCGTTGGCATTTCAGCCGAAGGCCGTGCCACGGTACTTGCACTGGATATGAATCGTGCTGTCATCGTAGCGATTCGAGAAGAGGAAGGTTTCTTCGGTCGGCATCCACCGCCATAGCCCCACCGCCACACCCCCACCACCGCCCACCCCGCGCCAGGACACACCTGCGCGCTGACAACGTCCTCGCGGCAGAGGACGCCGCCGCCCACCACCCCAATCGCGTGGACAATCCCATCGCAGCCCACCCCGCGCCAGGACACGCCTGCGCGCCGGCAACGTCCTTGCTGTGTGGAATGGGGATGTCAACTCCTTGACGCCTGAATCATCAGCCAGTATATTGCATTTGTGAAATAGAGGCTGCAACCCGTTGCGATACGCACCGATGAGCATAGGACGAGAGGCTGATCAAATGTCTGAAGTTGCGATCTTGAACGCGAACCGCACGTTGGAACTGCCGGAGGAAATTGCCAAACGATTCCAGATATCAGATCGGTTTGTCGTTTGGACGGATGGGGATACCCTGCATCTAAAGCGGATAGCCCCATCTCCGCTTGATGTTGTAGAGCATGCGCCGGTCGAGAACCCGCTTTCTGCTGAGGAAATTGATGACATTATTCACGAAGTACGCCGCCAAAAGCGTCAACAAAATGGAGCGTAGGATGTGCGAATCGTCATTGACACAAATATCTGGGTTTCAGGCTTGCTGTGGAAAGGCGATGCCTGGCGGCTTTTGAAGCTGGCTGAACAAGGCGATATAGAATTGTGTGTGGCCTACACAATGTTATTGGAGCTAGAAGAAGTACTTGGCTATGATCGGCTCCAACCCCGCTTGACCACGTTGCAGGAAACACCTGCACAATTGGCCGCATATGCATTCACCCTCAGTTCAATTTTCGATGTTGCCCGCTCCGGCCCACCCATTGTCAACGTAGACCCAGACGACGATATATTTCTGCTTTGTGCCGTCGCTGCACAGGCTAAATATGTCGTTACGCGAGATCGTCACCTGCTCGCAATGAAAGTATACGAAGGAATTCCCATCATTGCCTTGGTCGATTTTCTTTCAGATTTTGCTCCGAATGACCAGCGACCCCCTTAGCGACACCTTTTACACGTCTACGCGCTGACAACGTCCTCGCCGCAGAGGACGCCGCCGACCACCACCCCAATCGCGAGGACAACCCCACCGCCGCCCACCCCGCGCCAGGACACGCCTGCGCGCTGAGAACGTCCTCGCGGCAGAGGACGCCGCCGACCCCCACCCCAATCGCGAGGACAACCCCACCACCGCCCACCCCGCGCCAGGACACATCTGCGCGCCAGGAACGTCCTCGCGGCAGAGGACGCCGCCGACCGCCACCCCAATCGCGAGGACAACCCCACCACCGCCCACCCCGCACCAGGACACGTCTGCGCGCTGAGAACGCCCTCGCGGCAGAGGACGCCGCCGACCGCCACCCCAATCGCAAGGACAACCCCATCACCGCCACCCACCCCGCACTAGGACATGTCTGCGCGCCGGGAACGTCCTCGCGGTGGGAAGTGTCAACTCCTTGACGCCTGAATCGTCAGCCAGTATAGTGCATTTGTGAAATAGAGACTGCGACGAGTTGCCGAAACGTAGACTGGGGTCAGGAGTTTGGTGATGAACAGCGCAACTGTAAATGAAATCATCGATCATGTGGAGGCGTTGCCGCCGAACCTGCAGGAACAGGTGCTGGTTTATGTTCGTGCATTGGATACCTCATACCGTCATGGCGTCCCTGGCCGAGAACTGCTTCGTTTCGCCGGTGCGATAGCCAAAGAAGATTTGGCGCAAATGAGTCAAGCAATCGAGGAAGGTTGTGAGCAGGTCGATCTCAATGAATGGTAAATATTTGCTGGATACCAACATCGTCATCGCCCTCTTTGCCGAAGAAACCGTCGTTGTGAACAATGTTGAAACGGTTGATCGTATATTCGTACCCAGCATAGTGTTAGGAGAACTCTACTACGGCGCGCAGCGATCAGGTCGAGCAATTCAAAATCTACAACAGATCGACAACTTCAGAGATGCCAATACAATACTCGCTTGTGATGAAACCACTGCCTCTGTCTATGGTGTACTGAAGAACATGCTCAGGAGCAAAGGCCGTCCGCTCCCGGAGAATGATATCTGGATTGCTGCTGTTGCAATTCAGCATGGATTGACATTGGTTAGTCGCGATGCACACTTCGATGAATTAGAAACTCTCCAGAGAGTCACTTGGTAGTGTTATTGGAAATCCCCATCGCGCCCACCCCGCGCCAGGACACGTCTGCGCGCTGAGAACGTCCTCGCGGCAGAGGACACCGCCGACCGCCACCCCAATCGCGAGGACACCCCCATCGCCGCTCACCCCGCGCCAGGACACGTCTACGCGCTGAGAACGTCCTTTCTGTGGAGGACAACCCCTTGACGCCAAAATTCCGAGCGGGTATAGTTCGTTGGAAGTGTAGCGTTTTGGGGGACGCAAGCGTGCACGCGGACAACGGGAGGCACATCAATGTCAGTGACAGAATTGGCAACATCGCCACAAATTGAAAAAATCCTGAATGCCGCCGATCAATTAACGCCAACTGAGCGATTGTTCATTGCGCGTCGGCTCCTTGATAGCGTATTGGCCGGTGAAATCGAAGACGACCAAGACTGGCGACAAATGAGCCTATCGTCATTCGAGAAAGACTGGGACAACGAAGACGATGCCATCTACGACGAGTGGAGAACGCATTATGACGTTCCAGGCAATTGAAGATAATCATGAGTGAGTCGCATCACCCCGACGAACTCATTGACGCATTGGACACATTGGGCGTCCGCTTTCTGAGCGGCGGCACCGGCCACGTGCGGACCCTCTCTCCTGCGATTTTGCTCTCCGCGCTAGCCGCCGGCGCCGAAGCCCGACTGCGCATGGCGCTGATTCCCCTCTTGCTGGCGCACCCCGAATTCGCCAAAGATGTCCACACAGCCGAACGACGCTTGCCGACGGAATGTGTCGCCGTACTCCGTTGCTACTACACCGCTGCGCACTGGTTGCAGGTCAAACACCGTGATGAACTGACTGCGCTCATGGGTGTGCAACCGACGCTCCCTGATTTTTATGGCGAGGTGTTGGGCGTCACCGGACACACGTCGCCCGATAGCGCACTCCAAGCCCTCTCCTTGCGCCAACAACAGTTGACTGGCATCTCTCTCAACTGGCAGGGGACCTACGAGCACGCAGCCCAAAGTTGGTTGCGGTTCCGCAAACAGGAAGTACGATGGCAGGCATTACAGCTGAGCGAATCCACCAATTCTTGACCGAGTTGGCAATTCGATATACAGATCCCGCAGAGATTGTGTTGCTCGGCGGTAGTGCACTTTGTCTGCTGGGCAGCGAACGCCCGACTTTGGACATTGACTACGTAGGTGATGATCTCCGCAAGTCCAATCTTCAACTGGTGATTGACCAATTGTCGGACGAACTTCAAGTCCCCATCGAACCAGTGCCGATAGGCGATTTTGTCCCAATTCCTGATGGTGCAGATAAACGACACATTGGGATCGGTCGTTTCGGTCGGCTTGAAGTCTTCGCTTTGGATCCCTACACAATTGCCCTGAGCAAACTTGATCGAGGATTCGATTCAGACCTTGAAGACATTCGTTTCTTGCTCCGGCAAAACCTCGTATCGATCACTGAACTTGAGCGTGTCGTCGAAAACGCTCTGCAAAACGCAGTGCAATTTGACCTAGATATTGATTCCATACAGACTCACTTGAGCGTTGTGCGCGCAATGCTTGACTAACGTCCTCGCGGCAGAGGACACCGCCAACCACCACCCCAATCGCGAGGACAGTCCCACCACCGCCCCACCCCGCGCCAGGACACATCTGCGCGCCGAGACGGTCCTCGCGGCAGTCGACCCCGCCGACCGCCCACCCCGCGCCAGGACACGTCCGCGCGCTGGCAACGTCCTTGCGGCAGAGGACACCGTCGACCACCCCAATCGCGAGGACAACCCCACCACCACCCACCCCGCGCCAGGACACGCCTGCGCGCTGACAACGTCCTCGCGGCAGAGGACACCGCCGACCGCCACCCCAATCACGAGGACATCCCCATCGCCGCCCACCCCGCGCCAGGACACGCCTGCGCGCTGACAACGTCCTCGCCGCGGAGGACCGCCGCCGACCGCCACCCCAATCGCGTGGACACCCCCATCGCCACCCACCCCGCACCAGGACACGCCTGCGCGCTGACAACGTCCTCGCCGCAGAGGACGTCGCCAACCACCACCCCAATCGCAAGGACAACCCCATCACCGCCACCCACCCCGCGCCAGGACACATCTGCGCGCTGAGACAGTCCTCGCGGCAGAGGACGCCGCCAACCGCCATCCCAATCACGCGGACACCCCCACCGCCCACCCCGCGCCAGGACACGTCTGCGCGCTGACAACGTCCTCGCGGCAGAGGACGCCGTCGACCGCCACCCCAATCTCAAGGACAACCCCATCGCCACCCACCCCGCGCCAGGACACGTCTACGCGCTAGGAACGTCCTCGCCGCGGAGGACGCCGCGACCAGCCACCCCATCGCGCGAACACCCCCATCGCGCCCTGCGCTAGGAAATCTACGCAGTCATGCACCAGGTAAGATGATCGTAGTTTGCAATGCGTGAACTGCCCTCTGTTTTCTTTACGGGGTATGGCGTTTTGATTGACTGGAAGCGAGGTTGCGGGTATAGTTGGGCGCAGAAAATGTTGCCAAAGCAAGCTGTCTTTCCTGATAGATACGGTCCAACGGTCTGCTTGAGGGAGCATATGCGGATAGTGTTCCACATATCCACCGTGCTCCAAGTTATATGCGGATTTCTTTCCGGCATTGGGTGTGATTTTGGGGTGTTATGCGAAACGATTTTGTATAATCAATAGTTGGCCGGCTGAGCAGCTTGAGGGAAGGACAATGCAAAGCAAGGTGTTTTTTCGCATCGGACAATCGGAGTTTGATTCAGATCAGCAGAACTGCTTACCCAACTGTGCTAAGTTTGACAGGGCATCCAGCTCGCACTATACTCCCCGCCATAATAGCATTTGCTAAATTTATTGCTTTCAGGAAAATTAGACATGAATGAGTTCATGCTAGGGTTTATCTCCAGTCTAATCGGTGGTATAGCTATATTGGTGATACAGATGTTAATACAGTTTATCAGAGAACAAAAAGGCTCATACACGGGGTTGTGGAATAACTGCATCTATGACGAGCAAGGTAAAGAAGTCAAGAAAGATATTGTTATGATACGACAGCGGGGGAGTAATATATTCGGTGATATTAAGAGGGTTATACCTGCAGAGCAGAGTCATCGGCAGTGGAAATTCAGAGGAGTTGTAAGGGATCGTAACATGTTAGTGATCTTTTGGCCCGTGGATCAGATTGTATCGAGTTATGGTGTCAGCTATATGCATCCAATAAACGATTTCGAGTTTGAAGGATTTTATCTGGGACTGGCAGAGACAGACAGGCAGTACATAAAAACTCTCAGGGCAAGAATGACCCGTGTGGCAAAGAAAGCTATATTTGACTGAAAATTCGAGAGTTTTGACGATGACACGTGAGCTAAGACATCTAGGCATTATACCTGATGGTACACGGAGATGGGCAAGACGGAATAAATTTACATATTATGAAGCATATTGGTTAGCTCTGCAGAAGCTCACATTGCTTATTGATACAGCGTTTGCTTATGGTGTGACGACTCAAAGCATTTATCTGCTCAGTAAAGATAACCTAAGGAGGGAACATTCAGATCTTGAGGCTGTATTACAGGCTGAAAAGCGTTTTTTTTTGGAGTTACTTCCAAATCTTGCCCAGAAGTGGCAGTGCTCAATTATTCATGCGGGTAGACTAGATATTCTTCCTCGCTGGTTTGCGATTAGTCTAGAGTCAGCTTGCAAGGACCTTGACTCTATGGCAGATAGACGAATTAACCTATTGGTTGGCTACGATCCAGTAGATGAACTTTTACAGGCTGTTTCAGTTAATCCGAACAAATTTTGGAATCATCTTTGGGTTTCAGAGCAGGTTGACTTGGTTGTACGTACTGGTCATGGTCAATTACTTAGTAATTTTTTGCCTTTACAGTGTGGATATGCAGAACTTAAGTTTTTTACGAAACTCTTTAATGATTTGCAGATTGATGATTTGGTTGACGCGATCTTAGATTACAGTAACGGGGGAGATCGATTGATGGGTAGATAGTGAACAAATACCAAAAATAACATTATCTGAAAGTTGAGCTAAGAACAAGCAGAAATATTTGAGCGTTACAGGTTAGCTTCCTGGAGAATTCTAGCTATCGGCACAAAAAGGGACAATGTATTATTGCTATGCAACAACTCAAACATTCTCATTCTATTCTGATAGCTGTACCATATGGAATCGAAACAAGTGGAACAATTGTATTTGCAACCCGTTTGCATGAACAGTTCCGGCGAAAGGGCTTTAATAGCGTATTAGTTGCTCAAGGCAATTACCACAACACTGAAGGAGAGTACAGTCTCATTTTTCCTAATGAATCCGAAATGCTCGATTGGATATTCAAAGTTGGGAGTACATATGATGTTTTATTTTGGGCGGGCTTGTGCCAAGATACAGTAACAAGAGCCGCACAGATCCAACAATCAGTGATGTTAAGAAGTAAACAGGGGAATCGGGTATTTTTTATGTGGGAGCGCACTGGGGAGCAGATTGTCGTTCCAGAGGTAGAGTTGTTTGAGTTGCTTCATGCTCATGCTACCGATGGCATTATTGTGTTAAATAGTGGTCATGAAAAGGAATTATTGGATTCGTCAGTGCCCAGAAATAAGCTTTTCTTACTTTCAGCAGGTATTGATACGACAGGCGAATTTACGCCTATCTCATCAGCGTGGGAGCGCCATCAAATTCGACAGCAATTAGGATGGAATAAGCAGCAAATCATTGGGTTATTTGTCGGACGTTTTGTACATCGAAAGCGTGTCGAATTCTTGTTGAGAACTTGGATTGCGGATCCCGATCTAGGACATAGAGCACATCTAGCTCTTACTGGTTCTGGATTTGACGCGATTGATTCAGTTGAACATTTAATATATCAATTGGCACGAAGTTCTTCAAGCGTTACAGTGAGCCCTATTATTTACCCACGATCACAATATTATCGCGCGTCTGATTTTTTGGTATTGCCCGGAGTTCTAGAAGCAGAACCAACAGTTTTGAATGAGGCATTGGCATGCGGGCTTCCAGTAGTGGCCAGTCGAATTGATGGCCATACAAGGCTTGTGATAGAAAATAGAACAGGTATTCTGTTCGAGACAGATAACCAAACACAACTGAATGCGGCTTTGCACGATATCATTGGAAATCAGCATAAGCGGAAGTTGTTAGGAACTGAGGCACGAAGGTTCGCAGAGACGCACAGGGATATCTCAGTTGTCGCCGATGAATTTTTGTCAATTTTCCAAAAGTGACCAAATGAATTCCGGCAATTAGAGCGATATTATGCTCATGACGGTTGCCGACTAACAACCCGCTGCACCGGACTGGCTACACATAGGGCCGTGCGGTTTCTGCTCCTTCAGCCATGTGGTTTCGTGTAGGTTGTTGAGGTGCATTCGTTCGCCAGCCGGTGAGCCGGGAACGTTCGGGTGGAAGTGCTGGGCAGGATGGCGGTGTGGAAATAGAGTATGGATATGAAACAACGAACCTTAACGCTGGATCGAAACACATTTTCGGTTGTCGCCTCAATGCGGAATCGGATGAGATACAGCTCTGCCAATGCCGAACGCCTAGTCGATGTGTCGCATGCGTTCGGCTTTTCTGTTCCCGAACTGTCTAAGGCGTTGTTTATGCAGGAGAACAAGATCGTACGAATGGGCGCGCCCTCTATGCGTATCGAGATTTTGACCGGTATTTCTGGCGTTACGTTCGCAGAATGCTACAATGCCCGCGTGGAGGATGAAATAGACGGTATTCCTGTCACGCTCATCGGTCTGGAACATCTGAAGCTGAACAAAAAGGCAACTGGTCGTTACAAGGACTTGAGCGATTTAGAGCATTTGCCGTAGAGCGAGCGCGGGCCTGATACCGCCACCCCAATCGCAAGGACAACCCCACCACCGCCCACCCCGCGCCAGAACACATCTGCGCGCTGACAACGTCCTCGCGGCAGTCGACCCCGCCGACCGCCACCCCAATCGCATGGACAACCCCACCGCCGCTCACCCCGCGCCAGGACACGCCTGCGCGCTGAGAACGTCCTCGCGGCAGAGGACGCCGCCAACCACCACCCCAATCGCAAGGACAACCCCACCGTCGCCCACCCCGCGCCAGGACACGTCCGCGCGCTGACAACGTCCTCGCGGCAGAGGACACCGTCGACCACCACCCCAATCGCGAGGACAATCCCACCGCCGTCCACCCCGCGCCAGGACACGCCTGCGCGCTGACAACGTCCTCGCGGCAGAGGACGCCGCCGCCCACCACCCCAATCGCGAAGACACCCCCACCGCCGCCCACCCCGCGCCAGGACACGCCTGCGCGCTGACAACGTCCTTGCGGCAGAGGACGCCGCCAACCCGCCACCCCAATCGCAAGGACAACCCCACCGCCGCCCACCCTTGCATAAGGCCATCTAAGTGCTGGGGGTAAAAGTAAGCTGAATGTTATCTGCAATGAGTGGATTGCAATTCATTTTGTGTTTTATTTACGGATTGTGACATTTCGCTTGACTAGAAGCGAGGTTGTCGGTATAGTTTGCCGCATGAAATGTTGACAAGGAAGAGCGTCTTTCGTGGTAGATATGGTTCTTTGTCTTGCTGAAGGATAATATGCGGATTGGTGACTAGATATCCACCGTATTCCTCGGCATATGAAGAATTTTGCTCGGAATTGGGTATGATATTGGGAAGTTGTGTGGAATGATTCCGTATAATCAATGGTTAGCGCGGACACATTCAACTATCACGATCAATTACAAGGAGGCTAATATTGACGACAAGGAAAGAGATTCCAGATAACGCAATTGAAGTAGTAGCGAAACATATCAACAGTCGCAACAACAAGAATTTTGCTATCCCTGTAATTGGTTCCCAAGACAATATCGAAACCCCTCAGATTTTTGAAATAACGCCATTTGAGGAAATTGACAACTCTGATCAAAGATTTTATGCAGTTGATGGCAGCTACAACTCTGAACAGTTCTATAACGGTTTGTCGGTAGGGATTTACACTGCGGGTTACGTTTGCTACCAACATGGAAAGCCGCTACGAATGAACGAGATTGATGATCCGGTTATTCTCGGGAAAGCCTACTATCCTGATAATGTTCTTGTAACCAATGAAGATCATCATTTTGCAATTTATGACGAGTTGCTATCCCTTGATCCCGTTCGTTTGTTTCTCGCTTTCCTTCAAGAGAATTCTTCAGAATCTGTTTTTGCATACAACCGAGACATAATCTGCAGCAACCTTTCAACACTCTTAGCTTTTTGTCAGGAGGTTTTGGAATGGGCGATGGTGTATGAAATTGCTCAACTTCCAGGTACAAAACGCGGTGACTTCATTTTGCGCGACGGAACATTGAGGTCGCTTCAAATCAAACAATCGCATCTGGTCAAATTAGGAAAATATCTTCATGATAAGGGGATTGTCATTGTAGGCATCACAAAGCAATCCCCCATAAAGATGGAATTGGCTTACACTTTTAAGCAAATTGACAATTATCTCCAAGATCACCTGAAATATGAGTATCCTTTCAATGCTACTGACCCAAAGCGGAAAAAACTGTGTTGTTGGTTTGAAGTACCAGAAACCGTTTTGTTGTCTTCGTATGGAAGGGCTGGTTCACCGAGTATGTTTGCCCGCAAAGATATTCGGGGCGGACGCGGTTTTGGTTTGTTTACAGTTGCACGGCTCGACTATGTAGAGAAGCTCCAGAACTATGATTGGTTAGTAGCCGACGTGAATATTTTTAATGCTATTCCTGGTATTGCTGATAAGGATTTGCGTCGTCAGGGTGATGTTTTGCTGGAGATTTTTCGAGAACTAACGCGGCTTACCCAAGAACACTACATATTGGGATACCCATACCCTTTGGTTGAGGCACACAATTTTGTTTCCTTGAAAAAAGGCTTTAAGGACGAAATCATCAATAGAGTTAAGTATTCTCTGTACAAAGATCAACGAATGGATAATGTTGACATCGAGAATTTATTTTTGGACATCCATGATCGATTTTAAGAGGTGAATGATGAGCAATGTAGCTGATTTTGGGGTTTTGTATGGTCAAAGAACAACTGAGGATGCGCTTTTAATCTACTCGTCGTATGAGGATGCAAAAGCCAGCCCAAAGACTGGAGATTTCATCGTTTTGACCCCAAAAAACGAAGATGGAACAAAATACTTGGCACGGGTGGAAGCCGAAATTTATGATGAAGACCCGATATTTCGATCTCAGGACAAAACTCTTATCGCTGTTCATTATGCTCGTATCGCCGAAAGAGAGCTTTCAGAACGCGATAAGCAAAAAATGTTCAGCTACACCTATAATGTACGTATCTTGGGAACATTTATTGATAACGGTCAATCCATAAAATTCACAACGGCCGTTCGAAAACTCCCTACTGTGTCTTACATCGCGCGACATTTGAACAAGCGTGAATTCACCTCTATTTTGAATATAGGCAATCAAGATGGTGTACCGATTGGCTATTTATGCGTTGGAGAGGATGTTGACAAAAACAAAGGTGATATCCTATTTGACATCAATAAACTACGCAATAAGCGAACTATGGTGTTTGCACAGTCTGGGTTTGGGAAAACCAACTTGGTTAAAGTTCTTCTTTACCACATGGTAGGGAACACAAGTTACGGGAAGCTCATTTTTGACCTCAATGGGGAATACTTTTTACGAGGGACCCAAACTTACGGGCTAGGTGACATTAAAGAGGAAAAAGTCAGAGACAATGTTGTAGTGTATTCTGACAAAAAACTTCCTGAAGAATATCGTTCCCGTATTACTTATGGGGGGAAAGTGCTTATAAATATGCCCGCACATCTCACTGTAGGGGATATACTCAGTTTCGGTGCAGGTTTTTCGGAAGTGATGAAATCTTTCCTGCTGTATTTAGACGAGGAAGGAGTAGGAGATTTCATCAAGAACATAGACGACTATGTGGCTAATCCGCAAAAATTACACCAAGATTTTTCAGACTTCTTTGGGCCGATGAAGAAGGCCGATCCAGATGCAAGCGCAAGAAAAACCATAATGGCGATTCGAAAGCGAATTCGTCACCTTATTGATGAAGGGAAAGGATTGCACTCCGCCTCCTCAAAACTCGTTGAAAATGTTTTCGCTTATCTTAGGCAAGGCAAAACTGTCATAATTGACCTGTCACTAAAAGATAACATGGATGCCAGCATTATTTCGACTATATTGGTTAGAAAGTTGTTTGAGAACAATAAGGAGAAATTCACCTCTGATCAAACAGGCGAAGTTGTGAACACGGTTATCTTTGTCGAAGAAGCACAAAATGTTCTTTCCGAAGAATTCGTGCGATCAAATGCCAACCCCTTTGTCAGAACGGCCAAAGAAGGACGCAAGTTTGGGCTTGGCATGGTAGCTATTACACAACGTCCATCAGCTATATCAGAAGAAATCAGAACACAAGCAGAGAACTTCTTCACTTTTCACATGGGCAACTCGGATGATATACGTGCATTAGTTAAGTCAAATATCAATTATGATGGTGTAATTTCTTCTTTTATCCAACGCGAGACTATCCCTGGAAACTTGTATATGGTTTCCTCAAACCAGGCATTTGCTTTGCCTGTTAGGGTGGCTGAATTTGAAAAACTCGTCGGAGATAAAGTTTACCCTGAATCAAAATTCACCAATAACCAATAAGGTTAGAACACAGTGGATGAAGACAAGAAAATAGTCATTAGAAACCAAATACTCCAAAATCTTGAGGATTATGGTATCTCTTGGGCTGAAACTGAGCAGAAACTAGAGTGCGAGGACTTCAAATCTACGCAATTGAAGTTGTCCAAGCAAACCAATCCAAATCCCGATGAGTATTATCATTATGTGCAATCGCTTCTGGCAACACCCAATGAAGTAAATATTGACAAGATAAAACCCTATCTGATTGTTGCACAATCAAATAGGGTTTTACATCAAAGATTATGGGCATATGCAACATCTTTGTGGTCAGTACCAGTTACGGTCGGGTTTGGCCGAAGGATACGATTTTTTGTTTTTGACCGACAAAATAACAAGCTGATAGGAGTAATTGGACTTTGTGATCCAATAATCGGTTTGGATATTAGAGACAGGGAATCTATAGGTTGGTCAAAAGAAGTAAAAGAGACACGGATTTACAACAGCATGACAGCTTATATACTAGGTGCTATTCCTCCATATAATTCTGTCTTAGGCGCAAAATTGGTTGCTCTTATGTTGTTGTTGCCAGAAGTGCGACAAGTTTTTTATCGCAGATATAAGGATTCTGCTTTAGAAAAAGGCAAACAACCATATTTGGCCTATATAGACACATTAGGGGCTTTTGGTAAATCGTCTATCTACAATCGTTTGCTAGGTTGGGAATTTGTAGGCTATACCAAAGGACAAAGCCATATTCATATAACTGCAAATGGCAGTTGGGAACTTATTAGAGAAGTTGTTCCAGATGAGGTTTTCAATACGTTCAAGTTTGGAGATGGCCCAAACTGGAAAATGCGAGTTCTGAAATATGGCTTGCGCCAATTAGATTTTTCAGAAGAAATGTTGAGCATTGGATGGCGTAGGGGCTATTATCGATTGCCGTTAGCACAAAACTGGCAAGATTTCTTGTTGAATAAAACAAACCGAATTGTTTTTAACCACCACACGAAAACGGAGCTTGTTAATTATTGGAAAGATAAATGGGTGCTTCCAAGAAGGGAAGTACTACAAGAAAGACTTGACCAAACACAAGCATAAGTTTTACCAACCTACCAACTAACGATCGGCAACAAGTCTCTCCATAAATCAGCTTTGGCCCCACCCCAATTTGTCCAAGCCGCCCCACTTCCGTAACATCAATCCCATCAATCCCACCAATCCCAATCACCCCGCCAAAGAACAAGCCCCCCCCATGAACCTACCCCCATTCGCGCTCGAACGATACTTCGCCATCCACGAATTCTCCGCGCCCTACTTGCTCTGCTCATCCGACTGTGAGAGTCTGCACGTCCGCGATTTGCTGGCGCTGTAGCCAGATCCTCGTCCACGCCGGGGCAGGTAACGCGATCCGTTGGGTGGCAAACAGTGCTAGTCTATAAATCAAGCAACATCCGCAACGTCTCGTCTACACGTTGCATCGTCTTTGCTGATACGTGTCCCCAACGAACCCCTGTGAGGCGATCTTTTGAAATGGATCGCAGCGCATCACATAAAATAAAACTGCGACTCGTCACGCCGCCTTCCGGCGGATCAACGGCGATATGGGCGGGAATGCGGCGATCGGTTCGGGTTACGGGGAGCACAAACACCAATCCAGCCGGTCCATGGTTGAAGAGATCGGTCGAAACCACGAGCACGGGCCGTGATCCCGCCTGTTCGTGGCCGCGGATAGGATTCAAATCAGCAAGCCAGATCTCGCCGCGTGATGGTTCAGGACTCATGCCACGTTTCCCGTTTGTCTAGTCCATCCAGCAGGGTCGCGTCCCAATCGGCGAGATCTGCTTCCTCTGCGGCGTGTGCAGCAGGGTCCGACTGTGCTTCTGCGTAGGCTGCATTCAGCGTCTCGAAAAACTGGCGACGGTGATACTGAGCGAGCGCCTCTTCGAGCACCTGCTGCATGGATGTCCCTGCCTGACGAGCGAGGTCATGCAACAAGGCGCGTGTTTCGGACGAAACACGGATGGTGGTCGTGGTCATCGATCTCCTCCTCGGTCTTGTAGACAAAAGCGTCTACATAAACATAGCATAGGATATCTACAATATCAATCGGATGATACGCAAGGCACTGAACGGTATGTCTCATGCGACGCTAACCCCACCCCGATTTGTCCAAACACGCTCACTTTCGTAGGATCAAACCCACCTATCCCAAACCGCGCACCGCCAAAGGACAAGCCCCCCCATGCACCTACCCCCCTTCGCGCTTGAACGATACTTCGCCATCCACGAATTCTCCGCGCCCTACTTGCTCTGCTCATCCGACTGTGAGAGTCTGCACGTCGGCGATTTGCTGGCGCTGGCGCCGGAGGCCAGGGAACAACTCGATGCGCTCTGGCTCGGCTACACCGAGACGCTGGGCCACCCGGACCTGCGCCGCGCCATTGCCACGCTCTATGACAACATCACCGACGAGCAGATCCTCGTCCACGCCGGGGCGGAAGAGGCGATCTTCAACTTCATGAACGTCGTCCTGGCCCCAGGCGATCATGTCATCGTGCATGCGCCGTACTACCAGTCGCTGGGGGAAGTGGCCCGTGGCGTCGGCGCGCAGGTCTCTGAGTGGCAGGGTGATCCGTCCACTGGCTGGGCGCTGGACCTGGACGTGCTGGCCTCCTTGCTCACCGAGCGCACCCGGGTGGTGGTGGTCAACTTCCCCCACAACCCAACCGGTTTCCTGCCCTCGCGCCAATTCATAGACGAACTCTGCGCGCTCTCGGAACGACATGGCTTCGTCCTCTTTTCCGACGAGGTCTACCGCGGGTTGGAGCTGGATCCCCAGGATCGCCTGCCCGCCCTGGCCGACCTCAACCCGCGGGCGATCTCCTTGGGCGTCATGTCGAAGACGTACGGCCTGGCCGGTCTGCGTATCGGCTGGATCGCCACCCACGACCGCCGTCTTTTCGACGCCATGGCCGCCTTCAAGGACTACACCACCATCTGCAACAGCGCGCCCAGCGAATTCCTCGCCACCCTGGCCCTACGCCACGCCGACACCATCGTGGCGCGCAACGTGCAGATCATCCGCCACAACCTCGCCCTCCTCGACGCGTTTTTCGGGGCCTACGCCCATCAATTCGACTGGCACAGACCCAAAGCCGGCTCCGTCGCCTTCCCCGCGCTGCGCACCGGCAATGTGGACGTCTTCTGCGCCGATTTGGTGGAAAAGGCAGGCGTCCTCCTCCTCCCCGGCACGCTCTACGGGCCGCAACTCAACGCCTTCCGTCTCGGCTTTGGCCGCAAAAACCTCCCCGACGCGCTGGAAAGGTTCGCGGACCACCTTGAGCAATAAAGACGCGCAGGCTTAGAGATACGAAGGCAGAAAAGACGGCAAAAAAAGAGGGGACACGGATTTCACGGATTAAAAGGATTTCCAGAAGGATTGTCTTTCAAGCTTTTTCCGAATCCTGAAAATCCGTGAAATCCGTGTCCCCTCTTCTTTCTTTGCGTTCTTTGCGCCTTTGCGGTGACATTCTGCTCTTCTTCTGCTCTTCTTCTGCTCTTCTTCTCTCTTCCTCGTAGAGTTTCGTGTGGCGCTGTGGATCAGCATTTCTCTGGTTTCTAGGAATCACAGAACTGTTGGGGAGAGACGGCGAGGCGGGGAAACACACTGAGGATTTTTCGATCCGAGGTGACGCTCAAGTTTGTATCAGCGACAATCATGGCCGACCGGCGTTGATTGCATCTTCAATCACGTGTTCAGAAATCGGGTGTGCCGCAGTCATCTTGCGCAAACGGCGTGCTTTTTGCACAATGTCGTTCGGGTTTGGTTTGTGCGTCGCCAGCCTGCGCTCAATGCAGATGATCACTTCGCTGTTGATAGAACGTCGATTGGCTTCTGCAACGTCTTTCAATTGTGCATAGAGATCGTCGGGAATGTTTTTGATGGTGATGGTTGCCATTTTGCCTCCTTACTATGGTCAATGTGGAGTCATTATGCAGTCAGAATGGTTCTGACGTCATTTTTTCGAATTCGCCACCTACATCATGTCCGGAGCCTGATCATGGACCCACTCACATCCGTCGCCCGCTGGTTTTGGATTCTCTTCGTCCTCGTCAATCTACTCAACTATGTGATCGCCGGCAGGCGCGCACGCCACTTGGCCGGTGACGATCCACAGCGGCAGGCATGGTACGCCAGAATCCTGCGCGTCTACTTCGGTGCTCTGTGCATTCTCTTTCTGATCATGGGCGTGGGCATCGTCTTCGGCGGTGTGCCCACCGTCTTCCACTACTTCCGCCCACAGGACGGCAACCCCTACGTCTTGCTCTTCTTTGCAGCCAACATCGTCCTCTACGCGCTGGCCGTCTACTGGATCTTTCTGCGCAACGGCGCAGAGCAATTGGCCGCACATCCAGGCGCGATCATGCAACTTAAAGACCCGCGGCAGATCAAGTTGGTGGCCCTGCTGGCGCTGGTGGGTGGTATCGCCGCTCTGGTCATGATCACCCGGCTGGATTTTCCTGTGGATGCGTTCTTCAAGTTACCCGAGGGGTGATGGACGAGTCATCGGATAAGCGTATTCCCGGTTGCTTGAGCATCATCGCAATCGGTCACTGTTTTTAGATGCGGTGGCTTGGGCGTACCTCATTTATTTTGCTCTGTTACATGGCTAAACATAATCCAGACGCACATGGTATACTACGACTATGAGCATACGGTTTTCTTGGGACAGCAACAAAGCTATCCGTAATCGCAGCATACATGACGGTGTCACATTTGAAGAATCAGCCACGGTGTTTCGTGATCCAACAGCCGTTATTTTCGATGATAATGAACATTCAGACGAAGAGTATCGCGAGTTGATTATTGGTTACTCAACCCGAAACCGATTGCTAATCGTGTCGTTTACTGAACGCAATGATGTGATTCGTATCATTAGCGCTCGCAAAGCTGATGCGGGTGAGCAAAGAGCCTATGACTATGCCAGAAGATAACCCTAAAAACACGGAAGTAAATGAATTAAAGCCACACTACGATTTCGACTATAGCAAAGCAAAGCCGAATCGGTTTGCGGCGCGCCTTGCCCAAGAACAATTGATGGTTGTGCTTGATCCAGATATAGCCGCCATCTTTCCAACCTCAGAGGCGGTGAATGAAGCACTCCGTGTATTAGCTGCCGCTGCACAAAATTTAGACGTTACGTCCCAACGCTCCCACAAACCCCTAGCTGTTCCTTCTACGCAAGAGTAACTTATTAGCCGTGCCGTAGCATTTCTGCAAACCCAAAAAACGGGTAGAGGACTCACACATCCTCTACCCGTTCTTCATTCCTCATTCTTCTTGCTTTCCCCTCGGCGGCAACTTCGGCAACGCCCGGCTCGGACGGCTCTTCGGATCCGGCGGCTGCATCGGCGGGTTGGCCGCCAACTGCGCCAGGACCGTCTCAATCGCCGTCTCCAACTGCGCGTCGCGCCCCGCCCGGTAATCTTGCGGCGTGTTGTCCACCTCAATGTCGGGATCAGTGCCGTAGTTCTCCACATTCCAACCCACATCGCGGAACCAGTGGCTGAATTCGGGCTGTGTGGTCACCGTGCCGTCGACCAGGGCATGGCGCGGCCAGATGCCCACCACGCCGCCCCACGTGCGCTTGCCCACCAGCGGACCCAACCCCATCAGCTTGAAGCTGTGACAGAAGATGTCGCCGTCGCTGCCCGCCTGCTCATTGGTCAACGCCACCAGCGGACCGGCCACCGATTCCTCAGGGTAGGGGACGTAGCCGCCCCAACGAGGAATGTCATAGCCCAGCCGCCGCCGCGCCAGCTTCTCCAGGATCAGCGAGCTGACGTGCCCACCCCCGTTGTAGCGGACATCCACGATCAACGCTTCTTTGTCCACCTCGGCCAGGTAGCCGCGATGAAACTCAGCATAGCCGTTCGGCCCCATGTCGGGAATGTGGACGTAACCCACCCGTCCCCCCGTCGCTGCATGGACGTGCGCCCGGTTCCCATTCACCCAGGAGCGGTAGCGCGCCGTCCGCTCATCGTACAACGTCGACACCGTCACGAGGCGGAAGGCGGAGGCGGCGAGGTGAGCAGGCAATGAGGCAGCGAGATCGTCGCTTGCCGAAGTGGACCCGTTAGTGCCGGTCGCCAATGGCGTAACCTCACCCGCATTGGCGTCGACCGCTGTCGTCGCTTCTTCCTCCCTCTTCGCCTCTCGCTCCTCGACCCTCGCCTGAATCGTCAACAACACCTCTTCGCCGGCCTGGTTCACCAACAACTGTGCCGGGCTAACAGATTCGCTCAGCGTCTGCCCGTTGATCGCCACCAGCACGTCACCCGGCTGCATGTCAATGCCGGGCGCGGCCAGCGGCGAATGGGCCTGGCCATTCCACGGATCGCCGTAGACAAAATTATCCAGCCGGTAGCCCTTTGCCTCGGCGTCCCATTGCATATCCGCGCCCAGGAATCCCTGGCCATATTGAGGACGTGACCGGTAGTCGCCGCCGATTTCGTAGGCGTGGCTCGTGCCCAACTCGCCCTGCATCTCCCACATCAGATCGCTGAACTCGCTGCGCGTGCTCGTCCGCTCGATCAACGGGAAGTAACGCGCATAGACCGTCTGCCAGTCTACGTCTGACATGTCTTCCGTCCAGTAGTGATCCCGTTGCAGACGCCATGCCTCGCGGAACATCTGCTCCCACTCACTCTGCGGGTCGATGGAGACCTTGACGCGGCCCAAATCGATCCACCCGCTCTTACGCGGACCCCCACCACCCGGCGGTTTGTCCCCAGCGGGGACCACACGCAGCCTATCGCCACAACTGTAGAGCATCTTCTTGTGATTGCGCGACAGGGCAAACCAATCGATCTCGTCGATCAACGTTTCGGCGCGGTACTCCTTAAAATCGTACATGCGCAGCATCCCGATGCCGCCCTCATCGTCGTCGTCATCCTCCATCAACGTCCCCTGCACCGGGAAGATCGTAAACAGCGCCTTGTCGGGCATACCGACGATTTCGCCGTAACGTCCTTCCGGCACGGGGAAGGCCAGCACCCGCTGCTGGATGCCATCCAGGTCGATGTGCAGGCGTTCGGGCTTCTTCTCCTTCTTTTCCTCGTCCTTTTCGCCGCCCCCATCTTTTTCTTGGGGGGGACCAGAACGATCCGGCTCGCCCGCCGCCGCCTCGACCTCTTCGAAGCGTTGGCCGCGCCGCACACCTACGGTAAAGAACGCATCGCCTTCTGCGTCTCCCCCATCGGACTCATCTAGATCTTCGTAGTCGAACTCGCCCTCGTCGCCTGGATCACCGTCTTCGCCGCCCCCGTCCTCAGGGGCTCCGTCCTCGTGGGCCTCGTCTTCGCCGCCCTCGTGGGCCTCATCTTCATCATCCTCATCATCGTCCTCTGCTCGCGGCACAAACGGATTCGGCACGTCGTTGCGCAGCGTCACCAAATAGGGGCGCGCCCCGCGTGGAAAGCCCAGATCGAAGTGCAGGCTGTCGTAGACAGGGTTGAATTCGCGATAGCTGATGAAGTAGATGAAGCGCCCGTCGGGATCGAAAGAAGGGCTGGCGTCATGAAGCACCGGCGTTGTGATGCGGTGTACCGCTGCCTCGCGCTGAGATTCGTCTTCGGCCTCAGGATCGGCCAGACGGTAGAGACGCAGCTCTGTAGTTTGGTGTGTCGCCGAACAGCCATAGACGATCCAGTGCCCGTCGGGCGACCAATCCAGCCCGGCGATGCGGTGGTACGCGCTGCGATCCACCAATGTGGCTGTCTCCGTTTCCAGATCGATCAACCAGAGTTCGTGGCGGTGATTGGTCAACGCCACCTTATCGGCTGTGGGCGAGACCAGGAGATCGACGGCGCGGCCAAACTCAATCTTTTCCAGCCGTCGCGGTGACGTACCCGGTTCGCGGCTGTGGATTTCAAGCACCTCTTCGCCTGGTTCGTCGCTTACCAGCACAATGCGCTGACCGTCGTTGAGCCAATCGGCCAGGCGATAGCGCACGCCGTTGGCCTTGCCCAGTTGGATCACCGCACCCTCGTGGTTGTGAAAGGTGAAGGCGCGCCCACGGCTGGTCAGTGTCAGTGCATTGCCCTTGGGGTTGATCGCGGCGCTGTCCATGTAGCTGCCACAGCTCACAAATTTGCGATTGCGCTGCACGCGTGGGCTGAAGTAGTCTACCGTTACCAGGCGGCTTTCGTCGGCGTCGACATCAAAGACGTAGAGATCGGCCCCGGCGTGGTAGACGATCTGCGCGCCATCTGTGGCGGGGTTGCGCACATAGTAGTCCTCGTGATCGGTGTGGCGACGCAGATCAGATCCGTCGGGCCGGGCGCTGTATAAATTGCCGATGCCCTCATGATCGCTCACAAAGTAGACGCGGCCAGATTCGTTGTTTTCCCGCAAAATCCACATGGGCGAGGCGATATTGCCCTCTAGATCGGCCAGATAGCGTTGAAAATCGCCGTCGCCGTTGTGATCGATCCAGAGTTGGCCGGCGGTGCCGCCACGGTAGCGCTTCCAACGGGCGGGATCGCCGGTGTTGCGTCCTAGCACGGTGGCGCCGTTCGGCCCAAAGCTGATGGCGCGCGCCGGCCCATAGGCCAGGCGTTGCGCCGTGCCGGTGACATCATCCGCCGCCACTTCGTAGATGACATAGTCGGCTTTGTGCGCCTGCCCATAGTTGGAGCAATAGATCACGTGTGTCCCCGCGCCGTTCCAGCCGAGGATGCGGCAGTCGCTGCTCTGGTAGGTGAGCCGCTGTGCCACACCGCCCTGCGCCGGCATCACGTAGACCTCGCTGTTGCCTTCCTCGCGACCGACGAAGGCCAGGCGGCTGCCGTCTGGCGAGAACATGGGATAGGTCACCGCGCCCAGGTTGCTGGTCAGGCGCCGCGCCACGCCACCCTGTGTGGGCACAAGCCAGAGGTCGTCCTCTGAAACGAAGACAATCGAATCCGCATAAATGGTAGGGAAGCGATAGTAGCCTGAAGTCATTCAGTTCCTCATATCAAGAAAAGACGCGCGTGGGGCGCGTTGTGTGAAATCGTGCCAATATAATGACACTGTAGTATATCGGTTTTGGGGGAGTGATAGCAAAAATATAGGGGAGTGTTGACGCGTCGATACTTGCTCAACAACGCCCCATGCTCAACAACCGCGGGAGCGGTGAGGAGGGCTTCCGCTTCCCACGCTTTCAGACAGCGCCTTACCTTAACCTCTATGGGCAAGCGAGGTGAGGGCCTCTGCCCTCACGTGTGGTATAATCCGACCCATCCATATTCCCGCCAAAGCACTATCTTAATCGAGTACAATCCGATGCGATTTTCGGTTCTTTGTTCCACCATATGTCTCTCTCTATTCATTTTTCTTAGCGGCTGTGCGCCCAGTGACGAAGCCAACGTGGTGGGCTATCTGCTCGAACGGCAGATGGGTGGGCCGTTTGTGCACGGCCAAGGTGAAGACACCGCCACGCTTACCGGCATTGTCCGCTATCAAGGAGCGCCGCAGCCGGGTGTCTCGGTGGTGGTGGCCGAGCGCACCGGCACACCCTACAGCGCCGTCAGCGGCGAGGACGGTCGTTACCGCATCGAAGGCATTCCGCCGGGGCAGTATGTCCCCGCGGCGGTGGGCGAAGGGTTTGATGAGACGGCGTTGACCGGCGCGTTCGGTCTGCCCTGGCTCGTCACCCTGGATCCCGGTGAAAGTGAAGAAGCACCCCCCATCGATCTGGTGCGCCACGTCCCCGCGCCGCTGCCATCGCCCTTGCCCGCCGCTGCGGCGCTGCAAATTGGCCCGTCGCAGGTGATCACCGCGCCTTTTCCTGCAGGTGCGATTGCGTCGGCGCAGCCCTTCACCTTTACACGGGCAGGTGTCGTGGTGGACACGGTGCGTCTTTACCGTCCGCTTGACGCTGCGGGCGATCTGCCGCTGATCTTTGCGTCCTATCCCGGTACGGTGCAGGGGTGGGAGCCGGTAAGCGTGGCCTTTGCCCATGCCGGGTACAATGTTGTGGCCATTTCGCCTGTCGGCGCGCATGGGCTCGACGTAGAGGCGCACACGCAAGATGCCCGTGTGGCGTTGGCGCTGGCGTTGGGTGGTCACCTGGGCGTGGATCTGTCCACTGCGCCGGTGGTGGCGATGGGGGGCAGTTTCACCAGCGCCATCCTCCACCGTCTTCTGCGCGACGAAGGGGAGCGCTTCCGCGGTTGGATCACGGCGGGCGGCATCACCAGCGCCTTCCGCGGCGCTGCGGACTTCTACGCAGGCACCATCACCCTGCCCGATCAATACCGTCTCATCATCCCGGCGTTGGGCGCGGCCAATCTGTACCCGCTCGGCTTCCTGCGCTATTCGCCCGTCTATACCGCCGCTTACCTGCCACCCACGCTCATTATCCATACCGACGCCGATATCATCATCCCTATCGAGCAGGCGTACGAACTGGAAGCAGTCCTGCGGACAGCCGGTGTGCCTGTGGAAGTATTCTATTACGAAGATGTCAGCCACTACCTGCAGATCGGGGAAGACCTGAGCGAAGCAGGCCAAGAGATGTACTATCTGATCTTAGATTTTGTAGAGAGATATACAGAATGAATCAAGAATGATGATTGGGGAGGGGATCTTGGACGTACATTGGAAGTCGCCGCGTCGATATTGAAGGCAGATTGATCCACGAGAAGGCACACGAAAACAGACGAAGCCGGAAGAAAAAAAGGCTCCAGAGATCCAAAGGATTCCCAGAAAAATTTTTACGCAATCCTCTTCTGAATCCTGAAAATCTGTGAAATCTGTGTCCTGTCTTTCTTCTGCTCTGACATCGTATGACTTTGTGGATCCCTTCTAGATCTTCCTCTTCACCAGGTTGATCCTGTTACGGCGAAACATCCAGTACCCAATCATTATTCTTCATTCATCTTTCTCCTTCGGAGGAACCATGACACTTACCAAGACCACCATTGATCAACGTGCCTACACCGCCCTCGTCTCCGGCGCGGCCATGATGGAACGCCCTGGATTCGGCGTTTTGCAGTTGACCGACGCCGACCGCGCCGATTTCATCCACCGGATGACCACGAACAACATTGCAGCGTTGAAACCCGGCCAATCCGCGGTGACGGTGCTGACCAGCCCGGTTGCGCGCATGCTCTATGTCTTCACCGTCCTCAACCGCGAGGACGATCTGTGGCTGCTCCCCGCAGGGACGGACGGCGCGCAGTTGGCCCGTCACCTGCGCGGGCAGATCTTCTTCATGGACAAGGTCAAAGTGGCCGACCTGAGCGAGTCGCACCGGCGGCTGCGCCTGATGGGGCCGGCTGCGACTGAGTTCCTGGCCCAGGCCCACCTGCCCACACCCGAAGCAGAGCGCTTCGCCGTTAAAGACAACACCGTCGTCCTCAACCAGCAGGCGTTGGATGTCCCCGGTTACGAGATCATCGCCCCGGCAGAAGACATCGCCGCCCTGCGTGCTCGCTTCGACGCCGGCGGCGCGGTGCCTGTGGACGCCGACACCTACAACGTCTATCGCATTGAGTTGGGCCGTCCTGGCGTGGGGGCGGAGCTGGTGGAAGCCTACAACCCACTCGAAGCCGGCCTGGCGTGGAGCTGCGCCGACAACAAAGGCTGTTACACCGGCCAGGAGATCATCGCCCGCCAGATCACCTACGATAAGATCACAAAAGCGTTGGTCACCCTGCACAGCGACGAACTGCTTGCCCCTGGCACAGAACTCACCGCCGCCGGGCGCACCGTGGGCGAAGTCACCAGCGCCGCCTACAGTCCGCGCGTCGAAGCGCCGATCGCCCTCGCCGTGGTCAAGCGCCCGCAAAATGTCGCGGGGACGGTCCTTGACGCGGGCGGGCAGCGTGTTGTCGTAAAGGGATAACAAGGTGATGTGATGATCCCTCGTATACCGTAGCTGCGGTTACCAACCGCAGAACGTTGCGTACGAGATCGCGTCCTTGCAACACGGAGATGAACTCGTCGAGTACGCTCGTCACGCTGGTAGCGTGACCTACGGTTTGCGCAACTTGACACGTAGTCCCGGCAGCACAACAATTCGATCCTGCAACCTGCAACCACTTTTGCCTTATGACTTCCTTCACCCGCGCCCATTGGCGTCTCATCATCGAAGACGAACCCCGCTCCGGTGCGGCCAACATGGCCGTAGATGAAGCCATTGCCATCGCCGCCGCCGCCGGAGAGGTGCCGCCGACGTTACGTTTCTATCGCTGGTTGCCGCCGGCTGTGAGTTTGGGGCGTCATCAAAAGGTGGCCGATGTGGACGTGGCGCAGATTGAAGCGTTGGGCTACGATCTCGTGCGCCGCACCACCGGTGGGCGCGCCATCCTGCATACCGACGAATTGACCTATTCCGCCGCCGCCGCCGCCGCCGAACCGCGCATGGCCGGCGGTGTGATGGATGCCTACCTGCGCCTGAGCAACGGCCTGTTGAGCGGTCTTCAAACGTTGGGATTGCAGGCCGAAAAGGCGGGAGGTGACGTGCGCGCCGGACGCGATGTCTCCGCTGCCTGTTTTGAAGTGCCCAGCGCCTACGAAATCACCGCGCGTGGACGCAAGCTCATGGGCAGTGCCCAGAGCCGTCGCCAGGGATACGTTCTCCAGCACGGTAGCCTGCCCCTGGTGGGTGACATCGCCCGCCTGGTGGATGTGCTGGCGTTGCCTGAAGACGAAGCTGCCACCCTACGTGCTCAGCTTTCCACCCGCGCCCTGACCCTGGCCGACGCCCTCGGCGTTGACGAAGAGTCGTCTTTGCTCGACTTCGCCCACGTTGCCGCCGCCATGTCCGCCGGATTCGCCGAAACGCTCAACCTCGACCTTGTTCTCGGCGCGTTGACTGCGGCGGAAATCCGTTGCAGCGCCGAATTGATCCGCGAACAGTACGCTACCCCCGCATGGACACAACACCGCTAACACAATGGCGGATTGCGAATTGCAGACTGCGGGGAAGGGCCGTACCTGAACGCTATCAGCCAATCAGAAACATCGACAACACTCTTTTAATCCGCAATTCGCAATCCGCAACTCGCACACATGGCCATCGGACTCTTAACCCTCGAACTCTATCTCCCGCTCGTCTACAGCTTGAAGGAAAAGCGTGGCATCTTGAAGCCGATGATCGCGCGCCTCCGCCGCGACTTCAATGTCTCCGTCTGCGAAGCTGAGGCCCAGGACGTACACACACGCGCCGTGGTGCAGGTGGTCTGTGTCAGTCAGAACAGCGCACTGGCACACCGTCAACTGCAACTGGCTGCCAACCGCGTCGAAGGCTGGCGTATGGACGCAGAGTTGATCGACTATTACATTGAGATGATTGCATGAGTTGGGGACTGGGGACTGGGTGTTGTAGACATTCTCTTCTGTAAATCCTTTCAATCTGTGTAATCTGTGGATCAAAAAACCTCGAACGTAACAGTTCGAGGTTTTTTAATCGGTAAATCCGTGGTTCAGCGGCGAGCGCCCGCTTTGGCCCGCTGCGGCGCATAGGGGTGGACACTCAACTTGTGTAACGTGTCTTCGGGGTTAGCCTTGGCCGACCAGCCGGTGTGCCGCCAGAGCAACAGCGTCACCGAGATCACAACGCTGATAATGGCGATCCACTGCGCTGTGGCCAGCGCGCCCATCGTCCACGCGTCGGGGCGGAACATCTCCACCCAGAAGCGGCCCACAGGATAGGCGATAAAGTAGAGCAGCGCGCCGTCACCTTTGCGCAGCATGTGGCCGTAATGGCGAATCACCAGGTAGACCACACCAAAAAGCACCAGATTCCACAGCGCTTCGTAGAAAAAGGTGGGGTGGAAGCCATTGTTGGCATACCAGGCAATCGACTCAGCCGACAGGTTGCCCGCACCGCAGTAGCCGATGTCCGCTGGGATGTTGGGCGGGCGCTGACAGGGAAAAGCAGGGTTAATGTGGAAGGCCCAGGGCAGATCCGTAGCAGGGCCATAGAGTTCCTGGTTGACGAAGTTGCCCATGCGGGCAATGGTCTGCCCAAGTAACACATTGGGACCGATATAGTCCAGGTAGTTGAGGACGTTCAGCTTGTTGACATAGCAATAGATCGTAATGGCAATAAGCCCACCCACCAGCCCGCCATAGATCCCCAGCCCACGGAAGCCGCCATTCCAGAAGTTGATGATCTCAATCGGATTCTCTCGGTAGTAAGACCACCCCGCTGCATCTGCCGGTGACGAGAAGACGTGGTACAGCCGCGCCCCAATGATGCCTGCTATCAACGTCCAGGCCAGTAGATTCCACACATGGTCGGGGTTTTCGCCGTCGCGTTCGGCATAGCGCGCCGCAAGCCACGCCGCCACCACAGACCCACCCACGATGAAAACCCCATACCATTGCAGGGCAAACGGCCCAAACTCAAAAATTACCGGATTCATAAGCGAGGTCTTCTCCTGAAATCTGAATGAATGCACACCAATATTGTGCCACTAATTCCTGTTCACTCCCTCTTCAAGCCAGACTTCCAGCGTCCGCCCTACACGTTGCAGGCTCTCGGGGCTGAGTTTGTCTGCTGTGTCGGCCTGGGTGCCGCGGTGACGGTAGTTGGGATCGCGGATCTCGACGGTAGGGATGCCCAACGCCGCAAAATAGTTACCCTGGATGGAATCGGGATTGTTGGTGTTGCTTTGGGTTGTATCTTCGACTGCGCTCTCATTCACCCACTGATCGTACCCCAATGTTTCGGCCACTTGCCAAATCGCATTCGCCAAGCCTTCATCAGCGCCGGTAGGCCGAGGAATCTCTTGATCCATGTCGCCCACGCTGTCAACCAGGACAACAAGTTCAGGTACTCCACAACGGGGCAGTGCATCCAACTGCTCAACAAAGTAACGATTGCCCATGTCGGCATCCCAACCGGGAATGCCGCCGTTGCTTCCTGCATCAAAGAAGACAAGACAGATTTCGCGCCCAGTTTCATCAATCGCCAGTGTACGCGCCAACTCCACCAACACCGCCACACCCGAAGCCGTCTCGTTGGCGCTGGGTGCAGGCTCTGTGCGACGGTCGGCGGCGCCATCCAGGTCGGCGTAAAGTCGGCTGTCGTAGTGGGTGGTGAGCATCACGGTGGGGCCTTGCCCACGTACGGCAATGATGTTGCGCGCCGGGGTTTCTTCTGTGGTCACCCGGAAGGGTTGAATATAAACCGACCAGCCAGCCTGTCCTAATTCTTCGATCAGCCAGTCGCCGGTGGCTGTGTTCCCCGCCGATCCTGTATAGCGAGGACCGTACCCCATCTGCTGTGCTACATGCATCATCGCCTGCTGTCCCGAAAAATTCGGGTTGGCAGCCGCCGGATCGATTAACCCGTAGCCGATATAGCCAAAAAAGCCAATCGCCGCCAAAAGCGCAGCGATCAACGAAAGTTCGATAGTGTAAAAACGAATTGACTGCAACCAGCTCACCTTGGCAGCCTCGGCCGGATCTACTCGTCCTTCTTGTTGCGTCGCCGCATAAAGATGCGAATCGGCGTGCCCAAGAATGGATGATATTCACGAATCTGATTTTCCAGATAACGCAGGTAGCTAAAATGGGCCAGCTCAGGATCGTTGACAAAGAGCAAAAAGCTGGGCGGCGCTGTGTCGACCTGGCTTGCGTAGTAGATGCGCAGTTTCCGTCCTGTATGGCTGGCGGGTGGGTTGCGGTCGTATGCTTCTTGGAGCAGGCGGTTCACCTCGCCGGTGGAAATGCGGAAGCTACGTTCCGCAGCCACGGCCAGCGCCGTGGGCAGTACTGTGTGGATGCGTTGTTTGGTTAATGCGCTGACAAAGATCACCGGTACGTAGTCGAGGAACTTGAGATCCTGGCGGATCTGGCGGGTGTATTCGACCATCGTGTTGCTGTCTTTTTCCACCGAATCCCACTTGTTCACCACAACCACCACACTGCGCTGCTTTTCGAGGACGTATCCAGCCACATGCGCGTCCTGCGCAGTGACGCCGTCTGCGCCGTCGATGAGCAGAAGCGCTACATCGGCGCGATCAATGCCCTGCATGCTGCGCAGGACGCTGTATTTTTCAATGCCCGGTTCCACTTTGCCACGGCGGCGGATGCCGGCGGTGTCAATCAGGCGGATGCGCTGCCCTTCATAGGTCAACTCGGTGTCGATGAAATCGCGTGTGGTGCCGGCGATTTCGCTGACGATGGCGCGTTCCTCGCCGAGGAGGGCGTTGAGCAGGCTGCTCTTGCCCACATTGGGCCGCCCCACAATGGCAATGCTGATCCGTTCGTCTTCGAATTCGTCTACAGGGTACTCGGGCAACACCTTTACCAACTCATCCAGCAGATCGCCCACGCCGTCGCCATGATAGGCGCTGATGGGCACAGGCTCGCCCAGCCCCAACTGCCAGAATTCAGCGGCGTTCAGTTGCCGTTCTTTGCTCTCGGTTTTGTTGACGGCAAGGAAGATCGGCTTCGTGCTCAGGCGCAGTGATTCACCCACCTCAATATCAGCGGCGGTGAGGCCCTCTTTGCCGTCCACCACCAAGATGATGGCGTCGGACTCTTCCATAGCCAACTGGGCTTGGTTCTGAATTTCAGTGATAAAGAGTGTCGAGTCTTTGGCCAGGGGGGCCGCGCCGGGGATTTGGGTGCGATATTCCGCCGTCGACTGCGCCTCCAAGCCGCCCGTATCGATGACAATAAAGCCAATGCCGTTCCAGTCGCTTTCGCCGTAGATGCGGTCGCGCGTCGTGCCCGGCAGATCCTCAACAATGGCGATGCGGGTGCCGGTAAGGCGGTTAAACAAGGTGGATTTGCCCACGTTGGGTCGGCCTACCAGGGCGACCACAGGCTTACGCTTACTCATGATTGTCTCGTTTACAGTGCAATAAAAAAGCGGCGCCACACGTGCTACCGCTTTCAGCAGTCAAGCTAGATACACCCTATTGTACCGCGACGACGGTTGCCGCGCCTAATTGCCAACCGGTACATGATGAGAGATGGCGCTGTATAGCCTAGCCCAGCACTTTTTGTGGCCGGATCGACCCCTCAGGTGTGGTGGTCGGCGTCGGAACAGGGATCGTACCGCCGGGTGTCGGCGTCGCCGGTGTACCCGTCGGCTCCGGCGTCACCGTCGATTCGATGGTCACTTCCACTGCTTGCGGGATAATGGCATCCACCACGATCCCCTCGGGCGATACAATCGTGGGCGCCACCACATGGCTACCGGGCAAGAGACCCGACAGATCGAGGGTAACACGTACATCGTCGGGGCTAATGGTATTGAGCCGCGGCAACGGCCCACTAACGATGACGTCTATGCGCGAAAGTGAGACGGTGGCGCGCAGGTTGCTATTCAGACCTTGAATAATGGGCTGACGCGTGAGTGGGATGCTGCTGACAATCGGCGAGATGCTCACCACCGCATTGACACTGGTTTCACCCATTGTGGAAATATTGGCGGGGAGGATGAGCGGCAGCCGCTCGCGCACGTCGCCGGTGGCGTTTTCGATGTTGAGCACAGGCGTTTCTACGAACCCGCCTATTTCGAGTAACGCTTCGGGGCTGCCGCGCAGGATCACAGTACCTGGCTCCGACGTGATGCTGGTGAGCCGATAGCCCGGCGCCGGCTGTCCTTCCACCGTGACGACGACGGCCACTTCTTTGCGGCCGGGGCGTTGCACAATTGGCACCACCACCAGCGCATTCTGCGGTGTGACATTCACCCGGTCGACCGGCAGGTTTTGTGTACTCCGCGGCGAAAGGGCCTGGGTACGTTCCACCTGGCTTCTGGCGCCGCGCAAGAAGATTTCGGCCACGGCGCTGTGCACCTGATCCACTTGGGTGCGCGGCCCTGTCACCGTAACCGACGCTGGTTCGACAATGGCCGACTGTGCTTCGTAGCTAAAGGCAGGGCTGTCCATGATTTCCACCTGCACGTCGACCGTTTTGGTGATCACTTCTTCAATCTGAACACGCAACTGACGCGGTTGTTGGTCGACCACGGTTACGTCAATGTCTACCGGCTCGACGATGATGGGCACTTCCCAACTTCCAGGGCCACGTCCGCTCAGATCGATATAGGCGCTGAAGTCGTCGAGTGAGATGTTCTGCCAGGTGCTTTGGGGCGCGCGCAATGTCAGGAAGACATTCCGTTTTGTAAGATCTTGTAAGGTTTGTGTGCCATCGGCCAGGCCCAGTACTTCGACTGGCACTGGTTGATCGAACTCTTGGCGTATGAGGGGGTTTTCCTGATCGATAGCGAAGAACCAGACAATCAGCGCAAGCAGCACTGACATGATCATGGTACTGAGATTTTCGCGCATGCGATTATTGAGTTTGAACACTCTGCTCGGCATTTACTTCGTCCTGCTCGGCCTCGCTCTCGGCGGCGCGCCGATCATAGAATTCTGTTAGTACACGCCGGAGACGGTTGTTGTCGAGCCGGCGGGTAATGCGTCCGTTACGTGCGATTGAGATGGCGCCCGTCTCTTCAGAGACGGCAATTGAGAGCGCGTCCGATTGCTCGGTGACGCCAATAGCGGCGCGGTGACGGGTGCCCAATAGTGGATCGAGGAGTTCTCGGTGTGTGAGGGGGAGCACACAGGCGGCGGCGGCAATGCGTCCGTCGCGCACAATGATGGCGCCATCGTGTAGCGCCGTCTTCGGATAAAAGATCGTTGTGAGCAACTCTGCCGTAATTTCACCGCTGATAGGGACGCCGCGATCGATATACTCGCCAAGGCCCGTGGCACCTTCCAACACAATCAGCGCGCCAAAGCGATTGTCGGCCAACTGCTCACAGGCTTTGACGATCTCATTGATCATCTGCTGAGTGGAAGCGCCTTCTACACGTCGATTCAGAAAAGGCATACCGCGCCCCACTTTTTCTAGGGCGCGGCGCAGTTCGGGCTGAAAAATGACAGGGATGGCCACGAGTACGGCCAGAGAACTATTGCGGAGAAGCCAACTGAACGCTGTCAACTGAACGGTTCGGGAAATCACGGCCACCACAAGGGCGATCACCAGAATCCCGCGCAACAACTGGACTGCTTGTGTGCCGCGGAAGAGCCTTAGTAGAATGAAGAAAAAGAGCGCGACGAGAGTCAGGTCGACGAGACTCTGCCAGTTGAACAACCGGCTGAGTACAGGCATTAGATCATTCATGCGTTCGGGGGCCGGTTTCGCACACCGGTGATAGGGCTAATCAAGTGGCACATTTCCCAACAGGTGCGCCAGCACCGCCTTTTGGGCATGAAGTCGATTGTGCGCCTGGGGGAAAAGCACGCTGGCCGAGCCATCGGCGACGTCGTCTGTGATCTCTTCGCCACGGTGGGCGGGTAGGCAGTGCATCACCAAGACTTCTTTGTTCTGTGTACGCGCCAGCAATTCGGCGTTCACCTGATAGGGTGGGAAGATTTGTAGCCGCTGTTCGCGTTGTTCTTCCTGGCCCATGCTCGTCCAAACATCGGTGTACAGAATATCGGCACCGATGACGCCGTCCAGATCATCTGTAATGGCGACTTCGCCTTCGCCGGCGCCAAGCACTTCATGCGACGGCGTGTAGCCTACAGGGGCCACAATCCGTACATTCATACCGACTTTGCCTGCTGCCATAATCAGACTGGTGGCCACGTTGTTGTCTCCGTCGCCCACATAGACCATGGTGCGATCTGCCAGATCGCCTAGATGTTCCCAGGCCGTGAAAATGTCTGTCAATGCTTGACATGGATGACTGAAGTCGCTAAGCCCGTTGATCACCGGTACGCTGCCCCACGCCGCCATATCGAGGATGTGCTGGTGATCAAAGACACGCGCCATGATGCCGTCAACGTAGCCACTGAGCACACGGGCTACGTCGGGGGCGGTTTCGCGGCTGCCCAGGCCGACTTCTTGGGGACTTAGGTAGAACCCATAGCCGCCTAGATGCTGCATGCCCATTTCGAAGCTAACACGGGTACGCAGCGACGGCTTCTGGAAGATCATGGCCAGCGATTTGTTGGCCAGAATCGGCTCATTGGCGCCCCGTTGTTGTCGTTCGTCTTTGAGCCGCTTGGCCAGGCGCAACAGGCCCCAAAACTGCTCGCTCGTAATCCCGTTCAGGTCGGTAAAGTGCTTTAGCCGCGGAATGGCAGACACAAATCGTTCCTCATCAGTAGCGGTGCGGGTAGTTTCGGGTAAACTTGGCTAAACGCCGGCAATGACCGGGTTCGTCAGGGTGGCAAGGCCTTCGATTTCCACGGTGACGGTGTCGCCTGGATGCAGGGCGCTCACGCCTTCCGGTGTGCCTGTCATGACAAGATCGCCCGGTTCCAGTGTCATAAATTGGGAGACGAAGGCAAGTACTTTGCCGATGGAATGGACGAAGAGGTCGGTGTTGCTTTCCTGGCGCACTTCGCCGTTGACCAGGCAACGGATCATCTTGCCTTCAGGATCCCAATTGGTGTCTAGCCACGGGCCGACCGGCCCAAAGGTATCGAAGTTTTTGCCACGGGTCCACTGCACATCTTTCTTTTGTAGGTCACGCGCCGTAATGTCGTTGGCGCAGGTGTAGCCCAGGATGATGTTGTGCGCGTCTTGTGGGCTGAGATAGCGTGCCCGCTTGCCAATGACCAGCGCCAACTCTGCTTCGTGATCGACGCGCTGGCTGATCGACGGTAGGATGACCGATTCGCCGGGGCCGATGAGTGTCGTGCCGGCTTTGAGGAAGATGGCCGGTTCTTCGGGCACTTCGTTGCCAAACTCGGCGGCGTGCGCCGCATAGTTGCGCCCAACACAGATGATCTTGCGTGGATCACAGGGCGGAAGTAGTTTCACCTCGTCTATCAACATCGGCGCGCCTTCGATCTCAGGCGCAAAATCCCGCGCCAATCGAGGGCTGTCATACGGCGCTTGGCGCAGCGGATAGACATACTTTTCCAAGAGAAGGCCCCAGGTGGGTTTCCCTCGACTATCGTCCACATTCGTTACGTAACGCACTATACGCATAGGAAGTTCCGCCCTTGGTCGATGATTTTACTCGATCATGATTTTGCTTGATCATGGTTTTGCTTGATCATGGTTTTGCTTGATCATGGTTTTGCTTGATCTAGGAAAAGCGTACATCGTTGATAATCAGTCGAAATTCGCAATCAAGAAACTGTACTGCTTGCCTAACCATTGTCATTCTGCTTAGGAAGATTTCAAAATATTCAATAACCTGTGCAAAATTTGTATCTATTTCCAGTTCGAGTGCAATAACTTTGTCTTCAGGCAGCACGCGCACAAAGCTGCGTGTGGCAGCGTAGTTCACGCGGTCGTGGATGTCGAACTGGGCCATGTCTGGGTTCTGCACGCGACTGCGGTGGACGTCTGCCTTGTCGGCAATGATCACGGCTGCGGCAATCGGTGTGGTGGCGGTGCCGCGCTCTTCTTCATGGTTGCCGATGGCGTTCATGATCAGCGCTACGTCGTCGGTTGCCATCCCCAAGCGGCGTAGCAGAGGCCAAGCCATCAATGCCCCGCTCTGTGCATGGTTCTCACGGTGAATCAGGTTGCCAATGTCATGGATGTAGCCGGCCATGTGCGCCAGTTGGCAGGTACGCGCTTCAAAGCCAAGCCGATCCAGAATGTTCTCGGCTATGTGACCAACCAGCCCGGCATGACGCTGCCCGTGTTCGGTGTAACCGAGTGAGCGCAGGCTTTCGTTCGCTTGACGCACAAAAGCAACGACTTCTGCGTCTTTGCGTAAATCGTCGATGGTGAGCAACGCCGGAAAGTCTTGTTTCGCTTGAACGGGGGGTGTCTCTGTTACGTGCATGAGTACCTAAACAAATTATTGTTCTAAATGGATAAACTTTGCCCAATCGCAAAGGCGCTGAGCAGCATGGCAAGCGGCCACCACGCTTCTACCCGGCGTAGCGGTTGATTGCGGTAGACGGCCAGCCATGTCGGCAGCCAAAGGACGACCACCAACGCCAACCACAACGGCGTCTGCGCTAAGACAATCTGAATGCTGATGCTGATCTGTGCCAACGCCACACCGGCCAGCCCTAACCGATCGGTCGATTCGTTGAGGTTGCGATTGGCACCCCACAGATGTAACGTCCACAGTGCAGCCAGCAACAGTGCTTCATTTGCCGCCGTATTCAGGCTGCCGCCGTAAATCTGCTGTGTGGCCAACCAGGGTAGTGTAATGCTGATCAAACTGTGCAGGAGCACGACCGGCATCAAGGCAACCTGACGGTGCAGCCATCCGGCCACGCCAATGACCACAACCACAAGGGTGAGCCAGAACAGTACGCTGTGAAGCGTCAAGGAAATGAGCAGTGCCAGCAAGATGCCCGGCAACGCGACCCGGCCAATCACGGGGAGAATACCAGGTGTGTCTATCCCAAATAGGCGTGCAGCCGGTGAACCAGGACGCAGGTAAGGCAACCAGACACGCTGCTGTTGATGTGTCGCTTCAAGGCTAGGGACACTGTTGGGCACGGTCATCGAGCCCCAGATACTGCCCCACAGCAGATCAACCAGTAAGAAGAAGAGTAGCAGGCGAGGGAGATCAACACCTTCTAACTGATTGAAGAAACCAATGCTTAACAATGCCGCCAATACCGACCAGCCACCGGCGAGACGCCAGGGGGAACGTTCTAGCCAGATGCGCCCATCGACGACAGCGCTACTGCTTGCATTCCAGTGAGGAGGGGCATTGGCCGACCACGTTCTGCCACGCTGCATTGTATTTCCCTTCGAAGATTGGCAGGTTATGTCCGCTCTGTGCAATACCCCGGTCGGCACGCTGTTGTTATCGCGAGCAGAAATGAGAAACCCACGCAGCCGTCTGTTACAAGCTGCATGGGCTTACACCCAAACTCAATTATATCAGACCTTTAATCGTTATGGGAAACCTGCCTATACAATTACCTGAAGACGGCCTGGCTCCATTGTTATTGACAGGGCAAGCGCCTCTTCGGTGATGACTTCGCCGTCTGTGTGTAGCGGCACTGGAATGTCGCTGACAATGGTCAATGCTGTGCAACGGGTGAGCAGCACTGCGGGGTGATTGCGATGCGCACCCACCATGACGCGTGGCAGCAAGGCCAGAATCTGTGGTGTGTTCAGCCCGCGCGCAATCGCCAGGTCGAGCATACCGTCGTCGATGACGGCGTCGGGGGTGACGTAGAAGCCGCCGCCGGTGCGCCTGCTGTTGCCCACGCTTACCATTAACGCATATTGGTCAACGCGTCGGGTCTGTCCTTGTGGGGTGCACCATTGGATCTGCACTCGTGGGTGTTCATAGGTGCGCAGCGCCTTCAGCACCGCCAGTAAGTAGACAGCAAAGCCGCGGATCTGAGTGATCTTGTAGCTTTCGACTGTTACCTGTGCTTCAAAACCAAGGCCCAGGTTGTTGTCGAAGTAGTGCGACAAAAAGCCGGTCTGTGTACGCACCTGGGCATGGCTCAGGTCGATGTCGCGCGTCTTGCCTCGTTTGATGGCATCGACCGCATCATAGAGTTTGGCAGGCGTGCCGACCATGGTGGCGAAGTCGTTGCCTGTGCCGACGGGCAAGATGGCCAGTGGGCCGACCGGCTCTCCCGGCGTCGCCGCCTGTGCCAGCCCATTGACCACTTCGTTGATGGTGCCGTCGCCGCCTGCCGCCGCAACAATGCCGTAGCCGCTACGTTTGGCCTCGCGGGCGACTTCAATCGCTTCACGCGCCCTTGTCGTTTGAAACAGATCAAAGGGTATCTGCGCTGCATTCATGGCTTGGCGGATCACTTCGACCGATTGTCCACCGGTGCCACGCCCCGACTTAGGATTGAGCACGACGAAGATTTTTTCCACTCAGGCTTCCTTTGCGCGCTTGAGGACGAGCGCGCTACGACCCCCGATGGTGATGTTTGGTAGACGCTGCGACTGCGTTGTGTACGTCCCTTCGCCCCAGACGGCGCTATAGAGGCCGGGTTTGAGCGCGTCGTTTAGCGGCAGATCGATGGATGTCTTTTCTTTTGCTACATTAAAAATAATCACCATTTGTTCGTCGCCGAGGACGCGATTAAAGGCGAAGATCGATCCCTTGGCGTGGAGCACTTCGTACGATCCTGTGCGCAGGGCGGCGTGGGCATGGCGCATGGCAATGGTCTGTTTGTGGAAGGCAAGCAGATCCTCGTTCCAACTGGGCTTGTTGTGCCAGGGAAAGGCACCGCGGCAGTAGGGATCGTTTTCGCCGGTCATGCCCACTTCGTCGCCGTAGTAGATGCAGGGCGCGCCGGGCATGGTCATTTGGAAGAGGGTACACAGGCGCAGCGCGCTCTCGTCCTCGCGCACGGTCCACAGCGTACGCGCCGTGTCGTGGCTGTCCATCAAATTGAGCTGGGCCAGGTTGATCTCCCAGTCGTAGAGCGCCAGCATCTCGTCGATGCTTTGTGCGAACTCGGTGCTGTTCAACGTCTTAAGCGGGAAGCCACCAGGTTTGTACTCGGTGCGCAGTGTCTCGGCGCCGAAGAAGCCTAGCGCCGCTCGGCTGAAGATGTAGTTCATCACCGAGTCGAACATATCGCCCTTGAGCCAGGCTTCGGCGGCACGCCAGATTTCACCCGTGATGTAGGCGTCTGGATTCACCTCTTTCACAACCTTGCGGAATTTGCGCCAGAACTCAGGATCATTGATCTCCTCAGGCACGTCCAATCGCCAGCCGTCTGCGCCGAACTCGATCCAGTAGCGCGCGACATCCAGCAGGTATTGGCGCACACCTTCGTTCTGAATATTGAACTTGGGCAGCGGTGGCATGTCCCACCAGGCGGCATAGTTGTGCGGGTTCTTGTCGTTGTGCTCGTAAGGACGCAACGGCCAGTTGTGAACAATAAACCAGTCGATGTATGGGGAGTTGCCGCCTTCCTCTAAAATGTGGTGGAAAGCCCAAAAACCGCGGCTGGCGTGATTGAAGACGCCGTCGATCACCACGTGTACGTCGTGATCGTGGGCGGCGTCGAGCAAGTAGCGGAACGCTTCATTGCCGCCCAACAGTGGATCGATCTGCATATAATCGTAGGTGTGGTAGCGGTGATTGGAAGCCGACTGAAAGATGGGGTTCAGGTAAAGGGCGGTGATGCCTAACTCTTTGAGATAACCAAGCTTCTCGACAATGCCGCGCAGGTCGCCGCCTTGAAAGCCTTGTTCTTCGGGGGGCGTGCCCCACGCTTTAAATGTGACCCCGGGCAGTGGCTTTGTGTTTGTGGATCGTGCGAAACGGTCAGGGAAAATCTGGTAAAAGACCGCATTCTTCACCCAGTCTGGGGTGTGAATCGTCATGTTGGTTGTGCTCCAAAGATGGTTGTAAGTAATTGAACACTATTTTGTGGGCTTCTGGATATGACTGACTATATAGTCACTTGGAATTGTGGCATAGCCATTTGGAGATGTCAACGGGTTTGAAATTGTTTAAGCAATTTTAAAGTGCGCAAAGTAGAACACTGATTGAGAATCTCCAAGATCGTTTGTACGCTTTGCAGCCAGACTTCCCAAACGGTAGAATAACAGCCGGAATTAGTACAATTCTTTAGTGATTTTTCAACTGAACTTACTGTCGGCGATAGCCAGTTAAGGAGCACGTTTGTGAACGGTTCGAAGCAGTTGTCCCGTGCGTGGCATCGTATGTTCTTTTCTCTTGTTTTTACCGTCACCGGCGTATTGTTGGTATCTGCCTGTGTAACGCCCATTCGGGTGCCCCTAACGCCGACGCCCAATGTCGTGCCCACCTTTACCCCTACCCCAGATGCGACGGCGCAAAGCGGAGCGGAAGGTGCCGCCTCTGTCGCAATAACAACCCCAGCCGCAGAGACAGAACTCCCTGCGTCTGCCCCGTTGACGGTGTCGATCTCACCGCTGCTGAATGAACGGGAGACGGCGTGGCTCTTGCCACTGCTCATGTGGATCAACGAATTGGACACGGAAAGTGGCCCACGCCCGGTGACCTTCCTCGATCGCGCCGGCAATGCAAACCTAATTGTGGAATTTGTGCCGCACAACCTTGCGCCGGCAAACGTGATCCTGGACCATTTCTTTGCCCCTGCCGTGCCATTTGCCACGGTGAACGATGAGACGAGCATGGCCCAACTGGGTGCGCGCTGGCGCGGTGAGGAGGATGGCGGCTTGATTGTGCCGCTGGAACACCTGGCCGAGTTGACGGCGATCTTTGGCGCAGCGCCTGCCGCCACTGTCAACGTCACCGGCGTCGATCTCATCTTTGACGCACTACAGGCAGCGCCACAAAGCATCGCCATTCTGCCTTTTGAAACGCTGCATCCTCGCTTCAAAGTGCTCAGCGTAGACGGGGTCAACCTGCTCAGCAATCGCCTCGATGCCGCCGCCTATCCGCTGGCCGCGTCTCTGTCCGTCCGCGGAGGCGTAGGCGCAGACGTTCTTGCGGCTTGGGCAGCCGAACAAGCACCTGAACGCACCAACCGCCGCGCCGAGGATCTGACCACGCTGATGATGACCGGCGTCACCGCCATGTCGCGGGTGACGGCGCTGCGTATGGAACAGCGTGGCTACACCTACCCGGCACTCATCATCTCCGACACACTGGCCGTCGCCGACATCACCCACATCAGCAACGAGGTACCCTTCCTCGATGATTGTGTGGCCAACCCCACCGAGAACAACCTTGTCCTGTGCAGCCACACCAACTACTGGGCCACTCTCGAAGCCGTAGGCACCGACATTGTGGGGTTGAGCGGCAACCACGTCAACGACTTTGGGCGCGACGGCGCACGCCGCTCCATCAACTGGTATCGTGAGAACAACATCCCCATCTATGGCGGCGGCATGAACATCGACGAAGCGTGTGCGCCCCTTTTCTGGGAACACAACGGCAATACCTTCGCCTTCATCGCTGTGTTGGCCTTTGAACCACAGTTCGCCTGGGCCACCGAGGATCAACCCGGCGCTTGCCACTACTACACCCACAAGCAGCGCATCTTCGACACCATCACCGAAGTACGCCCGCAAGTGGACATCCTCGCTGTGGAGCTACAGTATTTGGAGACCTACAATCCCTTCCCCACACCGCAGCAGGTGATAGAGTTCCGCGAGCTGCGCGACTTGGGCGTAGACATTGTCACCGGCGTGCAGAGTCACGTGCCGCAGGCCATGGAACCCTACGCACCCACCGCCGAGCACAACGCAGGCATCATCGTCTATGGGCTGGGGAATCTCTTCTTCGATCAGATGTGGAGTTGGCAGACGCGCACCGGGCTCATGGCGCGTCACACCATCTATCAGGGGAAACTGCTCAGCACCGAAATCCTTACCACTGTCCTCGAAGACTTCGCCCAGCCCCGCTGGGCAACCCCCACCGAACGCGCAGACATTCTGACGCGCATCTTCGGCGCAGCGCCGAGTAGGTGATTGGGGATTAGGCTGTGTTGACATTTCACAGGTCTCCTCTGGTCAATTTGGCATTGAGCGACAACTTGCCAGGAGACCGCACTGTAAATGTCAACAGAACCTAGTGATTGGTGATTGGGATCTTATTGAGCATCTGATGCTGTAACAAGACCCCAATCACCAATCACTATAAACTCGGGACAATCCTCGCCAACCGCTCCACCGTCTTCTCCAGATCGGTCATGCGTTCGGCAAAGCTGAAGCGGACGTAGCCTTCGCCTGCTTTGCCGAAGGCGATGCCGGGGGTGCTGGCGATCAGGCCCTCTTCCAGCAAGACATTTGAAATCGTGAGGCTGTCTTTGTCGGTGTTGGTAAACCGTGCAAAGAGATAGAACGCGCCTTCGATGGGGCTGCTCTCAATGCCGGGGATCTCGTCTAGGGCGTCGAGCAGGTAGTTGCGCCGCACGGTGTACGACGCCGTCATCTCTTTGACACAATCTTGCGGGCCGTTGAGCGCGGCCACGCCTGCGGCCATGGCAAAACTGGCTGCCGAGGTGATGCTCTGCGTCTGGTAGGTGCGCGCCAGTTTGGCCACCGGCTTGGGCGCGGCTAACCAGCCTAGCCGCCAGCCTGTCATGGCGTAGGCTTTGCTGAAGCCATTGATAATGATCGTCCGCTCGGCCATGCCCGGTTCCGCCGCCAACGAATGGTGTACGTGGCCGTCGTAGAGGATGTGTTCGTAGATCTCATCGCTGAGGACGTAGAGATCAAATTCCTTTGCCACGGCGCAGATGGCGTCGATCTCGTCGCGTTGCAGTACACGGCCGGTGGGGTTGTTGGGGCTACACGCCATCAACGCCTTCGTTTTTTCGGTGACGTACTCGCGCAATTGCGCCTCGGTGACGTAGAAATTTGTCTCCGCGGGCAGTGCCACATGCACGGGGACGCCCCGATTGAGCTGCACCATGGGCGCGTAGCTCACCCACGCCGGGTCGAGGATCATCACTTCGTCGCCGGGATCGAGCAGCGCGGCCAGTGTGGCGTAGATCGCCCACTTGCCGCCCGGCGTCACCATGATCTGATCCGGCGTCACATGGACGTTGTTCTCGCGCGCCAACTTGGCCGCAATCGCCTCCAGCAAGGCCGGCGTCCCAAACGAGGGAGGATAGTGTGTGTCCCCGTTGCGGATGGCGGCAAAGCCGGCTTCTTGAATGTGCTTGGGTGTGTCAAAATCCGGTTCACCACCGGCCAGGTTGATGACATCTTTGCCCGCAGCCTTCAACTCGCGGCCCTTCTGCATCATCAATGTCGTGGGCGAACCGGGGACGGCTTGGACGAGTGTGGATAGTGATTTCATGGTTGGTGGGATGCCTGGTGTATGTGTTGGGGAGCAAGAATGACAGGGTGATGAGATGATGGGATGAAGGGATGATGGGATGATGATCGTCGAGATCATCATCCCATCATCTCATCATCCCTTCAGTACAGCAGAGATCGCCTCACAAAGATACTCCATATTCCCCTCCGTCATGCCGGCTACGTTGATGCGACCAGAGCCGACGGCGTAGACGCCAAACTGGTCGCGCAGCTTCTTGACGTGTTCAGGGGTAAGTCCGCTAAACGAGAACATGCCACGCTGACGGGCAATAAACGAGAAGTCACGGTCGACGCCTTTTTCGTTGAGCGTTTCTACAAAGAGATCGCGCATGCGGTTGATGCGTTGGCGCATGTCGGTGACTTCGTCTTCCCACTGTTTGCGCAGCGCCGGATCGGTGAGGATCGTCTCAACGACTTTGGCACCATGCGCTGGGGGATTCGAGTAATTGGCGCGCACCACCTGCTTGATGTGGCTGAGGGCTGCTTCGGCTGCGGCGGTGTCCTTGGCGATGAGCGTTAGCGCGCCGACACGTTCGTTGTAGAGGCCGAAGTTCTTAGAATAGGAACTGGCGATCAGGCTTTCGGGGCAGGCTTCAGCCACAAGACGCACACCGGCGGCGTCTTCTTCGAGGCCGTCGGCGAAGCCCTGGTAGGCGAAGTCGAGCAGGGGGAGCAGGCCGCGTTCCTGGCAGATGACGGCGATCTGCTGCCATTGATCCAGCGAGAGATCGGCCCCCGTTGGGTTGTGACAGCAGCCATGCAGGAGCAGCACGTCGCCGGCGGGCAATGTCTGCACTTTCGCCAACATGGCGTCGATGTCCACGCGGTTGTTGGCGGCGTCGAAGTAAGGATAGGTGCCCACCTTCAGCCCGGCAGACTCGAAGACGCTGGGATGGTTGGGCCAGGTGGGGTTGCTCACCCAGACGGTGGCTTCAGGCAAAAAGCGCTTGACGAACTCTGCGCCGACGCGTAGAGCGCCGGTGCCGCCGGGTGCCTGCACGGTGACGGCGCGTCCACCGGCAATCAGCGCCGACCCCGCACCGAGGACCATTGCTTGGGTGGCGGCGGCATATTCGGGCGATCCTTCAATGGGCAGATAGCTCTTGGTATTTTCGGTGGCGTCGATGCGCCGTTCAGCTTCTTTCACCGACGGTAACACAGGTGTGCGTCCTTGCGCGTCTTTGTAGACGCCCACGCCCAGGTTGATCTTCTTGGGGTTGCTGTCTTTTTTGAACGCGTCTGTCAGGCCAAGGATGGCGTCGGGTGGGGCGGGGGTGATGGTTTCGAACATGGGTGTACCTCAACATGGGTGGTGTTCGGGTTACGATATCGTAGGGGTTTGTGTGGGGCGGAAGCAGATGCGGACGCTGCGTCCGCATCTGCTTCCGCCCCACACAAACCCCTACACAAACAAATCTACCAATGCAAATTTCTCAACGTCAACCAGCCCTTGATCGGTCAACTTGAGTTTGGGGATCACTTCCAGCGCCATGAAACTCATAGCCATAAAGGGATCGTGCAGCGGTGATCCGAGTTCGGCGGCGGCGGCAAGGACGGCGTCGTAGCCGGCGCGTACTTGGACGATGGGGCGGTCGCTCATGATGCCGCCTACGGGCAATGGCAGCGCTGCCAGGATCTGTTCGCCGTCGGCCACGGCCAGCCCGCCGCCCATTGCGCCGACTGCTTTGGCCGCCGTGGTCATCGAAAGATCGTCGGCGCCGATGACGACGAGGTTGTGGTGATCGTGGGCCACGCTACCGGCCATCGCTCCACGATGCAGGCCGACGCCCATGATGAAGCCCAATCCCATCGATCCGCCGGCTTTGTGACGGTCGACCACGGCCATTTTGAGCAGATCCTGTGCCGGATCGGCGACGACGAAACCGTCCTGGTGCGGGGCTTCGACGATACGCTCTGCGGTGACAAGTTGGTTGGGCAACGAGACGATGACGCGCATACGCCGTCCACGCGCGGGGATGCGTAAATCGAAGCGACTCCAGTCCACGCGTAGGGTGGCGCGCACCGCCGACGGGATAGACGCGGATGAGATCAGGGGTTCGATCAGATCGCCTTTTTCCACAATCAAACGCCCGCCTGCAAAAACCAGACGGGCCTGTGGCGCGGCCAGATCGTCGAAGACGACGAGATCGGCGACACGCCCGGGGGCAACAGCGCCGCGATCGTGCAGGCCGAACCACTCCGCCGTGTTGAGGGTGACCATGCGGATGGCGGTGACGGGGTCGATGCCGTAGGCGATGGCTTCGCGCACCATGTAGTCGACGCTGCCCTGATCGAGCAAATCTCCGGGGACACGGTCGTCGGTGCAGAAGCAGATGCGGCGGCTGTTCTTTTCGGTGATCAGCGGCAGCAGCGTGTGCAGGTTGCGGGCGTTGGTGGCTTCACGAATGAGGACATAGAAACCACGGGCCAGCTTTTCGGCGGCTTCTTCGACGGTGGTGCATTCGTGTTCGCTGCCGATGCCCGCCGCGGCGTAGGCATTAAGGGCGTGGCCGCGCATGGCAGGCGCGTGGCCGTCAATGGGACGCCCACGGAAGGCGTTGATCTTGGCCAGTACCTCTGGATCACCTGCCGCCGTGCCGGGGAAATTCATCATCTCGGCCAGCCCGTGGACGGTTCCTTCGGCCAGCAGTGTGGTCAAGTCGGCGGCGGTAAGGACAGCGCCGTTGGTCTCCATGTGGGTGGCGGGCACACAGGACGGTGCCATTACGACGACGTTGAGCGGCAGGTCGCGGCTGGCATCGGCGATAAAGCGGACGCCGTCCACGCCGACGACATTGGCGATTTCGTGTGGGTCGGTGACAACGGTGGTGACGCCACGGGGCAGGATGGCGGCGGCAAAGTGGGCAGGCGTGCAGAGGCTGCTTTCGATGTGGACGTGGGCGTCGATGAAGCCGGGGGCGACGTAGGCGCCGCCCAGTTCAATCTTTTGGTGGGCCGTATAGCCAGGACCAATTCCGGCGATGCGGTCACCGACGATGGCGATGTCGGTTTCTTCGATTTCGCCGGAGAAGACATTCACCAGTCGCCCGTTACGCAGGAGCAGATCAGCTTTTTCGTCTCCGCGCGCCACGGCGAGCAGCTTGTGTTTGTCCACACCCTGATCCTTTCCTGTTGACGGCGTCAAAACATTCGGAAAAGTTCAGGCCATTATAGCAAGGGGGGGAGAGGGTTGTACAGTTGAGGACGTGGTGCGTGATTCGTGGTGCGTAACCCAGAGGGGATCGCGCCATTGGCGAAATCACGTTCAACCAATTACGCATTACGGATTACGCACTATCCAACTTCCATATCTCGATACGGCCCCCGCTTCTCCGGCGGGAAGAGACGGGCGACGCGGCGCATGATCATGTTGGACATGTGATCGAGTTGCTCGCGGCGGGTGCGTCCGCGGGCTTCGGCTTCGAGTTTGAAGGGGCCGAAGGCTTCGCCAATGGTAATGGTGACAGGGGTGCGGCGGAAGCGAGAAAGATTGGCCCAGATGTTTTCGGTGCCGCTCAAGGCAACGGGCAGGATGCGCACTTCACTTTCGACGGCCAAAAAGGCGACGCCGGGGCGGGCTTCGGCCAGTTCGGGCACGGATCGGGCAAAGATGACGTTCTGAATCAACTCGCCGCGGGCGCGTCGTTCGGCCAATGTCGGTTCAATGCCGCCTTCGGGGAAAACGCCGATGACGCCGCCGCTGCGCAGGATCTTGAGCGCCGAATCCAGCGCCTTGCGGTCCACGCGACCGCGCCAGATGGGGATCATGGTGAAAAAGCGCATGATCAAGCGCCAATACCAGAGGCGCATCGACTCGGTGGCAATCAGGAACGCCGGCTGTACCGGCAAAACGAGCGCCAACAGTGGGCCATCGAACCAGCTAAAGTGGTTGGAAACGACGATGAGTGGTTCATCACGCGGAACATTCTTCTCATCGATGATCTCGATCTTCAACAGAATTCGCGCAATCAACCTGCCTAGGCCGGCAAGTGTACGGCTGACGAAGCGAACCATGATACCAGGCATACCTTTCACCTCTGCTGTTACGGTGACCCAGCCACGTGGGGAAATGGGTGACAATATTCACTATTTTACCCTGAATTCAACGTGAATGTGGAAATCTCTGTTCCGCTGGATGGCCCAATTTTGGTACTGTAGCACTGGTCTCAGGTAAAGATTTGGTTACCGTTTGTGCAATGAATGATTAACAGCAAGTTGATAGCAGAATAGAACGCGGATGAAGCGGATTGGGCGGATTCAGGCGGATAAAGGGCTAAAAATCCGCTTCATCCGCGTTCTATTCTGTCTCAGCAACAGTAGCAAGGTTATGGCAGCGGCGCGCCTGCCTCGATCAGGCCGGCGGCGCGTAGATCCTGCCAGAGCGCGGCGGGGATTTCGGCTGTCCATGTGTTGTGGTTGTCGGCGGCTTCGTCCTTGCTTACGGAGCCAAGCACCAACGAGGTGACGGCGGGGTGCGCGGCGGCGAAGTGCATGGCCGCCGTGCGCAAGGGGACGCCGTAACGCGCGCAGATTTCCTGGATGCGGCGCGTTTTGTCCATGATCTCGGGGGGCGCTTCACGGTAGTTGTATCGTGCCCCCGGCTGTGCACCCACGGCAAGGATGCCGCTGTTGTAGACGCCGCCGAGGAAGACGCTGATCTGGTTTTCGTGGCAGTAGGCAAGAAAATCCAACGACGTCTGTTCAAGCAGGGTGTAACGACCGGCCAGCAAGAAGCAGTCGACGGGGAAGTTGCGGGCGAACTCCCACTCCATCTGCCACTGGTTCATGCCGGCGCCCAGGCTGCTGATCACCCCCTGGCTGCGCAATTCGCCCAGCGTGGGGAAGGTCTCATCCAGCACCTGTTTGAACTGTTCGGCCTCGCCGGCGACGTCGGGATCGTGTACGAGGATACTGTCGATACGGTCTAGTTGCAGCCGTTGTAGGCTTTCGTCGATGCTGCGCAGTACACCGTCGCGGCTGAAATCGAAGTAGATCGAGCCGTCGTCGCGCACGAGGCGGCCGACTTTGGTCTGCAACACAAAGGAATCGCGGGGAATGCTCTTGAGCGCCATGCCCAGCCGTCGTTCAGACAGCCCGGCGCCGTAGAGTGGTGCAGTGTCGAAGAAATTCATGCCGTTTTCCACCGCCCATTGGATCATTTCAACGGCCTGGGCATCGGAAAGGGGCGCGTACATGTTGGCCATAGGGGCTGTCCCCACGCCGAGGCGCGGCACGTGCAGCGCCGTCTTGCCCACTTGGGCGGTTGCGATTGGTGTAGTCATGTGTGGTCTCCTGTGTGATGGTGTTTGGGGAGGCTGGGAAACTAGGGACTAGGGATTGAGGACCGGGTTGAGGAAGCTGTTTGTGCATTGGGCGTCGCTCTGTAAAGGCTCTCAAACGGTACGTGGGCGAACGCAGATCGCCTCTAGTCCCTAATCCCGATCCCTAATCTCCAGTCCCTGCGATGACAAACGCGTCGTCCTGGGGATCATAACCCAGATCGACGCGGGCGTCGCTGATGTCGAGCCGTTTGTGACGGTTGTTGGAAAGGCCGTGGTAGACGCCGAAGTGCTTGTCTGCGCGGATCGAGGCCGCGATAAGACGGGTGAGATCGTTCAACGTGAGGATCAAGGAGAGGTTGGGGTGGTTGGCCTCCATGCCCATCACTCGTTCACGGGTGACGACGCCGCCAAAGCGCAGGCAGATGGCCGAAAGTCCATGTGCGTTGGCGTAGTAGGCGGCCACCGCTTCGCCCCAAGCCTTGGTGGCACCGTATAGATTGGGTGGCGAGACGGGCATCTGCGTGTGTACCTGCACGTCTTCGGGGTAGCCGCTGACGGCGTTGACGCTGCTGGCAAAGATGACACGCCGACAGCTGGCTTCGTGCGCCGCTTGAAAAATGTTGTAGACGCCCGTAACGTTCTTGGGGAGTAGGCTTTCCCATTCGGCGCGGGGACTGGGATCGGCGGCCAGGTGGATCACAGTGTCAATGCCCTGGCAGAGCCGCCGCATGGCGTCGAGGTCAGCCACATCTGCTTCGGTGAAGGGAAAACCATGTGTTTCCTCTGGGCGGCGCACGTCGGCGAGGACAAGCGTGTAGTCGTCATTCAGTTCGGGCAAGAGCTGTTGCGTCAAAAACGTGCCAATCCGGCCGGCCGCGCCGGTGATCAGCAGGGATCGTTTGGTCATCGAATCAATTCCTTGGGCGTTTGGAATAAGGGGTAAAGGATAGCGTAAGGGCACGGGGTGGGCGGAAGGAAAATTTGCTAATGAAGCGACATTTGCTTCCGTCCACCCCGTGCCCCTACATGACCTGAACATAGACTCTTTTAAAAACTCTATCATGTCTCACATGGCGGAACAAACAGAGTGAACAAAAAAGCTGCGGAAGCGTGGCATAGATCCACTGTTCCGCAGCTTTTTCGGATACGAGATGATGAGATGATGAGATGACGGGCATTGTGTGCCATCATCCCGTCATCTCATCATCTCATCATCGTCTCTCTACCTTACCATGCTCGGCACATCTTCGGCTTCCCAGTCGCAGATGTCGATATCGCTGGTGCGTTGACCGGCGAGGACGCTGAACGGGAGTAGCGTGTGATCGGTGCAGCTCTCGTCATTCAATCCACAGGCCACGGCGTCGGTGTAGCCGCCGGCGGCAGAACCGTTGCTCAGCCAGGCGTAGGCGACATAGGTGCCTACCGGCAGTTGGATCCGATAGGTGACCTGATTGGCGCGCAGGTTCATGCTGACGATATCGCCGGTGTTTACTTCGTCGAAGTAAAGCGTTATCGTTCTGGCCGTTGTGCTAGGTCGGCAAACCTCGCCGCTAACCGTCCCCACAAGGATATCAACCGGCGGCACTGTGGGAGGCAGAGGGCGTTCCATCACCTGGCTTGTGGGTGTCGGCGTCGGCGTTGCCGTCGGTTCGTCGGTTGGTGTTTCGGTTGCTTCGGTTGTCGCTATTGCTGTCGGCTCGTCGGTTGCCTCGTCGGTCGGCGTGGCCGAAGGGACAATACTGGGCAGCGCCACCGGCGTCTGCGTGCTCTGCCCGGCGCTGATCGATGTGGCAGTTGCCGTGGGTGTTTCCGTCGGTTCGTCCGTCAGCGTGGCTGTCGGTGTGGCTGTCGGTGTTGCCGAGGGGACGATGCTGGGCAGCGCAACCGGCGTCTGCGTGGTCTGACCTGCGCTGCTCGATGTTGCAGTCGCCGTGGGTGTTTCTGTCGGCGTGGGTGTTTCTGTGCTGTCAGGCGTAGCCGTCGCCGTCGCCGTAGGGGTGGCGCTGGGTGTCCACGTTGCAGTGGCCGTCGGCGTAGGCGAAGAAGTCGGCACGATACTGGGCAGCGGTAGCGGCGTCTGAACGGTGGTTGGTGTCGCCGTGGCTGTTGGTGTGGGCGTAGGCGGCACAGGGGTGGCCGTGGCGGTGATACGTTCGACGTTGAAGCGCATCAATGCGCCGCCGGTGCGTTCGTAGTAGTCTACGCGCAGGGCGTGGGTACCCTGGGTCACATTCACGTCGGCGGTGACGGTGCGTTCGGTGCCGTCTTGCCAGGCATCAAGGATTACCACACCGTCGAGCCAGACACGGGCACCGTCGTCTACTTGCACCGTGAAGCGGTGCTGTCCGGCATCGAAGTAGAGAGCACGGCTCCAGCGCGCCGAGAAGTCGTTGGCAGGCACGACAGACGCGGGCGATCCATCGCCCCAGTTGAAGTCGATTTTGTTGTCGTTGCGTGTGAGGACGGGGTTCCCTTCCTGGCGCGGGTTGCTCCAGTACTCGCCCTTCCAATCGCTAAAACCGGCGATCTTCTCCCACCAGAAGCGGGCCACGGCGCCGCCGGTACGTTCGTAATATTCGACGCGTAGCGTATGCGATCCTGCGCTGAGGCGGCCTTCAAAGGTCAACTCGCGGACGCCGCCGTCGCGCCATTCGTCGAGCAGCAGGTTGCCGTCGAGGTAGACGCGCATGCCGTCGTCTACGATGGCGTGGAAGCGGTAGAGTCCTTCTTCAAAGGTGAAGCTCTGTGTCCACCGCGCCGAGAAGTTGTCGGCGGGAATGCCTGCGCCGGGCGATCCGGTGCCCCAGTCGAAGTTGATGAAGTCGTCAAAACGTGTCTCTACCGGGCTCCCGCTCAATGAGACATTAGGGAAGTATTCGGCGCGCCAGGGTGTGGCGCTGCCTGCACGTGTCCACCAGAATTGGATGAGCGCACCGCCGCTGTCTTCAAAGTATTCGATGCGGATGGGGTAGCTGCCGCTGTTCAGTTGACGCTGCGCCGAATACTGGGTGGCCGACGTCTGACGCCACTGGTCGATGATCAGATCGTCGCCGATCCAGACGCGTACACCGTCATCTGCGCGGACGTTGAAGGTGTAGGTGCCGGCATTGAAGAAGATTGTCTGTCGCCAGCGTGCCGAGAAGTTGTTGTTGGGCAGGCTGGGCGCAGGCGATCCATCGCCCCAGTTGAAGTCGACCTGGGCGTCGGTGCGGATGAGCGCCGGGTTGCCTTCAAGTGAACGATTGGCGAAATATTCACCGCGCCAGCCTGTCACTGGCGTGGAGGTGGCAGTGGGCTGTCCTGTGGGCGTTGCGGTTGCCTGTCTTGTGGGCGTGGCCACAATGGGCGCTTCGAAGCGGTAGTCGGTGAACGAACGGGCCAGCCAGCCCACGTCACCGTAGGCGTTGCCACTGGTCACCTGCACTTTGAGCCAGCTACCATTGTCATTCTGCCCGAGGACGGCCAACCTTGTGCCGTTGCGCAGCGCCGCCACCACGGCAAAGTCGGTGCTGGGTCCGCGGCGTAGGTTGAGCGCGTTGGAGGTGACAAATGCCGTCCACGGATCACGGGTGGGGGTGGGGGCCACTGTTTGGCCGGGCCGCGGCGTCGGCATGATCGTAGGGATCGTTGTCGGCGTGTTGGTGGTGGTTGGCGTGTTGGTGGGCGTGTTTGTTGGGCTGGCTATCGGTGTGGGTGTGTTGTCGTCCACCGTTCGCCGCAAGAGCCAGAGTTCGGTGGTCAACTCTTCGTCGGCGTCGGGATTCCATGCCAGGACGAGCACTGCCGGTTGGTCAATCCAATCGGCGTCGGTGGGTAGCGCCACTGTGGTGGAGAAGACGCCATCTGCGCCGACTTCGGCCTGTGCGTAGGCGCGGCGGACAACCGGCGCGGGCGCGCCGCTCTGCGGGTCACTTAAGCCGATGAGGACGGTGCCTTCGCTCCAGCCTTCCCCGCGCACGGTGACGGTGTCTCCTGGCGCGGCGGCCAGCGGTGCAACCATGAGCGAGTAATCGGGCGCGGGTGTCGGCGTGGCAGGATCAGCCACCACGGGTCCCCACACACAGCCGCCGGCAAAAAGGACAGCGGCAAAAAGGGTCATCAGAAGTAACAAGCGGTTCGTTTTGTACATTTGCCAGTGTTTCACATTGGCCTCACATTCTTTCGAACAATCAATCTGCGGTTGGGGGGATCAACAGAGCGCACAATTTTCTCGGACACGGTGCGTAGTACGTGGTGCGTGTACCAGTAGAGACAAAGAATGCCCCATTGGAAAATTAGGGATACAAAGTTCTTTGTATCCAATCTATAGCATAACTGTTCAAGCCGCGGCTGTCATCGGGCTGAGGATCAAAGTTGCCTACAACAAAAGTCGCGTCTTCAAAAGCCGCGTTTTGGCCATGATTTGTAGACGTTGGGGACGGGGAGGAAGTTCCGGAGAGGAGGTGATTGGTGAATAGTGATTGGGATCTCGTTTAGGATCAGATACTTAACAAGAGCCCAATCACCAATCACTATTCACCAATCACTATTCACCAATCACTATTCACCAATCACTATTCACCAATCACTATTCACCAATCACTATTCACCAATCACTATTCACCAATCACTATTCACCAATCACCAACAAAAATTGGATTCGTCATCGCCAGCATAGCGCCTTCGGCGTTGCGCACTTCGAGGACGTACCACCGATCCGCCTGGGCGGGGAAGTGCCAACTCTGTTCACCGTCGCCGTCGATGAGGTGACGGGCGTAGGGCGCGGCGTTGCCGATGAGGCGCAGTTGCGCACCGTAGGGGACGTTGGCCCAGGTGGCGTGCAGGTGAATCTGTCCACCCCCGGCAGGGACGACATCGCCCATCATGGCGGATGCGCCGTCTTCGGTTTGGGCTGTGAACGAGAGGGATGGGCCGCTGCTCAGGTAGAGATGCCCGTCCTTGATGCCGGTGAGGATGCCGTCCCGAGAAAGCTGCGGCGCGTAGACGACGCTGAAGCCGGGTCCGCGTTTGTAGTGATCGAGGCTATGGCTGTCGCTGCCCGCCGTGGCGATGAGGCGGCGTCCTTCGTTTAGCCAGCCGTACCAGAGTGTCAGCCCTTCTTCGTTGCTCGTCTTTTCGCCGCGGCCACCATGCCAGGCGCCGTTCCAGATCTCCACAAAGCGGGCGGTGCCCGGCATCATTTTGGGGTAGACCCAGCGACAGCCCGTACACCAGGGATCGCCGATGCTCTTGGGGTGGGCGATGATGAAAATATCGCCGCGGGCGTAGACGGCTTCGGCGATGGCGGCCATGCCGTGTCCTGCGCTGTCGACGCGCCAGTCGATCCATTCGCCGGCGCCCAGGCAGACGGCGTGCCCCCAAAAGGTGGTCAATTCCATGCCGCCCAGGGTGAGCAGACCGTTGCCGCTCAAGCGAGCCATCTCGGGCAGGGGACTCACGGTGTTGTGGTCGGTAAGGGTGATGAAATCCAGCCCCATGTCGTGGGCCGCCGCCACCAGATCAGTGACGTTCCAACTGCCGTCTGAGTGGCGTGTGTGACAGTGCAACTCGCCACGATACCAGCCGGGCGCGTCGTTGATTACGCTGTCGAAGCGTACCAACTGTCGCGGATCCGCGACGCTGCTTGATTCACCGGCTTCGTACTCCACCGAAATCGTGTAGTCACACGGCGCATCCGGCCCGATCATGTGGGTGTCTATCTGCACCGTCCACTCACCCGCGGGTAGAGGACCGGGCAAGTAGCCGGGCGTAGCAGTGTCGGGGGTAATTTCGACAATGTGCTCCTGTCCCCCGCGGTGGCCGGCCCCGCGAAAGCCGTGCGGGTCGAAGACTGTCAACGTGAGCATATTGCGGGCGTCCCCGGCCTGGGCCGGATCGTAGTGCAGGTGGATCTTCACCCGCCCCATGCCGTCTGGCAGTGTAAAAAGGTGCGGAATGTGCCGTTTCACATCGGCACGCGCGAGCGTATCAGAAAAATGAATGGTCAAGAAAGCCTCCCGGCAAGTGAAGAGACCAGGCGATTGGGCGCTTAATCTCTAGTCTTTAATCCCCAATCGTCTGCCTCACCTCCACCGGCATCTCTGCGCCGTTGTAGACGAGATAGCGGTTGGGGTAGAGGGCGATGGTCTCATTTTTATGGACATCAATGGATTTGGCAAGGTAAGCCTTGATGGGTTCGGCGAAGCCTTCCACGTCTACGAGGACCTTGCGATAGTGGCCCATGTCCATGGTCTGTTCCACGCGGCCGCGCCAGACGTCGCTGCCGTCGACCTGCGCTGTGGACGGGACGACGCTGAAGTCTTCAGGGCGGATGCCCACGGTCAAGGATGATCCACTGCTCACAGGTCGCTGCCGCCGCAGGGTCTGTTTCCCAACGTGCAGGTATTGATCTGCCACCTGCGCAGGCAGCAGGTTCATGACGCCGATGAAACTCGCGGCAAAGAGCGTGCGTGGGCTGGCATAGAGCGTCGACGGCTCGTCCATCTGCTCGACGCGGCCACTGTTCATGAGGGCGATGCGGTCGGCCAGGCTGAGCGCTTCCTCTTGATCGTGGGTGACGAAGATGGCGGTGATGTTCAGGCGGCTCTGGATGCGGCGTAATTCCTCGCGCAAGTTGACGCGCAAAAGGGCGTCCAGGCTGCTAAACGGCTCGTCGAGGAGCAGGATCTTGGGTTCCAGCACCAGGGCACGGGCCAGGGCCACACGCTGTTGCTGTCCACCCGAAAGCTGAGACGGGTAACGCTCTTCGTAGCCGGCAAGACCCACCAGATCCAGCCCTTCGGCCACCTTGCGCTGAATGTCGCTGCGGTTGAGCTTGCGTAGTTTCAGCCCAAAGGCAATGTTGTCGTAGACGGTCATGTGCGGCCACAGCGTGTACTTTTGGAAGACCATGGCCGTCGGCCGCCGGTTCGGCCCCAGCGCGGTGACGGAAGCTCCGTCGATGCGGATGTCCCCGGCGGTGGGTTCCTCAAAGCCGGCGATCATGCGCAGCGCCGTCGTCTTGCCACATCCCGAAGGACCCAGGATACACAGGAATTCGCCGTGCGGCACCTCCACGTCAATGCCGTCGACAGCGGTCACCTTGCCGAAGTGTTTGGTCAGTTTTGCGAGTGATAAAGTTGCCACGAATCTCTCCGAAGGAATGATGATGTGACGGGTGATTAGTGACTGGTGATTGGGATCGTGTATAGATTGTGTCGCCATTTGAGCGACCAACGACTCTACGAAACCCAATCACCAATCACCAGTCACCAATCACCTTTCTGCTTACATCCCGAACCCTGCCGCCAGCGTCCCCCCGCGCAAGACTCGCTGCGCGAAGACAAGCAGGATCAGCGACGGCACCCACAGCGCCACAGACAAAATCGCGCCGTGTTGGACGATCACCTGGTTGTTGATCAGAGCGATCATCACCACGGGCAGGGTGCGCACGTCGGGCACGCCGATGAGCAGCGCGCCCTGGGTTTCGTAGAAGGTGCCCACAAAGGTGAGCAGCAGCGCCGCACTGATGGCGGGTAGCACCAGCGGCAGCGTAATCTGCACAAAGACCCGCAACGGCGACGCGCCCACGTCCAGCGCCGCTTCTTCGAGGGTGCGATCCACGCCCTGGAAAGCTGCCGTGGGGATCCAGATCATAAAGAGCAGCGTGTTGATCAACTGGATCAGGATCACGCCCGCCGCCGTCCCCACCAGTTGCAGCCGAAAAAAGATGACGGCCACGGTGATGTACAACCCAAAGCGGGGGAAGGCGTTGGTGGCCAGGAACGACAGTAGCAGCGTCGTGCGCCCCGGGAAGCTCATGCGCGCAAAGGCGTAGGCCGCGGGCAGGCAGATCAACGCCGACAACCCTGTCACCGCGGCGGATGTCCACACGCTGGTGATAAATCCTTGGGCAATATCGGCGCGGCTGAAGGTGTCGGGCCAGTAACGCATGCTCCATTCGTTAGGCAGCAGCGCCGGGTAGCGCCAGCGTTCGGTGAAGGCCCAAATGAAGACGTTCATCATCGGCCCCAAAATCACCAACGCCAACAATATCGCCAGGCTCACGCCGTACCACTGTTGCCGCAACATGAAGCCGAAACTGCGCAGGCTGTTGCGCACAAAGGATTGCCAGAGTGATTCTTCTTTTTGTTCGAGTGTGGACATGTTACCTGTCCTCTTGGGTGAGGCGCTCACTTACCACCGAGCGCACGTAGAGGATGCTCACCAGCGCGCTGATCACGAAAGTGATCACCGCCTGCACCTGGGCGCGGCTGGGCAGATTGGCGTCGTAGAAAGTGCGTCGCATGTAAACGCCCATCATTTCGGGCGAGGCCGGTCCTAGCAGGTAGGGGATGGTAAACGCGCCGAACGCGCCCAAAAAGTTGAGCGTCAGCACAATCAGCACCGGGCGTTTCATCAGTGGCAGCACAACCTGGCGGAAGACCTGCCAGCGATTCGCGCCTACATCCCGCGCCGTCTCCAGCAGCTCATCGCCGATCTGGCTCAGCCCCGCCGTGAGAATAAGGACGGTAATGGGGATGCCCTCCCACACCAGCCCGACCACAATCCCCGACGGGCGCAGGTAGGGCGATGTGTAACCCTCGAAGCCCAAAAGGACTTCCAAGAAGCGTTCGAGCCAGCCATTGGCGCCCATGAAGCGAATCAGCGCGTAGGCGGTGATAATGCCCGGCACAAACATGGGAAAGAGCGCCAGGATCTGCACCACATTGCTCACCCGTCCTGCCGCAAAGCGCAGGTAGAGCGAAATTGGGAAGCAGAAAATGAAAAGCAACGCCACCGTAATCAGCGTCACTTGCAGGGTGAAGACGAGATTTGTCACCGCCAGCGGCGTATTAAAAAATTCTACGTAGCGCGCCGCCGAAAGGCGGCGAACACCATCTTCGGTGATCCAAATCGTCTCGTTGACGGCCAACAGCGCCGGGTAGATAATCAGCAGCACCATCACCAGAAACGGTGGCGCCACCATCAAATAGGCCAGCGCCTGGCGGCTGAACCGTCTCCGCCGCGGCGCCGTCACCCCGCCGGGGAGGGAGATGCTTTCTGAGGCCATGAATATTCCTTTAGACGAAGAGATTGAGGAGCCAAGAGATTGAGCGATTAGGCGATTGGGAGATTAGGGCTCGCGTGCTCGATACGATCCCTAATCTCCCAATCGCTTAATCGCCTAATCTCTTCTTAACGACGCAACAGACACATCTGCGCGTAACACGCTATTCGCGCGTCACATCCGGCGCCACGAAGCTGTACCAACCATCGAACATGGCCGCAGTCCACGGGCCACCAAAGGTGGGGACATTGCTGGTGATCACGTCGTTGAAGTCTTCGCGCAGGTCGGCGGGTAGATCGTCCCAGCTAATCGCCGGGAAGCCGCCGATTTCACGCACAACTTGTTCCTGTGCTACGGGGCTGAGGAGGAAGTTGGCCAACGCCAGCGCGCCTTCCAGGTTCGACGCATTGCTGGGGATGGTGGACGAGGCATAGCCGCCGACCATGGGCAGGTCTTCGAGCTGGATGAAGCGCACGTCCTCAGGCAGCAGGCCCAGGCTGCGCGCCTGCAACGCCTGATCCGACCAGATGGTGATCATGGTAACCAGTTCATCGGCAAGCAGACGGGTGGTGGCCGACGCGCCGGACGCATTGTCGTAGAGGCAGCTTTCGATCTCGTTGAGCATGTCCCACGCGCCCATGAAGTATGTCTCGTTGATCTCGGCAATCTGCTCGGCGGTAAGTTCTTCGGTACCGAACTGTTCAGTGAATGCCTGGGTCGAGAACTTCTCCGTCTCCAAACCGTTGGCCTGGAAGACGGCACGGGTGACGAACTCGCGGCCCGCGCCGGTGGTGTCGGGGCGCGGATAGATAAACTCGCCGGGGAACTCGCAGGTCCACGCCATCAGTTCGGGCCACGTCGAGGGGACAAATTCAGTCGGCAGTTCGGTGACGTCGGCAGCGACCTTGCCCTGTTCCTTCAAAATGTCTAGCAGGCGACCGGCATTGTAAGCCAGGAGCACTTGCGAGCCGCGGTAGGGAATGTCATAACCGCTGCTGCCGGCAATGGCCGGCTCAATTACATTGGCCAGGTTGGGTACCTTTTCGACGGTGATCTCTTCGTAGAGGCCGGCTTCCATGGCGCCGATGGGCTGTAAAACGCTCTGCGTCTCAAAGTAGTCAACGCCAGGATCGTCCCCGGTGGTAAGCGCTGCCAGCGCACGCTCGGCAATCGGGCCGTTGCCGCCGCCGCCCGCGCCGGTGTGGACGATCTCCAGTTCATACTCGGGGTGCGCGTCCTCAAAGGCGGGCTTGACGCTGTTGCTCCACCAGTCCGAAATATTGGTGTCGGACCCGATGTAGACGCTGATCACTGATCGTTCTACAGGCGCGGCCATGCTGTCTTCGCCGCTGCCCGCCTGCGGGGCCACGGGCACCGCACAACCCGTCACAAACATCAGCACACCGGCCATTACGGCCAGCAAACGCAGATGAATCTTTGTCACAACTATCTCCTTTGGTCTGGAATGGATACGTAAACCAAAACTCCATAACGATCCAACCCTAAAGAAGCGTGGTTAACGACGAAAACGAACGGCGTTAATTTCTGGTTAATGGAGTGTAAAGATTGGGGACTGGGGATCGGGGACTGGGGACTGGGTGGACAAGGTGATTCTGTTGGCAAACTCGTAGAGCGTGCCAGTCACGCTGGTAGCGTGACCTACGACAGAGGGGATCGTCTCGTCTGTCGTAGCTGCGGTTACCAACCGCAGTTCTTCGGCTTTGAGACCATATCCTTGTAATAACTAACAGAATTACTGGGTGATTCGCCGTTTGAGGATGATGCAATGATGAGGTGTACAATAAATACCCATCATTCCGTCATCGCATCATCATCCCAAAGCGATCACCTTGTCACCCAGTCACCTTGTCATCTGGAGCCACCATGACACACTTCGACTACATCATCATCGGTGGCGGCACAGCCGGTTCTGTCATTGCCGCCCGCCTGGCCGAGGACCCGACCTGCCGCGTGGCGCTGCTGGAGGCGGGCCCCAGCGACGAGGGAGATCCACGTATCCTTGAGGCACGGGCATGGATGGGGCTGCTGGGCAGCGAACTCGACTGGGACTATGTCATCGAGCCGCAGGCGCGGGGCAACAGCACCATCCGTCACAGCCGGGGCAAGATGCTGGGTGGCTGTAGTGGGCACAATTCGTGCATTGCCTTCCGCCCACCCGATGCCGATCTACGCCGCTGGGAGGCGCAGGGCGCCGCCGGCTGGGGACCCGCCGAGATGGCGCACTTTTACGAAAAGGTGCGCGAACGTGTCTTCATAGCCGAGCCGCCGGGGACAAACTCGCTCAACGAAGCCGCCGTCTCCGCCGCCCAAGCGGTGGGGCTGCCGCGTGTCGCCTTTGCCAACAACGGCGCGTTTGGTCCTGGCGCGGGGATCTTCAAACTCAACATCAAAGAGGGCATCCGCCAATCGGCGTCGGTGGCCTACCTGCATCCCCTGGCGGAACTGCCCAACAATCTCACCATCCTCACCGGCACCCAGGTCTACCGCATCGTGCTCGATGAACAGAACCGCGCCATCGGTGTGGACAGTAGCCGCGGGCGCATCTACGCCGACCGTGAAGTGATCCTGTGCGCCGGGGCGTTCGGATCGCCGCAGTTGCTCATGCTCTCCGGCATCGGCCCCGCCCATCAACTCGCCGATGTCGGCGTCCGCGTATGCGTGGACCTGCCGGGCGTAGGCGCGAACCTGATGGATCACCCCGAAGGCGTCATCGTGTGGGAGTCGGTGCGCCCGATCCCCGAGCCGATTAGCCAATATTGGGAGGTCGGCGTCTTCGCCCACACCGGCGTCGACCCCGCCGACGCCGAATTGCCCGATCTCATGCTCCACTTCGGGCTGATGCCCTTCACCTGGAACACACAACCGCTAGGCTTCCCCACAGCCCAGCACGGCTTTTCGCTCACGCCCAACGTCTGCCGTGCCCGCAGCCGGGGCACGGTGCGTCTGCGCACCAGCCACCCCAACGACGTGCCGCGCATCGATTTTCAATATTTCACTGATCTTGAGGGCTACGACGAGCAGGTGATGGTGGAAGGGGTGAAATTGGCGCGACGCATGGCCGCCGCTTCCCCCTTACGCGATTGGGTTGCCCGCGAGCTGGCCCCAGGACCGGAGATCCTCGACGCCGCCGCCATCAGCGAATACGTCCGCCGCACGGCCAACACCGTCTACCACCCGGCAGGTACCTGCCGCATGGGCGCTGTAGACGATCCCGCGGTGGTGGTCGATCCCCAGTTGCGGGTGCAAGGCGTCGAAAATCTGCGTGTGGCTGACGCCTCCATCTTCCCCTCGCTCACCACCGTCAACCCGGCAATTACCGTGATGATGATCGGCGAAAAGTGTGCGCAGCAGACGAAAGATGACCGTTTGTTCCCAACATTCGCATCCGATTGTGGCCAGTGCGTCGCATCTGAAACTGAATAGTTACGGGCCAAAAAGAAAGAGAGGAACAGCGTGAGCCGTTCCTCTCTGTAGACTGTATCGGCTGGGATAACGGGGGAATTAACCCAGCCGACGTCAGGTAATTGGATGCTTCTGATTACATTGCTGCATTACATTGCCGCACGTTCCACCCGATGCCGGTAAAGCGAATTGTTGCTGTAGGCCAGCGTTGCCGGTTGTGCAGGCACACGGATCGGCTCGATCTGGGGTTCCGGCAGCATCTGCCGAGCCAGCATGGCGGCACGCTTGCGGTTGTCTACGTTGAGTTTCTTGAGAATGTTGTGGACGTGGTTCTTGACCGTGCCCACTTCAATCGTCAGGGATTCGGCAATCTCCTGATTGGTGAGACCTTGCTCGATGTGGAGCAACACTTCTCGCTCACGACGAGTTAAGTTTGAGCGGAGCAACGAAAGATCGTATTGGTCTTCGCCGCCGTTGCCGGCAAACTCGCTCAATTCAGCTATTCGCGAAACCAGGGCGCCGGCAATTCTGGGGGAGATAAAGGTTTCGCCACTATAGGCTGCCCGAATTTTACGCTTTAGATCTTCCAGCGAATCATCGCGCAGCACGTAACCTACCGCGCCGGCTTGGAAGCACTGAAGGATAAACTCCTCGGCCTTCATAATGCCCACAACCAGCACCTTCAACTCCTTGTTACTTCGGCTGATCTCGTGAATAAATCGAATCTGATCGTGAGAAGGGCGTCCTACGTTGAGGAGCAGTACGTCGCATTCTCCTTCATCCAGGTAAGTTACTGCATCTTCGGCACAAGGGGCCAATCCGATTACGTCAATATCCTGTTCTTCGCGCAGGACAGAGGCCAACGTGTTACAGACCAGATCAATCTCGTGAACGATTGTGACTCGAATCATGGTTCCTCCTTCGGGGGGGGGATGGAAATAACCACTCAACCGTGTTCAGCCTGACCAGTGCGAATACGATTACTAAACCACCCGGTTTCACCGTGGCAGACCTGCATAATTGCTTCAACCAACAGATCTGCTGCTTCGTCTTTTGCCAGGTAGCCGGCAACGCCAGTTTCAAACATCCTCATTACATATTCGCGATCGTGATGGCTGCTGATGGCGAGGATGCGAATGGTGGAATCAATTTCTTTCAGCCGTCGCGCAACTTCAATCCCAGTCATCAACGGCATTTCGATGTCGAGCAAAAGGATATCTGGATCAAGTTGCTGCGCCAGGCGCAATGCTTCTTTGCCATCTTTTGCTTCAGCGATAACCGTAATCTCAGGTTCGTACTCCAACAGTTTTCGGATACCGGATCGTACACTTGGATGGTCATCTGCAAGTAGAATCCGTACCGAATCCACTTCTGTGTGGTTAAGTAGCATGATCTTTGCTATCCACTAACTTGTCAGGGGTCTGCGTTTCGGCGTTCTTTTGTGCTTTGGCGTTGCAATGGTTTGAATTGGTAAGCTGCACACTGCAGCCTATCTACTAAGTCTTGCATACTGGGCACAGCATACAAGACTCATGGGAGCGTCGCAATGGGGAGGTCCACGAAAGGGGTTTGGGGGAATCCCTACTAAAAAGATGGGGGAAGGGTCAAACAAGATTCTCGCGTACAGCTAGCACAGCCGCTTCGACACGGGAATTCACTTCGAGCTTAGACAGGATAGCGCTGACGTGTTTTTCAACCGTCTTTTCGCTGATGCTTAATTGGCGGCCAATCTCCTGATTTGAAAGGCCGTTGACGATCTGGTGGAGCACGTCCAATTCGCGAGTCGTCAATTCGCGCGGCGTCGACATTGGATCGAGCATCCAAACGCTCACCTGCGACGCCACGCGGCGGCTTAGCCAGCCATGCTCGCCCCGTGCGATGCCCATGATGGCATCAACGATCGTGTCGGCAGCTTCTTCTTTGGTCAAATACCCCGCCGCTCCATCTGCCAGTAGATTGCGAATGTATTGAATGTCATCGTGCGCGCTAAGCGCCAACACCTGCACAGGGATCTGTGCCGCCTTGATCTGGCGTGCAATCTCTACCCCGCTTAGCCCGGGCAATTGTACATCGAGTACGAGTACGTCAGGCGATAGTTCGTGCACAAGTGGAATCACCTGTGTGCCCTCGCTGGTTTCGCCCACAACCTCGATGCCTGGCTGTGAAGCCAGCAACGTGCGAATCCCTGCACGTACAATTGGGTGATCGTCTGCCAAAATAACCCGGATCTTATGCTTCATCGTTCCGCTGACACTCTCTGTGCGCTGATGGTTATGGCTTTGGGCACTGTGCATTTGCGACTTTGGCCTTGGCGACTTGGACTTTGAGATACCAATAGACTTTGAGATACCAATAGACTTTGAGATACCAATAGAAGGTGGAATGATGTTGTCTCCTAATGTTCAAAAGTTACAGGATGCAGTACCAGGAATCGGCTGTGCAATGTAACTTACATGGTGCCGAAAAAATAGAGGAAGTAGACGAATCGGCATCATTCAAGGAAACCTGACGTGCAACGCCACCTTGGTTGCGCCAAAGTCAATGAAGAAACTTTTGCTGTGAGGATAGCTTCAGTGCTGTCATACAGTATATCAGTGCTGTCATACAGTATAAAGGAAATTGTTGATTCTGTCTAGAACACTTTTTATGCTACTTTACAATTTTTTTATGGAATAGTAAGGGTTTTCTGCGGAATAAGGAGGTGGATTTGCCTCGTTTGCTGCTCCAGTCATGGCAAGGTGGACCAGGGTTTCGCCCAAAACGTCAATTTTTGCTGAAGACTTGTTAGATTGTCGTAGGGTGACAGTCGATTGACTGTCACCCTGGCGTGGGGCAAACGTCACTTCATGTGGGGCGATTCCTGTCAGATCCGCACCCAAATGCGTTCTGTATGGCTACGACGAGCGGCATCAAGCATCTGTTGCGCCTTTAAGCCATCGAAAAAGCTGGCGGCTTCAGGAATCCAATGTTCACCATTGCTTAGCGTCTGTGCAATGGCCTGTGCCAGATAAACGCTGCCACGGGCAAAGCTGTTGCCCCCAGGTGGGTTGCCGCCATCGCGCACAGGATCATCAACCTCGATTTCGCTCCACGTACCGGCGGCGAATGCGTTCGCTTTCATACCCCACAGCCGATCTGCTTCGTCCAGGCGCAGCGCGCCGTCGGTGCCGTAGAGCGTGATGGTCATCCCAGGCGCGCCGGGCGAGATGGCGCTGGCGGTAATGACGCCGTCCATGCCGTTGCTGAACTTAAGCGCGATGTGGGCGTGATCATCGGCGGTGACCAGGCGCTCGGTGCCTGTGTTGGGATCGGTGCGGTAGGCGTGTCCTGTTTTCAGTTGGGCGCTGAGCAGGTCGATACGGCCAAAGAGCCAGCGGCTGAGATCCAAAAGGTGACTGCCGGTCGCGCCTAATGTGCCACCGCCCTTTTCGGCGTCGCTCCACCAATTCCATGGCAAGTCTGGGTTCAGCCGAGACGGAAAGCGCCAGGTTAACTCCACCCACAGCGCCCGCCCCACGTGGTTCTCGCGGAAAAGACGGTGCAACGCCTGTCGTTGTGGCGTGAAGCGTAACTCGTGGTCGATGATCGCCAATTGGTTGGGCGCGGCCTGTGCCGCCGCCAGCATGGTTTCGGCTTCGGCCGCGTTCAGCGCTGTCGGCTTCTCGCAGATGACATGCTTGCCCGCCTGGAGCGCCGCCACCGCCATTTCCACGTGCAAATGGGGCGGCGTCGTAATGCTGACAATGTCCACACTGTCCGACGCTACAAGGTCGCGCCAGTCTGCATAGACTTCGGGGATGGCGTGCTGTGCCGCGGCCCGCTCTGCATTTTCCACGCGCCCCGACGAAATCGCCTGGGCATACAGCCCTCCTTGTTTGAAGGCCGGGATCTGGACACGTTCCGCCCATCCGCTCCCAATGAAGCCTACCCGTAGATTATTGCTCATGGTGCCTCCTACTTCTTGAATTGTTGATAGATGGCTTCCAGACGAGGAATGATGTGTTGCCAGGTGTATTCGCGTTCGACGAAAGCGTAGGCGGCGCCGCCCAATCCCCGGCTCAGAGGAGCGCCCTCGCTCTGATCGCGCAGCAGCCGCACTACCTGGGCTGCGAAATCGGTGGGGCGGTCGGCGATGAGCAACTCCCGCTCGTGGACAACACCGATGCCTTCCACACCCAGCGAGGTAGAGACAATCGCCTTGCCCGCCGCCATGGCTTCGAGGACCTTAAAGCGGGTGCCGCCGCCCACCCGCATGGGCACCACGTAGACGGCCGCATCCTCCACAAAAGGACGTGGATCGTCCACTGCGCCGGTGAGGGTCACCGCTGGGTGGCTGCGTAGCCCGTCGAGCCGTGCATGGGGATTCATGCCCACCACCTGGAAGTGGACGGCGGGCACAGCCGCCTGGATCAACGGCAACACCTGGCCCACAAACCAGAGGACGGCGTCGACGTTGGGGCGGTAGTCCATCTTGCCGGTGAAGACAAGCATCGGTTGCGCCGGATTGGCCCTCACGGGTTGGGGCGTGTAGCCGTTTAAGTCTACCCCATTGGGAGCCACCACCGCCTCAATGGACGGGTGCAGCCGGCGCAGCGCTGCCTGATCGGGGCCGCTCACCACCACCACGGCGTCTGCGGCGCGGCAGACACGTTCTTCGAAACGGCGTAACTTTTGCCATTGTACCAAACTGTAGATGGCGGCGGGCCAGCGCCTGGGGTAGCGTAGATCTACCAGCGCCGCCCGTTTTTGGAGCAGATACTCGGCGTTGTGGTTGTCGAAGACAATACGGGGTGCATCCTTGCCCAGGCGTTTGGCGCGCAGTGCGTAGCGCGCCATTTCGATGCCTTCCGCTTGCACCACATCGTAGTTGCCGGCGCGGATCATCTCGTCCACCGCGCGGCCGGCGGCGGGAGCGGCCAGACGCAGCGCCATGTCGGGCAGGTGTGAGCGCAGCGTGTCCACCGCCCGTACCCGCGTGGATCGTACCGGCTGTGGCGCTGTGACGATGCGGCCGCACAATTGGTGCAGTGGGCTGTCTACCGCAAGCGCTTCGCCGGGAGCCAACAAGGTGAAAAGATCGATGGTGTGGGTCTGGGCCAGGCAGCGGATTAGATTGAAGTTGCGCAGGGTTGTCCCCTGGCGGGGTGGGTAGGGCAACTGCGGGGTGAGGAAAAGCAACTTCATGGCGCCGTCCTTGCCCGGCGTTTAGCGCGCACGTTCACTAATCGCTTCCGCGGGAATCGGGTAACCTTTGACAACATGCTCGTAGACGGCCAACGTCTCGGCTGCGGCGCGTCGCCAACTGAAGATGGCGGCGCGTTGCTCTCCTTTGTGGCGCAGTTCTTCGTGCAGATCGTCGTCGGTGATCAGGCGATGCAGCGCAACTGCCAGCTCTTCCCATTCGTTGGGATCGACCAGCAAGGCGGCGTCGCCCACCACTTCGGGCAGGCTACTAGTGTTGCTGACGATGGTGGGCGTGCCGCAGGCCATGGCTTCCAACGGCGGCAGGCCGAACCCTTCGTAAAAGGCCGGGTGCACGTGACAGCGCGCCGCCACGTAGAGGCTGCGCAGATCCTCATCGGGGACGCGCCCCACAAAGAAGGTGGAATCTTGCAGCCCCAACCGTTCCACCGTCTCGAAGACTTCTTCGTAGAGCCAGCCGGGCTTGCCCACCAACACCAGCCCAACATCGCGCACGTTGTACTTGTCCCTCAAGTAGTGAAACGCCTGGAGCAGACCGCCGATGTTCTTGCGCGGTTCAATTGTGCTCACAAAGACCACGAACTTTTCGGGGAGACTGTATTTCTTAGTGATCATCGCCCTTGTCTCATCTACGGGCAAGGGCTGGTAGAGCGGCGCCGCCGCTTCGTAGATCACGCTGATCTTGTTTTTGGGGACACCCAACTGGCCCACCACATCGTTCATGGTGCTGTGGCTGGGCACAATGATATGGCGTGCATGGCGTACTGCGCGGTCGATCTGGCTGTAGTAGGTGGCGTTGTCTTCGGTAAGAAAGTGAGGCCAACGTAAAAAACCCAGATCGTGGACGGTGATGATCGACGGGATCTTACTGTAGAGCGGCGGGATGAAATCGGTGCTGTGTAACAGATCCAGCGAGTGGAACATTAACTCCAACGTCAACATCGACTGTTCGATGCGGTGATGGACGGGTGTGTACAATGTCTTTCGCCTGAAATTGGGGGCGTCGACCAGAATTTCCTGGTGTTTGCGGTGCTGAAAGACCCTGTACTCATTCTCTTGATCCAGGGCGGCCAATTCTTCCAACAAATGCCGTGTATAGCGGCTAATACCGGCCCGTTGATGATAGGTTAGTCGGGCGTCAATCCCAATTTGCATGTGTTCAACCGAATGGTGTACTGGGCGGATCCCACCGAAAAATCCTTGTGCAGCCACCATTTCAGTCGCCGCACGTCACAGGTCGATACGCTCAATCAAGTGCGGGTGAATTGTAGCAGTCAGGCAGGATGGGGTCAAATTGATCCTATAAATAACCTGGAGGGTGGTGCGTGGTGCGTAGACCAGTACTCGAATATCCGCGGAGTGAGCACGCCCTCGTGCGGCTCTAGCACCGGAACAGCCGCACGAGAGCGTGCTCACTCCGCGCTTAACTTAGTGACATTGACCACGCACTACGCACTATTCTGACATTCAGGCGATCCTCCGAACGTTTGGGCGTGTACCATCCAAATGGTATAATTTGGCGACGCTCTGCGCTGTGCTTGTGCAGAGATTGAACTTCGGGTAGTCATTCATGAGGACAACGGTAACGGTATGGACATAGCGCAACTGGCCCAAATGGTCAACTGGCTGGATGAGGAACATCGCCGTGATCGGGCCGAAATTGCCCGTTTGCAGCAACTGGTTGAGAGCCAGTCTGCCGATATTATCGACCAGACGCGGCGCATCCAGGATCTTGAGGGGCGGCTGGCCAACACCCAGGCCCAATTGACCCGCTTCACCCAGCTCGAAAATCAGATTCAGAACGTCAAACATGAATTTCTGCCCCTGGTGGATCGCGAAGAAGAGGCGCGCATCAGCGCCATCCGCGAATTGGAGCGTGCTCGTCTTAGCGACCGCGAAGCGCTCAGCCGTGAGATCGGCGAAGTTCGCCGCGAACTGCCCCGCATCGGGCGCGTGGAAGAGGCCGTCGAATCGCGTCGCGGCGAAGACGAACGCCTCAACGAGATGATCGCCAACGTGCGCAACCAAGTCTCTATCGTCGCCAAAGAGATCGAAGAACGCACCCGCCAGATCCCCTTCCTGGCCGAACAGCGTACCAGCGATACCAAACGCATCGCCCAACTCCAACAAGAGACGGTTGAACTCTTCAAACGCTCCGAAGCCTACATCGGCCGCATCGCCGTCGTCGAAGAATCGGTGCGCAAGGTGGCTGTCGACGTAGAAAAGTGGCGTCCGATCCCCGCCCAATTGCGCGAGGAACAGCAAAACTTCATGGAGCGTGTGCGCATCGAAGTGGTGGATCGTCTTGCCGTCCTGGCGCGCTGGCAAGAGGCCATCGACGAACAGCGCAGCATCGTCGCCAAGAGCTACGAACAGGTCCAATCCTTCTCGCAACAGCTCGATGTGGCCCGCCGCGCCGCCCAGACGATTCAAGATTTCCAAGAAGTAATCAAGCGTGAGCAATCTCAGGTGCAGGAACTACAACGCCTTGCCGAAGAACGTATGCGCCGCGAATTGGACGAGTTCCGCGAAGACGCCGAAAAGAAACGACGCAAGGTTGATCTACGCCAGGAGCACCTCTGGAAAGAGCAAGAAAAGTATAACCGCGAATTGCTCGAACACTTCCCACCCATTTTGCACGACATCAAAGTACACGAAGAGCTGCTGCGCCAACTGTGGAAGCTCCATGAAAGCTACGGCACCCGCTACCTCAACGCTGCCCAGGCCTGGCTCGACGGCCTCCAGGACGCGCTGCGCGAGCGCGACGACATGATGCAATATCTCGAAGACGACTGGCAGAAGCAGCGCCGCAACGCCGAACTTTACACCGCACAGAACAACACGCAGCGCACGGCCGGCATCGTCACCGGTGAAAACTACAACGGCGCATAAGGACAACCCATCATGCGCGTCATCGCCACAGCCGGGCACGTCGATCACGGCAAATCCGCGTTGGTCAAGGCGCTTAGCGGCATCGATCCCGACCGCCTCGCCGAAGAGCAGAAACGCGGCCTCACCATCGATCTTGGCTTCGCCTGGATTGAACTGGAAGGCGAACCCATCGGCATTATCGACGTCCCCGGGCACATTGATTTCATCAAGAATATGCTGGCAGGAGTGGGCAGCGTCGACGCTGCCCTTTTCGTTGTGGCCGCCGACGAAGGCGTGATGCCCCAGACACGCGAACACCTGGCCATCCTCGATCTGCTGGCTGTGCCCACCGGCGTCGTTGCCCTCACCAAAGCCGACGCCGTAGACGATCCCGACTGGCTCGATTTGGTGGAGATGGACGTGCACGATCTCCTGGCCGGCACCTGCTTGGCCGATGCGCCCATTGTGCGGGTCAGCGCCCACAAGGGGACAGGGATGGCCGATCTGCGTTACGCACTGCGCCATGCCCTCACAGCATTACCGCCCCGCCGCGACCGCAATCGACCACGACTGCCCATCGACCGCGTCTTTACCCTTTCGGGCTTCGGCACCGTCGTCACCGGCACGCTTAGCGACGGTCACTTTGCCGTGGGCGACAGCGTCGAAATCCTGCCCGATGGCCCTAGCGGGCGTATCCGTGGCCTGCAAAGTCACAAGCAGAGCATCGATGCCGCCCAGCCGGGCAGCCGTGTGGCCATGAACCTCAGCGGCATCAGCACCGACGAGATCCGCCGTGGGCAGGTGGTGTGCAAGCCCGACACGCTGCGCGCCACCCGCCTGCTCGACGTCTCCTTTCGCCTGCTTGAAGATGCCCCTGCACCTCTCACGCACAACCTGGCTGTCGACTTTTTCTGCGGTGCCGCCGAGACACCTGCCTATGTGCGCGTCCTTGGCGTCGAAGAAGTAAGCCCTGGCGCGGAGGGGTGGCTGCAACTGCGCCTTGAAGAACCTGTCCTCGTCGCCGCCGGGGATCGCTACATCCTACGCCGTCCTTCGCCCAGCGCCACCCTGGGTGGCGGCGTCGTGCTCAACCCACACCCGCGCCGTCGCTATCGCCGCTTCGATCCAGATGTCATTGCCCGCTTCGAGACACTGGCGCGTGGCGCACCGGATGAGATCCTTTTGCAGACGTTGGAACGAGAGCCGCTGCTCACGCCGGAAACACTCGTTGGGCGCAGTGGGCTGGGCGCAGAACCGGCGCTGGCCGCCCTGGCCGAACTGCGCCGAAGTGGTGCCGTGGCCGCGCTGGACGGCTCGCTGCTCACACGATCTGCGCTGGACGCGCTCATCCTCTCGTTGGCGGCGCTGCTCACCGACTATCATCGTCTTCATCCACTCAAGCGGGGCATGCCGCGCGGCGAAGTGCGTAGCCGTCTACGCCTCCCCGCGCAAGGACGCAGCCTTGATCTGCCGGTGCGCGCCTTCAACCAACTGGTTCAGCAGGTTGTTGATGCAGGGCGGATTGCAGGCGACGATCAACTGATCTGGCATGCCGACTTCTGCATCACGTTTAGCGAGCGCCAACGCCGCGCCGTCACCCAGGCCCTGTCCCGCTTTGCTGCCTCACCCTACGCTCCACCCACCGCCGCCGAAACCCTGGCCCTGCTCGGCGAAGACGAAGCCCTGCTCGAAGCGCTTATCGAACAGGATCAACTACGTCGGCTACAGGGCAACGTCCTCTTTCGTGGCGAAGACGCCGACATTATGTTCGCCCAGATCCGTCACTTCATCACCGCCGAAGGTAGTATCTCCCTGGCCCAAGCCCGCGACCTCTTCAACACCAGCCGCAAATACGTGCAAGCCGTCCTCGAAGAGATGGACGCGCAGCGGATTACGCGGCGTGAAGGGGATGTGCGGGTGCTACGTAATGCGTAATTGGTATTCGATGTAGTCTGTTTCTGGGTTACGCATTATTCTTTCATTCTCAGGCGACCCATGATCCCCCAATCCTTGATCGAAATTCTGATCGAAAATCCATTGTTGTTGCTCTTTCATGTCACTGCAGTGGTCGATTCTTTGGACGAGTTTTAAGATCATATGGATCAGCATTAGCTAATTTTTCGGTGATTCCTATCGGGAATTAAGCGAGATATATCTGTTATCATTTGGCGTGGGCCTTTTGTTGGGATGGGTGCCGATCCCATTGCGGGGCGGCGTAACCTTCTCGTTGGGCTTTGCGGGTGGTCCGCTGATTGGGGAATAAGCCACACCTGTATAGTTAGTTACCCATGGAAAACAATAATGGACAATCTGAGCGTAGAATCGATCTACCAGTTTTTGCTCGAACATAGTTCTGAAACCAGCCTGGTCACTGACCGTAATGGGCATTTTACCTTCATTAGCTCCAATGTGCACCAGTTTTTTGGATACACCCAAACCGAAATCGAGGCGTTGGGCAACATCGATCAACTGCTGGGAGCGACGTGGCGTGCGCCTGCAAACCAGCCCCAAAATGGCAACGCCGCCGGTTTTCTCGTCACCTTTGTCGAACGACAAGGCAATGAACGTCAACTGTCGGTGTCGCTGAAAGAAATCCACATGGGTTCAGGTCGGCTGCTCTTTACAGTCCGCGATGTGAATGAGCGTGCAACCACCGAAGATACATTGCGTGGGCGCGCTGAGATGTTGCAGCGCCTGGTCGACAACGCACCCGATATTGTCTTCCACTACCAGATCCACCCTGTGAGACGGTTTGAGTACATCAACCACGCCATCTATCCTATCTTAGGGTATAAACCCGAGGAATTTTACGCCGACCCGTTGATTTTCTGGCAGATCCTCCATCCAGACGAACGAGAGAAGCTCATGCAGGCGCTTCGTGATTTCTCTTTTCGCTTGCCGCCCATGCGTTGGCTGCACAAAGACGGGAGCACTGTTTGGATTGATCAGCATATAGTGCCCTACCTTGATGTAGAGAGTGGGACAATAGTCGCCGCGGCAGGGGTCGCACGCAACCTGACCGCGCAAAAGGAGAGCGAAGCACGCGTCCACCGTCACCTCAACGAGATCACCCTGCTTAACCAGGTTATGTCTCTGACGGCGACAGCGCAGGATTTGCCAACTGCCTTACAGCAAGCCTGTACTGTCCTTGCCAGGTTTTTCGATGCGCCACAGGGTGCCGTCGCCATTTTCGACGACGATCAAACGACGTTAACCGTTATTGCTGAGTATCAAGAAGACGCTCAACCCAGCGCGTTGGGTACCCAGATTCCCGGGATGGGCAACCCGTCTGTCGATTATGTGCTGACCGACAAAGCCCCACTGGCTTTAAATAATGCCCAGACCAATCCGCTGTTGGCATCTGTCCACGACTTGATGCTGCGGCGCAACACAAATTCGCTGCTGTTGGTGCCGATTCTGGTGGGCGACGAAGTATGCGGCACGCTTGGTTTGGATTTCCACGAGTCACGCACGTTTGATGCTGAGGAATTGCAGTTGGCCCAAAGCCTGGCCAATCAATTGGGGCAGGTGTTACAACGACTTACGCTTTATACACAAGGAATCGAACATGCCCGGCTGGCAACACTGCTTTCTGAACTTGGCGAACGGCTCAACCGCTCTTTTACCCTTGACGAAGTTTTTCAGGCAATTGGCGAAGGCGCGGCGGAGCTAAGTGGCGCAGAACGTTGCGCTGTTTTTGTGGATCACACAGAATCTGGGGTGGTGCGCGCCTGGTCACAAGGACTTTCGCAGACGTCGCTTGAAACGATATTAAGCGATCTACGCGGCCCGGCGAATTTGCGTTTCTTTGAGTCGACCGACGCTGTTTTCTTGCGTGATGTACAGCGGATGCCGGCAGGCGCGCTGTTGCGTCAATTAGGAGAGGTCGAAGGTTACCAATCTGCGGCAATCTGGCCTTTGGTCTTTGAGGATCAGACTGTGGCGGTTGTGGTTTGCTTTTATGAAGGAGCGCGCGCCTGGTCTTCGATAGAACGTGAAGTGATGGGGTCATTTGCGCGACAGGCGACGAGCACATTGGAAAACGCCCGCCTTTTTGGTGAAGCACAGCGGCGTACAGCCGAACTGGAGCGGTTGTCGCAAATTTCTTCGTCTTTGCGATCTGAGTTGGATCGTTCGCAGATCCAGTCGGTGATTCTCGATGAGATGTCGAATCTGCTGGGCGCGCGCAGTGTCGCATTGGCGCTACGCGATCCTGTGTCGCTGGCGTTGGCGTTGGTTGAGGTACGTGGCGTATATACCGAGTTGCAGGGTATGAAAATTCTCGATTCCCCTGGTATGACAAACGCAGTCATTGCGTCTGGGCGTCCGCTTGTCGTAACCGATCTTCGTGCGCTGGCTGGAATGGACCGGCCTGATCTAGTAGGCCCATCGATAGCGGCTGTCTGCGCGCCGTTGATTGTCGAGCAGTCAACTGTGGGGGCGCTGTGGGTAGTGCGCAACCGTCCCTTCAAGGATGCCGAGGTAAACTTAATTCTAGCGGTGGCCGACATCGGGGCTAGTGCCATTCACCGGGCGCAGGTGGTTGAAACATTAGAGCAGCGTGTACAAGAGCGTACACAAGCATTGGCCGCAGCAAATGTCCGCCTCACCGAGTTAGATGTGCTCAAGTCTAAGTTTGTCTCAGACGTCTCCCACGAACTGCGCACACCGATCCAAAACCTGAAAATGTACCTGGATTTGCTTGACCGAGGTCGCCCTGAAAAACGAGAGGTCTATCTGCTTACCCTTCAGGATCAGGTTGATCTGCTACAACGACTTACAGAAGATATCCTCGACCTGTCGCGTTTGGAGTTGGCACCTGATGATCAAAGTCAAGAAACGGTGGAACTCAACCATCTGGTCGGCCAGGTCTACGCCACGCTAGAACCGCGGGCCGAAGCTGCTGGGCTAAGTGTCTCGCTGCAACTTGATCCAACATTACCGGTCGTCAGCGCCGATCCAGATCGATTGGTGCAGGTGATCAACAATTTGCTTTCGAATGCGATCAATTATACGCCTGCAGCCGGTTTGGTACGCGTTGCTACCAAGCATTTGGATGACGGCGTCTGTTTGCAGGTGGAAGACAACGGCATGGGTATCTCGGCAAAGGACATGCCGCACATTTTTGATCGCTTCTACCGTAGCAACAGGGTCAGCCAGTCCAATATCCGCGGCACCGGGCTCGGGTTGGCCATTGTCTATGAGATCGTGCAGCAGTACCACGGGCGTATCGAAGTTAAGAGTGAAGAGGGGGTGGGTTCAACTTTTTGTGTCTGGTTGCCCATGTGGCCTGGTAGATAGTGACATTTTATAGGGGAAATCTAGCCATGGGTGCGACATTTGCTTTCGCCTACCCATGCCTTCCGCAACCTGTAGACTTCCCGATGTCTTTTAAACTCGTATTGATGAAACTCGTATTGATGAAATCTGTGTCGCGGCGGCGTTTGGTGTTTGACATCGCCAATGCGCTGTGCTATTCTGCGCAGGCAGCTCACTGAAGGCCAAACGATAGCCTACTTTACACAGGATTTGTCATGCGTCATTCTGCTAAGCAGCATAAGCATTCGCAATCGGTCGTAGATTCACTTGTCTGCAAGGACGAGCGTCTGCTGCCGATTTCTTTGCTTGAAGGCCCGACGCACGACGAATTTATGCTTGCCCTGAACCTGCGCCATGAATGGCGCGGGTTTTCTTTTGGCAACTTTTGGTTTGGCTATTATTTTGCAGTCTCTCAGTCGTCTCCACAGGTTGAGGAGCGTTGGGCTGTGTAAAACAGCTTGCGTGAATACACCAAGAGCGTGGAGACGACCTCCACGCTCTTTCTTTTTGTCCAGGATTGGTGATTGGTGATTAGTGATTGGTGATTGGGATCGTGTTAAGGGTCAAATACTTATCAAGCTCCCAATCACCAATCACCAGTCCCTAATCACCCACATCAAAGGGTGAGATTGTATGACAAAAGTAGCATTTCAAGGTGAACACGGTGCCTATTCCGAGGAGGCGATCCGGCAGCATTTTGGCCCCGAGGTGGAGACGGTGCCTTGTGAGGCGTTTGAACACATCTTTGCCGCCGTCGATCGCGATGAGGCGACCTTCGGCGTGCAGCCGGTGGAAAATTCGTTGGCCGGTAGCATCAACAAAGCTTATGATCTGCTGTTGGAACACGATCTCAAGGTGCATGGAGAAATTGTGCTGCGTGTACGGCACTGCCTGTTGACCTTGCCTGGCCAGACAGAGGACATTCAACAGGTACGCAGCCACCCACAGGCGTTGGCCCAGTGTGAGGGCTTTCTAAATCGCCACGGCTACAAGGCGATCCCCTGGTACGATACAGCCGGCAGCGCCAAAGAACTGGCCGAAAACCCTGCGCCGAATGTTGGTGTGATTGCCAGTAAGCTCTCGGCGCAGACGTACGGACTGGAAGTTGTGCAGGAAGGCATTGAAGATTTGTCTTTCAACTACACCCGCTTTTTCATCGTCGGCAAAGGAGAAGCGCCACGCAGCCAGAACGCCAAAACATCGCTCGTCTTTGCGACACCACACAGCCCCGGTGCACTCTACGGCTGCCTGGGCGAATTCGCCAACCGCGCCATCAACCTGACCAAGATCGAAAGTCGCCCACGTCGCAACCGACCGTGGCAGTACGTCTTCTATCTCGACTTCGAGGGCCACTGGCAAGACGAAGCCTGTAGCCAGGCATTGCTCGGTCTGCTCAACCGCGCCGCCTTCGTCAAACTGCTGGGCAGCTTCCCTGCCGCCGTGCAGCCGGAGATGGAAGTCAACGCCCAGGGCGCGCTCTTGCAGATTTGACCAGGTGACGAGGTGACAAGGTGATCGTGTAGGGCGAGTGAACTCACAAAACCGGCCCGTTTCGCCTTCACACCTGTCACTATCAAGTGCCTAGAACATAGTTTTGCCAATCACAATCGACTGTCCGCTAACTGCCAACTGCCAACTGCTAAGCGCTAACCGCTAACCGCAATCTGTCCACACAAAGGAGACCCAACATGATCGTCGTCATGAAGCCCGATGCAACCGCTGCTGAAACCGCCGCTGTCATTAGCAAAGCCAAACGCATGGGGGCTTCGTCGCACCCCATTTACGGCTCAGATCACACCGTTGTCGCCCTGGTGGGTGATATGACGCAGGTAGAACGTTCCGTTTTTGACGCGATGGCTGGCGTGCTAAAAACAGTACGTATTCAGGAGCCGTACAAGCTGGCTGGTCGCACAAGCCACCCCCACAACACGGTAATTGACGTCAACGGCATCAAGATCGGCGGTAACGACATTGTTGTCATGGCCGGTCCTTGCAGTGTGGAGAGCCGTGATCAGATCCTTGAAGTAGCGCACATGGTCAAGGAGGCCGGCGCGACCATCCTGCGTGGCGGCGCCTTCAAACCACGCACCAGCCCCTACAGTTTCCAGGGTCTGGGCGAAAAAGGACTGCAATACCTGGCCGAAGCCCGCGAGCAGACGGGCCTGCCCATCATCACCGAAGTGATGACGGTGGAAACGGTGCAGATGGTGAGCGAGTACGCCGACATTTTGCAGATCGGCGCCCGTAACATGCAGAATTATGGACTGTTGCAGGCGGTGGGCAAAGTGCAGAGGCCGGTGATGCTCAAACGTGGCATCAGCGGTGAGATCAAAGAACTGCTCATGTGCGCCGAGTACATCCTCAGCAACGGCAACTACAATGTCATGCTGTGTGAACGTGGCATCCGCACCTACGAAACCGCCACCCGCAACACCTTCGATCTCAACGCCATCCCCGTGCTGCATCGCGCCAGCCACCTCCCAGTGGTGGCCGATCCTTCGCACGGCACAGGCGATTGGGAACTGATCCCGGCCATGAGCAAAGCAGCCGTGGCTGCCGGCGCCGACGCCCTGATCCTCGAAGTGCACCAAAGCCCAGACAACGCCCTCAGCGACGGCGATCAAAGCCTCAAGCCCGAACGCTTCGCCGAACTGATGGCCGATCTGCGCCGCATCGCCGCCGCGGTTGACCGGAATATTGCCACCCTGCCAACGGATCGGGCAGAGGCGGTGAACGGGCTTATGAAAGAGACTGTGTAGTACGAGGAATGATGAATAAAGAATGGGTAGAGGATGGTTTCGGCGCGATTGGAACATCTCGTGTCCTGCATCGGACTCTACCTCGAAGTACCCAATGCAGAGACTACATCTCTACTCAATCTTTATTCATCATTCATCGCTTCACCCTGATCCAATCATTTACCAAGACATCATCCCAAACAAGAGGACCCCACCATGATCGTCATCATGAAACAGGGCTCTGCGCCCGAACAAGTTGAATCTGTGGTCAAGCGGGTGGAGGAGATGGGCTACAAAGTCCATCTCAGCCGTGGAGAGGCCCGCACCATCGTCGGCATTATCGGCGCGGACGACTACCGCATCCATCAGGATTCGTTCCTGGCCATGGAAGGCGTCGAGAACGTCGTGCGCATCATGCAGCCCTTCAAGCTCGCCAGCCGCGATTTTGTAGAGGGCGAGTCGGTTATCAACGTCAACGGTACAGAGATCGGCGGCAAGCAGATCGCCGTCTTCGCCGGCCCTTGCAGCGTGGAAAGCCGCGAGATGATCATCGAAAGCGCCCACATGGTCAAAGAAGCCGGCGCTACTTTCTTGCGCGGGGGGGCGTTCAAGCCGCGCAGCAGCCCCTACAGCTTCCAGGGCATGGGCGAGGAAGGGCTGAAATACCTGGCCGAAGCCCGCGAACAGACCGGACTGCCCATCATCACCGAGGTGATGAGCCCCGACGAAGTGGAAATTGTGGGCGAGTACACCGACGTCTTCCAGGTGGGCGCACGCAACACACAAAACTACTCTTTGCTCAAGGCGCTGAGCAAGACCACCAAGCCTGTCTTCGTCAAGCGTGGCATGAGCAGCACGATCCAGGAACTGCTCATGAGCGCCGAATACGTCCTCAGCGGCGGCAACATGCAGGTGATGGTCTGCGAGCGCGGCATCCGCACCTTCGAACCGTACACGCGCTTCACCTTCGATGTCAACGCCATTCCGGCCATCAAACAGCTTTCGCACCTGCCCGTCATCGCCGACCCGGCGCACGGCACCGGCAAGTGGGAACTGGTAGGCGCCATCGCCAAAGCCGCCGTCGCCGCCGGCGCAGATGGCCTTATGATCGAAGTCCATCCCGATCCGTCCAAGGCGTGGAGCGACGGCGCCCAAAGCCTCACCCCCAAACGCTTTACCCAGTTGATGCAGGAATTGCGTCCGTTGGCTGAGGCGGTGGGGCGGAAGATTTAGTACGTAGTACGTAGTGCGTAGTGCGTAGTCCGTTGAGCAGCACATCTTGCTCAACGGACTACGCACTACGCACTATGATTTCACCTACCCAGCCACTCTGAATCGATCCTTTATGTCCAAACGTCTCTCTGACTGCCGCGTCACCGTCGTCGGCCTCGGTTTGATGGGGGCCAGCCTGTGCATGGATCTCGTGCAAGGACACTTTTGTCGAGAGGTGCGCGGGGTGGCCCACCGCACCGAGACGGCGCTACGCGCCTTTTTCGCCGACGCCGTTGACCAGGCCACCACCGATCTACATGCGGGCGTTGCCGGCGCGGACATTGTGATCCTGGCTACGCCGGTGCGCACCATTGTCAGTATGATTGAGGAACTGGGCGCAATCCTCTGGCCGGGGACGATTGTCATCGACATGGGGAGCACCAAAGGAGAAATCTGCGCCGCGCTCGATCGTCTGCCCACGGGGATTCAGCCGTTGGGCGCACACCCGATGACAGGCAAGGAACAGGCCGGCTTCACCGCTGCCGAACCAGGACTCTACGTCGGCGCGCCGTGGGTGCTGACGCCCCTCCCGCGCACCAGCCCGGCAGCCCTGGCCCTGGTGACGGAACTAGCGCAGGCCGTGGGCGCACGTCCTTTCATCCTCGACGCGCAACGCCACGACCGGCTCGTGGCCGCCATCAGCCACCTGCCCTTCCTGCTGGCCACGGCGCTTGTCCATGCCGTCGCCGACACCGGTGAGGACGATCCCATGGTCTGGGAACTGGCCGCCGGCGGCTTCCGCGACACCAGCCGCGTCGCCGCCAGCGATACCCGCATGTTCATGGACATCCTCGCCACCAACCGCGAAGCCGTCCTGGCGCAGGTGGACGCCTTCGATGCCCACCTGCACGAACTGCGCACCTTGCTGGCCGCCGGCAACGAAGCCGATCTGGCCGCCAAACTTACCCGATCTCAACAGCTACGCGCCAATTGGCGTAAGAAGTGATTGGTGATTAGTGATTGGTGATTGGGGATCGTGTATAGGATCTGAAATCTCTTAATCTCTTGTTGAACGAGATTAGGAGATTAGGAGATTTCAGAAGCTCCACGTGACCCCCAATCCCCAATCCCCAATCACCAGTCCCCAATCAACCGAAGGTTGACCATGGCCGACATTATCACCATCCACAGTGGGAATGCTTTGAAGGGGCACTGTCATGTGCCCGGAGACAAGTCGATCAGCCACCGGGCTGTGATGTTTGCTGCAATCGCCGATGGTCGGAGCCGTGTACGTGGCTTCCTCGATGGCGGCGATTGCCGATCCACGATTCATGTCATGCGTGGGCTGGGCGTGGAAGTCGATCAACGCTCCGCCACCGATGTCATTATCCACGGTATGGGGCTCGACGGCTTTCAGGAGCCCAAAGACGTACTTGACTGCGGCAACAGCGGCACCACGATCCGTCTGCTCACCGGTCTGCTCTCCGGGCAGAAGTTTGTGAGTGTGCTTAACGGCAGCGAACAGATCCGCCGTCGCCCCATGGGACGCGTCGCCGATCCACTGCGCAAAATGGGCGCGCAGATCTACGGTCGCCAGGACGGCAAACTGGCCCCGCTCACGATTGTGCCGTCCAAATTGCGCTCAATGGAATATACCTTGCCCGTCGCCAGCGCACAGGTGAAAAGTTGCATCCTGTTGGCCGGTCTCTACGCAGGTGGGCTGACCATTGTCCACGAGCCGGGGCCTGCGCGCGATCACACAGAGCGTATGTTGCAGGCGATGGGCGCGCCCATTCAAGTCCTCGGGCGGACGGTACACAGCGAGCGCCCCGAAGAGCCGCTCAAACCGCTGGACATCACCGTGCCCGGCGACATTTCGTCCGCCGCCTTCCTGCTTGTGGCAGCGTCAATCACCCCTGATAGCAGCATCACGATCCAGGACGTAGGCATCAACGCCACGCGCACCGGCATCGTGGACGCGTTAAGCGAAATGGGCGCCAACATCCGCTACCGTAACGAAGGCGAAGCAGCGGGCGAACCCCTAGCCAACCTCGTCGTCGAAACGGCGCAGATGCGCGGTGCCACGTTCGGCGGCGAACGCATTGTCACCATGATCGACGAACTGCCCATCCTCGCCGTCGCCGCCACCCAGGCCGAAGGACGCACCATCGTGCGCGATGCCCAGGAATTGCGCGTCAAGGAAACTGATCGCATCGCCACCACCGTCTCCGAACTGCGCAAAATGGGCGCACGCATCCAGGCCACCGAAGACGGCTTCATCGTCGACGGCCCCACGCCGCTTTACGGTGCAACCGTAGACAGCCACGACGATCACCGCCTGGCCATGGCCCTGGCCGTCGCCGGTCTTATTGCCAAAGGCGGCACCACCATCCACAACGCCCACGTCACCGCCGACAGCTTCCCCGGTTTCGAGGCAACGCTGCGGGCGTTGGGCGCGGTGGTGCAAGAGAGCGGAGAAGCGATTGAGCGATTGAGCAATTAAGCGATTTCAGATCCTATCGAGATCGACTGCGGGCAGAAGTTTGTGGACATGGATAGCGGAAACACGGATTTCTTTTTTCTGGATCTGTGTTTTCTTTGATCCGTGTCCACAAATCTCCCAACCAACAGGCTAATCTCCCCAATCTCTTAATCGTCTAATCGCTTAATCTCATAACTATCATGAACCAATCATCCGAATCGCCAACTCAATTCGCCCTCCCCACCGACATCACCGCCGCCACTACGCTGGTGGGGCTGATCGGCTGGCCGGTGGGCCAGAGCGTCAGCCCGACGATGCACAACGCGGCTTTTGCCGAGCGGCGCATGAACTGGCGCTACGTGCCGCTGCCCGTCCACCCCGACCGCCTGGAAGATGCTGTGCGCGGCGTGCGGGCGCTGGGTTTGCGCGGCGTCAATGTCACCGTGCCCCACAAGCAGGCGGTGATGCCCTTTTTGGATCGCTGGACGCCGTCGGCGGAGGCAATCGGCGCGGTGAACACCATCATCGTCGGTGAGGACGGACTGCTCACCGGCCACAATACCGACGCCGACGGCTTCATCGCCGATCTCCAGGCCCATGCCGTGGAGGTGAAAGGCAAACATGTCCTCATTGTCGGTGCCGGCGGATCGGCACGGGCGGTGGTCTATGGCCTGGCCGAGGCGGGCTGTGGCAGTGTCACCATCCTCAACCGCACCGTGGATCGCGCAAAGTCGCTGGCCGAGGCGATGGCCGTCTACTTCCCCGAAGTGGGCTTCGACGCCGCCACCTTCCCCGACGCCGTGGCCGATCTGGCGACGGGGGCCGATCTCATTGTCAACTGCACGTCGTTGGGCATGTCCCCGCGCGTCGAAGGGTTGCCCTGGGACGAAGACGTCGAATTCCGCTCTGGCCAGGTGATCTACGACCTTGTCTATAACCCTGCCGCCACCCGTCTGCTCCAACTGGCTGCCGCCGACGGCGCGCAACCCATCGGCGGACTGGGTATGCTCATCCACCAAGGCGCGCTGGCCTGGTCTCGTTGGACGGGCGAAGACGCTCCGGTGGAGGTGATGCGGCGGGCGGTGAATGTGATCTTTGACCGGTGATCGATCCGTATTTCGATGAATGATGAATGAAGATTGGGACAAGCCCGTCGATTGTACTGTCGAATGTCTGTTCGCAAACTATGCCCATTCTTTATTCTTCATTCTTCATTCATTATTCATTTTCCGAAAGGGAACCTAATGACAGTACAACCCAGTCCTGTAAACTACCGGGCCATGCCCGACGAGAGTGGACGTTTTGGCCCGTATGGCGGCAAGTATGTGCCCGAAACGTTGATGCCCGCGCTGGAAGAGCTGGAGGAAGTCTACTTGCAGGCGCGCGGGGACAAAGATTTCATGGCCGAGCTGGCTTATCTTCAGCGCACCTTTGTGGGCCGACCCACGCCCATTACCTACGCCCGGCGGCTGAGCGAACACCTGGGCGGCGCGCAGATCTACCTCAAGCGCGAGGATCTGGCCCACACCGGCGCACACAAGATCAACAACGCCCTCGGCCAGGCACTGCTCATGAAACGCAAAATGGGCAAAACCCGCATCGTCGCCGAGACCGGGGCCGGCCAGCATGGCGTCGCCACGGCCACCGCAGCCGCCCTGCTGGGGATCGAGTGTATTGTCTACATGGGCACCGTGGACATGGAACGCCAACAGCCCAACGTCTTCCGCATGCGGCTGCTGGGCACCGAAGTCCGTGGCGTGGAAAGCGGCTCGAAGACGCTCAAAGATGCCATCAACGAAGCCATTCGCGACTGGGTCACCAACGTGCGCACCACCCACTACCTCCTGGGCAGCGCGCTGGGACCACACCCCTATCCTGTCATGGTGCGCGACTTCCAATCCATTATCGGCTGCGAAGCCTACATGCAGATGAACGACGGCACGATGGGTCCTGGCCGCCTGCCCGACGTGATCGTGGCCTGTGTGGGCGGCGGCAGCAACGCCATCGGCATCTTCCACTCCTTCCTCGAAGAAGAGAAGGTGCGCCTGATCGGCGTCGAAGCGGGAGGACACGGCATTGAAAGCGGTGAACACGCCGCCCGTTTCGCCGACCCCAAAATGGGCCGCGTCGGCGTGCTACAGGGGACGAAGAGCTACGTCCTTCAGGACGCAGACGGCCAGATCGCGTTGACCCACAGCATCTCCGCCGGTCTCGACTATGCCAGCATCGGCCCCGAACATGCCTGGCTACGCGACCTCGAACGTGTCGAATACACCTACTGTACCGACGACCGCGCCATGGAAGGCTTCAACCTGCTCTGCCGGCTGGAAGGCATCATCCCTGCCCTGGAAAGCGCGCACGCCATCGGTCACCTGATTGAGTTGGCCCCGCAGTTGGATCGCAACCAGGTGATCCTTGTCAACCTGAGTGGCCGCGGAGACAAAGACTTGGGTACGGTCATGGAAGTGATGGGGGAACGTGGTGCGTAGTGCGTGGTGCGTGTACTAGTAGAGGCAATGAGTGGACATTGATGCGATAATCCACTTACCCAGTCGTCGGTCGTCAGCCGTCGGTCGTCAGCCGTCAATTACCACAGCGAGGCAAACATGACAGGAATCGAGCGCGTGCGCGCTGTTTTTGAGAAGGCCAAACGTGAAGGGCATGCCGCTTTCATGCCTTATCACGCCATGGGTTATCCGACGCGGGAGCGAACACTGGAAGTGGTTTCGGCGTTGGCCGAGTCGGGGGCGGATCTCTTTGAAATCGGTATCCCGTTCAGCGATCCATTGGCCGATGGCCCCACGATCCAAGAGGCCACCTACATGGCGCTTACCCAGGGAACCACCGTAGCCGATTGTTTAGAGATGGTGCGTGAACTGCGCGGGCAGGGTGTTGAGCAGCCCTTTTGTGCCATGAGTTATTACAACCCCATCCTGGCCTACGGCGAAGAACGCTTTGTGCAAGACGCCGTCGCCGCCGGCATCGACGGACTAATCGTCCCCGATTTGCCCCCAGGCGAGTCGGAATTACTTGAAGAAGCGTGCCGCAGAGCGGGGCTGGCGATTATCTTCTTCCTCGCGCCCACCAGCAATGAAGAACGTATCCGCACGGTGGCCGCCCATGCCACCGGCTTCATCTATCTTGTGAGCATCACGGGGATCACCGGCGCTCGGGCTGATCTGCCGCCGGATCTGGTGGACTCGGTACATCGTGTGCGGCGCTACACCGATCTGCCGGTTGCTGTGGGTTTTGGTATCAGCAACCGCGAGCAAGCAAGCCGCGTCGCCGCCTTAGCCGACGGTGTGATTGTGGGTTCGGCATTGGTGCGAATGGCCGGGAATGATAGTATTGATTCAGTACGGGCCCTAGGTGAGGAATTAGCCGCCGGCAGCCATCATCCGCTCGATTCGTAAGTAAAAAGTTGGTTTTTGTTAAGGAGGCTTCCCCAAATGGCAATCCGCCATTTCCACATTGTTGCAATTGCCTAGAATGTCGTACTATAGAAGGACGAATGCGGTTCGCAGATGTCATACCTTTGCGATGGAGTCTGTGCTCAATTTTGTGCAGGAGACTGCACTCGTAGTTAGCAGGCGGTTTCCCGAAACTGAAAATGACGATTGCCAGCGTGCTCATGGATGCAAACCACACAGAAACGCACACACCGCGCTATCGTGTCCTCGTCGTCGACGATGAACCATTGCTTTGTCGAATGGTGAGTGTCATGTTGAAGCGGATCGGCTACGAAATTCGCACAGCCAACAACGGTGCGGAGGCTTTGCGCGCCGTTGCCGAACAACAACCCGATCTGATTACGTTGGATGTTATGATGCCGGACATATCGGGGCTCGATGTGGCGCGTCGTCTACGTGCCGATGAAAGCACGGCATCGATCCCTATTGTCTTTGTCACTGCCCTGGATCGCAGCGTTTCCGACGAATTGCGTGCCCTTTCAGAGCAGCCAGGCATCTACCACCTCGACAAACCTTTCAGCCAGCACCAGCTTGTCACCCAGGTCGCCGAAGCCCTCAAAGTGCTACAGTAGGCCGCTGCCACCCACCAAACGCTTTTTCTAACAAGCCCACCCCAGCCAAGGCAATGTCCTCGCGCCAGGGGTGGGCTGTGCATTGGACGCCGATGGGCAATCCTTCGGGCGATGTCCCTGCGCGCACCACCGCCGACGGCCAGCCGGTTAGGTTGTGGGTCATGGTGTAGGTGAAGTTTAGGATCTGCTCTTCGACGGGGCCGACAGGCAGCGCCGGCGTAGCGTTGACCGGCGACACAATCAGATCGTAGTGCTGGAACCATTGCAGCGCCTGGCTGCGGAAGGCGTCCAGATCCTCCCACATCCATACGAGTTCTTCCGGAGAAAGTGGTTTTGCAGTGTGGACGTAGCCCATCGACGTTTCTTCGAGCGGGGTGCCGACGCGGGCAAGGGCGGCGCGTTCCCAGGCCGCACCCGTGGCGCGGAGGAGACCGCGCAACAACAACTGGCTCTGTTCAACGCCGGGGATTTGCACTTCTTTGACATAGCAACCCGCACCTGCCAACGCCCCGACTGTCCGTTCCACAGCGGCGACGGTTTCGGGTGTGGGTGTGGCCAATCCATTGTCGGTGAAATAGGCCACACGCAGCCCCTTCAACGTCACCGCGGACGGATCGCGCAGGGGCATGGGCACGATGTAGGGATCGATGCCGTCCGGCCCGGCAATGATTTCGAGGACAAGTTGCAGATCGTCCACGCTTCGCGCCAACGGACCGACCTGGGTGAATGAATCGGTCAGGCCACCAAACGGCACGGCGTGTCCTGTGCGGGGGGCGCGGCCGGTGGTGGGGCGAATGCCGGCGATGCCGCAGAAGTGGGCCGGCAGGCGCACACTGCCGCCGGTGTCGGTGCCCAGATCCACGGGTGATCCACCGGCGGCGACAATGGCCGCCGCACCACCGCTGCTTCCGCCCGACATGCGCTCGGGATCATACGGATTGCGCGTCGGCCCAAAGATCGGGTTGTTGGTGAAGAACGAGAGCGTAAACTCAGATGTGTTGGTCTTGCCCAACAGGATCGCCCCCGCCGCCTTCATGCGTGCCACCACCGTCGCATCCGCCGCGGGGATAAAATTGCGCCGCCCCGGCGTGCCCCATGTGCTCACCACACCCGCCGTATCCAGCGAATCCTTGATCGTCATCGGCACCCCATGCAGCGGACCGACTTCGTCGCCGCGCGCCAGGGCTATGTCGGCGGCGCGGGCGCGTTCGAGCGCGTCCTCGGCAAAGGTGACCACGGCGTTGAGCGTGGGGTTCACTTCCTCAATGCGGCGCAGACAGGCGTTCACGGTCTCGACGGAAGAGATCTCCTTGTTGCGGATGGCGCGAGCAATGTCAGTGAGTGAGGCAGAGACGATGTCTAGCATAGGTGCGCTCCGGTGTGGGGTGTGAAGTGGATCAAAAGTGGGCGATTGAGTCAGGATTGACGCCGGTGCGTATTATCTCACTCACTGCGCACGGTGACAATTCCTTCGGCGGCGGCCCATTGGCCCAGGTCGCGACGGTCGATGGCCGCCGCCATGAGGTCGGCGAAGCGTTCAGGCGTACACGCAAAGGATGGCACACCCCAACCGGCCAGGGTGGCGGCGATGGTGCGGTCGAAGCTTGGCGCACCACTGTCGCTCAGCGCCAGCAGAACCACCACTTGCACCCCTGCACCCAGCAACGATGTCACCCGTTGAAACAACTCGTTGCGGTTGCCACCTTCGTAAAGATCGCTGATCAGAATTAGGATCGTCTCCTGTGGTTGGCGAATGAGGCCCTGGCAGTAGGTGAGCGCACGGGCGATGTCGGTGCCACCACCCAATTGCGTGCCAAAGAGCAATTCCACTGGATCATGAAGGTGCTCGGTGAGGTCGACGACGGCTGTGTCGAAGGCCACCACGTGGGTTTTCAGCGCCGGCATCGAGGCAAGTACCGCACCGAAGATACCGGCATAAACAACAGACGAGGCCATCGATCCGCTCTGATCGATGCAGAGGATCGTGGTGCGTAAGGCGGCGCGCTGCCGCCCGAAGCCGATCCGTGTTTCGGGGATGACAGTGCGGTATTGGGGCTGGTAGTGTTTGAGATTGGCGCGAATGGTGCGCGGCCAGTCAATTTCGTGTAGACGAGGACGGCGATTGCGGCCGGCGCGGTGCAACGATCCGGTGACAGCCTGCCGCAGCGGATTGGTCAACTTGCGCTGGAGTTCGTCGACAACGGTACGCACGACCATGCGGGCGGTTTCAAGCGTGCGGTCGGGCAGGACGTTCTTCAAGGCCAGCAAATTGGCCACCAGATGCACATCCGGCTCAACGGCGGCAAGCAACTCCGGCTCCAGGAGCATCTGCCGCAGATTGAGGCGTTCCAACGCGTCGCGCTGCATGATTTGAACCACCGACGAGGGAAAGTAGGAGCGGATATCTCCCAGCCAGCGGGCGACGCTGGGGGCCGAACTGCCCAGGCCACCCTGCCGGTCGCTGTCGTAGAGCGCGTCCAATGCCGCGTCCATGCGTTGATCGTCTTCTGTCAGCGATAGGCCGATCTCTGCTTCGGCATGATCGCCCAGAACCAGACGCCAGCGGCGTAACCGTTCCTCTGCACTGCTGCTGTATCCCTCGCTCACGAAACTTTCTCCTCTTGAATGCCCATCAAATACCCAACAGGCGCGCCAGCACCGGCAAGACAGCCTCGGCGCGGCCCACATCGAAACGTGTTTCAGCGCTGTCCGTTTTGGGCGACGGCCTGTGACCATCCTTCACCCGCCTGCCCATTTCACGCCGTTCCGGCGGCGTGAAGGTGGAAAAGGTGCGGCGCAGCAGCGGTAGGATCGGTGTAAACCGATCTCGTGGCAGGCGCGTCAGCCAACTATCGATGATCTGCCAGAGCGTCAGGTCGTGGATCAGCAGCGCGCCACTGTCGCGCAGGAGTCCTTCGAGCCAGTCTGCCGCCCCGGTTGGATCGGCGGTGTCGGAAAGCGCCAACCCCATGCGGCGGGCAGCCTCGCCTGGATCGAAGACGCCCTGATCCAGCAGCAAGCGGCATCCGCGCCCCGCCAGCAACCCATGTAGCCCCGCTTGATCAATAAGACGGCGCAGCGTCTCTTGCCAGCGCGCCACATGTGCAGGATTTTGGAGCAGTACGATACTGTCGTGGGTGTTGCCGATGCGATTAAGCATGGCGTTGGCGGCATCGGAGTTGAGCGATGAACAGGCCGGCAACAAGCCCACACAGATGCGTGTGACCAGACCATCGACCACATTCTCGAGCATCGACGCATCGGTGCTGCGTACATCGCCATAGCGGAGGGTGCGCGCCAGCGGCGGCAATGCCTCCATCAGGCCATCGACGGCGCTCGTCAGTGCGGCCATGTCTTGCAGTTGGTGTAGCGCTTCGTTGAGCGCATCGGGCAGATTGGCCAGGAGCAGCCGGTTCACCAATGCTGTGAGGACAGCCAGCGTCGGCGCTGTGGTGGCGTCATGACGGGCGCGGGCAGCGGCAGCAGATTCGATTGTGTTTCCCCACCGGCTCGCTTCAATGACGGCAACGCTCAGTTCGGGTGTCCACGCCAACCGCCACGCTTCGCGGAAGGTTCCTCGCGCCCGTTCCACCTTCCCCTGCATGCCCCAGTCAATGTTGAGCAAGTGGAGGCGGTGCAGTAGATGGCTGCGTTCCCGGTCGGTGGGTTGGCGCAGATCCAGATCAAGATCGCGCTGGGCCGCTTCGCGGGGCAGGCGCAACCGTTTCTGTTCCTTTTCTAGATCCAGTTGAAGCGGCACTGTGGGCGCTTCCGCGGGGACGGCGCCCAGCCGTTCGCCCACGATCATCTGCTCGCGCACCAATTGCAGGGGCAGTTCTTCACCGAAACAGAAGACGGCCTGCACCGCTTCGGTCAATTCGGGCAGCCCCGGCAGTGGACGCTGGCGCAGCGCAGCCAGCGACTGGGCCAGGCGCACACCTTCGATAATATGGGCGGAGGAGATTGCCAGATCCTTCTGCCGGAAGAGGTAGGCCACCTGTGTTAGCCAGTTTGTGGTGAGCTGGACGGGTGTGAGTTTGCGTTCTCCGGCCTGCCACAAGTGATCGTACCAGCCGGGAGACTCGATCCCGGCGCCGTAGCCGCTGCGCGTCGCCAGCCGTCCATAGCTCCACGGCACCCAACTGGCGCGGACTTTGACGGCGGGCAGCGTTTTCAGTAGATCTGTATCGGTTTTGGCGTCTGCCAGATCCTGTAGCGCGGGCGCATGCCAGGCACCGCAGACCACAGCAATGCGGACAAAGCCCTCGTCCTGTGCCGTGCGGATAGCCTGCCGCATCGACGCTTCGCGCTGCATGCCAATCTGTGCAGACCTGGCCTGGCCCACTGCGTCGGCGGTCGGCTGGATTGGATCGAACTCCTGGCGCAAGGCCGTCATCAGGTGAAGAATCGCTGCGAAGAGATCGGCGCTATCCTGGCGCTGTTCCACCTGATGTTCCCACCAGCGTTCGCCGTCGATGTAGCCTGCCGCCTGCGCCACCCACGCCAGCGGATCGGCGGAGAGTGTGGGCAAGGGCAGATCAACCTGCGCTGTATCTTCCGGCACTGCATCGTCCAGCGCAAATTTGTGTGCCACCGGCAGGTCCATAAAGCGCGTCTCAACGCCGTGGATGGCGGCATAGTGTAGCGCCTGCCACTCCGGCGAGAAGACGGCGAATGGATAAAATGCAGCCCGTTGTGGCTGGTCGCTCTGGTAGATCAGGAGCGCGACCGGCGGCTCCATCTCGGCATGGGTCACCCACGGGATCAAGGATTGGGCATCGGGTGGGCCTTCCACCAGCACGATGTCAGGTTTCAGCGTGTCCAACGCCCGGCGCAGGCTACGCGCCGATCCTGGGCCGTGGTGACGGATGCCGAAAATGGAAGGAGCAGATGATGAGTTCATCATCAGGGTATCGCCTTTCAAGCCGTGATCTCGCGCCCGGCGCGGTAGATATCCAACCAGCCGTCTCGTTCCTTGACAACGGTTTCCAGATATTCCTGCCAGACGGTCTGATCCTGCACCGGGTCTTTGATCACCGCGCCCACAAGACTGGACGCCACGTCGGCGGCGCGCAACTGGCCGTCGCCGAAATGGGCGGCCATGGCCAGGCCGTTGACGACCACGGAAATAGCTTCTGCCGTACTCAAGGTGCCGCTAGGACTTTTGAGCTTGGCCCTGCCATCGGCGGTGACGCCGTTGCGCAGTTCGCGGAAGATGGTGACGATCCGCCGCACTTCGGAGAGCGCAGGCGGTTCGGCGGGCAGTTCCAGGGCGCGCCCCAGGCTTTCCACGCGCTTGAGGACGATCTCCACTTCTTCGTCCAGTGTGGCGGGTAGGGGAAGGATCACGGTGTTGAAGCGTCGTTTCAGCGCGCTGGAAAGCTCGTTGACGCCACGATCCCGGTTGTTGGCAGTAGCGATCAGGTTGAATCCTTTGGTCGCCTGCACTTCCTGGTTGAGTTCGGGGATGGGCAAGCTCTTTTCCGAAAGGATCGTAATCAGCGCATCCTGCACGTCGGCGGGGATGCGTGTCAATTCTTCGACGCGGGCGATCTTGCCTTCTTCCATGGCGCGGACGAGGGGGCTGGCCACCAGCGCCGCACGTGACGGACCCACTGCCAGCAACTGGGCGTAGTTCCACCCGTAGCGGATCGCTTCTTCGGCTGTGCCCGCTGTCCCCTGGATCAGCAGGGTGGAGATGCCTGAAATGGCGGCGGCCAGGTGTTCGGCCACCCACGTTTTGGCCGTGCCTGGGACACCCAGCAGCAACAGCGCTCGATCTGTGGCCAGGGTGGCGATGGCGACCTGGATCAAGCGTCGGCTGCCGATGTACTTCGGTGTGATCAGAATGCCGTTCCCCAACGTTCCGCCCAGGAGATAGGTCTCCACGGCCCAGGGTGAGAGCCGCCAATTGGGTGGACGCATCCTGTCGTCCACCCGGGCAAGCTGCGCCAATTCTTCCGCGAATTGCTGTTCGGCATGTTCACGCAGTAGGCTTGTCATTCGTTAATCTCCTGGCGCATGGCGATGCGCAACTGTAAAGTGTTCAGCAATTCGCTGAGTAAAGAGGCCAACTCTGCATCGGATGGTGGTTTGCCCAGCAGGCCGTCCACGTCGATGTGAACGGCTGGATTCAACACGAAATGAAGCGGACGCATCTGTCGGCGGATTTCCCAATCGTGCTCGCCCGCCGCTTTCCAGGCGCTGTAGAGGACGGGCAAGCGGCGCACCACTTCACGACTCAACGGCAGGCTCCACTCTTTGATCGTGGCTGCCAGATTCAACGCCACAAAGGACGAATCAGGCTTGAGTTTTTCCAGGATCAGGCGCGCCTGCTCTTGTGTCGGGAGCACGGCCAGCAGATCGGGGTTGGTTGCGCCGTGTTGCAGCAAGGCTACGGCCCAGTCCATGTCCTGAAAGCGCACTGTGGCGGTGACCCACGCTGCGAAAAGCAGATCGCCATGTTCGTGATTCCTCACCGTCTTGATTAACTCTGCCGGCGTGCGCCGCCACTGGTTGCTCCAGTGCCAGGGCGGCACTGCGCTAAGGACATGATAGGTCCATGTGCTCTTTTCGCCCCATTGATCTATGCCGCGCAGGGCAACGCCGTCGCGCTGCATGCTTTCGTCAACGTGATCGACCAGTTGAATGGTCAATCGCTCGGCTCGCAGTGGCCAGCGCCCTGCTTCGTAGTGGACCAACTGTTGGGCGCGTTGGTGCATGCGTGCAACCAGTGTGGACATAGGCAGCCGCGTCAATAGATCCACAGCCACACGGCGCACCTCCTGTGAGCGGTCGTCCAGGGCGGTTTCGAGGAACGGTTCATCGTCCGGTCCTAAACCAGTGACAAAGCGGCCAAGGAAAAAGGCGCGCTCTGCCGCTGCTTCGCTGCTCCAGGTGGTGGAGAGCAAGTGGCGGGCGGCGTCTGTGTCCTGGCTGCGCAGTTGGGTGAGCAGACGGCCTCGTTGCGCACGTGTGCCGGTCTGCCAGATTTCTTCTGCGGTGGCGGGGGCGGCGAAAGACCAATCGGCGTTCTGCGCGGCCAGCCAACGTCCGCGTTCCCCCAGCACCGCCAAGCTGGCGTCCACTGTGCGTGGGTGGCTGCGGGCGTACTCCAACAACGCCGGCAGGAAGGCGTCCGGCGCGCGTTTCCCTGCGCTCGCTGTCAGCGCCAGCCATTCTTCCAGCAATTCCACCGGCTGCCCGTCCAGCAAAAAGAGCAGGCGTTGGCCGGCTGCCACGCTGCAGGACGGCAGATCCTGGCGCGTAGAGGGCGCAGGGGGCGGCTGCAACGCCTTTTGCGGCAGATGCCCGGCTTGCCGATAGAGGCTGAGGATGGCAGATGCGCGCAGCAATTGTGTCTCAACATCCGGGCTGTTCTCTGTGGCTGCTTGAATAAGTTCGCCCACTGTGCCGGTCAAGAGCGGCAGCGCCGCAGAGCGGCGCTCTATGCCGACCAGCGCAGCAGAGACGAGGATCTGCCACTGTTCTTCAACAGAATGGGGGTTTTCAACAGAATGGGGGTTTTCAAGAGAATTGGGTGCAGTTGATGAGTTGGTGGTATGCATAGGTGCTCAGGCAAAGAAGGTCCACTGCTGATGGGTGCAAACACTGATGGGCAAGAAATGAACGCCGTTCCATTCGCCGAAACAGTCGATTGGGTGGCCGCCGCTGACGGCAAGCAACGACCATGTCTGCTCGAAGTGCGGTGAAAGGGGCAAGGTATGGTTGTCTTCGTCGCGCAGGAACCATTGGGCGTCCTCGCGGTAGGGGACAATGCCGCGCAGTGCCATCGGGAAGCGATCCAGCCAGGGGAAAGCGGAGAGGGCAGCGGCATACGCGGCAGTCGCTTGCAGGATCGAGAGCGCCCCTGGTAGGGCGTTGATTCTGGTTGACGGCGCAAACTGTGCTTTAAACAAAACCCGCAGCGGCCATGCAGACGGGTAGAAGACGAATTCTGCGTCCAGACGAGCGCCGGAGACAAAACGCGCTTCCAACGGCTGATTGGCCGCGGCAAAGTTAAGCAAGATGGCTGGGCGCTGCGTCGATTCTGCCTGCAACCAGATGCGCTGCACACGCAGGGCGGTTGATCCTGTGGCAAGCCTTTCTTCTTCGACACGCTGCCCCAGGACAGCCCAATGGTCGCGCACGCCTTCCTGTTGCAGCAGATCCTCCTGGTTGATGGTCCAACCGATCTGGGTGCGCAGGTCCGCTTGCAAGGGCGGCGGCAGGATGTCAAGGCGGCTGTAGCTATCGGCAAGCAGATGGAGATGCGCCATCCGTGCCAGCAGCCGATCCTGCCAGCCATCACCGGCGTGGACGGTCGAGGCCATTTCGCGCACGAGCCGGGCCAACCCAGGCGCTTGCGCGTCGACGAGGCGCGCCGCCGTGTTGTCCCAATTCGCGCGGGGCTGTGACCGGGTAGTCGCCAACCCCTGGCGTATCAGATCCTTGAGCCAGAGCGTCAATTCGGCGATACCCTGGCCTACTTTTTCTTCGCGGGCGGCGGCGCGTTTGGCTGCTGCTTTGGTGTCTGCCGCTTTGGTGTCCGCCGCTTTGCCCTCTTTGGCTTCTACGCTCTTCTGGGCGCGGCGTTTGCGCCCTTCCAGCCACGTTGTCACCCATTCAGGCTGCCCGGCGCGGGGAAAAAGCTGGGGCTGTTCCACTAACAATAAAAACAACCCCAGGGTATGTTTACAAGGAAACTTTCGGCTTGGACAGGAGCAGTGGAAGGCCATCTCCTGAAGATCGATCTGGCTTTGATAGGGAAGCTTAGCGCTGCCCTGGCAAAGTCCCCAGACGGCGTTGTCGTTGGCACCCATCTCTTGCCAAAGACGGGGCACCGCCTGGCCGCGACCGGCTTTGGCCGAAGCGGCGTCGGGCGCCAGGGCGATCACTTGTTCAGTCGTAAATGTGTGTGTCATGGATCAGTTGGTGAAATGGTCGTTGTCGTCGCACGCGTAAACAAAGAGTAATGAGTGAATGTCATTAAGTTAAGCGCGGAGTGAGCATCCTCAGATGCGGTCCTGCGCTAGTAGAGCCGCATCTGAGGATGCTCACTCCACACCTTCACAAGTAGCCGAAATCCGTAACTTAACGACATTGCGTAATGCGTAAGGGTTGACGAAGGGATTACCCAATTGGAATGCGCCTTTGTCTACCCTTACGCATTACTCGTTACACATTACTTTCACTCCACCGGCTCAATCGCCAACCGCACGGACCCTGCTTGCGCCGGTTCGCGGACGGTGAAGACGATGCGGCGCACGTCGCGACTGCCGTGGGGCATGTCGATTTCGGTGTGCAGGTCCACGCTCACATCGACGAGATCAGCGTCGTAGCCCACACGCAGGTGACCGCGATCCCCGCGGATGACGAGGGCGTCGAAGCCTTCTTCCACCGGCGCAAAGACGGTCAACGCTGTCTCGAAGGGCGCAGGGCCATCGGTGAAGCGGTAAGTGTCGGTCAATTCCACCCAGCCGTGGGGCGCTTCTCGGTGCAGGACGATGTGCCGTTGCAGGCTTTCCAGCCCGGCTTCGGGCGGATAGACGTCGGCCATCTCAAGCGTAAGGACGTCTTCACTGTCGCTTGTGCGGTGCTCGATGAGCGTGGACGCGGCCTGTTCGCCCGTCATCTGCAACTGTCCGTTGGGTACGGGGACGGAGTGGCCCAGCGACGAGTTGACGAAATGTTCGTAGCGTTCGGGGCCGAAGTACGCCTTCGTGTAGCGTCCTCGGCCAATGTCGGGGATCACCGATTCCTGTTTGAAGTGGACGATAAAGTTGCCCACGTCATTTTGGTTGTGCATTTCGTCGTTGTGACCGCCCTTTGCCGCCAGGATCAGGCCGTCGGCGTTGCCGGGATCGTAGCGGGCGATCATCCACATCATGCCGTTGTACCATTCGTGGCGCGCTGTGACCAGTTGTCTGGGCGCGTCGGGTGGGAGCTGCCAGAAGGTCTTGCGCAGCTCCCATTGCAGCACGTCGCGTGAACTTGCAGCGGGTTGGGTGTTTGCCAGCGCGGCCAACTCGGGCAGATCCATACGGTGGGCGAGGAAGGCCAACAGCGAGCGCTCCTGAATCACTTCGGCGTCGCAGTCGGAGAAGTTGACGTAGCGGCCGGGGCTCATCACCGTGGCGGCGGGGAAGCGGGCCACTTTGCGCACAATATCGAGATCGAGAAAATTCACCCCGCCGCCGCTGCGCGCTTCGACCAGGTGGCCCAGGATGACGTAATGACCGAAGCCATAGCCCCAGTAGCCGGGGCCTTCGGTAGAGCCGCCGTCGGGATCGAACGTGACGAGGTAATCGTCGAGTGAACGCGCCGCCCGTGCAATGATCTCGGCGAGGCGCGCCGGATCTTTTTCCACGTAGCAGGCCGCGCCTACCACGCCTGCATTGCACACAGCCGTCCAATTGTTGACGGTGCGGGCGCGGCTGTTGTGCAGCCACCAGTGGTCGTGACGTTCGAGATAGGGCGTGAGCAACCGCCGGTCGATCTCATCGTGGATGCGCTTGCCCAGCCGCGGATCGAGGACGTGACCTAACAGCGCGTCCAGTTCGGCCAGTTCCAGCCCGGTCGTCGCCGCGCCTAGATCGATGTAGGGGCGGCGAATGTCGGTCAACTCGGCCTCGTGGGCGGGATAGGCCCAACTGCTCTCCTCGCAGATGGCCCAGGCCACGTCGAGGATGGGATCGAGGAAGCGGCCCTGGTACTCCAGCGCCTCGGCCAGCGCCAGCGCCGAAAGCATTGTGCTGCGCTGAAAGCGCGGATTTTCGTATCCCTCTCGGCGACCTGTGCGCTGAAATTCCAGCCACAACGTGGCGGGCAGAAACGGAATCGGCGTCGTTGCGGCGTCTTCGGCGTTGCGGATGGCGCGATCCACGCCGTCCTCGCCCAGGCGGGCGCGCACCGCATCCCACGCCGTCCGGTCTGAAGCCGATGGAAAGGGCGGCCAATCCGGCTCAGCCTGATGGAGCGCGATCTCTACATCGATGGGGTTGTAGTGGGTGAGCATGGGGGAGAGTGTCCTTTCGTGTTACTGAGTGAGATATGTGATTCGTGATCCGTGATTCGTGATTCGTGGGTAAAGCAAGTTGTCGATATGCAGGAGTCAAGAGACAATCACTTACGGATCACGGATCACGGATCACGGATCACGGATCACGGATCACGGATCACGGATCACGGATCACGGATCACGGATCACGGATCACGGATCACGGATCACGGATCACGGATCACGGATCACGGATCACCTAAATACTCCACTCCACCTTCCCGAATCGTGCGACTTCGTTCAGTTGGCAAGGCTGTAAGCAGCAGGCGGATGATCTGGGTAAGCAGGTCGAGACGGTGTTCGGTGACTTCTTCTTTGAGCAGGTGGCGGGCCTTGTAGTACCAATCCCGGCATTCGCGGGCGGAGCCAAGCGCGTATTCATAGAAACGAGCACGATCTTTGCCCGTACCCCGGCTATAGCCTTCAGCAATATTCGCACTTACCGACCCCACCGACCGATAAAGCTGATCCGCAAGACTGATCGTCCGGCGATCCTGCATCAGCTTCGTCACATCCGCCCAGGCAATATCCGCAGCGAAGAGTGCCAGGCGATACGCCTCCATCCGCCACAGCGCATCATCGCGAATTGCCTCCGAAACCCCGGCCTCCCAATCAACATATTTCATAATACTCTCCAATAACGCGTCACCGCCTCTACCCACGGATCACGAATCACGGATCACGCATTCCATCTCTTCCTCAACACATGCGCCACCATCTTCGGCCGTCGATCCCGTGTAAAGACGCCTTTGTAGTTGTAGCCGTTGACACGGCGGTTGCCCTGGCCGGTTTTGAAGTCGGCGAAGTTCCAGATGTGCATGCCCGCCACGAAAGGACGGGCGTCGGCGGCGTCGAGGTAGCCGCTGATCATGAGAACTTGATACTCTTCGGTCCACATTTCGGCGGGTTCGGCGTGGCTACCGGGGATGGTGTCGGCCCCGAACTCGGTGACCATAATGGGCTTGCCCAGCGCGGCGTGGAGCGCGTCCAGTTCGGCAGAGATGAGCTTCAACCCCTCGTCGAGCTGACCACTCTGGCTGTACCAGCCGTAGTAGCGGTTGATGCAGACGACGTCGGTGAGTTCGTGCCACTCGTTGGGGCTGCCATGGACGCCGACGAGGGTCACCAGGCGGCTGGGATCGAGTTCACGGGTGAGGCTGATCAGTTCGTCGAAGAAGTCGGTGGTTTTGGGGTCCACGGGCATGGGTTCGTGGGAGGCGAAACGCTTCATCATGTCGGGCGGGAAGGGTTCGTTGGCGACGCTCCACATGATCACGCTGGGGTGGTTCTTGTCGCGGGCCACCAGTTCGCGCATCTGCGTCTTGCACAGATCGAGACGGGTCTGAATGCCGGCGTCATCGTCCTCGAAGAAGAGGCCCACGGCGGGGATCTCGTCGATGATGAGGATACCCTCGCGGTCGGCCATGCACATCTCTTCTTCGGAGTAGGGATAGTGCGACGTGCGGTAGGAGTTGGCGCCGATCCACTTGAGCAGGCTGTAGTCTTTGACGAGCAGGGGCAGGTTCAGCCCGCGCCCGCTGATGGCGAAGTCTTCGTGGCGGCCAAAGCCTTTGAGGAAGATCGGTTCGCCGTTGAGCAGGATCTGATCGCCTTGCACGGCGATGGTGCGGATGCCGACATCGAGGCGATAGCGGTCTACGGTCACGTTGCCGTCGTTGAGGGAGACGGTGAGTTCGTAGAGATGCGGGTTGCCCGGCGCCCACAGTTGCGCGTCCTCTACGCGGAGGAGCGCTTCGGCGCGGCCGCCGTCGAAGTCCACAGTCGCTTCGACCGAGGTGACGCTGTCTTTAAGGTGCAGTCGGCACGAGCCGCCGACGCCGCTCTGGTCCACCACCACGCGCACCAAACCGGTTGAGCCGTCGATCTCGGTGGTGACGGTGACGTCTTCGATGTGCTGTTGTGGCACGCTATACAGGTAAACGGGCCGGTGTAGCCCGGCGTAGGGGAAGAAGTCGTAACTGGCCGACGGGTAGCTGCCCATGAGTGCAAACATGCCGCTGGGGACGTTGCCCGGCGGCACACGCGTGGGCTTGAGTTCGTTTTCTACGGCGATGCTGACACTGTTTTCGTCGTGCCAATTTAGGGCGTCGGTGACGTCGAACTCAAACGGCAGATGACCGCCTTCGTGCGCGCCCACCCGCTGTCCGTTGACCCAGACTTCGGCGTGGTAGACGGCGGAGCCGACGCGCAGGCGCACACGCGATCCTTGCCACGCCGCGGGGACGCAGAAGGTGCGGCGGTACCAGCACAAGCCGAGGTAGTCGCGCAGGTCGCTGTATTGTTCGTTCCAACTGCCCGGCACGGCAATCGGCCGCGCATCGGGTAGCGCCTGCGCCCAGCCGCCTTCCGCACCAGCGCCGTCGGGATCCGGCTGAAAATCCCAAATGCCGGAAAGTTCAAGCAGGTTGCGCACTTCGTTTTGTTGAGGGTAGAGCATTGGGCTCTCCTGTTAAGGATGATGAATGGAGACTGGGGGCGTAACGACAAATCTGGAAATTAAGCGATAAAGGGATTGGGGATCGTGTACAGGATCTGAAATCTCCTAATCGCCCAATCTCATATCGACGAGGAATACCTCACGCGTTGACAATCTCTCCCACGTTGATCACATACATTTGCCGCGTGTGCTCGTGGGCGGAGTCGATGCAGATTTTGGTGCCGTCGCGGTTCCAACGGGGGTGGAGATCACATCGGATCTCGCCTTGCAGGTCGGGTGGCGCGTAGAATTTGCCGACATCGATGCGGTGGTTGGTTTCGGGCTTGTAAAGGATGAGCGTGCGCTCCGATGTTTGCGGATCGGGGTAGGTGTCTGTAAGCACCCAGCGCCCGTCTGGGCTGTACGAGCAGTGCCCGTCCACCGTCAGAACATCGGCGCCAACGGCGCGCACATGCGCAGCGCCATCGGTGTAGAGGTGGTAGTGACGTTCACCGTTGTGGCGCGCCCAGGCCAGGACGGCGTCATCGCCGCGCCAATCGTAATGGGAGACGTAGCCCTCGTCGGCCAGGATGGCGATGTCGTGGCCATCGGGGGCGGCGCTGAGTAGGCGGGTATACCAGCCCTGGTGCCCCTGCTGACGCCAGCGGTGGAGGAAGGCAAAGCGCCGGCCGGCTCTGCTGCATTGGAGGTGATTGACCCAGTGTTCAGCGTTGGTCATGGTGGGGTGCGGGCGCAGCGCTGCCAGTTGTGCCAGGCTGATCACCAGTTGACTTTCACCTGAAGCCAGATCGACATGATAGATGCCGTCGTCGTCGGGCGCGTTTTGGCCGATGGTGGGATCACCTAAGCCTTTGTAGCCGTAGCCGGGGCGGGTCCGATCCAGGCGGGCGAAGTTAAGCGAGAGGGCGAAGCGTCCTTGCCCATCCACAGCGTAGACGGGGCGGGGTAGCACGTGTTGTCCGCCGCTCTCCACGTCGAGGACCACGGCAACGAAGCGGTCGTCGTCTCGGCGATTGAAGATGATCTTGCGCGCCGGATCCGATCCCAACCACTGAAGCATACAGGACTGTTGCCAGCACCACGCCGTCGTCTCGGCCAGGGGACGCCAGCGATTGCCGTTGGCGGCGTCAATTAGCGCGATCTGCGCCACGTCCTCGGCGGCGGGGGGACGATGTTGAAAGTTGACGCGCATCCCCAACAGCCGCGCATCGGTAGCGTCCCAGGGCGTCTTCTCATAGTAGCCAAAGAAGTGTCGAAACGGCGCATGGGTGATCCGCTCGACGGGGCAGATAACGGTGCTATGGGGCATGGGTGGGTCTCCGGTTTGGTGCAGTGATAGAAAAATGAGTAAGGAGTAATGAGTAGGTTAACGGCGTTTTTCAATTCAGCGGTGTTCCTTCGTTGACCTACTCATTACTCCTTACTCATTACTCCCCTTACTCATTATTCTTCAAGCCGTCTTCCGCCAACTATACTTCGCCTCCCACCCAAAGGTTTCCTTAATTTTGCTACAATCAAAGACCGATTGGTGGGGTCCGTGGCCGGGGGCGAAGTTGGCGCCGGGGCCGTAGCGGGTCTCCACGGCCTCTTGAATGGGTACGTCGATACAGGTGTCGGCGGCAGCGATGAGGAAGACTTCATGTCCACTGCTTTCGCCTTCGATCGCGGCGCGGAAGGCGGTTGCCACGTCGCGGGCGTCGATGTAGCTCCAGAAGTTGCTGCTGCCTTCGTGGGGGAAGTTGCGGCGGCGCGCTTCGAGCCGATAGTATTCATCGGGCGGGATGACGTTGTTGATGCGCAGGCTACAGATGGCCATGTCGGCGTAACGGGTGACGAGCGACTCGGCGATGACCTCGCCCATGTACTTGCTCAGCGCGTAGGCGTTGGGCGATTCCACACGGTCCTCTTCGTTGAAGGGGAAGTGTGGCGGCAGATCCTCGGTGGTGAGCCAGCCGGTGGCCATTTCGCTGCTTGCATAGATGAAGCGGCGCACGTTGAAATCGCCGGCGGCCTGCATCATGTGGTAGGTGCTCATCACATTATTTTGGAATGTGCCCTGGCGCGAGTAGCCGCTGGGCGAAGGATTGGCCGCCAGGTGACAGACGCCTTCTGGCCGCACCTGGGCAAAGAGATCGTAGACTTCGCCGGCGTCGGTGAGGTCGATCTCGATGAAACTGCCAGGCAGTGATAGGGACGGGCGCACGCGGTCCACGTTGATCACTTCGTGGCCGGCGTCGGCCAGCTCTTTGACGGTATAGCGTCCGGCGCGTCCACTGCCGCCTGTGACGATGATACGCATGGGGAAGGTCCTTTCCTGTGGGGCGACGCGTGGGGGAAGGCGTCGCAGCAAAATGTATTGCTCCTATTGTCTCACGTAGCGGCGAAATGACAAACTGTAAGGCAAAAGAGAAGGCAAAAGGCAAAGTGCAAAAGGCAAAAATGCAAGGGGCAAGTTGCAGGTTTGCAAGTGGCAATCTGGGCGCTGCATCGTGCGCCAATGCCCCAGTATTCGCTCGGCGCGACCACTTTTGCCTTTTGCACTTTGCCTTTTGCCTTCTCTCTCCTTCTTCCCCCACTCTTCGCTTGGGTAAACACCCCATTCCCCACCAATGCTGCCTCCCAAATCACCCCACTTGCTTTTTTTGCGCCCCATGAAGATGGGGTGCGTGATGGGTTGCGTACCATATGGGATTCTCCTTTCCAGGGTGCTAAGCTCTGTGACAAGAACTTATTCAAACAGCGCTTGAAAGGAGCGTTTCTCATGACACCGCTAGACTTCCTGATTGTCCTCTCCATGTTCCTGACGTTGTTCGTGTTGCGCTTCGGTATTCCGATGCTGGTCATGGCCATTGGCCGCTTTTTCTGCTGCCGGGTCCTCCATCTTCATTTATAACCACGCCGGTTCCCCCGGTTTCAGTCTGAAGGATAGTTCGCCATGACGACGCAAACTTTCAACCACAAGAATTTTGGCCGTTGGATCGCCATCTTTGCCCTGGTGGGCATGCTCCTGGTGTTGATGACCTCGGCAGCATTCGCCCAATCCTCTGATGCGGGCGACGATGTGCAACCGTGTGAATCGTGCCACTCGATGGAGGCCGAAGGTTGGATGGCCTCCACCCACGCCGTTATCCCCGACGGTGGCGGTGAACCCTACGCCACCTGCGAAGACTGCCACGGCGCTTACGTGAAAGGACACCCAGACGAAGGCGTCGTGGCACTGCGCGTCGATTCGTCCATGTGTCAGGATTGCCACATCAACACCTTCGAGCAGTGGGAAGGCACCATCCACGCCGAAGCCAATGTCCAGTGCATTAGCTGTCACGTTGCGCACTCCCAGGAACTGCGGCTGACCGATGAAACACTCTGCCGTGCCTGTCACCAAGAATCACTTACCGACAGTTTCCACACCACCCATTGGTACGCCGAAGCCGCTTGCTCCGATTGTCATATGTCGCCTTCAGAAATCTCCGGCGCAATGGCGATGACCGACAACATTGGTCATCTGGCTGCCCCCACCCACGACTTCACCTCGGTTTCGCCTGACAACTGCCTCGACTGTCACCGTGAGAGTGTTGGGGCTTCCAACGAGCACTTTGGTGTGCGTGACCTGGCGCTGGCCGACCTGCGCACGGAGAAGCAGCGGGTGGCCGAGTTGGACGCCCGCCTGGAAGCCGCCAATCAGACCAGCTACACCATGCAGGTGATGACCCCCATCACCCTCGGTTTTGGCATCGGCGTCGGTGGGATGCTGGGCATCATCTTCATGCTCTTCGCTGCCCGCTACAGCCGCAAGGACGGTGAATAATGGCCGCCATCAACCTTGAACTCTCTCGCCGTGACATGCTCAAAGGCATGGGCTGTGGCATTGCAGCGCTGGCCGCTTCCACCGCCGTCGCAGGGAGCGTCAATGTTGCCGCCGCCGCCGGTGGACCTGCCAACGAAGACGCCTGGGGCATCCTTATCGACTTGACCCGCTGCACTGGTTGCCAATCGTGTGCGCTGGCCTGTAAAGAAGCCAACGACCGTCCGCACCCCAACACGGTGCCCATCCGCCTCGATACCGACGCCTACAGCTATGTGGAAGAACGGCAGATCGAGAACAGCGTTGGTGACAAAGAGACCGTTAGCATCAAGCACCAGTGTATGCACTGTCTGCACCCGGCCTGTGTCTCGGCCTGTACCGTAGGCGCCCTGCGCAAGACGGCGGAAGGCCCGGTGGTCTACGACGCCGAAAAGTGTATCGGCTGCCGCTACTGCCAATATGCGTGTCCGTTTGGTGTGCCGTGTTACGAGTGGGAAAACCCGCTGGGTTTGATCCACAAGTGTGAAATGTGTGCAAGCCGCCTGGCCGAAGACGAAAAACCCGCCTGTATCGCCGCCTGCCCCAATGGGGCGTTGCGTTTCGGCACTCGTCACCAGTTGCTGGCCCAAGCCCACGCCCAGATTGTCTCGAACCCGGGGCGCTACGTGGAACACGTCTACGGCGAGCACGAAGTAGGCGGCACCTCGGTACTCTACCTGTCGCCGGTGCCCTTCTCGCTGTTGGGCTTCCCCGAACTGGGCGACGATCCCAATGCTAAGTACGCCGAAGCGGTGATGAAGGCGACGCCCGCCATCGCCCTGACCGTCGCCTCGGTTGTGACGGCGTTGCACCTCTTCATGCAGCGGCGGCAACAGGTCCACGGTGAAGCCACTGTCCACGCCGAATCGCACAAACCGGGAGCCGAATTATGACGATGCAAGCCCCTTCCATTCCACAGCAGAAGTTCGAGATTGGGCCGTTCAAAAAGGGTGACATCATCGCTGGTTTCCTGGCTTTCCTTACCATGATCGGCCTTGCCGCCGGTGTCGGGCGCCTGCTTGTGGGCATGGGCGCCACCACGGCGCTCACCGACGCCTATCCTTGGGGCATCTGGATCGGCTTCGACTTTGCCCTGATTGCGTTCTCTGGGGTGGGTTTCACCATGGCGGCGGTGGTGCATGTGCTGCATCTGCGCCAGTTCCAGCCGGTGCTGCGCCCCGCCATCCTGGCCGGGTTGATGGGTTATGTGGCGGTGCTCATGCTGTTGTTGCTCGACCTGGGCCGCCCGGATCGCTTCTACAATTTCTTGCTCTTCTACAACATGCACTCGCCGTTGTTTGAAATCTGCTGGTGTGTGCTGCTCTACACCACGGTGCTGGTGATCGAAGTCAGCCCCGACATGCTGGCCTTCCTGCCCTGGAAGTGGCCGATGCGCCTGGCCTACCGCCTGATGACACCGGTGACCATCATCGGTGTGACGTTGTCGACGCTGCATCAGTCTACGTTGGGGACGCTCTACCTCAACATGCCGCACCGGCTGCACCCCATGTGGTACACGCCGATCCTGCCGGTGTTGTTCTATCTGTCCTCGATTATGGTGGGGCTGAGCTTGGGGATCATTGCCTACAAGATCGCCATGCGTGTACGTGGCAAGGCCGAAGATCCGTCGATTGCAATGGGGTTGGGCAAGGGAATCTTGGTGTTTGGCTTGCTCTACATGGTCATTCGTGTGGGTGAGCTGGTCTACGCCGGTGAACTGCCCCTGCTGCTAGAAATGACGCCGTTGAGCATGCTCTGGATCGGGGAGATCCTCTTCTGCTCGGTGATCCCGATTGTGCTGTGGGGTGTGCCGTCATTGCGCAAGCAAGGATGGGTGCACTGGGCGGCGCCGTTGGCGGTACTGCTCGGCGTGGGGATGAACCGTTTCAACGCCACCCTGGCCGCTCAATTTGTGCCCGAAGGAGCGGTCTACTCAGCCAGTGCGCTGGAATGGGCCTCCACCTTTGGCATCATCGCCGCCGCCATGTTGATCTGGTACCTGGCCGTGAGATTTGTCATGGGGTCCGCGGTGAAGTTTGGGTATGAGCGTCATTGAGTTTTACCGAAAGACACATAAAAAAGGAGCCATCCGCGATCGGATGGCTCCTTGATTGGGTATATGTAAATGGCCAAAGGTGCGTTTTAATTGTCTACCGTCGATGCTTCGGCTGGAATGATGTCGGCTTCAACCGGTGCTGCGCTGTTGTTCAACAGGAAACGGAAGAACTCGCTATCGGCGGGGATAACCAGTCGATCCCCTCGCTTCATGATGGTTTCGTAAGCCTCCAGGCGACGGATGAAGGCGTAGAACTCAGGATCTTGTTCCAAGGCGGCGGCATAGATACGAATTGCCTCGGCCTCTCCTTCACCACGCAGTGTTTGGGCTTGTTGTTCGCCTTCAGCCACGATCACGCCGCTGTCGCGGTCGGCCTGCGCCCGAATGATGTTCCCCAACTCTTCACCTTCGGCTCTGAGTAGCGAAGACTCTCGCTGTCGCTCGGCGCGCATCCGGTCGAAGACGCTCTGCTCCACCTCTTTGGGCAAATCGGCGCGTTTCGTGCGCACATCGAGCACCTCAATGCCGAACTCGGCAGCATTTTCCAGCGCAGATGCTGCAACGCGTTCTTCAATTGCTTCGCGCTGATTGGCAATCACGTCTATGAACTCAACCGACGCCAGTTCCCGACGCAGCTCTGAGAAGATAATGTCGTCGAGGCGGGCGCGCGCGCCGGCTTCTGTGCGTACCGCTTTGAAGAAGGTTAGCGGATCGCTGATGCGCCAGCGTGTGACATGATCGACCACCAACCGCTTCTTGTCGGAGGTCAGATATTCTTGTGGTGAGGCATCGCTGGACAGCACGCGTTTGTCGAACATGATCACATTTTGGACGAACGGTCGCTTGAAGGCGAGACCCGGTTCCTGTATGGTTGCCACAGGATCGCCGAACTGAAGAATAATCGCCTGCCTTGTTTCATCAACAATAAACACGCTTTGGCTGATGAGAATGGCGGCGATGACGGCCAGCATCACGAGTAGGGTGGAAATGTAGTTTCTCATATTATTCACTCTCCGTCGTCTCTGCCGGGGCTACCGGTGCTTGTTCAGCTGGTCTTGGTTCGGTCAATGGCAAGAACGGCAAGATCTGGCCATTCCCCATCGCGTTCTCGTCCAGCAAAACCAGATCGACCTGGTTCAGCACTTGTTCCAGGGCTTCGATGTGCAGTCGTTCGCGGGTAACATCCGGCGCTAGTTGGTAGGCACCGAGAACGGCGAGGAAACGTTCGGCTTCACCGGTGGCACGCAGAACCTCACGATCGCGGAAACCGCTGGCCTCTTCGATTAGGCGTTGTCTTTCGCCACGGGCACGTGGGACAACGTCATTTTGGTAGGCTTCGGCTTCGTTGATGCGGCGTTCTTTGTCTGCCTGGGCGCGCACCACTTCTTGGAAGGCATCGCGGACCTCGGCAGGCGGATCGGCAACTTGCAGGCGTATGTCTGTCACCATGATGCCGGTGCCGTAGTCCTCCATCAAGCGTGTGAGAAAGATACGCGTTTCGTCCTGTACACGGGCGCGTTCTTCGGTAATGACCGCATCAATGCCCATCTGCCCGACGGCGCTACGCAACGCCACCTCAGCACTAGTCACAAGGACAACTTCAGGCTGTTGAACGTTGAAGACAAACGAGCGCGAATCGCCGATTCGGTATTGGATCAGCAACTCCACCTGCACAATGTTTTCATCGCGTGTCAACATCAGCGCTTCGTTGAGAACTTCCTCTTTGCGATCTCCGCTGGCTGTGCGGAAGCCAATCTCGGCGCGGCGGATACTCTGCACGTCCACAATATTGACGGTCTGGATCGGGCTGGGCAAGTGGTAGTTCAAACCCGATGCTGTAACCCCTGAAAACCGCCCAAAGGTACGTACCACACCTTCTTCACCTGGTTGAACAATGTAGATTCCAGAACTCAACCAGAGGACAAGCAACACCGGTACAAAGATAAAATAGACGAGTCGACGATTGTTCGCCAGCCACCGAAGCGCGTTCTCTATAGACTGTTCGGTGGAAACACTATCCGTTAACGACACGAAAGCATCCTTTCTCTTTACAAACGGGGAGCAATTCCCCATCTGTGCACGAATGTATTTATTTACACTATACCTATGCATATGGAGGTTAGGCCTAAGAATACCATGATATGCCCCGACAACGGTAAACCCCATCTCTATTTTTCTAAAGATTTAGTGAATACCATAACCCGTCAGTGCCTGGCACTGGGCCGGAGGTGATGCGAAGACGAAGCCGCGTGAGCCCAGTGCCAGGCACTGACTCGCGCAACCCGACACCTGGCCCCCATCTCCCATAACAAAAACCCGCCGGGTTGCAGAAAACCCGGCGGGTTGGCGCCTACGCTGGTGACGGTTGTCCCGTCTGCCTCAGCGGCGTTATCGCTCCTCGCTGTGACACTCCGCACAGTTGTCCCGTGTCGCGGTGAATGAGTGACCGGTGAGCATATGCCCGTTGACCGGAATCTCGTCGGGCCGATCCAAGTGACACTCAATACAGAGGATACCTGCATTGCTGTGCGCTTGGTGACGAGCGTCTTTGATCTCCTCTTGGTGACACGTGGCGCAGAGCCCATAGGTGGTGGTGGCCGCCCGCGCTTTCTGCGAGTGCACCTCGTGACAGTCGATACAACCGACATCCGCGCCACCGTGGCGGCTACGCTCCCACTCGGTCAAGGTGACGGTGTGACAGTCGCCGCAAAATTCTGGCGATCCGGCAATGGCCATACTGTCCGCGTCGGGGTGGTCTTTGTTGTAGGGGCCGTGACACGCTTCACAGGTGACGCCCGGCAGCACAAATTGCCCGGTTTGTTCGTCATAACCGGTGGTGTGACACGAAAGACACTCCGCCGGGTTCTCCGCCTGTTCGAGGTAGGTGCGGAAGATGGGATCGAAGAGGGCGTTGGCGTGGGTGGTGTGTTCCCACGAAATGTACTGCTCTTCGTGGCATTCTTTGCAGCGCTGGGGGCTTTCATAGTCTGTGAACATGGCAAGTAGGCGGGGCTCGCCATCGTCGGTAAAGCTGTTCTCGGCCGCCCCCAGCAGCGTCAACCCCAAGGTGAAGGCCACAATCACAAAAGAGACAGCGAAGGCCAGCCATTGGCTGCGCTGCCTCAGGGCCACCGGATTTATGGTCTGCAACTCAGTTGGCGACCAGTTCGTGTTCGTGGTTGGGTCTCCTCAAACTAAACAATGTACACGTAACACATGCATTGGGCAGCATCCCGTCCGCTTGGCTGCGGGCCAACCAACAGGGTGTTCCTGAATTCTGGTAGGCCGCGCAGTGGGTGTAGCGATCTTCGGGGCAGTTCTTTAACACCCAACACGGCTGCTCCACAGGGCGGAGTTCCACTTCGGGTTGTGGTGTGGATTGGCGGCGATAAGCTTCCGCTCCCGCGGCCGCTTCGGCTTCCCATTTGGCGTCCATGCGATGCAGCGCGTAGCCCACCAGCGCCACCAACGCAATCGGCACACCCAAACGAAGAACGAACATTCCCACCATCGCCAACGTCGTCAATACACCGTCCATAGAAGCGCTCCTCGCTCGTGGTTGCCTGTCCAATGTCATTCAGCGAGGATGCTCACTCCACAACGTGACGAGGAGCCAAATTCCTTAACTTAGTGACATTGGTCAACTGACACCAGCGTAACATGCCGGAGGAGAAGAATCTATTGGGACAACGCCACATCTTTCGGTGTGGGGGAAGCACCCCAATCCCCAGTCCCTAATCCCCAGTCCGTATCAGCCCCTTCTCAATCGCATACCGCACCAACTCAACCCGATTGTGCAGGTTGAGTTTACGCATAATGTTCTCACGGTGACGGTCCACCGTCTTCGGGCTGATAACCAATTTCTCGGCGATCTCTCTGTTGGTGTCACCCTCTGCGATGTAGACCAGCACCTCGCGTTCACGCGCCGTCAATGCTTCGGCGGCAGAAGACGATTTGCTCGCTTCCGGTTGGTTGAGGACTTCGTTGACCAGGTAGCGGGCCAAACTGGCGTAGAGGAAGACGTTGCCCTGGCTCACCACCCGAATCGCCGAGACAAGATCGTCCGGCGCGGCCCGCTTGGGAATGTAGCCTGCCGCGCCGGCATGGATCATCTCAAAGAAATATTGTTCGTCCTCGTACATCGTCAGCGCCAGGACGGCCGTTTCGGGGCTGGCTTCCTTGATCTGCCGCGTCGCTTCGATGCCTGTCATGCCCGGCATGGCCACATCCATGAGCACTACGTCGGGCTTCAACTCGCGTACCAGGCGCAGCGCGTCCTGTCCGCTGCCAGCTTCGCCTACAATCGTCATATCCGGTTCGGCCAAGAAGAGCATACGCAGCCCGGCGCGTACAATCTCGTGATCATCCACCAGCAACAAACGAATCTTAGACATCGAGTCTCTCCTCTGTCATCCCGAAAACTGGAACAAGAATTTGCTGGCAATTGCTCCTCGAAGAAACACGAAGGCAGGAGCAGGACACGGATTTCACGGATTATTTGGATTCAGAAGAGAGACGAATGATGAACTCAATCTTCTGGAAATCCTGTTAATCCGTGAAATCCGTGTCCAATTTTTCCTTCTGTCTCACTGTATTCTCTGTGGTTGCACCGGCTGATGTTGCGTGAGCCGTTTCCCCTGACTTCTCCAAGGGAATTCTCACACGGATGCGGCTGCCCTCGCCCGGCGTCGATTGGATCGTACATTCGCCGCCCAGTAGACGGGTCCGCTCGCGCATACCCACCAGACCCCAACCAGATAGGCTCGGTCGCTCGCTATGCCGCATTCTGTCCGCTTCAAAGCCTCTGCCGTTGTCTTCAATTTCTACCGTAACGGCATCGGGGTGCATCGTCAACCGCACAACCACACGGTTTGCCTCGGCGTGCTTGGCCACATTCGTCAACGCCTCTTGCGTAATGCGGAAGATCACCGTCTCTGTCTCTACCGGCAGGCGCACCGGCTCCCCCTGCAACACGAATTCGGCTTTCACGTTGCGCCGCTGCTCATAGGACTGCATATACCAGCGCAACGCCGCCACCAGGCCCAGATCGTCTAACTGCGAAGGGCGCAGATCGGCCATGATACGGCGCAACTCGCCCAACGCACTTGTGCTGTACGATTCCACCTCGCGCAACTGCGCCGCCACTATGGGGGCTTGCTCTTCCACCAGCCGCCCAATCCCACGCAACCCCAACGAAATTGCCGTGAGCGACTGCCCCGTGGCATCGTGCAGTTCGCGCGCAATGCGCTGCCGTTCGGCCTCCTGTGCATCCACCACCTGATCGAGTAACTCGGCCAACAGCTTTTCGTGGCGCTGCGTCCGCCACGTCAGCCGTGCATTCTCAATCGAAAGTGCCAACTGGCGTGCAATCCCGGCCATTAACTGTAATTCTTCCAGGGGTAAGCGGCGTGCCTGGCTTTCAGGCCGCGCCAGGACCAAACTGCCTGTCACCTGCTCGGCGCTGTGGAGCGGCAACGCCAGCATGACGGTGGGGCTGGCATACTCGAAACATTTTCGCCCAAGCGTCACCGCGTTCAGGTTCAACTCGATGATCGTGCCATCTTCATGTTTGCAGATCGCCGACCGGCGACTGATGCACTGTTCCCCCAGTGCTTGCGCTTGAAGAAAGCGTAGATCTGTCGCCTCGCCAGGAAAACCGCTTGCCGCGTGCACCGCCACCCCCCCGTCCTCGCCATCGACGAGGAGAATCATGCCCGCATCTGGGAAGGTGAGACTGCCCACCACGGCCTCCAGCGCGTCGGACAGCCGTTCGGGCAAGGCCACAGGCGCCGCCAAATCGTTGGACAGGCTCAACATCATGGCCAGTTCCTGCGCGGTGAGGCGCAATTCACCGTTAAGCCGCTCCACCTCATGACGGTTCTTGCGTTCGGCCTGTAACGCCTCTTCCAACCGCCGCTGGTTTTCCACCTCGAACGCCCGCAGCGCATGGACCATATAAAATGTCATCACCGCCGCCATCACAGCGCGGAAAAGCTGTACAGGGATGCCGAACCACTGCAAAAAGAGTGTGCTGTTAAGAATCTGCGTCGGTGCAAGCAGGGTGGGCCGCACGAAGATCTGCCCAACCACGCCAAACAAAAAGAGCGCCGTGGCGCACCACACAAGATCGCGCCCGAATTGGGGCATGTTGTGCTCGCGGAAGGTACGCTGTTGCGCCATCAACGCCCACGTCCCCAACAGCGCGCCGGGAATGCCCAGGCTGTAGCGTGCCAGCGCATCGCCTACCGCAATCAGATCGGTCGCCGACGGTTGAAAGCGCCAGGCGACAATGGCGATTCCGCTCCACCACAGCAGCACCATGCCAATCAGCGGCAAGTAACGACGTAGCCAACTTGATCCGTCGGGGTTGAGAAGCGCCACCCCGAAAGCCGCCAATGCCACAAACGACGCCCCCAACAGGCCAAGGCGGAATTCCTCCTCAAAAAGCGAAGGCGTATACCCCCCGGTGAGTGCCGCATACTTCTGATACATCTCGAACCACTCGTGCATGCCGTGGAGCAACCCAAAGGCGGCCAACGGCAAAATCGCCCGCGCAAAACGAAACACCGATTGTCGCCGGCTTGCCAGGAGCAGGGCAATGCCCATCGCGAAGAAGGTGAGGCCGTAAAAGAAGAAAACAACGATGATGTTGCGGACGAAGAAAGCAGAGATCGGATTCATATGTACCCGAAAGTTCAGGAATTCACAATCTTGCTTAGTATAGCATGGTTCCACTGCGACGTATAGCTGCGATAGAACGCGGATTAGGCGGAAAAGGAGAGAGCAGAGAAAAATGATCAACGAAGGCACACGAAGATACACAAAGGCAGAGAAAAACAAACATGATCCGCAGATTACACGGATTACCAGGATTCAGAGGAGAAACAGTGAATCTTTCTGGAAATCCTTTTAATCTGTGAAATCTGTGGATCTCTTCTCTCCTCTGCCTTCGTGTGCCTTCGTGGATCATAAAAAACCTGAGTTTTCTTAGAAACGCAGAAAATCTGCTGAAATCCGCTCGATCCGCTCAATCCGCGTTCTATTCTGAGTATACTCGAAACTGCCGGCTCGGTCGGCAGCCGACTCTTCGGCCTGAAGTCGCAAGGCGACGGCGGCGTACTCTGTTTCTGGGTAGACGGCGACGGCGCGCAGCAGCAGAGACAGCAATTCGTTCTGATCGAAGGGCGTAATCTGGGGCAAATCCCAGTCGGCGTCGACGGTGTTGGCGATGAGGTAGTCGAGCGCAGCTTGGATGCCGCCGTGGTCGCGGCCCACAAAGCGCCAGAGATCGAGATCAAAGTGGTCGCCAAGGCGTGCCAGATCCATGAGGCCGTGCAGGTTCATGACGCTGTAGCTGAGGCTGCGGGTGCGCGCCAGTTCGTGGGGCTGGCTCCCGTCTTGGGCGATGTGGGCTGTGATGCGCTGTGGTGCGCTCGTTACCAATAGAGCGCGGGCGATCTCTTTCATCCCTGCGAAGAGGGCGAAGGCGGCCACCTGGGCATCGTACCAGACGCCATGATTGTTGTGCTGGCGCGCTTCCTCTTGCCCCAGTGGACTCTGGAGCAACCAATCGGTGTAGCGGCGGAACCAATCTGCCATGCCAAGCTGATCCGTCTTTTCCCAGTGAGGCGAGGCGGCCAGCAACCCGATGGCATCGACGGTGCGGCTGAGTTGCAACGTGTCGATGATGCCGATGCCACGTCCATCGCAGATGCCGGGGATGGCCTGGCCGTAGTTGAGGTGGGGGTTCATACGTGTCGCCTCGTCGAGGAACCAGACGCGCAGCAGGTGGGCGGCGTGTCTGGCGAAGCGCTCATCTTCACTGAAGAAGTAGGCCAGGGCGAGTGTGTCCACGGCGGCGATCAGATCCTTGAGTGGATCGCTGTCGTAGTGGGCGCGTTCGGGGTTGGTTTCGCCGTCGCGTCGCACGTAGGGCAGGCCGTCTGCGCTGTCGGGGTTGGGCCACCAATAGGGGCCGACGCTGTAGTAGTCGTGTTTGTCGCCGCTGGGCGGTGTGTGTGGCTTGTCCATCACCGACCAGGGACCGGCGTTGAGTGCGTCTTCGGCTTCGACGAGTAGATTCGCATAGGCATGTTCTAGTGTGGCATCTCTTGCGGCGAGGCGTCGTTTGTTTGCGAGGAGGTGGTCGGCGTCGAGCAGAAATGTGCGCACCGGCAGCACCGCCGCGGGGACAGTTTCGCCTGCAACGTAGAAGCGGTGGTAGAACTCGGCACGGGGCAAGCCCAGCCGATCGCGCAGTGCGTAGAGTTCCCTGCGGCTGAGTTGGGGGAAGGGCCAGGGCACGTTTTGGCGACGGTAGAGGCTGCCGCCGACGCCGCTGAGCGCGTCCTCGGCGCGGGGACGGTGCCAATCGAGCATGGCGTCGGGCAGCGTGTCGAGCGTGAAGTAGCCTGCAGCGATTACCTCGTTTGGATCGAGTGTCAGCTCCTCGCTGAGCGGGCGAGCGGCGAAGACGGCAATGTGCCCGCTGCCCACGCCGTCCTCGGGCAGGGAGTAGACGCCTACCAGCCGCTCCAGTTCGACCTCAATACCGATCTCCTCGCGGACTTCACGGCGCGCGGCCTCGGCCAACGTCTCCCCTGGGTCTACAGCCCCACCGGGCAAGCACCACACCTCGAAGTCCTCGCGCTGGGTGAGCAGAATGCGGTTGTCTTGGATGATGGCTACGTTGACGCCGAGTTTCATGGGTGGGAGATCCTTTCGTTTGAGTGGGGGGATGGGGTTTGCGTGATCCGTGATCCGTGATTCGTGATTCGTGATTCGTGATCCGTGATTCGTGATCCGTGATTCGTGAAAAAAGTATCGTGCGTCTGCAATGGTCTACACGTCAAGTAAGTATCTTTTGCGTCTAAACTTGAACACGATCCGTTCCAAACAACGCTACCACAAACTCAACCCACGGATCACGAATCACGAATCACGAATCACGAAATCACATACTCAAACAACTCCTCCTTCGGCTCAACCCCAATCCCCGGCCCTTCGGGTAGGGTGAAATAGCCGTCGGCGCAGCGCATGGACGTGTCCACGAATTGGAGATTGCGGTCGAAGATGGAGTGCTGGTACTCGTGCATGGCCAGGTTGCTCAAGGCGGCGGAGACCTGCAAACTGGCCGCCTGTACAATGCCGACGTTGATGGTGGCGTGGGGCATGACTTTGCAGTGGAAGGCTTGCGCCAACTGCCCAATCTGCCAGAAGGCGCTGATGCCGGTGTGTGCCATTTCGGGCTGGATCACGTTCATACAGCGCGCCAGGAAACGCGGACGGTACTCGTAGACGGTGCGCAACTCCTCGCCGATGGCCACCTGTGTCTTCACCGAACGGGCGACCTGGGCCTGACCGTCGATGTCCTCGGAGGCGACGGGCGCTTCGGCCAGGTAGAGATCGTATTCGTCTAACTTGTGGATGAGCTGAATCGCTTCCAATGCCGTGTAGTGCCAGTGCAGATCGACCAGGATCTTCACATCCGGCCCCACGGCGGCGCGGATGGCCTTCATCTCGGCCAACTCGCCTTCGTCGGCCACGGCGGCAGCGAACTTGAGCGCCGAAAAGCCGCGGTCGATCCAGCGCTTGCCCACGGCGGCGCGATCCTCCTTCGTCCGCCCTGGCAACCCAGACACGTAGACGGGGATGCGCTCGTGCCGACGTCCGCCTAGCAGTTTGTAGACGGGCAGACCGGTTAGCTTGCCGCGCAGATCCCAGATTGCCATGTCCACACCGGCGATGGCGTCCACCCAAAAGCCGCCGTAGAAGCCGCGCACGCGCAGCGCGTCGTAGAGATCTTCGTAGATCATCACCACGTCATGCGGATCGCGGCCGATGACCAGCGGCGCGATCAGTTGCTTCTGAATCTGCGCCACCACATCGGGCACGGTGACGCCGAAACTCTCGCCCCAGCCGACGGCGCCGCTCTCGCTGGTCACCTTCACCAGCACCGACTGATCATGGGTGCTGTAGATGGTCTTGTTGCCGGGGCGCACGAAGTACCCGTGGGCGTTCACCGCCGTCCCCGCCTCAAGCGGGCCCAAATACGGCTCATCGCGCGGAATCGCCAACGGAAAAAGTTCAAGAGAGATGATGCGGTCGATCATAAGAACCCCCTTTGGAATTTACGATTTGCGATTGACGAATGTAACTGTACAGGTCATGTAGGGGTTTGCGTGGGGCGGAAGGATCACTCGCCCATGATGCGACATCTGCTTCCGCCCCACGCAAACCCCTACGGTACGTGGCTGTACAGTAACAATCGTTAATCGTAAATTTTGTAACGTTCGTTATAAAATATGCTATACTCAATCCATGGCGCGTACAAAAGCATTTGACGAAGAAATTGTTTTGGAACAGGCGATGCAGGTCTTCCGTGAGCGGGGCTATGCGGCGACGTCGATCCGCGATCTGGTGGAGGCGGTGGGCGTCAACAGCAGCAGCCTTTACAACGCCTTTGGCGACAAAGACGCCATCTTCCTGCGTGTGTTGGTGTGGCATAGTCAGGGCGAAAAAGAGATGGTGCGTCGTGAACTGGCCGAAAGTGCTGATCCTCGGGCGACGTTGGCTCATCTTTTCGCCGATTTGATCGATGAACTGCTGGGGGAAGAGGCGCATCATGGCTCGCTTACCCTCAAGGCGGCGGTGGAATTGGGTGTGAGCAAGCCTGTCATCTTCGACTTCTTACGCAGCTATATGGACGAGATCACCCAACTTTTCACCGATTTCCTGCAAGCGGCTGTGGATCGTGGTGAACTTCGCCTGCACCAACCTGCCCCTGATGTGGCCCGTTACCTGCTCTTTGCCTTTTACAACCTCAGCTTTCTCGTCAAAATGTACCCGGAACGGGCAGGCTTAGAAAGCTATGTGCAGGTTGTGCTAAATGTGATGGAGTGAGCGTTGGAGCGTTGGAGCGTTGGAGCGTTGGAGCGTTCAATCGTTCCAACGTTCAATCGTTCCAACGTTCAATCGTTCAATCGCTCCAACGTTCAATCGCTCCAACGTTTCAACGATTAGGAGAACAAATATGACCAAACCCACTCCCTCTTTTGTCTCGGGGGCGCTGCCGCTGGCAGGCCATACTTTGGAGTTTCAGCGTAATTCCACCGGCCTTGATCAGCGCGGACGAGCCGAACATGGCGACGTCTTTGGCTTCAAGCTGATGGGCAAGAATGTGGCTGTCGTCACCGGCGCGGAGTACAACAAGCTCTTTTACACTGAGACGGACAATTCGCTCAACATTCGAGAAGTCTACAGCTTCCTCAAAGCGACTTTTGGTGAGGTGCTCTTTACGGCGCCGAAGGAGCGTTACCAGAACCAACGGCCGCTGTTGCAGGCCATTTTCTCGCGCCAGAAGATGGCCGAGTATGCCGTGGCCATGCAGTACGAAGTTCAGCGTTGGCTTGATCGACTGGGTGAAGCCGGAGAAGTAGATATTTCCGCTGCCATGCTGGATGTGACCCGGGATGTGGCAGGCCATGCGTTCATCGGTCCTGATTACGAGCGTGAATTGGGTGAGGGTTTCTGGGGCGACTACGATGCCATTAGCCGTTCGATTGATCCGATCCTGCCCCCAACCTGGCCGCTGCCCAAGTTCATCCGCCGCGACCGGGCCAAGGAACGCCTTAACGCCGCGCTCAAGCCGTTGATCGCCAAACGTCGCCAGAACCCTGAACAATACAACGATCTGATCACCCAGGTGCTCGCCCAACCCGAAAAGGATGGCACGATCCCCACAGACGATGAGATCGTGCGCCTCTTCATGGGGCTGCTCTTTGCCGGCCACGAGACCACCGCCGGCCAGGCGGCATGGACCGTGATCCAACTGCTGCAACATCCCGACTATCTGCAACGAGTACAGGCCGAGATCGACGCTGTCCTCGCGCCGGGGCAGGCCATTGACGGCGGTGTGCTGCGCAACCTGGAGCACGTCTACTGGGCCATCGACGAGACCACGCGCCTCAAGCCGTCGGCCGCTATGCAGATGCGCATCGTGGAACAGGATCTTGACCTGGGCGAGGTGGTTGTCCCGGCGGGGTGGCTGATCAAGGTCAGCGCTGCTACCAGTCACCACAACGACGAAGCCTTCGCCGATCCGGAACGCTACGATCCGCTGCGCTTTTCGCCGGAGCGTAACGAAGGCAAGAACACCTTCAACATCATCGGCTTTGGCGGCGGCATGCACAAATGCACGGGCATGAACTTTGCCAAAAACGAAATGGCCGTGGTCGTCGCCCTGCTCTTCCAGCAGTTCGACGTTGAACTGATCACCCAAGATCCGCACGTGGTCACCGGTGTTGGGGCCAATCACCCCAGCGCTGCCATTGTGCGCTATCGGCGTAAGCGACAGAGTGAGCATGCTGTCGTTCAGCAGGAAGCAGTCGCAGTATAGGTGAGATGATGGGATGATGCGATGATGGGCGTTGGCACGTCATCATCTCATCATCCCATCATCATTTTTCCCCACCATCCTCGTGATCTCGTCCACTGTGCGCTCGCCGTCGTAGGCCAACACATCCACCGCCCAGGTGACAGATTCGCCCGGGGCAAGATCGACGGCTGCGTGACGGCTGGGGTTGTAGATGTGTTCGCCGTAATCCCGTGTGAACCAGGGGCAGGGCGTACTCGCCGCCACAATCACGACACCTGCTGTCGCGCCGTTTCCGGCTGATCCGTGTACGTTGAGCCACGGGGAATCGCTGTCGAAACAGGCGCGCTCACCCACGCCGCCTGTTGCGTTGCCGATCTGCCCACCAAAGTAGCTCTCCCAGTGCGGCGGCACGCGCACGCCGATACCGGCTTCTTTGGTCTGGTCGATACGCGCGGATCCGTCCAATGTGTGGAAGTGTGAACGCCAGTGGACATGGGTGAAGCTCTCTGCCAGACGAAAGTGTACACTCCGCTCCTCATGCAACAGGACAACGCCATCGACGCTTGTCCACTGTACGCTGTGGAAGAGCGTCACGCCCTGCTCCTCGATGACCGGCGTGATCTCCTTGAGCGGCGTTCCCATCCGTTGCATGTGACGCGCTTTGTCAAACGAACCGGCGTTCCACAGGTCATGATCGTCTACACTCAAGCCCACATGGATCCCCTGCTGGTGGGGGTGGTCTACGGGTGCTTCTTGCACCACCAGCACCCCGCCGGGCGTGTAGAGCGGAAAGACGTAACTGCGCAGTGCATTCGCCGAGTAGCCGCCCAGCAGCCGATCCCCGGCGCGGATCCAGAGGCGAGAATTGGTGAAGAGGGTGTTGTATGCCATGGTCGCTTAATCCCTAGATTTTTCAGAAAATCGTACAACTTCCCCAGTTTCCAACGACTTCACCGCCGCGTCGATCCACTGGATCGTCTTCAAGTTGACGTCAATGGCCGTGGGGACGCTTTCACCGCTGGTGATGGCGTGGTGGAATGCAGCATAGGGGTCGGGCAGGGTGTTCTCGTGAGCGGCGATAGGACCGAGCGTTTCCACCAATGTATCGCCCTTAAGCACCTGAATCCGATCCCGTTCCCAACCTTTGGCTTCGATGAGCAGCGCTGCTTCGGTGCACTCCACCCGAATCTGCCAGTCGGTGCGGTGCGAATCAAAGGTGTTGAGCACGTAGGCCTGTACGCCGTTGGCGAAGTCGGTCAATGTGCTGGTGAAGGTGTCGCTGCGGTAGGTGGAATGGGGCGGCTTCAGTCCTTGCGCGTAGACGCTGCGCAGGGCCGGGTTGCCCAGGAACGCCAGCACCGAGTTGAGGCTGTGCACCCCCTGTTCCCACAGCGCAGGGTAAGGACCGGTGAAGGCGCGCATCTCTGGCCGATGGCGATGGTGCAAATATTGCACGAAGACGGGCTGCCCATAGCGTTCTTCGGCCAAGACGCGCTGTAACTGCCGCTCCAACGGGTGATACTGATATTGGTTGCCTATCACCACGGCGCGTTTGTGTTTTGCCGCCAGTTGGGCCAGTTCTTGTGCTTCGGTGTAGCTGTAGGTAAGCGGCTTCTCCACCCACACATGCTTGCCGGCCGCCAGCGCATCGCGGATGTATTGGGCGTGGAAGGCAGCCGGCGTCACAATGAAAACGGCCTCCACCTCAGGGTGGGCGGCCAGCGCGTCGGTCAACCTGTGGTGGCCGGAAACGTTTGCCATCCCCGTCTGCGAGCGCGCCGCATCGACGAAAGTTGGCTCCACGTCTACAAAAGCCACCGGCGCAAAGTGATCGGCGTAGCGTTCACGCAGATCCCAGAGCACCGTCGCCCCGCGATTCGCTACCCCAACTTGGATGAATGGAATGGGTTTTGTCATGTGTGTCTCCTTGGGGTGGTGATTGGGGATTGGTGATTGGGGATCATGTTGCGCTTCTGAAATCGCCTAATCGCCTAATCTCGTGTTGACAAGAGACTGAGCGATTAGGAGATTTCAGATCCTGTAGACGATCCCCAATCACCAATCCCCAGTCACCAATCACTACTTTCCTCGTCGTTCCCACCCTTCCTCAAACAACCTGAGGAAGTTGTTCTGTCCGTAGGGATATGCGGCGGCGGCGGCTTCGTCGAGGGTGACGCCGTGGCCGGGCGCGTCGCCGGGGACGATGTAGCCGTCTTCAAAGGAGGGGACGCCGTGTAGGATCTCTCGCGCCCACGGTTCGAGGAATTCGTCGAAATATTCGTGAATCAAAAAGTTGGGCAGCGTGGCGTGGATGTGACAGTTGATTGCCGTGAGCAGCGGGCTTTGGGCTTGATGCAGCGCCACAAACGCCTCCGCCGATTCGGCCACCGCGGCGGCTTTGCGCGCCCCCGACACACCGCCGATCTTCAACGTCTCAGGCTGCACAATGCTCACGGCGCGGTGACTGAGCAACTGGTTGAACTGCCCCAACGTCTCAAAGCGTTCGCCCGTCGCTACGGGGACCTCAATGGCGCGCGCCACTTCCACCGTCCCCGCGATGTCGGTGGACATGACCGGCGTCTCGAACCACATGGGGTGGAACGGGGCCAGTGCATGTCCAACGCGTACGGCTGTGGCCACGCTGAAGCGGTCGTGGCCTTCGATACAGAGATCGACGTTGTCGCCCACGGCTTCGCGCACCGCCGCAATAATGTCGAGCGACTTGCGTTCTTCATTGCCTTCGAAGAAGCGGTAGGCATTGCCAAAAGGATCAAACTTGAGCGCTGTGTAGCCCTGCGCCGCCAGTTCGGCGGCCCGTTCGGCGAAGAATTGGGGATCACGCGGTCCTTTGTACCAGCCGTTGGCATAGACGCGAATCTTGGGGCGCTGTTTGCCGCCCAACAACTTCCACAGCGGCACGCCCAAAGACTTGCCTAGAATGTCCCAACAGGCCATTTCGATGCCGCTCATGGCCGGCCCGGTGCCAAGGAACGTCCCCTTGTGCATCTTCTGCCAGATACGCTCCGGCTGTGTGGGATCTTCGCCCATCACAAAGCGCCCTATCTCGTGCACGTCTGCCTCGTGCGACTTCGTCTTTAAGCCGCCGGTGGCCTCGCCCAAACCGGTGATGCCTTCATCGGTCTCAACAAGCACAAAGACCCAATTCTTCCACGGATTGCCCACAATCTGCGTGCGAATGTTGGTAATTTTCATTTTAGTTTTGGTGGGGTAGATGGGGCCGGATGTAGGTGGGGGTTACTATAACATGCGTAATTCGTAATGCGTAATGCGTAATTGGTAAAGCAACGCCTACGGGCCGAACAACTTTGGGTTACGCATTACGAATTACGCATCACGCCTTATGCACCGGTACCGACCGCACATTCAACGTCACTTTCGGCGCGGGCTGCCTGCGCACAATGCGCCAACCTTCTTTGAGGACGCCACCCAGCAGCCGCGCCGGGGTGAGTGAGGTAACGGAGAGGCCGGTGCGGCCGTCGGTGGCCGAACTTGCCAGCCACATGGCCTTCTGCGCCGGAACTTCGGGCGGGTTGGCCCACAGGCGCATGACGAATTTAAGCGGCTGTACTTCCTCTTCGTGGCCCGCAATGACTTCAAGATCCGATAGAAACTCGGTGAGCACCAGGCCGGGGTTAAAGGCATAGACGCCCACATCGGTCTTTTTGTATTCTTGGGCCAGGGCCAGGGTGAAGCTGCGGATCCAGGCTTTGCTGCCGGCGTAGGCATTCTGATTGGGCGTGGGTTGTTTGTCACCACGGCCGAGGATGTTGATCAGCTTGCCGCTGCCCTGCGCCACGAAATGCTGCATCGCCACAAGAGAGCCGTAGTAGGTGCCCAGGATGTTGGTCTGGATCACACTAAGGAACTGCTCCGGCGAGACTTCCAACGTCGGCCCGTAGGGCGCGGAGATACCAGCGTTGTTCACCCAAATGTCCAGGCGACCAAAGCTATCCACTGCATGTTGCGCTAGCGCTTGGACCTGCCCCACGTCGCCCACATCGCAGACAATGCCCGCAGCGCGTGCGCCGTCTGCCCGCAGGTCTGCTACGGCGCGGTCTACCGAAGACTGGGCGCGTGACGCCACCACCACCGCCGCGTCTTCCTTCGCATAGGCGTGGGCGACCGCCAGTCCTAGTCCGCGCGTGCCGCCGGTGATTACGGCAACTTTGCCAGATAGTCTTCCCATTGTGCGCTTATCCTCTATTCTAGTGTGTTGAGGTGGTTTCTGAGCTGTTTTACCCACTGGCCAACATACGGTTCTGCTAAAAGAAGATCTCGATGTGTGGTGCCGGGTGTCAGGTGGTGAACAAGATGTTCAGAGATTTTTGCCCAGCGTAGATGTTCGCCCTTTGCAAAGTTGACTTCACTTTGAAACAAGAGGATCGAGCCTCTGTAGGGGCGGCTGATGTAGTTCTGTCGTGCCACCCAATGTGCAGAAATTACCTTCTGTCGTTGTCGCTGAATCGGGTTGATGGCGCTCCTAACCCTGTAAATGTATCTTTTCAGTCGCGGTTTAAGCACTTGTGTAATCAAAGAGTTTTGAATTAGATGCCAATATCCGCGGCGAAGGTAGTGTGTGATCGTCTTTCGCGGACGCTGCAGTGAGGATATAGCCTGCGGGGCAGGCGCGTCCATGATGACAAGCTGAGCCACTTCGTCTCCTTGTGCTTGTAGGCTTTGCGCCATTTCCAGCGCAACAAAGGCGCCGAAACACATGCCCCCAACCAAATACGGGCCTTTCGGCTGGATCAGGCGCATTTCGCTGATGTAGTGCGCTGCCATCTCCTCCACCCGATTGTGTGGTTCGCTTATACCGTCCATACCAATTGATTCGAAGCTAAAAATGGGGCGTTCTGCACCCAAATGCTCTGCAATGTGGGCAAAGCGCAAGCCTGTTGCCGCGGCGGGCGGCACCAAGAAGATGGGTCTTTTATGGCCTTTAGGCTGGACTGCGACCAACGACTTCCAGGGTGACGACCATTCCTGGCGGATTGCATCGCAGAGATGGCGCAGTGTTGGCGTTTCAAAGAGGATCGAAAGTGGCAGCCGCTTCCCTGTCAGCCGCTCGATTTCTGCAAAGAGCGTCGCAGCCAACAGCGAATGTCCACCCAACGCGAAAAAGTCATCGTCCAGGCCGATGGATGGCGTTTTGAGCAGAGACTGCCACAAAGTTTTGATCTGCGCGTCGAGTAGATCGCGTACTTCGGCGCTGTTTTCTTGCGTCTTTAAGTCAGTCGTGTTGCGCTCTCGCAATTGACGAAGATCGATCTTGCCATTCGGGGTCAATGGCATCGTGTCTACAAAGACGAATTCCGCCGGGATCATGTACGCTGGCAGTTGGGCTTGCAAGAAGAGCCGCAGCCCTTCTGCACTCACACTTTGGTTGTGAGATTCACAGTAGGCCACAAGCTGTTTCTCGCCTGGCGTCTCTTCGTGGACAAGGACCACTGCTTTTGAGATTGCCTCGTGGCGTGCCAAGACGTTTTCGATCTCTCCCGGTTCAATTCGATAGCCCCGAATTTTCACCTGATTATCGAAACGCCCCAGAAATTCGATTTCACCATCCTCCTGGTAGTAGACCCGATCTCCTGTACGGTAAAGACGTGTCTTACCAATGAATGGCAAATCTACGGCCACGAAGCGCGACTCTGTCTGTGTTGGCTGGTTAAGATAGCCTTGTGCCAGCCCGTCGCCGCCGATGTAAAGCTCCCCAGGAATGCCCGGTGGTAATAGCTGACCGTGGTTGTCCAGCACATACAGTTGGGTGCGTTTTAATGCTCGGCCAATGGGGACGGTGTCTGTCCCTTCCGCCACAGCTTTGACCTCGTGCCAGGATGCAAAAGTTGTGCTTTCGGTCGGTCCGTACACATGGATCAGTCTAGCGGGTGCGCCGTGGTGCAGTACGGATGCAACAGCTTGCGGGTCTGCCGTCTCTCCACCAAAAAGGAGTCGGCGTAGCGATGTAAACGCTTGTGGGTGAGTTTGAGCCACGCGGTTGAAAAGCGCTGTGGTGAGGAAGAGGGTTGTGATACCCTGGCGACGGATCTGCTCTGCTAGTTGCAGCGGCGAAAGGATGCTCTGTTGATCTAGGATCACCAGGCATGCGCCATTGAGCAGCGCTCCCCATATTTCGAAGGTGGCTGCATCAAACGAAAAGTTAGCGGCTTGCCCGACGCTGTCTGCTTCTGTGATCGCAATATAGTTCGTATCAAGTACAAGCCGAGTCACGGCTCGCTGTGGAATCATCACGCCTTTGGGCACGCCTGTGCTGCCCGAAGTGTAGGCAATGTAGGCCAGGCTTTCGGGTGTTACAGGCGACGGGGATGGAAGCAGACGCGTACTGTGCGTTTCGTCCGTTTGATCTTCGAGGTAGAAGACAGGCAAGGGGGGCAGCGCTAGTTGTGGCAGCGCTAGTTGTGGCAGCGCTGTTCTGGTGGTCAACAGCGCAACAGCGGACGCATCGCCTAGCATGAAATGTAGCCGCGCCGCCGGGAACGTAGGATCCAGGGGAAGGTACGCTGCCCCCACTTTAATGATCCCCAGCACCCCGGCGATCAATTCGGGCGAACGCCCACAGCAGATGCCGACAACGTCGCCATGCCCGATCTTGGCGCGGCGTAACCGTTGTGCAATCTGCTCCGCTTTTTTATTCAGCGTCTGATAGGTCCACTGTTCGTTGCCGTGAACGACAGCCACTCGCTTGGGCCGCCGTTCTGCTTGCACTTCGAAAAGCCGATGTAGCGGTATGCTCTGCGGCGAATCGACAGTAGGGCTGTTCCACTCAAACAGGATCTGATTGATTTCGGCTTGAGAGACTATCGGCAATTGCTGAATCGGGCAATCCAGATCGTGGACAGCCCCCTGGAGCAGTCTTTGAAAGTGCGTGGCCATCCTCTCGATCCTTGCTGCCTCAAAAAGCGCTTTGCTGTAGTGCAGCCTGGCCTGGATCTGATCCCCTACTTCTGTTACCGAAAGGCTGAGATCGAACTTTGCTGCCGAGGCAGTATGCGGATGTCTTTGTACCGAGACGCCATCTAGTGACGGCGCGTCCCCTGATGCTTTTTGATGAACGAAAAGTACATCGAAGAGTGGATTGCGCTCCAGATGACGCGCCGGTTGCAAATCTTCAACCAACTTCTCGAAAGGCAGATCCTGATGCGCATAGGCCTCAAGGCAATTTTGGCGAACTTGTTGCAGAAGCGCTTGAAACGTGGGATTGCCCGATAGATCACTACGCAGCACGAGGGTGTTGGCAAAAAAACCTATCAACCCTTCAATTTCGGCACGGTTGCGATTGGCGACAGGTGCACCTACCGCAATGTCCTTCTGTCCACTGTAACGGTTGAGCAGAAGCTGAAATGCCGCCAGGAGGAACATGAAGGGTGTTACTTTTTCTTGCCGACACACTGCCCGCAGTGCGCCGGCCAACTCAGCGGAAAGCTCAAAGGCGACTGTTCCCCCGTGGCGTGCGGCTGTGTGCGATCTTGGCCTGTCCACCGGCAGTTCCAGGGGCGTGACCCTGGCCAATCGATTGCGCCAGTAGGCCAATTGCTGCTGACCTGTACTTTCTGCCAGCCATTGACGCTGCCACATTGCATAGTCGGCATAATGGACAGGTAGAGCAGATGGCTGGGCTATTCGTCCTGCCCGGGCGGCGTTGTAGCCTTCGTTCAGTTCGCGCCAATAGATGCTTGTGGACCATCCATCCGTTGCAATGTGGTGACGAGTTTGCACAAGGATGTATTCGTCCTCGGCCAGGTGGATCAACGTTGTCCGGTAGAGTGGACCTGTCTCCAGGTTGAACGGTTGTTGTGCCTCTTCTGTGGTGATCCGGTTGACAGCGGCCTCCTGCTTGTCGGCTGCAAGCCAGCGGAGATCCACGACGCTCAGCGCAATGTCGATCTTGGGTAAGACTACCTGCATTGGCCGACCGTTGATCTGTGTGAAGACAGTGCGTAACACTTGGTGGCGTTCTACAATCCACTCCATACTATGCCGAAGTGCATCCACATCAAGTAAGCCGCTTAATCGGAAGGCGCTCTGTTCGTTGTACACAGCGTTTCCGGCATGGAGCGCCTCTAGAAACCAGATTCGTTCTTGTGCAAACGAAAGCGGTAACGGACCCTCGCTATGCCGCGCTGTGATGGTGACACCTGGCTGTGTCTCCGTCATCTGCGCCAATCGTTGTTCCAACAGCGCACGTTTCTCTGGTGAAAGATCAGCAATTCGTTGTTTCATCTCTGTCATCGTGGCGCGTTTCCTGACTTTGTCAGTTCCTGGCGCACCTCTGCCTCTGACATCGCCTCCAAATCACCCAACAAGCCGTCTACCTTGTCAAGTGAAAACTGTGCTAACTGGCTATACAGCAACCGTTTCGCCATTTCGACAACCGTGGATGCTTCAAAGAGGACAAACGAAGGCAATTCTACCTGGAAATGCTCTAGCACGCGCACCACAATCTGGGATGCCTGGAGTGAATGGCCACCAAGGTCCAGAAAGTCATCCTCGACACCGATTTTGTCCAAACCGAGGACATCACACCAGATTTGCGTGATGATCGTTTCAGTGGGCGTACGCGGTGCAACAATGGGCACGTCTAGCTGGGGGCGTGCCGATGTAGGCGTTGGCAGTGCCTGCCGGTTGACCTTTCCCATGGCGGTAATGGGCAACGCCTCTAAGAAGACGAAGACGCTGGGGATCATATATTCGGGTAAGATCAATGTCAGTTGGCGGCGTAGCGAAGAGGCAGTCATTGTTGCTGCAGACGGCGACGTAGCGATGTAGGCAATCAGCCGCGTCGCGCCATCATTGTCTGTTGCCACGGTGACGGCGGCGGCATCAATGCCATGGACGTTGTGCAGCGCCTTTTCCACATCGTTGACATCTACCTGAAAGCCGCGCACTTTGATCTGATAGTCTTTGCGGCCCCAGTATAGAAGCTGACCATCAGGCAGCATTTGCCCCAGATCTCCAGTCAAAAAATGACGCCCCTCACTATCTGTCGGGTCCTCAAGAAAGCGGGTCGCCGTTAGTTCAGGCTTACGCCAGTACCCTGCCGCCAGATACCGGCTTATAACCTTGATTTCGCCGATTTCGCCTGCCACAACCGGCTTGCCTTCATTGTCTACCAATTGCACTTCAGATCCGGGCAGGGCATAACCCACTGCAACCCGCTCATCTGGAAACGAGATGTTATGGTCGATAAAGTAGACTCGGTAGTAGTAAGATTCCTGTGAGCCCAATGTGTTCATAAGGATTGATCCTGGGAAGCGCTTTATTGCCTGTGCTGCCTGTTGCCGATAGAGTGCTTCGCCACTGAGAATCACAAGACGGAGGTGCGGGAAAGTACGATTACCTTCCAATGTGCCGGTGAAATGGTGCATTACAGTAGGAACCGTTTGTAAGATCGTGATCTCTTCTTGCGCCATCCACTGCGCCAGAGCCAAAAATCCCTGGCGCTTGATGTCGAATGGGTAGACAGTTGCCCCACTCAGCAGTGAGCGAAAGATCGCGCCAAAGCCGTTTCTAGAGTGGAGCAACTGCCTGTCTTCTTGCGAAAGGTGAATCACATTGCTGATCTTGAGTAGTTCATAGAGTAGATTTCGTTGCCGATGGCCCACGCCTTTCGGCTGTCCAGTGGAACCGGATGTATAGATCAGGCGGACGATCTGTTCCGGTGCAATGCTCAACCCCAAGTTCTCTGTACTTGCATGGGGATCTAACTTATCGACGTTTAGGATGAGCCTTTGGGGCGTGGCATAGCGATTGGCTTCACCCAGTGATTCTTGATCGGTGAGGATCACGTTCACCTGTGCATCATCAAGAATGTAGGCGTTGCGTTCCGGTGGCGCTTTGGGATCAAGGACAACCTGACATCGCCCCAACTTGGTGATCGCCACCATCGCTGTCACCAAAGGCGCACCAATCTCGAAGCACAGGGCAACCGTCTGTATCGGTGAGGCACACGTAGCCAGAAGCATATGCGCGATCTGGTTGGCTAGCCCATTTAATTCGGCGTAAGAGAGTGCCCGGGTACTGGTTTTTACGGCACAGCGTCGTGCAGATCTTACTGCTTGTGCCTCGAACATGGCCGCCACCGATTGATCAAAATCTGCCCCTTGAAAAGCAACCCACTGCTTACTGGGGTGGAAGCAACGATCTTGGATCTGCTGTTGATGCCGCAATGCTTCACTGATCATGTTGGTACCTTTCCCTGGAACAGTTCTGGGCGCAGTTGGCTACTTCTGGCGAAATACCGCCCGCCAACTAAAATGCCCATTGCAGCCAAATTCGTTCTTGAAGGCGGTACAACTTGCCGCGTCTTTACAGTAGCGGGCCTGGATCAACTGTTCGTTGGGGATGTCGGGGGTTCGGGTGGTGTTCTTTGCCGCCACGTCGCTGGTGACGGTGTTGCCGCCCGCGTCGCGGATGATATGAACGTCCTCGCCGCTGCCCCAAAGGACAAATTCGGCGACGCCCGTTGCTTTGGATCCTGTGACGGGTGTTGCCTTCGTCCAAATCCCCTCAACGGTGACGCCGTTCAGTGGTGCGCCCTGAGCATCTTGCACGTGGACCCACAACTCGTGCTTCTCGCCGCAGTGGACAGAATCACCGTCGAGCCGGCCACCGTTTTCCACCACATCCAGCAGACGATGTTCAATCAGTTGAAAGTCGGCCCCGCTGGGTACAGGGGTTGCTATCGGCGGCATAGAGGGCGTGTTTACCGGGGCCGGTGTTGCCACCTGCGAGGAGCCACGGGAATCGAAGTCGATCACCGCCTGCTGACACTTGCCGTCGCCGGCTTCGCCGTCGGTTTGCACGTTGGCAATGTTCGAAATGCGCGTCCGGTTTTCATCCATAATCCAGAAAAACCAATTCCCTTCACGCGCACTACCCGTTTGTAAAATATGCGAATAAAACCCAGGTGACCAGTTATCGTACCCTGGATGCGGCCCCGACTGGATGAAGGCCACCACCTCGCCATCCGGCGCCCAGCTAAAGGCGACGAGGTAGCCGCTTTGGGCCGTGCCCTCCACGTAGGTTGTCCCCTGCACGTAGGTGACACCCGCATTGGGCAGGCAACTCTGGAGCAGCGCAATGTTGAAAAAGACATTGCTCGGCGGCGTCGGTAATGACGTACCCGTTGCGGTTGGCTCAGGTTCTCGCGTTTCGGTCGCCGTCGCTGTTGCCGTCGGTGTTTCAGTGGGTGTTTCAGTGGGTGTGGGCGTCGGCGTCGGCGTTTCGGTGGCCGTTGGCTCCGGTGTGAATGTCGACGTAGGGGTGAGGGTGGGCATCACCGCCAGCCACGGCAAATAGACAACAGGGGTAACGACAGGGACTGTCCCCTGCGCCTGGGTGGGTGCGGATTGGGTAATGACGGCAACTCCGCAGAGGAGTACAGCCAGGGTGGAGACAACAAATAGAAGTTTTTTCATCAAATCCTCATTTCTATGGGCGATAGCACAAACAACTTTGCTCGACGCCAGCATAGACCATTTCTGCCCATCCTTTATCGTGGGAGATGGGGATATTTAAGACTGTGTTATAATCTCAACACCAAAATCCCTCAGTTGCAAATAAAGTTCGTAACTTTTCAGCCTCAGCACAAGGAGTCGCAATGGCGCACACGCAAACGTCGGCGGTGCTTGCTCGCCGGCTGGATGTGCAGACACTGGCAGCAGATTGCCGTACACTTGGGCTGGACGGCATCCTGGCGGAACTGGTTCACCTGTTACGCGATTCGTCTTCCGGGCAAAGCCTGGAGACAGGTGACCGCCGCACCCTTGGCACGCTGATCCGCCTGCTGCAAACGGAAGCACCTCACCTTACCGCCGCCCTTCACTCGCACAACGCCACCCACTTTGCCCAACAAATCCACAACCGCGCCGCTGTCTACGGCCTGCCCACGCTGGCCGCCTCGGCCAAAGCCTATCTCGAACAGCTATCACATCTTCATGTGTGCCATCTTTGGCGGTCGCGCCGCCTCTCTCCGGCCTTTTTGCGCCGCCTCGCCGGCCATGCCGATGCTGCCAACGCTGTCGCCATTACGCCCGATGGCGTCTACGCGCTCTCCGGCGCGAGCGACGGCGCTTTGATCGTCTGGGATCTGCTCACCGGCGCGCCGGTGCGGGTGCTGACCGGCCACATCGACCAGGTGACCGCAGTGACCATCGGCCCTGACGGATCGTGGGCGGTGTCCGCTTCGCGCGATGCCACCCTGCGCCGTTGGGATCTGCACAGCGGCCAATGTACAGCCATCTTTGAAGGTCACACCGATGCTGTGCGGGCCCTTGCCCTCACCCCAGACGGCGGGCGGCTGATCTCCGCCGCCCATGATCGGACGCTGCGGGTGTGGGATCTGGCTTCGGGGGACATGCTTGCACTGCTCACCGGCCACACCGATCGGGTGATGGGCGTAGCCGTCAATAGATCGGGTGATCTGGCCGTCTCCGCCGCCGATGACCGCACCCTGCACGTCTGGGATCTGGCTTCGGGCCGTGTCGAGCGTAGCATTGACATGGTGGGCGGCTTTGTTTCGGCGCTGGCCGTCCATCCCAATGGGCGGCACGTGCTCACCGCCGCCGACGACCGCACCCTGCGGCTATGGGATTTTGAGACCGGCGCCCTGCTCACCTCGTTGCACGGGCACAATGCCGGTGTGCGCGCCGTGGCCTTTTCTCCCTGTGGTAACCAAATCCTTTCGGGTGACAACAACGGTCATGTCTTCCACTGGGACGCTGAAACGGGGCAATTTCTTCAGTCGCTGCAAGGACACGACGGCGCGGTGACAGCCGTCACCTTCAGCCGAAACGGTCATCGCGCCTTGACCGCGTCGGTGGATCAGACACTGGTGCTCTGGCAACTCGACGAAGTGGACGACAACGGGCGCGATGCGCACACCGGCTCCGTCCAAGCCCTGGTGGCCGCCGCGACGGGGGAGTGGGTACTCTCGGGTGGGGGCGACGGCGCCATCAAACTTTGGGACACCCAGACCGGTCTCTGCCGCCACACCTACCACAACCAGAGCGCGGTGACGGCTGTTGCGTTGCTGCCCGGCGAGCAGACATTTGTTAGCGCCGACGAAGACGGCAACCTGCACCGCTGGTCGTTAACAGCCCCTGCGACCCCGCCCGAGCGCATCGGCAGCCACCGTGGGCCTGTCCTCGCTGTGGTGGCAACACCCGACGGCAAACGTGTCATTGCAGGCACCGAAACCTGGGCAATCAAGATCTGGCACGCGGCTACCGGCGAAGCTGAACGCACATTGACCAATCACCGGGGGGCTGTCTATGATCTACGCCTCCTTGCCGACGGCGAACGCATGCTCTCCGCCTCGGGTGACGAGACGATCCGTCTCTGGCGGATAGCAGACGGCAAACTGCTGCACACCTTTGAGGACCACGAAAACACTGTCTCCGCGCTGGCGTTGCTGCCCGACGGCAACGGCTTCGTCTCGGCGTCGGACGATGAAACCGCCGAGATCTGGTCGCTCGACCACATGGCGGCGGAGAACGTCCTTGAAGGGCACAACGACTGGGTCAACGATGTCGCCGTGACGGCTGACGGCACACTGGTTATCACCGCCGGCCAAGACGGTGAGATCCGCTTCTGGGATCGCGCCGGTCGACTGCGGGCGATCCTCAACCACGACGAAGCAATCCATACCCTGGCATGCGCGGGGGATAATTTGCTTTTGGTGGGCGACGAGAGCGGCGCGCTCTACGCCTTCCAAATCCACCGCGGGAACACGACATGAGCACCGATTTCTACTGCGATGAGGTTCTGAGCGGGCATACACCTGTGAATAAGGTGTGCGAAACGGCGCAGGTGTTGGCCTATCACCACACCCGGCCATTCTATCCTGTGCATGTGGTGGTGATTCCTAAACGCCACGTCGATTCGCTGCTGACACTGGACGACGTCGAACTCCTGGTCGAGTTAATGGATGTGATCCAGCGTGTAGCTGCAGAGGTGGTGGAAAGTCATGGCGCTTGCCGCATACTCACCAACCTGGGTGACTATCAAGAGTCGAAACACTTACACTGGCATGTCATATCGGGGCAGGCACTATGATCCGAACCGCTGCGATCCGCATAGCGAAATCGGAGGTGCCATCCTGCGGGAAGTCGCCTATGCCTGGCCCAACATCCATGCGCTGGGCCACCCCTTGCCCTCGAATCAACCCTAGCTTTCAGCAAAGAAAGCGTCGATTGCGCCGGGCTTAGCAGCTACCCTCTACACATTCCAAGTCACCAGTCACCAAATTATCCCTGCATCCACTCTCTCAACACCGCAGCGTGTTGCGGTAGCGCCACTTCCGGTTCTTCGATCTCGGGGTGCCACTTCTTTTCCCATTCCACGGAAAGATAACCGTTGTATCCTTCGCGGATCAGCAGATCGACAACGGCTTTGTTGGGCACTTCACCCTCACCCAAGAGGACCAACTGCCAGTCGCCGTCCGGCTTGAGGCGGGCATCTTTGATGTGGACGTGGGCCGTACGCTCACCGATGAACTGCCAGGTCTCTTCGATGGATTCGCCTTTGCGATAGGGGTGATGCACGTCCCATACAGCTTTGAGGCGGGGATGTTCGACTTTGGCCAGCACGCGCGCCACTTCCTGGCCGCGACAGAAGGCGTCGTGCGTCTCCAACAACACGGTGACCCCCTGGGCCTCGGCTTCGTCCATCACGTTGGCGAGGCCGGCGGCCAGCCAATCCACCGTTTTGTCGATGGTGTGTCCTGGGGCAACGTCGCCGCCGAAGGTGCGTACGTAAGGCACGTCGAGGGCGCGGGCCAGGCGCAAGTATTGTCGCAGTTGCGCTTCCTGGGCCTGACGTTCGGCGGCGTCGGGCGACGAGAAGCGTGTTGACGCGCCCAACCCCACTATGATGAGCCCTGTATCGGCCATCAATTTGCGGATGCGCTGCTGCCCCGTTTCGTCCAGATCCGGCGGAATGATCTGGCCGTCGAGGACACGCACTTCGAGGCCGACATAGTTGTTCTTCACCGCTTCTTCTGCGGCGCGTTCCAGCGTCCAATCCGGGCAGCCGAGGGTACTGAAGACGAGCGGGAAACGGTCGGGCATGGGAAATTGTCTCCTGTGTGAGGAAGGTGGGAAGAAGAAGGCAAAAGGCAAAGTGCAAAAGGCAAAAATGCAGGTGTGCAAGTGGCGGGTTGCAGGTGGCAGGTGGCAGGTGTGCAAGTAGCAGGTTGTAGGTCCAACCGCAACCCGCAATTCGCAACTCGCCCCTCTGCCTCCTGAAAATCCTGAAAATCCGTGTCCTACATCTCCGCGTCTACCGCCCAACGTTTCAACGCCGCGGCATCGTCCAGGAACTGCTCCGGCGCGTCGCCGCGGACGAACTCGATGAGCGCGTAGAGATCGTGTCCTGTGGTTTTCGTTTTGGACAGATATTGTGTCCAATCTTCGGCGGCGTCGGCCAGGGGCAGGCGTTCGTAGGTGGTGCCGTGCCAGTTGAAGACGTGAACACCGGCCAGCCAGGGGAAGACGGCGTCAATGCCGGCCAGGTTGTCTTCGACGCTGTAGCCGCGCGGCGGCTGCCAGTAGGAGCGCACGTTGGCGTGATCCACCGCTTCGAGCAGGCGACGGGCGGCGGCGTTGGTGTCGGTGAGCGTGTTGCGGTGGAATTCGTAGACGACGTCGATCTCTTCCGCTGCGGCCAGATCGGCGATGCGGCGGCTGTCTTCGACGACTTGGGCGAAGTAGGCATCGTCTGCGCTGTCCGTCCCCTGGGTGCCGGGCCAGACGCGGATACGCGGCGCGCCCAGCGCCGCCGCCGAGGAGAGCACCGCCTCAAACGGTCCTGTTTCGGGGTGACCGACCCGGTAGTACGAACCATACGCCGCCACGCGCAGGCCGACGTCCTCGGTCATGGAACGTACCGATCGAGCGATAGATTCTTCCCCGTGAGGAACGTGTACATCACCACCCCACTCGATGCCCGTCAACTGGGCGCGCACAACCAGATCCACAATTTCCTGTGGAGAAAGCGTGCGGAAGGTGATGGAGACGAGGCCGGGAATAAGCATGGGATTCTCCTGTGGGATGATAAGATGATCAATCTCGACGATCCATCATCTTATCATCTTGTTAAGCCATGATCGCGGCTTGCTCACGCGAGATCGCCCATGTCAACCCTTCCCCGTTGACGAACTTACGTAGATCTTCGACGGCAAGGCGGCCCATGCGACGGCATTCGTTGTCGAGGGAACCGGCGATGTGGGGGGTGAGGACGACGTTGGGCAGCGTGTAGAGCGGCGAGCCGGGCACGGGCGGTTCGGGATAGGTGACGTCGAGGATCGCCCACAGGTCGGGGCGATCTTGCAGCACGGCGATCATCTCGTCTTCGCGCACGATGGCGCCGCGGGCGGTGTTGATGAAGGTGGCGTCCTGCTTCATGGCGACGAAGTGGTCTCGTTGGATCATGCCCACCGTCTCGTCGAGCCAGGGCGCGTGGAGCGAAACCACGTCGGCGCAGTGGAAGAGCTCTTCGAGCGAGCAGAGTTCGACGCCCAATTCGGCGGCGCGTTCCGGCCTGATGAAGGGATCGTAGGCGATGACGTGTACATCGAACTGTTGGAGCTTCTCGGCCACGCCGCTGCCGATCATCCCCAGCGAGATGAGGCCGACGGTGCTGCCGTACGCGCCAGGGACAGGCGTGCGTGGGATGTACTGCTGCTGTTCTCGGATGGCGAACATGTAGTGCCACGTGCGCTTAAGCGAGAGCAGGATCTGGGCCAGTGCGTACTCGATCACCGGTACGGCGTTGGCGGCGTAGGCGCTGGTGATGGGGATCTGGCGCGCCCAGAAGGCGTCGGTGACGATCTTTTTGATCGACCCCGCACCGTAAAAGACAGCTTTGAGGTTGGGCGCGGCGACGAGGAAGGCTTCGTCCATTGTCGGCATGCCCCAGCCGCTGAGGATCACCTCCACATCGGCGAGGACGGTGGGATCGTCCGCCACGCTGCGCACCGTCTGTAGTGGGGCAATCACGTCGACCAATTCGGCCACGTCACGCCGTTCGTCGGGGCCGTAGATCACATCGAAAGCGGATTCGTTGAGCAGGTAGATTGTTTTGAGTTTGGGCATGGGGTTTGCTTTCAGGTGGCTGGGGAGTGGTGACTGGGGAGTGGTGACTGGTGATTGGGAGATTGGTTGGGCCAAATGTGATGATGGGATGATGAGATGATGATCATCGAGATCCATCATCTCATCATCCCATCATCGATCCTCCGAGTCACCAATCCCTAATCACCAATCACCTTCTCAAATGACACCTAATTGACGCAGTACGTCCAACTCGCTGGGCAGTGGATCTTGCCAGAGTCGGCGTACGTCGAGTGAGAAACCGGGGACGACGGCGCTGTGGTAAACGTGATCCTGAGTCAGGATGGGTTGGTAATGGCCGTCTTCGCCCAGCCGGTGGAATTCGGCGCTGCGCCGTTGTGGATCAATCAGCCAGTATTCGGTGACGCCTTCGGCTTCATATTCAATGTACTTCAGTCCACGGTCGCGCATCATGCTTTCCGGCGACGCGATTTCGATGATGAGGTCTGCGGCGCCGTCGAGGTAGGTGTTTTTCAGTCGATCCAGGTTTTCGGTGCGCACGAAGAGCAGATCCGGTTCACGTCCTTGATCGGAGACGTGCAGGCGCACAGCGAATGGGGCAATCAAGACTTGGCCCAAACCGCGGTGCTGAACATAGATGTTCAACACGGTGTACAACCAACCGACCAACGCCTGATGAATTCTTGCTGCTGGTGACATGAGAACAATCCTCCCGTTCTCCCATTCGGCGGCGATGTCCTCGTCGGCCCACGCCAGGTATTCCTCGAAGGTCACTTCGCCTTCGGGCAGCACCTTGGGTTCCGCTTCTGGATCGTATTCCACTTTGTGGATGATTCTGGTCTGGCTCATCGTCGGTTCCCTGTAGAATCCGTGCGGTACGTGTGGATATTATAGCATGGGGAGATTGGGGATTGGGGACTGGGGATCGGGGACAGGGTTGAGATTCTGCAATCACCTAATCGCCCAATCGCTGTTAGCGAGAGATTGGCCGATTAAGCGATTTCAGATCCTGTTTACAATTTCCAGTCCCCAGTCCCGAATCCCCAGTCCCCGATCCCCTACACCGGTGACAACGCGTGACACGTCTCCTGTAGCCAGATCACGCGGCGCACACTTTGCGGGGTGATCACCAGCGGCGCGCCGTTGCGGATGGTTTCGTAGAGATCGAGGTAGAAACCAGGTTCGCCAGGGGCGTCCGATTCGTCGATGGTCCACGAAAATTCCTGCCAGGGGATCTCGTCGCGGTTGTAGCCGCGGTCGGGCGTGGGCGCGGTATCGAGGACACGCGGGGTCAACTGGTTGGGGTCGAAGGTCTTCCAATGTAGCTCACGCGTGCTACCATGCAGTCCGCCTTGTGTGCCCATGATGTTCCATTTTTCGTAGGGATAGGCGCAGGCGCTGCTCATCTCGATGTCGAGGGTGGGGCGATCCTCGCCTTTGAAGACCAATTTTACGTGGTCGTCGGCATCGCCCAGCGTCAGCGTGCGATCGAGGTGACAGAAGACGATCTCAGGCTGTCCTTCGCCGTAGAGTTGCAGCGCCTGATCCAGATAGTGCGGGCCGGTGTTGTTGAGCGATCCGCCGCCGTACTGCTTGAGCGTTTGCCAGTCCCAGCGGCGACCGAACTTGGATTCGGTCATGCTGATCTGCACAATGCGCCCGAGCACGCCCGAAGCGATAATCTCCTGGATCTTGACGAAGTCGTGATCGTAGCGCCGGTTCTGGAAAACGGCGAGCACATTGCCCGTCGACTCGGCGGCGGCGACCATGCGGTCGGCGTCTTCGAGTGAGGTAGCCATCGGTTTTTCGCAGACAACATGCTTGCCCGCTTCCAGCGCCTGGATCGAACGTTCGGCGTGGAGGAAGCTGGGCAGCGCCACGACGATCAGTTCCACGGCTTTGTCGGCTAGCAACTCGGCATAGTTTTCGTAGGCCATGCAGTCGAAGCGTTCGACCGCTTCCTCGCGGCGCACAGGATCGTCGTCTACCACCGCCACGACTTGAAACATATCGCGCAACGGATCCAATAGCCGGGCATGGATGCCCCATCCACTGCGTCCTAGCCCGGCGATGCCGACGCGGATGGGTGTATTGTTTGTCATAGTAAATTCCGATCTAGCTAAATGAAGGTGAATTGGGGTGTTTTCGGGAAAGCGCAATGATGGGATGGTGAGGATGATGCTCGTCGAGATCCATCATCCCATCATCTCATCATCCCCCGCCCTGAGCACAATGTACTTGAGCACGCCATCTCCGTCGTTGCGCAGCCCGTGCAACTTCCGCGGGTCGAAAACGGCGGTCTCGTTGGCGTGGATAATGAATTCCTCGCCGTCGATCTCCACAGTCCCCTGCCCTTCGAGGATGTAGAACGCCTCAAAGCCACCATGCTGGTGTGGCGGGTGGGATCGTTTCCCCGCATCCACCTGCGAAATGTGTAGGCGCAGATCCTTCTCTCCTAGATCGGCGTCGTGCAGATAGCGGGTAATGCCTTTGACGGTAAGTTCGTTGAAGATCATGGGGGAATCCTTTCTGGATGACGACGGTCGTCAGTCGTCAAAGTTCCGGCAACCCCTCAAACGCCGGCATCTCCACCAGATACAAATTCCCATACCCACTGGCGTCACTGGTGAAGAGGACGTGTGTCCCGGTTGCGTTGAAACGCGGGTGCACGTGGACCTTCTGGATGTGGGCGCTGCTGCGGTGACGGCAGAGCACACGCGGACCGTCGAAGTCGGTTCCGTTCCATTGCCAGATGCGCACCACGCCACCGGCGTCGCCCACAATCAGGTCGATGTCGTTGGAGTGGATGTGCCCGGTTTCGTGGGGGAAGCTAACTTCGAGCTGATCTGTGTTGTCATAGCGGATGCGGCCAAAGAGCTTGTGGCTGCTGTCCGCCGAGGACCCGTGATAGCCCAGGTACTCGCCGTCGGCGTACCAATACTCGTGGCCCACCTTTTCGCCTGGATGAGTGCGCGGACGGATCTGCCACGTTTTGCCGCTGTCGATGTCGAGGCCCCAGATGCGGTTGTCCACCTCGTGCCACGGCCCTTCGTGGCAGAAAGTGAGCAGGTTGGGGATCGTGGGTGACGTGTTGACGTGGCCGATCCAGGCGTTTTCTTCCCATGCCACGTTTGCGCCGCTGCCGTCTGTGGCCACACGCATAATGCGGCTGAGCGGATTGGCGATCATGTACTCGCGGAAGCCCACATAGCCGTGTAACAGATCCACCTTGAACTGGTGTGACAGGTCCTCGTAGATGCCGGTGCAGATATACTTGCCATCGGCGGTGACGTTCATCATGTTGTTGAGGAAGCCTTTGGGCACGTTCCACAGCGGACGTGTCTCGAAGCTATTCAGGTCAATCGCCATGATCTCGCCGTTGTACCAGAAATACGCCTCATCCCGCGTCGGGTTGACGCACGAGAAGATGAACTCCGTCTCAAACGGCGGCGACACCGGCGCCAGATCGGTCAACTGTGTGATTTCGCCGCTGCCCAGGTCGATGCTGTACAGATTGGACCGGTTTCCCCGATCCGAGCCGAAAAGCAATTTCGTGCCACCGGCATACCAGCCAGGATTGGTGAAGTAAAAATGATGACTGTGGCCCTTGTAGTTGGTCAACTGCTTTACAGGCACGCCGGAAATCGGGTCGTCGAAGACCGTCCACTCCGGTGCAAACACCTCACCTACACTCATCTTGCTGTCCTTTCTGGAACGGATTTACCGCAAAGGCGCAAATCTCTGCTTTTTCTCTGCGTTCTTTGCGCCTTTGCGGTGACTTTTTTCATTCTGAGATCATGTTGTACGGTGCCACGAAGCCGGGGATGGCCACGAGCATGGCGAAACAGTTCTCGAAGGCGTGGCCCATCACCTTCTCTGTGGTGGCAGGGGTGACCACCATCGAACCGGGCCGCACGGGGATCGTCACCGTGTCGGTCTTGTCCTCGGCGGGGCGGCGGTAGAGAACGATGTGCCCCTCGTCCACTTTGTCGACTTCGGGGAGGCCATAGACCGACCGCGGCAGCACAATCGCCGTCTCACTGTGATTGACCATCTGCCCCTCGCCCAACGGGATCGGCCCGTGGAAATGACGGATCGGCGGCGGAATGCGATCCACGCGCATGTCCAGCGTGTGCTCGTTGACCCGGTTAACGCCGCGCCGGTCAGAATCGTCTGGATCGGGGCGCTGCGGCGGCAATGTCTCGCGCCGGAACGCGCCGGGATAGGCCGCGCAGCCGCCGGGGATGCTGCCCAAGTTGCGTAACAGCCCCACCCGCGCCGCTCGGTAGCCTGTCGATTCGGCGATCACCTCGAAGTAGACACCCTCTCCGTGCAAGATGGCGGGGCGGTCGTCGTTGCCGTCCACACAGACGACGTCGCCGGGCCACAGGTCCACGCTATGGGGTGTCACCACACGCGACAGGCTACCTTCCACGGGGACGCAATGACCGTCCTCCGCGGCGCCGCGTATCCACTCGCCAGGGTGCAGATCGATGGCGGCCCGCTGCGTCTCGATCATGAAACGGTAGATTGTGCGTCCCGGCTGGGGATGTACGTCCTCTTCGCCGGCCCAGCGCTCCATCGCAAACTCGTACTCATCTCCGTGGATCTGCATTAACGCATCGAGCAGCGCAGCCACCGACTCGGCATCGTCGATGTGTGCTGTGGGGATGGAGAGAAGTTGTTCAGTCATGTTTGTCTCCTTTGGAGAGATGGGTAACCTGGTTGCTGGGGGATTTCAGAGGCCCTCACCCCCCCCCCGCCCATAGGCGTTAAGATAAGCAAGTGAGGGGATCTCTCTCGTAGAGGAAGACAGCAGAACCCCCCTCTAACTCCCCCCGCAACGGGGGGAGGACTGTTGACGCGTCGATGTTGGTGGTCGCGTTGTGGGTATGTCCAATGCCACTTCACTTCGTCAACACGTCAACGGCTCCCTCCCTGCCTCACTTACTTAACATGTCCCCAAACTCAACGATCGCGGGGAGGGTTGGGGAGGGGTTCTGCTTCCCACACTTTCAGACCCGGCCTTATCTTAACGCCTATGGGGGCGGGGGGTGAGGGCCTTGCTGTCACCCAGCACCAATCCTACCCAGCGACCTTTTCCTGCCCCAGGATCAGATCCTTCGCCCTCTCATCATACTTGTAATGTGCTGCCTTCTCCTCGTTTCCGGGCATGGACAGCACGTCTTCGAGGACAGAGACCGCCTGGTCGTAGGAACTCGTCTGCCCCGCATCGAGGACGTTGTAGAGCAGCATGGAGCGATCCCCGGTGGCGAAGGCGAGCAGATCGCGTTCCATCTCCAGCCATTCGGGCAGGATCTGCTCCAGCATGATCTTCTGGGGCAGCGGATGTACCCGCAGTGGCTGAATGCCCTTCTTGTTGACCACGGCGGGCACTTCCACCACCACGTCGTCGGGGACGCCGGCCAGCGCACCCTGGTTGGGGATGTTCACCTGGAACTGTCCTTCGTTGTCGTTGACCAACCCGTCGATGATGGGCACCTGCTGTTCACGGGTCTTCTGCGAGCCGAAGGCTTCGGTGATGCTGGCATTGGGGTTCTGGATCAATTCTTTGATTTGTGCCAGCCGTTTCTCCAGCCCTTCCACATGGATCGGACGGCCCAAGTGGGTGTCGGGTCCGCCCCAGGGTTCACCGAACCAGCGTTTCTTTGTTTCGATGTCGGTGTGATACCACCAGCCACCGCGGCGGGGCGTGTCGCCGATGGGCATGAGGCCGAACATGCGGTACTGGTGAATCGTGCCGCGCGACATTTGAATGTCGTGGGTGCGCTCGGCGATGTGGGTCTGCCAGTAGTGCTCGCCCTCTTCTTCGATCCATTTTTCGAGGAGGGGATAGGCGTCTTCGCCTTTGTAGTAGAAGTGGGTGAGCCAGATGTTGTGGTTGAGGCCGGGCGCCTGCCACGTGATCTTGTCGTGATCTTCCAGGCCAAGGACGCGGGCGATGCCGTAGACGCCGTAGTGTCCGTGACAGAGGCCGCAGACTTTGATGCTCGTCTCACGTGTCATCAGGGTGCAGCCTTCGAAGACAGGGTTGCCCGACTGGATCAACCAGGCATCGGGGCAGATTTCTTCCATGTCGCGGGCGACGTCAAGCATCAGCTTCAGATTCGAGTAGTTGCCCGTGCGGAAGCGTCCACCGTAGTAGTAGCCGTGTTTGTCGGCCACTTCACGTGCCTCTCGCTGATAGTAGTGGCTCGACGCCGAGGCGGTGTTGATCACAAAATCGGCGTCTTGCAGCGAAGTGGCGCGGTCCGTGGTCTGCTCGAAGCGCAGATCTGCGCCCAACTCGTTGGCATAGCGGATCGCCAGCTTGGTGATGGCGTCCAGGCGGTCAGCGTCAATGTCCATGAAGCTGATCAGGCTGCCGTTGAGGCCGGGGGTCAGGCAGATGTCCTTGACCAGGCCCAACGAAAAGGTGGCGCTGCCCGCACCGATGACGCTGAGTTTGATGGGGGTGGGCATTGGGTGTGTGTCCTCTCTATGTGGGGTGGGAGAAGTAATGCGTAATGAGTAATGCGTAATTGGTAGAGTTTGTTGCGTGCTCTGTGGGTGATTCTGTTGGCGAACTCGTCGAGCACGCCCGTCACGCTACTAGCGTGACCTACGACATAGGGGATCGCTTCGTCTGTCGTAGCTGCGGTTACCAACCGCAGGACGTCCGATTAGAGACCATTTCCGCTGAAACTCAGACAGTTTGGCCAATCTCTGCGCTCTCTTGTGCTGCAAGAATCTCCCATTCCAATTCATCGAATGAATAGTTGAAGACCGAAATCTGGCGCTCGCCCAGCTTTTCCAGAAATTCCACGCGCCCCAGGCCGGCCAATTCTGCAGCCCGACCGGACGAGATGCGTCCAAGTTCGTACAACTTTCCGGCAACCAGGAAGCGAACCAGATTCTCGAATTCCTCCGGCGTCTCACCCAACGATGCGGGCAAATCGTCGGGATAGGGGATCTCTAGAATGCGTGTACCCATGATTCCTCCTCGTGCAAACTGCAACACTGACCAAAGCCAGTCATTCGCACTTCATACAATACCGTGGAGAAAGCATCCTCAGATGCGGTCTGAAACCGCAAACACGGCATCTGAGGATGCCTCCTCCACGGTAAACTCTGCATTGGAATTATAGCGCAATCTTGTGGCTCTGTCCTATGTACTCGATTTCGTAGACCTTCGCCCCGAAGTCGGCGCGGCAGTACGGATTGGCGAAGCGTGGGTAGTTGTGCAACTCGATTTCGGCCCGCCCACGCGCAGAGGACCGTTCCACGCCAACTCCACCTTGCCCAGTGACGGTGAACGGTAGAGAATGTTGAGATCGTCGCATTCGATTTCTGCCGCAGTGACAGCCTCGCGGATCGCCGTCTCATTGACCGGCTCCTGTCCCAGTGCCAGCCGCCCAATCTGGCTGAAGAGGCCGGTGCGCCCGCCGGTGTTGTCCGTTGCGCAGAATTCGTGGTACATCCTGCGGCGCTCGTCATAGGTCCCCTGCAGGGTGGACCAGTAGGTGTCTTGCATGGGGGACTCATTTCTATTTGTGTATGCAAAATGATCGTCGACGAAGAAGATGTCTTGCGTGCAGCGCTTGACCCCCTCTAACTCTCCCCCGCAAAAGATCGCCGCAGCCGCTGAGGACAGCGGACGGCGAGCGTGGTGAGAACTGTTGACGCGTACAACAAATTGGTTGCACCATTGGTTGCCAATATCCACCCACATCCTCTACACGTCAACAGCCCCCTCCCCACCTCACTTGTCAACGAAAACCCAAACTCAACGATCGCGGGGATGGCTGGGGAGGAGTTCCGACACCAATTCCCCAATCCCAATCCCACTCTCTCCCGCTACCGAGTAGAGCAGAAACGTGCGTCCGTCCTCCTCAAAAATCGCTGGATCGCGCAATTGACGCGCCTGCGCATGGATCGCCCCGCGCTCGGACGCAACCAGCGACAGATCCGCGCCTTCGTAGATTTCCTCTGGTCGCAACACAGACACCGACGCACTCACCCGCCACGTCATCCAATCCAGGCGCAAATCGATGGTGGACGCCACGATGTGTTCGGGGCAGTCACCCGCCACCGAGTAGAAGACTGTCAACGTGTCGCCGTCCACTTTGACGGCGGTGTGCCGCTGATCCCGCCCAAAGAGGACCTGCCCACGCTCGAAGTTGGTAAACCCATCGCGCGAACGGAAGAAGATCCCCGGCATCCCTAACGCGTAGACCCAGCCACCGTAGCGGAAGACGCGAAAATAGCTCGGCCCCAGAATCTCTCGTTGCGACGAGAAGTGGATGCCGTCCTTGGAGGTGGCGACGAAGGTGCGCTGCCCGCCCAGGAATGGATACGCCTGTGTCAGCGGATCGTTCGCCTGTTCCTCGTGCGAAAGCGCCGGCCCGTGATAGTACATCACAATGCGCCGGTTGACCGCGTCCACGTGCACGTCGGGCGACGCGATATGACCGTGACACGGCGTCTCGTCCAGCGCCAACGTCCCCGGCGCGTAGACGGTCCACGGCTCGGCCAGATCGTTGGCGTAGGCCAGGCGGATAAATTCCCCCTGATGATGGCCGAAGTAGAGGTAGTAGCGTCCCAGCGGATCGGGCAGCCAATCCGGCACACGCATCAAGGACGGACCATTGATGTTTGTTCCAATGCGGCTGTCCATGCCAGGCGTGATGATGGGGTTTGTGGGGAAACGGATCACGCGCATGGGGTTGTTCCTTGTTTCTAGACCGGTTCAGTTGCGTGATTCGTGTTGCGTGATTCGTGTTGCGTGGGTTGACTCTCTGCATTTTGAACTTGAAACAAACTTGTTCCAAGCAGACGAAATCAGATTCTTATCCCACGAATCACGCATCACGGATTACGCATCACGAAAATTTCAACCGCACCACCAGATCCTGAAACCCAATCTCCATCATCTCTGCATTCAACGGCGTTCTGCTGTACGGGTTGTCGTAGTGGTCGAAGCCCGTGATGGCGGTTTCGATGCCGTCCACACGCAGTGGACCAGTCCAGCCGAAGCTGAGTGTTTCCCCGCGCAGTGTCTCCATCTCCACGTTGAGGCCGTCAAAGGTGACATGATTGGACATCACGTCGCTCTGGAAGGCTTCAAAGCTGCCGTCCTGGGCGGTGCGGCCCATTTGCACCAGCCAGATGTTTTTGTGACCGTACGAGCGCAGTTCGCGCAGCGCATTCTTGCCGCGTTGCATCAACTCGATCCCCTGCGATGCGGTGATGGCTAGATAGCCGTCGCCGACGCGGGCGAAGGCCCAGCCGTCGCGGATCGTGTATTCGTCGAAGGCGTAGGTGGGGAAGTAGGCATGGGTGAAGCCCAGCCAGTCGTCGGCGGGCAGTTTGTGAACGGCGATCAGCGCGTCTTTCCACTGCGCCGCACGGGGCAGGACGACGTTGCCATGCCAGAAGTTGGGCCGGTGTGAGCCGTCCTCGCTGATGCAGGGCGGATGCGTCACAAAGACCATCGCTTCGGGGCTCATCGTGGCCTGCCAGATGTGCTGCTGATAGCCAGGTTGTCCTGGCTGGTAATCCTGCGCCGACGCCAGCATGTAATCGGGCGTCTTGTAGGTGACCTTGTTGACCTCCCATGCGCCTTCGGCCAGATCGCACCACTGCTCCATCTGCCCGGCGTGCCGCTCCCGGTTCCAGATTTCGGCGGATGGATCGAGGGCGATGGCCTCGATCACCGGCGGCAGCAGGTAGCTCACAGCGCAAGCCAGGCTCACCGTGCCCAGGATGCGGTCGTTGAAAATGCCCTTGCCCCACAACATGCGGCCCATCCCCGATGTGGGTTCCAAGTAGCCGCCCTTGATGTAGGGGGTGTAGGTGCGTCCATGTGTCGAGCCGAAGACGCCCTTGAACGAGTTCATTGCCAGCGACAAGAAGAGTTTGTCGAGCACAACCGTCGCCATTTCGCGTACGTCGTCGTCTTCGGCCAGATCGGCCAGATGAGAGAGCGCCAGCACGTCTTCCTCGAAGTAGGTGTTGGAATCCCATTCGCGGAAGCCGCCGGCGGCGCGCTTGCGCAGCCACGAAAGCGCCATGCGTTCGCCCTTGATGCGGTGTTCTTCGCCTGTAATGTTGGCGTTGGTGAAGGTCTCTTCGGGTAGTAGTTGACCGGCCAGCACTTCGCAGGTATGGAAGAGGATCTGATGATTCTCTGACCAGAAGCACATGGCATCGCTACCCGGTTCGTCCATCCAATAGCGGAAGTTGAGGAAGCACGCTTTGAGCGGCTCGACCAGGTCCTGCGGGAAGCCGGGATCTTCGATGTAGCGGCCCACCATGCCCAGTAGCCCCACCAGGTAGAAGTCGCTGCAATCAGCGCGGCTGTTGACCATGTCGATGGTGTTGAGGATAGGCTTGTGATCCACCAGATCCCACCAGCCCAGTTCCATCTTGGCGATTTCGGCGAAGACGTTCACCTTGCGCCCTGCTGCGTCGCGCAGCGCTTCGGCGCGGCGTTCCTGGTAGGTGCCATAGCGGCCTGTGCTGTAGTCGCGATTGCCGACAATATAGAGATCGTATGCGCGATCCACGCGAAAGTTGTTGACGTAGTAATCGTTGAGATCGGGCAAGAGCACAACGCGGTAATGACCTTCGGGAAACTGATACCCCTTGCCGAGGACGATCTTCTGTCGCTGTTCCGCCTTGGTGTCATGCTCCGAATAGGTGCGCCCGTCGGGGCGCTGTAGACGCGCCGTGAGTCTTGTCGCCAGCGTCTGCCCTTCGGGGACATAGAGCGTGATTTCCTCATTGAGCGTAATAACATCACGATCCAGATAGCTCTGGTCCATGAGTAGTTCCATCCGCTCGCGCCGTTTGGCCGGTTCGATGGTGGTGGGCAGGGCGACGGTGAGATCGTCCCCTTCCACTTTCAGCGCCATTACATAAGGACATTCTCGCACGGCGATGCCCTCAAAACGCACCAGGATCGTGTTTTCCCCCGCCGCCAAATCAAACGACAGCGCCGACGTAGCAGGCAACTGGTGAGACAGGTGTTCCACCCGTTTTACGTGGTTGTTGTTGATCCAAAGATCGGCCGGCGCATTGGTAGTGAGGAGCGCCGAAACCGTCTGTGCGCGTCGACTGTCCACACGGCAGAAGGCCCACGAGATCAGATGGTGGCAAGTGTGGTGGAAGCGTGAAAAATCGACGAAGTGATCGTCCTGGCAGGGGTAGACACGCCAGGTGAGCGGCGTCTCGGCACCGGACGGTGAAAACGCCGCTCTTTCCAGCGGCGTTTCTTCGACTTCGGATGTGGTGCGATATCGGCTACGTGCAATCTGCAGTTTGTAATCGGCGCCGGTGAATTTGTCCAGATCGTGTACCGGCAGAGCAAGAGGACCGGCGGTCAACCAGTCGTGGATGAAACCATCCACGAGCGGATAGGTCAACCAGGCCGGTGTTGCGACCGCGCTTGGACTACTCATAGAGCACACACCGTACCTTGTGGCCGCCCTCTAGTTCCAAAAAGGGAGGTATGCGTTCATCACAGACACCCTTGATGGCGTTGCGGCAGCGTGGGTGGAAAGGACAGCCCTTGGGGATGGAATATGGATCGGGCACAGTGCCGCGGATCGCTGTCAGCTTGCTGGTGATGTCCAGTGCCGATTTGCGGCCTAGGAGCGGAATCGAGCGCAGCAGCGAGCGGGTGTAGGGGTGTTTGGGATCGTAGAACAGTGTCTCGACGTCGGCCATCTCCACCACTTCGCCCAGATACATCACCACCACAAAGTCAGCCATTTGCGCGATAACGCCCAAATCATGGGTGATAAAGATGATGGCCATGCCCAGTTCGTCTTGTAGTTCCTTCATGAGCGAAAGGATCTGCGCCTGCGTGGTCACGTCTAGGGCTGTTGTCGGCTCGTCGGCGATGAGAATCGATGGCTGACAAGAGAGCGCCATAGCGATCATGGCGCGTTGGCGCATACCACCGCTCAACTGGTACGGGTAACGGTCGATGGTGCGCTCTGGGTAGGGCATGCCGACTCGTTCTAGCATATTGATGGCGATACGGCGAGCGCCGACTTTGTCAACCTCCTGGTGCAAGAGAATGGCTTCCATGATCTGGTTGCCGATGGTGTGCACAGGGCTGAGCGAAGTCATTGGTTCTTGGAAGACCATTGAGATCTCGTCGCCGCGGATGGCCCGCGCCTCCGGTCCTTTCGGATCGAGTGCAGCCATATCGATGACGTCTTTCGTCGTGCTGCCGTTGGCTTCTCTCATCCGGTGGAAGAGAATCTCCCCTTCGACAATGCGCCCAGGGGACGGCACAATCGACATGACGGAACGTGCCATCACCGATTTACCGCAGCCACTCTCGCCGACAATGCCCACTGTCTGCCCGCGCATGACGGTGAAGTCGACATTTTCAACAGCACGTACAATGCCCTGTTGTAAGAAGAAGTGGGTCTTTAGCCCCTTGACTTCAAGCACAACGTCTTGCCTGTCGGCAATAGATCGGGTGCGGGTCGGGGCGGATGGTACTGGCACAGTTGCCATGCGAATCTCCTAGTTATTACTTCGCGTACGGGTCCGCAGCGTCGCGGATGCCGTCGCCGAGGAAGTTAAAAGCCAATACGGTGATGATCACGGCGAGGGCCGGCGTCAGCACCCAGGGCGCCAGTGCCACTGAACGCAGGTTCTGCGCCTCTTGTAGCAACACGCCCCAACTAATGGCAGGCGCACGCAACCCCAGGCCGATGAAACTCAACCCCGTTTCCGAAAGGATGATACCGGGAATCGAAAGTGTGAGTGAGGCAATGATGTGGCTGAGGAAGGAAGGCAGCATGTGACGCAAGATGATGCGCATCTCGCTGGAGCCGGCGAAACGGGCCGCCATGACGAAGTCTTCTTCGCGTAAGCTGAGGAAGCGACCCCGCACGACGCGCGCCAGACCTGTCCAGCCGACGAAGGCCAGCAGAATTGTGACGCCAAAGTAGAGGCGTACCACCGGCCAGTCTGCAGGCAAGGCAGCCGCCAACGCCATAATGAGTGGGATTTCCGGGATGGAGCGGATGAATTCGATCAGACGTTGGATGGCGTTGTCGATCGCGCCGCCATAAAACCCCGAAATGCCGCCCAGGAGGATCCCCACCACCAGGCTAATCACCACGCTCACTAATCCAATCGTCAGCGAAATGCGCGCCCCGTAGACGAGCCGTGAGAAGACATCACGTCCTAGCCGATCAGCGCCCAGTAGAAAAATCCCTTGAACTTCGCGGTCTGCGTCCAGCCCAAAGAGATGACGGTTCATTGTCCACAGATTCCACATTTTGTACTCAGACCCTTCCACAAAGAAGCGGATAGGATAGATTACTGAAGTGTCTTCTATGTAGATATTGCGCAGTGTTTCCGGGTCGCGCTCTCGAATGATGCCGTACACAAAGGGGAGGCGCCAAGTACCTTCAGAATCAACAATGCGAATCGTGGTAGGCGGTGTGTACTTATATATCACGAATGAATTTTCTGGGTCATAGGGTGCCACAAATTCGGCAAACGCCGCCACCACGTACAAGATCACTACAACCACAGCACTAATCACCGCCATGCGATGTTTGAGAAAGCGCCACCACATTAACTGCGAATAGGATGCAACGTGAACTTTTTCTTCCTTGATGGCTTCTTCTACCTGATCGTCCTCGCGCACCACTTCGTCTTCATTGAGGCGGTCTAGCCATGATCTCTTTTCGACATTCTGCATTTCAGTCTCCTAATCTTCCGTTCTCAATTCACAGTATCCATCGTCAGGATCCATCGCCACGGGGATCTTTGTTATGCGTTACTTCCACGGACTGAATTCGTTCGGCATACTAACTTTCCAGCCGAATGCGTGGATCGACGAGGGCAAGCAGGATGTCCGAAATCAATGTGCCGATGACAGTTAGGGTGCTAAGTAGGAAGAGGAAGCTACCCGCCAGATACATGTCCTGTGAAGTCAACGCCCGCAGCAACATCGGGCCTGTGGTTTGCAAACTTAACACCAATGCAACCAGTGTCGTGCCGGAGACGAGCGTCGCCAACGACCAGCCCACGGTGCTGAAGAAGGGGTTGAGCGCCACACGAACTGGGTATTTCCAGATCAATTTCATCTCTGAAACGCCTTTGGCGCGGGCTGTTTCGACGTAGGGCTTGTTCAACTCGTCGAGCAGGTTGGCGCGTGTAATGCGAATATTGCCCGCTGTGCTGCTGACAGCCACAATCAGCATGGGTACCCAGATGCGCGATAGCATGTCCATGAGTTTGGCCCAACTCCAAGGCGCCATCATATATTCCTCGGAGAAGAGGCCGCTTACATTCATGCCAAATTGCGACTGCACAACGAACAGCACCACCAAGGCGAGCAAGAAACCCGGCGTACCTAAACCGACAAAACTAAGGGTCGTCAACAAATAATCGAGCCATGAATATTGGTGGGTGGCTGAATATACCCCAATGGGGATAGCAACCACCCAACTGACAAGTAGCGCGGAAAACGAAACAGCCATGGTTAAGGCCAGGCGCTCCCAGATCAGGTCTTTAACCGGTTTCTGCCATTCAAATGACTGGCCCCAATCCCCACGGGTGATAATGCCGTTCACCCACTTAAAATATTGGACGTATACCGGTTCGCCAAATCCATAACGTTGACGTAACGCTTCGAGTTGGGTTTCGTCGATAATATCGCCCTGTTGGCGTAACTGTGCTGCGTAAGAAGTGAGGAAATCACCGGGCGGCAGTTGGATGATCGCAAAAGAAATAATCGACACCGCAATTAGGGTCGGGATCATGTAAAGAACGCGCCGGATAATGAAGACAGCCATTCAGACCTCCAGAAGCAGAATAAGAACCGAAAACGGAGGATATGGTGTGTTGCGTAGGAAAACTTGTTGATGATATTGATTGACGTTTGTTTCGTACAAGGATAGTGCGTAGTGTGTAGTGCTTGAAAGCACTACACACTATCTTTAACTTGTCTCCAAACCAATCAACGCCACAACAAACTCAACCAGCACAACACGCCACACACAACTACGAGTGCGCGGCCGGGTCATCCCAGTAATACGTCTCGGTGTTGAGCAGATGCTCGTCACCGGTTGTATCGTCCAGCGGGAAGCCGGGCAGGTAATTCTTGATGCCGTTCTTGACGATGACCAGCGCCGGCGCTTCGCCGAGATAGCCGATCATGGGCAATTCACGTCCCCAAATTTGGAGAATCTCATCGAACAGTTCGGCGCGCCGTGCTTCGTCAGGCTCAATCGCCAGGGCATCCCAGGTGTTCCAGATGTCCCAAACCCAGTGATCGGCAGGCGGTTCCTCGCCGTTTGCATTGGTCTTGTCCAGGCGCCAAAGCGACCAGGCTGCCGCCCAGGGGCGATCCGGCTGTTCACAGGTGAAGATAATCGGCGCTGCAATGGGCAGAACCGTACGGTCACCGGACCACGAAGCCGCTTCGATTTCGTTAGACTCGTAGTGCTGGGTATAGAGTGAGCGTTCGAAGTACTTGTAGACTGCATTTACACCTACGGCCTTGTAGTACTCAATCACCTGTAGCGAGAAGTCTTCGCCCTGCGAGCCAGGCGCATCGTGCATTTCCATGATGAAGCTGATCTGCTCGTTGGTGCCCGGCCATACGCGGAAGCCGTCTGCATCCTTTTCGGCGTAGCCTGCTGCATCGAGCAGGGCGTTGGCCTGTTCGGTATCGTACTCGATGTAAGCATTCGCCTGATCAGGATTTGCCTGGGGCGATGCGCTCAGCGGGCTGTACTGGCGTGGTGTCATCAAGCCGTCGAAGACGAGCTCATTGAGCGCATCGCGATCAACAGCATGCGACAGGGCGATACGCACATCGCGCTTGTTGAAGAACTCACGTAGCCGTTCGTTCTTGGTGGTCATGTTCAACTGCACCGAAGGATGACCTGCGCTCACGCCGATCACCACCTGGAAATCGCCAGCTTCTTCGCTCTCTTTGAAGAGTGTGAAGTTGCCCAACTGCACGTGGCGGTTCTGGAAGTCGATCTCACCGTTGACCACACGCAAGTTGAAGACTTCGGCGTTCTCGAACAGTCGATGATTCACGGTGTCGATGTAGGGCAACTGGTTGCCATCTTGATCGACTGCGAAGAAGTACGGGTTGCGCTCCATGATGAACAGTTCACCGGAGAGCTGATTCTTTGCGATCCATGGGCCAAGGCTGGGTCTGTCTGGATTCAGGTACCACCAGTTGCGGTCGATGTAATATTCCGCCCAACTGTTGAATCCCGCTGCGGTCGTATCGGCTTCAAGCTTGGCCGTGTCTTCGGTCAGTTCCAGGTGGAACTGAGACATGTAGTGGCCAGGCGCAAACGGTAAAGAGCGACCCAGGCTGTAGAGCATGAGTGGCTTGGGATCAGCGAACTTCAGCTTGAAGGTGTTGTCGTCAATCACCTCCACTTCCATTGGCGTGCGGGATGTACCCGAAACCCAAGCGCTGCCAACAGCCGGTGTAATTTCGGTGTTGTTCTGATCATGTTCCCACCACCATTGCACGTCGTTGGCGGTCAGCGGTGCGCCGTCAGACCATTTCGTGCCGGGGCGCAGGTAGAAAGTCCATTCTTTGCCGTCGTCGCTCAGTTCCCAAGATTCGGCCATACGGGGCTGCATGTTCAGGTTCTGGTCGTACCAGACGAGGCCACGATCCTGAAGTTTGGTCGGTCCCCAGCGGTCGGAGACGCCGCTAAAGCCACGACGCATGGTGCCGCCATAGTTGCCGGTAGATTCGGGAACGGGCATCACCTGCGGATTGCTGGGGAGCCGTTCATCGACAGGGGGCAGTTGACCCTGGGCGACGAGATCGGCCAGCATAGGCGCTTCGTTGTACGTGGATGGGGGCCCGGCGGGGACCGCAGGTTCGGCGGCAGGCGCCGATGTGGGAGCGGCAGGTGCTGCGCTGTCGGGGGCAGGCTCACCACTGGCACCACAAGCGACGGTGACGACGCCGGCGGTGGCCAGGGCAGAAAGCCTCAGAAATTCACGTCTAGAGACGCCCCGATTGACAAGTCTTCTCATGCTTGTACCTCCTGTGTGTAAGAAAACAAAATACTTGACAGACTGCTGTATCGTCTGCGCACTACGTGTAAGGCAGGGTATTCCGATAACCCGTCACATTCACGCAGTACGGTACAACCGGAGTGATGCGTAAGGCGTAAGGCGTAAGGCGTAATTGGTTGACACGATAGCTTCCAATTGGGAGGTACCGTCGTTGACAAATTACGCATTACGAATCACGCATTACACCATTCTCAATAATAGCGACTCAACGCTCAACCACATTCTGCTGCATCAGCCACGGTGGCAACGGCGTCTGCTTCTCGCTCAGGTAGTTGGCATAGAGGAAGCGGTAGACGTCGCTGACGTAGTACTGCGGCCAAGATTTCTTGGGCAATGTCTCTAAGAAACGATCGTGGACAAGATCTGCCATGTGTTCGTCCATGCCGCTTGCCACCTCGTAATCGAAGTAGATGGCCAGGTCCTTGTTCGGGTCTTCAATGATGCGCTTGATGTTGAACGAGTCTGGGTAGCGATGCGCCGGTGAGTAGCGTTCCATGAGGAAGGTTCCCATGGCGGCGGAATTGATGTACGGCTTATGCCCGTAGAGGAAATTCACCGTCTCTTGCGCGTGGTTGATCGTCTCACCTGGGAAGCCGAAGAAAAAGAAAGTGTGATTCCAGATACCGGCTTCGCTGCTCTCGCGTAGGATACGGCTCATGTCATCAAGCGCCGTCCCCTTGATCATCTGTTCGATGATGGCCGCCGATGCGCTTTCCAGCCCGAAGAGGATCATGCGGCAACCGCCGTCATACATGTTTTGCAGGAGATCGCCGCTGATCACCTTCTCGAAGCGCACACAACCACCCCAGGTGACAGGCGTCCCCTTGTCTTGCATAATGCGCGATAAATCGCGCAGATTGCGCGGCGTCACCGCTTCGTCTGAGAAGAAGATATGTTTTGCGCCGTATTTTTCGTGTAGCGTTAACATCTGATCAGCCAGATTCTGCGCTCGCAACTGGCTAAACGATTCCGCTTCGCCGTAGCCCACATTGCAGAAGGCACACTTGCCAAAATAACAGCCACGCGCTGTAAGTAACGGCAGTGCCAACCGCGGCGCAAAGTAACGATCCAGTGGAAGCCCGTCGAAATCGGGGATGGGCAGATTGGTGATTTTTTCCGGCTCTTTGCGCAGGTTCGTGCGCACTTCGCTGCCATCTCGGTAGACCAAATTCGGGATGTGGCTTAGATCGCTGCCTTCGCCCACCGCTTCCACAAGTTGCAGTAACGGCACTTCGCCGTCAAAGACAACAGCACTGTCGATCAACTGGAACATCTGCGGCGCTTTGGGCAATTCTTCGCGTAGCATACTAATGTGCGGCCCGCCGATGCTGATGTGACATTTCAACCCAGCTTGCTTGATCAAATAGGCCGCCGTCATCCCTGGCAACATTTGCGCCATAGATGGGATGGAGATCCCCACCACGTCGGGCTTTTCGGTAACGATACCGGGCAGCAAAATACGTTTGAAGAGATCGATAAACATGTTGTGCTGCGGATCCTGGACTGCTTGGAGCAGGAAACTACTACTGTCCACTGGGCCGGCTGCAACGTATGTTTGTAGGTTCAGGTAAGCGGGGAAGTAGGGAAGGGAAAGCACTTCGAGTGCATCGACTACCGTTTGAAATGCACGCAAACCAATCGGGCCATCGAAAAAGGCTTCACTGCGCATGGTAGCAACGGCCTTATCAATTTCTTCGGCCAGCATAGGGCCACTGCGTAGCGCCCATTGCAACCTATCGGGTGGCGGCGACGGCCCCCGTTGTGGCTGCCTGCTTGCGGCTGCAAAGCGGCGATGCAACAGGTCCACTGCTTCCAGGATCGCTTCACGGCGCAGCAGCGTGTCGAACACTTCCACATTCAGATCGCGTTGGATCACGGTCACATTGTGCTGGCGCAGGTAAGCCGTCAACGTCGGCAGCGCTAGATGTGGCATGGTGGGTGTCCAATTTGGCGGGAAGAGCAACATGACTTTCAGCGGGCGCACACGTGTACGTGATATTGCAGGCATTAGGTCGTCGAGCGGGATCAGTCCATTCCCGTTCTGGTGGCCGTTTTGGCCGTTTTCTTCTGGAAGTCCGTTGTGCATGATTTGTATGGTGGATGAACGAACAACAAATTTTGCGATGGAAACCAAGTTCGCTATCAGATTTCGCTATCAGATTTCGCTATCAGATAACGAGAGCCGTCAGGAAAAACTATGCAACAACGCCGCGCAAATCAAGTTCACCGGCATAGTGACAGCGGACAAAGTGACCACTCTTCACCTCCCGGAGCTCCGGCGTCTCCTTGGTGCAGCGATCTTGATCGTTGTAGCGGCAGCGGGGATGAAAGTAACAGCCACTAGGTGGGTTGGCCGGGTCGGCAACATCACCTTCGAGGACAATCGGATCACCTCGATGCAAGGGATCCGGCTTGGGCACCGCGGAAAGCAGTGCCTCTGTGTAAGGATGTAGCGGTTTGGTGTAAAGTTCTTTGGTGTTGGCGCTCTCAACCAACTGCCCCACATACATCACTGCCACCCGGTCGCTAATATGTTCAACGACGCTTAGATCGTGGGCAATGAAAAGGTAAGTCAGGCCGAATTGTGCCTGTAAATCTTGTAACAGGTTAAGAATCTGCGCTTGAACCGATACATCCAACGCGGAGACAGGTTCATCGAGCACAATCAACTGTGGGTTGAGGGCCAAGGCACGGGCAATGCCAATACGCTGACGTTGTCCACCACTAAAGGCGTGGGGATAGCGGTTGAGATATTCCGGGCGAAGCCCAACCACACGCAACAGTTCAGACACCCGATCCTCTAACTCTTTCCCCGCGGCTACCCCATGAACCAACAGCGGTTCACCCACATTCTGCAGCAGATTCATGCGAGGGTTCAGCGAAGAATAAGGATCCTGGAAGACCATCTGCATGTTGCGACGCAGACGCTTCATCTGCTGTTCGTCGGCATCCGTCAGGTTGACACGACCTTGATTCTGGTCGGCAAACCACATTTCGCCGCCCGTAGGCTTGTAAGCGCGCATAATCACACGGCCTGTCGTCGTCTTGCCACAGCCACTTTCGCCCACCAGCCCTAGTGTTTCTCCCTCTCGAACGTAGAAACTAACACCGTCAACCGCTTTAACATGACCGACCGTGCGCGAGAAAAAGCCACGTTTGATGGGGAACCACTTCTTTAAATTGTTGACTTCAAGCAGGATAGGGCTTGTAGACGAATCGGGGGATTGGACGGTGTCCGGCGTAATCACTTCTTCCGTTTGGATCAACGGTTTGCCTCCCTCATATCAGGGGTAACAGCATCCTCACGTGCGGGGGACACCTTGCACAGTTAGATGGCTTGAATTAGAAACGATAACGCAATCAAAGCGAGTTGGATTGCGAGTATTTTCCCAGATCGGATTAGCAGCCTGCTCTCTTCGATGCCTTTGCGGAGATAGCCTTCAAGGAGGAAGACTGCCACAATCCAGGCGCAGCCGCCTGCATAGACGAACCAACGATCGATTGCGCCTACTTGCCATCCATTGACGCGCATAAAGAGGATATCTTCGACGAGATTGGTCCTGAACAGAAAGATCAGCCAGAGACCAAGACCACCGGCGAGGAACCAAATCAAGTAGCAGGCAACGTAGCGGATTGCTAAAATCCAAATGCTGGGCGAAACTTCGCTTTTAGGGAGTTCGCCACGCATGGTTATATTTCCATCTCGTCCTTACTAAGCGTAAGGAGATGAGGTTATCGCAAAATGACAGGGGGGGAACATATCTCAACACCAAGAATGAGGTGCCGCCTTCATTACCATCGTTTGGGAACGACTTTGCTGATTATACCATTTATTGCGAGGCTGTCAAACAAAGATGGTAAGCTTAACACCATTGGCCCCCATCAACAGGCGTTTGCACATTGAAATCGCTAAGACTATACTGATCCCTATCCCATTTCTACACGGATTTCTACACGGATTTCTACACGGATTTCTACACGGAACTTAGTAGATTCAGTTCAGCAGAAACCCTTCATCCCGTCAAAACCCTTAAGTTGAATGAAAAATAGAGGAGTTGTTACCTTATGAGCACCAATGCCGCGGATGCAGCCGCCCAGGCGCAAGCCGCAAGTTCGGGTCTTGCTCTGCACAACGATCGCTACCTAGGTTTTTCACTGATGTACCCTAGTGCCTGGCACCAATTTCAGTGGCTCGACGGCCGTCGCGGCGTGCTCTATGGCCCCGTTTTTAACGACAACAGCACCATTTTCGCCGTTGCGATACAAGACCTGGGGATTGTTGTGAACCAGCGTGACGTCAAAGATCTGCACGTAGGCTTTATCGCCGGCATTGGGCGCCTGGACGAAAGCCGGATTGAGACGCAGCGACAATGGCAGTCGGGCGTTCAGATCGGCATGGAAGCACGCTACACCTTCCGCGAAGGCGAAATTGTGCGCAAGCGCTGGGTGCGCGTCTTCTACCAGGACACGCGCCAACTCACCATCACCGCCCAAGCCGCCACCCAGGATGAGTTTGCCCACTGGTTGTCCACCTTCCAGACCGCTATGAATAACTTTCGCATCTACGCCAAACCGCAGTACAAAGAACCACGGCCCACGCCCGCTCCGGAAGCTCTCACCCGAGACAATGCCCAACCCGCCGAAGACGCGCCATCTACCCAGGATATAGAATCGACTGAATGATGACCACGCCGCTGACCCTGCCCGAAGGGTTCAACCCAGAAACGTCCATGATCGCCAAAGTCACCGAGTATGGACGTTTCCACGAAAGCCGCCGCGCCGCCCATTTGGGCGCGGATCTGGTGGCCAACGGCTCTCCTGAAGACATGGTGTTGGCCGAAAAAGTCCTCGAAGCCGTGCTCCGCTGCCAGGAGACAGATCCCAACGATCCCCACTTCGGTAATTTCTACTGGATGGCCGAGGACAGCCACGTCGAAGACCTCAACGCCGTCGAATTTGTGCTCGAATCGCTGATCCCGCTGCTGCGCCGTCACGGCGACCGCCTATCGGCGGACCTGTACCGCCGTCTGCTCGATGCCGTACGCCTCGGCCTAGACGAGATCCGCCGCCTCGACGTGCACATCGCCTACACCAACATCACGCTGCTCGATGTCCTCAACTCGTGTCTGGGCGGCGAATTGCTCGAGGATCGAAAAATCGCCGAGCGCGGCTATCGCAAACTCGAAGCGTGGATGCACTTCACCAACGCTTCCGGCCATCCGTTCGAGTTCAATAGCCCCACCTACATGAGCGTCAACCTCCGTGCGCTCAAGCATCTGGCCGATCATGTGGACGACGACGCCACGCGTCAACGCGCCCGTGCCATGTCCGCTCGGCTTGGCTTGAGCGTCGCGCTACACATTCACCCCACCACCGGGCGCTGGGCCGCGCCACATGGCCGCGCCTACCATCCATCGGTCGTCTGCGAAACGCCGCCCGAGATCAACTTACTGCGCCAGTGGATCGCCGATGGCACCCTCCCCGCCTGGATCGCCGATGTCCTCGACAGTACGGCGCTGCCCTACCAACTGGTGGAGACGGTCAACCGGGAGCGGGGCATTGTGCTCACCTCCTACCTCACCGATGCCTACGCCCTGGGCAGTACCAGCGGTGTGCAAAATCCGCAGGCCGACGTCTGCATGATCCACTACAACCGGCCCAATGCCGACAGACCCGGCGTGCTCTACACCCGCTACGTGCTCGACGACAAGTGGTTCGGCGACAGCTACCACGCCACCGACCGCACCAAGACGCGCAACCTGCCTGATGAAGGATCTTTCCTCGGCGCGCAGGTGCGCAACCGCGTCCTCGGCGTCTACGCTCCGCTTAGTTTCCATGCCGGCAAGAGCGCCAAAGCGAACTTCATCTGGACAGAGTCGTCCCACGTCAACGAGATTTGGATCGACGATCAGCGTGTCGACAGCCTGCCCGCCGACGTGCCGCCTGGCGCCACCGTCGTTGTGGCCAGCGGGGACGCACTCATGGCCGTCCACCCGCTCACAGTGACGAAGCTGAGCCGCCAAACACCCATGCGCCTGCTCGAAAAAGAGGACGATCTCGTCCTCGAAATCTACAACTACCAGGGGCCGGAGAAGCGCTTCTGGGAATTGCGCACCCCCGGCTTCTTCTACCAGGGACACCCCATCTGCGCCTTCTTCCTGGAGACAGCCGCCCGCGCCGACTACGCCGACGCTCGCGCCTTTGCTCAGGCTGTTGCTTCCGGCCATTTTGAGGAAACGCTAGATCTTGCCTACACCAATGCAACTGACGGCGCGCGCCACTATACCGCCGTCTACGAACGTGGGGGGGAACGACTGGGCATCACAGTTGACGTGATGCAATGGCGGCTCCTACGCCGCTGGACGCAAGACAACGAACTCCTCTTCCCCATGCTTGACACCGAAAGCGCCAAGCAAAATCCCACCGGCCGCGTCGCCGTGGATGACGCATACCTCACCTGTCGCCCTGAACCGGCCTGGCTGTGGGCGTCCCCGGCCACGGGCAAATGGGTGGCCGGCTATCTCGGCGTCCAGCCCAGCGACGTTACCCTGCACACGCCGCAAGGAGAGGTCACCGTGCGCGGCATGGACACGGGGACGCTCGTATGGGACAACGGCGCGGTGACGTTGGCGGCGGTGGGGGGAGAAGTAATGCGTAATGAGTAATGAGTAATTCGTAGCGTTTGATTCGTCTTTTGGCGGATCAGACTTTTTGTGGACACGGATTGGGAGAAACACGGATAGGAAATCTGTGTTTCCTCCAATCCGTGTTTACAAGATCCCCAATCACTACACCCAAATCACCAGTCACCAATCACAAAGGAGCATCCTGTGAAGATCACCGATGTATCCGTACAGAATTTTCGCTACATCAGCAACACGGTGCGCGATTCCGAAGGACATGGTCACCCCGGCGATCCACATGAGGCGACACAGTCGATCCTCACCATCAGCACCGACGAAGGGATAAGCGGCTATTCATTCGGCGCGCCGGCAGGGATCATCGAACGGTTGGTTAAACCGCTTTTGGTAGGGCAGGATCCGCTCTACCGCGAGCATTTGTGGCAGTTGTTGCGTGAACGGCAACGCCTCAACCTGAGCACGCTGTCGGATCGGGTCCTTTGCGCTGTCGACCTGGCGCTGTGGGATCTTGTTGGGCGCTTTTTCAACCAACCAGTGCACAAGATTTTGGGTGCGACGCGCGACAAAGTGCCTGCCTACGCCAGCACCATGTGCGGCGATGACCTGCCCGGTGGCCTTTCTACGCCGCAGGAGTATGCTGATTTTGCCATCTGGTGCATCAAGGAACGGGGCTATCCTGCCTACAAATTGCACACGTGGCAGCCGCCCATGCCCGGCGCGCCGTCGGTGAAGCGAGACATCGAAGCATGTGCAGCAGTCCGTGAGGCCGTTGGCCCCGACGTGGATCTGATGCTTGATCCCTTCCACTACTACAGCCGCGAGGAATCGCTACAACTGGCGCGTGGATTGGAGAAACTCGACTATTTGTGGATGGAAGAACCGATGGGCGAGCACAGCATGTCTTCGTTTGTGTGGCTCACCGAGCAGGCGGATCTGCTCATTGTCGGCCCCGAGACGGCGGAGGGCAAGCACTACGCCCGCGCCGAGTGGATCAAAGCCGGCGCCGCCGACGTGATCCGTGTGGGCGTGGGCGACGTAGGCGGCATTACCCCGGCCATGAAGACGATTCACCTGTGCGAATCGTTTAACATCAGCGTCGAAGTCCACGGTGGTGGGCCGGGGAACCTTCACATCCTTTGCGCCATGTCGATCCCTGGGCGCTACTACGAACGCGGGCTGCTCCACCCCTTCATCGACTACGAGGAAGTCCCGGCCTGGCTCAACCGCCGCGACGATCCCATGGACAACGAAGGCTACGTCCACGTGTCACAGCTACCTGGGCTGGGGCAGGACATCAACTTCGATTACATTCGAGATAATCTGGTTTAGCAGAAGAGGTGATTGGTGACTGGGGCAGAGGTGAGATCTGCCCCAGTCACCAATCACTAATCACCTCTTTTCAGTTTAGCTCTGCTTCGATCAAAGTCACCAATTGTTCGTAGGACGGTGGCCCAGGCAGCGGACGCCCGTTGATGGCAAAGCCGGGTGTGCCGCGCAAGCCCATGCGGCGTGCTTCGTCGATATTTGTGCGCACTTTGCGCTCCATCATCGCCAGATCCATGCACTGATCAAATTGGGCCATCTCCAGGTTGAGCGTCACCGCGTAGTTGCGTATCGCTTCCTCTTCAATCCCCTTGTACTGTTCGAAGACAAGATCGTGATAGTCCCAGAACGCGCCTTGCACACCGGCACAGTGCGCGCCTTGCGACGCCCGCGGCGACTGCAAAGCGATGACAGCAAAATCTTTCCACGCAAAACTTACCCGATCGCCGTACTGAGCCATAATGCGATCACGAATACCGGCCTGATGCCAGGCCCGACACGACGGACAGCCGAAATCGCTGTATTTGGTGATCACCACAGGCGCATTGGCCGCCCCAAGCACCGGGTCGACAACACTATCAGGATCCAACGCGTGGCTGTTGCTCGTCTCTTCCCATGTCATATAGATGAGCACTGCCAACATCAACAGGACTACGAGCACAGGGATCAATCGGCGCTGTGTCTGCTTCTTGGGGGGAGGGGTATTCTTTGTCTCTGCCATGTTTACACTCTCCGGAGGCTTACTCTCTGGTAGATCATTCGCTGATGGAAAACTGCCCGATGGAATACTTGGAACGCAGGATTTCGGCTGGTTTGGCGATACTTTGCCACAAAATCGGATTTCGGTACAGTAGGGCACCCCACTTGTGCTACACTTTGTGTGCGGTTTGCGAATTCATTCTTCCGTCGGTATGATCTTTGTATGGCCCCACAACCCCACCTCCTGCCCGAAGACACTCGGCAGCACACTGACCTGTTTTTTGCTGAACATTCTACAACCGAGGGTTTCGGACAGATTCAAGAAGAGGAATCGAGTTCCTGATGAAACTAAGTTGTTTGCCTGTTTCTCTCTACGCCGACATTACCGCCGGCCAGCGCACGTTGGCCGATTGGTTCCGTTTTGCCGCCGAACTAGGACTTGACGGCGCAGACATCAGCGTTGCTCATGTCACCTCTCGCGCCGTAGCTGATCTTGACACCCTACGCCGCCAGGCCCAGGACGTGGGCATCTCTGTGCCTGTGATGGTGACTTACACCGATTTTACCCATCCTGATGCCGAGGAACGTAAGCGCCAAATGGCGTCGCTGCGCCTCATGATCGACGATGCGGCACGGCTCGGTGTCTCGTATCTACGTGTCACCGCCGGGCAGGCCCACCCCGGCGTCGCCCGCGAAGACGGCATCAACTGGGCCGTCGAAGGTCTCATCTCCTGCCTTGATCACGCCGACGAAATGGGTGTCGTGCTTGTCTACGAGAACCATACCATCGGCTACGGGTGGACGCACTACGACTTCTCACAGCCTGCCGACATTTTCCTGGAAATCGTGCGCCGCACCGAAGGCAGCGGCCTGCGTATCCTCTTCGACACCGCCAATCCCCTTGCGCGCAATGACGATCCACTCATGATCCTCGACGCCGTGCAACACCGCCTAGGCGTCGTCCACATCAACGACCTGCGCCAGACCGGCAGCTTCGAACCTGTCGTCGCCGGCACCGGCGTCTCGCCCATCCCCGCTGTGGTCGAGCGGCTGCATGCCATCGGCTACACCGGCTGGGTCAGCCTGGAAGAAGCCAGCCGCACGGGAGAAGATGGATTCCGACAAGCGGTGCCGTATGTGCGCGGATTACTACAACGTTGACGACGGACGGTAGACGACGGACGGTAGACGACGGACGACAGACGACGGACGACAGACGACGGACGACGGACGACAGACGACGGACGACAGACGACGTGTAGAGAGTGTTGCCGTCCTCTACGTAGCAACTAACTGAGTTCGACATCTCGGCAGATCCGGCATCTCTCCGATCCAGCGAAATAGGCTTGACAATCTTCGTCTATCGTCTATCTGTACGATCCTGATATAGATTGACAGAGTCAGCCGAGCAAAGGAGACTCTGAAGAGATGACAAAACAGGTGTTGAAGAAGTACAGTGTTGCATTCAAACGACACGTGGTGTCGGAGTACGAACAAGGCAAGAGTGCGTACG